>JBGGMV010000085.1:0-2818 GCA_041287865.1 Alphaproteobacteria bacterium | reverse complement strand
CCGTTACGTCTGTCTCCAAAATTCCGCAGAAAGTGGGCGATGCACCTGCTGCAATCTTTGTGCTGACAAACGAAGACATCAAGCGCTCGGGAGCGACCGTCATTCCTGAGGCGTTAAGGCTTGTGCCCGGCGTGAATGTCGCCCGTATCAACACAAGCGGCTGGGCAATCAGCATACGGGGGTTTAACGGTGCCCTTGCGAACAAGCTTCTCGTCCTGATTGACGGCCGTGAAGTGTACGACCATTTATTTTCGGGCGTGTACTGGGATGTTCAGGATATACCGCTGGAAGATGTGGAGCGCATCGAAGTCATTCGTGGCCCCGGCGCAACACTGTGGGGTGCAAACGCGGTAAATGGCGTCATTAATATCATCACCAGGGATTCCTCCGCCACAGTCGGCGGCCGGATTACCTCCGCAGCCGGAAACAAGGAGAGGGCCTATACCTCTGCGCGCTACGGGGGTTCCATCGGCGATAACGGCCACTACCGGGTGTACGGCAAATACACCGACCGGGGCGAAGAAAAGACGCTCGCGGGCACCGATGCAAATGACGATTGGACACAATACCGTGCCGGTTTTCGCACGGACTGGAATGTCAGCGCCGACAAGATCACAGTGCAAGGCGACCTTTACAACAGTGAGGTTAACCAGTTCCACACAGTCCCGACGCTCGCTGGCCCACCTTTCTCTTTCATTGCGCCTGAAAACATCACGGCGCGCGGCGGCAACCTGCTGAGCCGGTGGACGAGGGGATATGACGGCGGAGCCCAGCTTCAGCTGCAGGCATATTTCGACTATACTTACCGGGACCAATTGACCTTGAAGGACCGGCGGGTTTCCGCCGACATCGACACGCAGTATGTATTTCCCCAGACATCGCGGCACCAGCTTATCGCGGGCGGAAGGTATCGCTACAGCCATAGCGACCTCACCCCCAGCGCGCTCATTACCACCCCCCGGCCCCAGCGGGATGAAAATCTATTTAGCGCCTTCGTCCAGGATAAAATCACCCTGAAGGACGATAAGTGGTACCTGACTCTGGGTTCCAAGATCGAGCACAACGACTACACAGGCGTCGAAATCCAGCCAAACGCGAGGCTGCAATGGCATCCCGACAGCCATAATATGGTTTGGGCTTCCGCCGCAAGAGCGGTGCGCACCCCCAGCCGCCTGGAGCACGACACGCAGATCTTTTCCGGCGTCGTCACCCCCTTTGGCCCTGCCATCCCAATCGTTGTGCGCCTCGACCCCAGCCCGAATTTCGAGAGCGAGGTGCTGATAGCCTATGAATTGGGATACAGAAACCAGATAAACCCGTCCACGAGTCTGGATGTGGCCGCCTTCTATAATGATTACAGCAAGCTGTCCACACTCACGCTTCAGGCGCCCATTCTTGCCCCGCCGCCCATTACATTGCCGATTCTCTTTACGAATGACACCAAAGGCGGGGTTTACGGCCTTGAAACCACTTTTAACTGGAAAGCGTCATCGACGCTGAATTTCTCGGCCAGCCACAGCCTGCTAGACATGGAGCTTCATGGCCCCCCTGCAGCATTGGCCATCGCAGCCGAGGGCGCGGAATTTCAATCTCCGACAAGCCAGTTTGTCCTGCGCACGCAATGGGATATTACCGACACGGTCGATGCGGACGGTATTGTCTATCATACAAGCCCCTTGCGAGGCTTCGCAGTCGATGATTACTGGCGACTGGATGCGCGCCTGGGGTGGAAGCCCAACGACAGCCTCGAGTTCGACCTTGTGGGACAAAACCTGTTGGGGCCCGCGCGGCACCGGGAATTCACGCCTCCCACCGAGGGCAACGCCACTACCATAGGGCGCAGCGTTTACGGAAGAGCCACATGGCGGTTTTGAAACGTCCAGCGTCATTGATTGCCGTTCTTGGCCTGCTGGTCTGGTGTTTTTCAGCGCAGGCCGCCGGCCTGGTTTTGCAGGAAAATGAAATCAAGGCGGGCATGCTTTATAACTTCCTGAAGTATATCGAGTGGCCCGACGAAAAGCTGGGAGCCTCGCCCGCCATCAGCATTTGCCTTTTCGGGGGCGACCCCTTTAAGGGGTACCTGGACAAAACGCGGGGCAAAACGGTTCACCAGAAACCGATAACGGTCAAGAACGTCAGTTCCGCCCAAGAAGTCAGCTTGTGCAACCTTCTGTACATCAGCGATGGCAAGAGGGAGCAATGGGCCGCGATCGCCCCGCAGTTAAAAGGCCGCGGCGTGCTGACCGTCAGCAGCTTTCAGGGGTTTGCGCGCGGTGGCGGCATGATCGAATTCGGCCGCGAGAACGAGCGCATCAAGGTCATGCTGAATTTAGGGGCGGTCAAGGGCGCGAGCCTGAAGGTGCAGCCCCGCCTGCTGCGGCTCGTCGAAGTCGTGGAGGGTCGAGAATGACGGGCATGAGCAGCAAATCCGTTTCCATCCGCAATATCCTTCTCCTGGCGATCGGGTCCCTGAGCCTGCTTGTCGCCATTTTCACGCTGCAGCAGGCCGGACAGGAAGTCATCCGGCTCGGCGATATCCGCACACTGAAGACGGCCACGATCGAAGCGGACAAGCTTTTTGACGCTACCGAGCAGATTTCAGTCGAGCGGGACATTGCCTTTTTCGCGCTGCATTCAGGGGACGGCGAGACGATCGGGCGGCTTGCCGAAGATCTCCGGGAGGCGCGCGCGGCGAGCGAGAAAGCCCTGCCTGAAATTCTGAAGGCTCTACGCGGCAAGAGCTATTACGCCGAGCAGGAAAAGGACGTAGCCAGCATTCTGGCGCATACCGCAGCGTTGAAAGCCTTGCGCGCCGAGG
>JBGGMV010000084.1:0-25191 GCA_041287865.1 Alphaproteobacteria bacterium | reverse complement strand
TGTCGGCGTGATGTTCTATCAGGACTGGCAGTTGACGCTGGCGTCGCTGTTCGTGTTCCCCGCGGCGGGCTTCGGCGTGATGAAGCTGTCGAAAAAGCTGCGCCGCATTTCCGCCAATATGCAGGCGCGCACCGGCGATCTGACCAGCATGTTGGGACAGGCCTTCCAGGGCAATCGCCATGTGAAATCCTACGGCATGGAAGAATTCGAGAAAGGCCGCGTCAACGTCATCATCGAGAATATCTATTCGCTGATGTACCGCGTCTACCGCTACTCCGCCCTGATCGCCCCCATCGCCGAGATGCTGGGCGGCATCGCCATTATGACGATTGTGGTATACGGCGGGATGCAGGTGATGGCGGGCGCCAGCACGGCCGGCAAGCTCTTTTCCTTCATCGCGGCCTTCCTGCTCGCTTACGAGCCGATGAAGCGCCTTGCGCGGCTGAACAATATTCTGCAGATGGGCTATGCGGCGCTCGACCGCTTGTACAAGGTGCTCGATACCCCGCCCTTGATTGCCGATAAACCGGATGCCATCGAGCTGAAGGTCAAGAACCCGACGGTAGCCTTCGAAAATGTTTCCTTCGTCTATGCCGACGGCACCGAAGCGCTGCATGACGTTTCCTTCGGCGCGAAAGCAGGCAAGACTGTCGCGCTGGTGGGTGAATCCGGCGCGGGCAAATCGACCATCCTGAACCTGATCCCGCGTTTCTTTGACATCAATTCAGGTTCTATCAAGGTGGACGGGCATGATATCCGCAACCTCACGCTCAAAAGCCTGCGCGCCAGCCTTGCGCATGTCAGCCAGGAAGTGGCGATTTTCAGCGATACGATCCGCGACAATATTTCCTACGGCAGCCTTGGCGCGACCGAAGAACAGATCATTGACGCCGCGAAACAGGCCGCCGCGCATGATTTCATTCTCGAGCTGCCGCAGGGCTATGATACCCGCGTGGGCGAAAACGGCGTGAAGCTCTCGGGCGGGCAGCGCCAGCGTATTTCTATTGCGCGCGCCATGCTGCGCAACGCGCCCATTCTGCTGCTCGACGAAGCGACCTCGGCCCTTGATGCGAATTCGGAACGTCTGGTGCAGGCAGCGCTCGAACGCCTGCAAAAGGGCCGCACCACGATCGTCGTCGCCCATCGCCTGTCGACCATCATGAACGCAGACGTTATATACGTGATGGCGCAGGGCAGGGTCGTCGAAAGCGGAACCCATGCCGAACTGCTGGCCGCCGGCGGCACCTATGCCCGCCTTTACGGGAGCCTGCTGAGGGAAACGGCCTGATGGTAGGGCTGCTGAAATTGGTTGCCGTTGTCGGTTTGGGTTACCTTGCGCTGATGGCAGTGATGTATCTGGCCCAGCGCAAATTGCAGTATTTCCCCGACAGAAATCCTCCCGGCGATCCTGCCGCCGTAGGGCTCAAGGACATGCAGTCCGTCAAGGTTATCACTTCTGATAACCTCCAGCTTGTCGCATGGTTCGCGCCGCCGAAGAAGAGAACCGGCAAGATCGTGATCATCTACCACGGCAATGCCGGAAATATCTCCAACCGTGCGATCAAGGCCGCGCATTTCATGGAGCGTGGCCATGGTGTCTTCATGTGCGAATATCGCGGTTATGGCGGCAACCCGGGCACGCCCACGGAAGAAGGTTTTTACATCGACGCCCGCGCAGCGATAAAATGGCTGGAGGATAAAGGCTACACCACGGGGCAATTCGTCATTTACGGCGAGAGTATCGGCACGGGCGTTGCCGTGCAGATGGCAACCGAAATACATCCCCGCCAGATGATCCTCGAAGCGCCCTTCAGCAGCGCGACGGATGTCGCCAGACGCTCTTACGGATTTATTCCCGTCGATATGCTTATTCTCGACCGCTTTGACAGCCTCGCCAAAATCCCGAAAATAAAAACGTCTCTGTTCATCATCCATGGCGACGAAGATGCCGTGATTCCGATCGACCTGTCCAAAAAACTGTTCGAGCTCGCCAATCACCCCAAGGAATTCATCACCATCGAGCGCGGCGGTCATTCCGACCTTTACAACCACCACGCCGGCCACGTCATCGGCGACTGGCTCGATAAACAGGTAAGCGAGGAGCGCGCGTAATGACGGAAGATCTGGCGGCCTTGAAAGCAAGACGGCACAAGGCGATGATGCAGGGCTCGTTCCGCCTGTGCGTGATGGCTTTGCTGGTTTACGTCATCCTTGGTGTCCTGCTTTATACGTTCCAGCGCAGCTTTCTTTATCCCGGCACGTATCTTCCTCCTGTGGGGACGCCTTCGCAGGAAGGCATTAAAGGCCTTGTCGACTTGCGTTTCCCTACCGCTGACGGGCTTGAGGGGCATGCATGGTACGCGCCCGCGCGCGATGCCGGAAAGCCCGTTATTCTTTTCCTCCATGGAAACGGCATTACGATCAAGAGCTTCTACCCCAAGGCGAAAATCTATCTTGATAAAGGCTATGGCGCGTTTCTCTGCGAATATCGAGGCTTTGGCGGCCGCCCGGGCAAGCCTACCGAAGACGGGCTTTATATTGACGCCGACGCCTGCCTTGCTGCCCTGAAAGAACAAGGCCATGCTGCGCCGGAAGTTGTTTATCTTGCGGAGAGCCTTGGCACGGGTATTGCCGTCAACCTGTCGGTCAAAAACCCGCCCAGAGCGCTGATCCTCGAAACGCCGTACAGCAGCGTCGTTGATGTCGCAAAGCTGAACTATGGCTGGTATCCCGTCGACTGGATGCTGGAGGACAAGTTCGACAGCATCAGTAGAATTGAAAAAGTCAAAACGCGCATTCTCATCGTGCACGGCAATGCCGACGGCGTTATTCCTTTCGGAGAGGGCAAGCGGCTGTTTGACAAAGCCGGCCAACCCAAGGAACTCCACGCCATCGCCCGGGGCGGCCATAACGATCTCTATTATTACGGCGCCGGCGATATTATCACCGGCTGGCTCGATAAATTGGTGAAAGAAGATAAAGCGCAATGACCGATGACTTGCCGGCCCTAAAGCCAAGAAAGCGCAGGGGGTTGGTTTGGAGCGCGATCCGCATTTGCGGAATGGTATTGGCCATCTACGTCATTTTGGGGGTGCTGCTGTATATATACCAGCGGGACTTCCTGTATCCGAGAAGTGTACTTGCTTCAGTGGGCACGCCCGGGGAGGAAGGCATTACAGGCCTGACGGACGTACGCTTCCTGACCGTGGACGGATTGCAGTTGCACGCATGGTATACGCCTCCGCGCGATATGGGCAAGCCGACTATTCTTTTCTTACACGGCAACTCCTCTAATATAAAAGGCTTCTACCCCAAGGCGAAGATCTACATCGAAAGAGGATATGGCGCGTTTCTGTGTGAATATCGCGGCTATGGCGGCAATCCCGGTGAGCCGACAGAGCAGGGGCTTTACAATGACGCGGAAGCCTGTCTTTTCGCGCTGCGTGACAAAGGTTATGGTTCGTGGAACCTCGTTTATTTCGGGCAAAGCCTTGGCACGGGCGCGGCGGTCGATCTTGCCGTCAAGCACCCGCCAAAAGCACTTGTGCTGGAAAGCCCCTACAGCAGCGCCACTGCCGTTGCGAAGCTCAGCTATCCTTTGTATCCCATCGACTGGATGCTGCAAGACAAGTTCGACAGCATCTCCAAGATCGACAAAGTGAAATCGCGCCTTTTCCTTGTGCATGGCGAGGCTGACAGCCTTATTCCTGTACGGGAAGCGGCGCGGCTATTTGACAAGGCAAATTCGCCCAAGCAATTCTACTCAATCGCCGGCGGCGGCCATAACGATCTCTATCGCCGCAAGGTTGATGGCATCATTGCCGACTGGCTGGAAAACCGCCAGCTCAACCTCTATGCGCCCACCAAAAGCTATGCCGGCAAGCCTGAGCTGAAAGGCATGAATGAAATCAGCGTCACGACCGAGGATAGCCTGAAACTTTACGCATGGTTCGCGCAGCCGAAAGAAAAAAACGGCAAGATCATCGTTTATTTTCACGGCAACAAGGGCAATCTTGGAAATTTACGCGCGCTGGCGCAGCCGTGGATCGACAGGGGATATGGCGTTTACCTCTGTGAATACCGCGGCTATGGCGGCAACCCCGGCAATCCGTCGGAGGAGGGGATTTACCGCGATGCGCGCGCGGGTATCGCCTGGCTTAAGCAACAGGGGTATGATCCCAAGCAGTTTGTTTATTACGGTTTCAGCATGGGCGTGAATGTGGCCATCCAAGCGGCGATAGAAACAGCGCCTGCGCTGATGGTGCTTGAATCGGGGGCATCCAGCGCCCTCGATGTCATCGGCTGGCAGCGCCCGACGTTGTCAATGGATACCCTACGGAAATTTGTTGCCGAGCGGTTCGAAAACCTCGAAAAAATACCGAAAATCCATGTGCCGGTGCTGTTCATGCATGGCGAGAAAGACGACCTTATCCCTGTTCATCTCGCGCGCAAGCTTTATGATGTTGCCAACGCGCCCAAATATTTCAAGGCCTTTCCGGAGGCCGGACACAGGGATACGGCGCAATACGGCGCCGCTACTTACGCTATCGAATGGATAGAAGAAAATTCAGGGAAGAATGAAAATGCAAAAGCAGAATGAAGACCCCACAAAAACAATGGCGCGCATGGTGCTGCAGCTTTTCGGCATTACCCTCAGCCTTTATATTCTTGCGGTGGGCGTGATGTATTTCAAGCAGCATGACTTCCTCTACCTCGCCGATACCACGGCACCCGGCACACCGGCCGAGAACGAAGTGCCCAATATGAAGGTCGTGGAGGTCGAGACGGAGGACGGGCTGAAATTGTTCGGCTGGTTTGTCCCGCCGAAAAAGAAAAACGGAAAAATCATCGTCATGTTCCACGGCTCGGAAGGCAACATCAAGCACCGCGCGATCAAGTCCACCGTCTTCGACCGCGAAGGCTATGGCGTCTATATCGCCGAGTATCGCGGCTATGGCGGCAACCCGGGCGTGCCGAACGAAGAAGGCCTTTATAAGGACGGCCGCGCGGTCATCAAATGGCTGGACGGGAAGGGCTATTTCCATGACCAGTATGTGCTTTACGGTGACAGCATCGGCTCTGGCGTCGCCGTGCAAATGGCCTTGGAATATCAGATAAAATTGATGGTGCTGGAGGCTCCTTTCACCAATCTGCCCGAGGCCGCCGGGGCGCGGTTTTCCTGGGCCATGCCGGGGTTGCTGATGAAGGAGAAGTTTGACAATTATGAAAAAATAAGCAAGATTAACCCCGCTTTGCTGATCATACAGGGCGACAGCGACCCGATAACACCGCCAAGGCTGGCCAAGAAACTTTTTGCCGCTGCGAACGAGCCGAAGTCGATCATGATCCTGAAGGGCGCGTCTCATGCCGATTTGTTTAATTTCGGTGCGGGGCAGATCATCGTCGGCTGGCTGAAGTTCCAGGAGAGCAAGGAAAAGAAATGATATTAACCGCCGCAACACAGTCCTCCGAAAAGATCACCGCGCAAGTGCGCGAGATGGCGGAATTTGTCGCCGTGTCGGCAGATCATATCGCCATCAACTACGGCCAGATCGACACTTATACCGCCGCGCTGCTGAAGAAATATCCGGTGGTGACGGGGCTTGATGCCGGCACGCACTTCGTCTCCGAAGCGTCGCCTGCCGCGACGGCGGCCTTTGTCATGGCGCTCGATACCGTCAATTTCGGCTCAGGCTGGTTCGCGGCTGCGCAGAAGGCCGGCGTGGCGCTTGAATATACCGTTATTTCCGGCTGCCTGAAACGCGCCTTCGCGACGGGCAGCCTCAACACGCCTGCGAAATGGTCGGAAGCGACGCCCGCCGACTGCCACGATATCTTCGGCATGCCGCGCGGCGCGAGCCCCGAACTTGACGGCCTGATGGCGCTGTTTGCCGAACACCTGCAGACGGCGGGCCAGATGCTGGTAAAGCATTACGGCGGCGAGGTCCAGAACCTGCTCGAAGCCGCCGGCTATTCGGCACCTGCGCTGGCGGGCATCGTGGCCGCATGGCCGACCTTCGCCGATATTTCGCAATACAAAGGCGTCGACGTTCCCATCTATAAACGCGCGCAGATTCTGGCGGCCGATATGCATTTGGCGCTGGGCGGGTTTAGCGGCATGGAAGACCTGACCAGCTTTGCCGACAACATGGTGCCGCATGTGCTGCGTCATGGCGGCATTCTTGAATACACGCCGGCGCTTGCGGCCACGATTGATAGCGGCGTGATGATCGAGCAGGGCGCGCCCGAGGAAGTCGAGCTGCGCGCCTGCGGCATCCATGCGGTGGAGCTGATGAAGCAGTCGGCCGTAAAGCAGGGTTACACCGTCACCGCCGTCAATATCGACCATATACTGTGGAACAGGGGTTACGAGGCCGACATCTATGCCAAGCCCACCCACAAGACCATGACGGTCTGGTATTAACGCTACCGCTTGGCTGGTATTAATCCTTACTTGCGCTTGTCCGCTGCGACAAAGGGACGTTCGACCGGGCCGGTGTAAAGCTGGCGCGGACGGCCAATTTTCTGCGTCGGTTCCTGGATCATCTCGTTCCAGTGGGAGATCCAGCCGACGGTACGCGCGACGGCAAACAGAACCGTGAACATCGCGGTGGGGAAGCCCATCGCCTTCAGGATGATGCCTGAATAGAAGTCGACGTTCGGGTACAGCTTTTTCTCGATGAAGTATTCGTCCTTCAGCGCGGCTTTTTCCAGCTCCATGGCGAGGTCGAGCAGCGGGTCCTTGATGCCCAGCTCGTTCAGCACTTCGTAGCAGGTGTCGCGCATGATTTCGGCGCGCGGGTCGTAGTTTTTATAGACGCGGTGGCCGAAGCCCATCAGGCGGAAGCTGTCGTTCTTGTCTTTCGAGCGCTTGATGTATTCCGGCACACGGCTCTTGTCGCCGATTTCCTTCAGCATCTGCAGCACGGCCTCGTTGGCGCCGCCATGCGCGGGGCCCCAGAGCGAGGCGATGCCCGACGCGATACAGGCGAAGGGGTTGGCGCGGGATGAACCCGCAAGACGCACGGTCGAGGTCGAGGCGTTCTGCTCGTGGTCGGCATGGAGGATGAAGATGCGATCCATAGCGCGCGCGAGGATGGGATTGATTTTGTAAGGCTCGCAAGGAACGGCAAAGGTCATGTAGAGGAAGTTTTCGGCGAACGACAGGTCGTTGCGCGGATACATGAAGGGCTGGCCGACGGAATACTTGTAAACCATCGCCGCGATGGTCGGCACCTTGGCGATCAGGCGGTGCGCGGCGATCTCGCGCTGCTTGGGGTTATCGATGTCGAGGCTGTCGTGATAGAAGGCCGACAGTGCGCCCACCACGCCCACCATGACGGCCATCGGATGGCTGTCGCGGCGGAAGCCGCGGAAGAAGAACTGCATCTGTTCATGCACCATGGTGTGGTGCGTGATGTGGTTCAGGAAATCTTTTTTCTCCTGCACGCTCGGCAGCTCCCCATAGAGCAGCAGGTGGCAGACTTCGAGGAAGTCGCTTTTCAGCGCCAGTTCCTTGATCGAATAGCCGCGGTGCAGCAGCACGCCCTTGTCGCCGTCGATGTATGTCAGGCCGCTGTCGCAGGCGGCGGTGGAGGTGAAGCCGGGGTCGTAGGTGAACATGCCCGTTTCGGCGTAAAGCTTGCGGATGTCGATGACGCGCGGGCCGACCGAACCGTCGAGCACCGGCAATTCGAACGACTTGCCTGTTTCATTGTCGGTGAGCGTGACCGTCTTTTTGGCTTTGGGCTGGGCGGCTGCGGTTGACATGAATTCCCCTCTTATTTGCTTTTAAAGTCATGGAGTTCCCCTTCTTTAATATTAAGAGATATGGGGGCGATTTACAACGTAATTATGACGCACCGCAGCATTCTGTAATTTTTATCGTAATAACAATGGAAACCAACCATCAGAGGAGACGTTGGTTTGAAGAGAGTGACAGAGAGAATGCATAAGAGTACCCCACATAATTGTACAGGAGGCAGACATGAGACCCGTAACCTATGACGAGCAACTGGAGGTCAGCGAGCGCCGGCACGCGCTTGATGACATATTGCTGCCCGGCGAGGTGGTCGAGCGCATTGCCACCATGAGCCCGGGTGTTTACTGGAAGGGCATCGTGACGCTGGCTGTCGCGTTCATAGCCCTGTTCTACGGCATGATGCTGACGACCTATGTCGCCGTTATTGCGCTCGGCTTGCTGTTGCTGGCCTATCTCTCGAGACGCTATGTGTTGCTGGCCGTGACGAACCAGCGCGTGATCATCGGCGGCGGCATCATCGCACAGGAAGTCTTCTTCCTGCCGCTCAGCAAGATCGAAACGGTCGAACTGGCGCGCTCCCCGATGGGGATACTGCTCGGCTATTCCAGCGTAATCATTTCCGGCACGGGCCGGATGCGCCTTATTGTTCCTTTCGTTTCCAACGCAGGGGCGATGGCGGAAGAAATCACGCAGCGCATGATGGAGAAGCAGGAAGGCATTCCCGCGGCTCCGCCTCCCGCACAGGAACCTGCGCCGGGCGCGACGGAATGCTACTAATAAAATAACGGAATAAAAAACGCCGCGGCTTTGAAACCGCGGCGTTTTTTTTATTGTTTAGACCCTATCAGGCCGCTTTGGGCGGGGCTGCGGGGGCGACTTTGCCGTTGCCTTCCGGCGCTGATGCAGCGGGCTGCACCTGCGGGAAAGCGTCGACGGCGATGACAGCGCTGCGCAGCTTGTCCATTTGCTGGACTTTCTCTGCTTCCGCCTGCGTCAGGACGCCTGCCTTGACCGCTGTTTCCAGCGTTTCGGCTTTGGGCGCGCCCTTGGTGAGCGTGCCGGCTTTCTGCGCCAGGTAGATCTTCTTCTCGATCGGATCGACTTCGCCGACCAGCTTGAAGGCTGCTTCCAGCTTGCCGAGCGGTTCGTTGAGGTCGGTCGGCTTGAAGATGCCCTTGGTCAGGTTGTCGCGTACTTCGCCGGGGTTACGGATGGTATCCGCAACCTTGCGGTCGAGGTAGTCCGACGGCGCCTGGTTGTGCTTGTCCTTCACGGTGAAGAGTGCGGCCAGGGCGATCGCGCCGCCGACAACGCCGGCAACGGGGCCCAGGAACACGCCTGCTGCGGTCGCGCCAATGGTCAGCGCGGTCATCAGCAGTTTCTTCGGGAAGGCGAGGTGCTTCACAGCGCGCACCGGCTTGAGCGGGTGGTTTTCCAGCGCGTCTTCGAGAGCCTTTTCGGCCTTCTGCAGCGCGTGCTGGACAGCCCAGTCAAGAAGGGGCTTCTCTTCCTTCTTCTTGCCGTTCTTCTCGAAGTACCAGAGAGCGGTCGAAGCGAGGTAGAGGTTCGAGTAAACGTCGCCCATGCGTGCGGAGACGCGTTCCTTCTTCTTGAGGTTGCCGCCCAGCGGAAGCGAGGCGTTGGTCGCAAGGTTGAAGGCTGCGGAGAGGCGGTTGATCTCCTTGTAATACTTCTTCGTGCCTTTATCGACGCCCTTGGGCGCGCGGCTGAAGAGGTTGTTGGTCGCGCCGTGCAGCACAGCCTTCGCCGCATTCACCGCGCCGGTGCCGAGGTGGGCGGCCAGCACTTTGGTGAACTTGTTGAAAGCTTTGTTGGGGTTCGGATCGTCCAGCGCCTCAAGTTCTTTCAGCGTGTAGGGGTGTGCGCGCACAGCGCCCTGGCCGAAGATGATGAGGTTGCGGGTCATGATGTTCGCGCCCTCGACGGTGATCGCGATCGGAACACCTTTGTAGAGGGTCGAGAACGTGTTGTTCGGGCCGTTGGAGACAGCCTTGCCGCCATGGATGTCCATCGCATCGTTGACGATGGTCCTCATGCCTTCCGTCAGGTGGTACTTCAGGATGGCGGAGGGGATGGCAGGGCGTTCGCCGTTATCGACCATCTGGAGCGTCGCTTCGCGTGCGGCGTTCATCAGGTAGGTAAGGCCGGCCATGCGGGCGAGGGGCTCTTCGATACCTTCGAAGTTAGAGATCGAGGTGCCGAACTGCTTGCGCACGCGGGTGTAGGAACCGGTCGCGTAGGACGAGACCTGAGCCGCTGCCGTGGAAAGGGCGGGCAGGGACAGGGAACGGCCGACGGCCAGGCTTTCCATCAGCATCGCCCAGCCTTTACCGGCATTCTCCGGACCGCCGATGATGGCGTCCATGGGGATGAAGACGTCTTTGCCCTGGTTCGGGCCGTTGTGGAAGGGCAGGTCCATTGGCGCGTGGCGGTCGCCGATCGTGATGCCCGGGGTTTCCCTGGGGATCAGCGCAACGGTGATGCCAAGTTCCTTCTGGTTCTTGCCCAGCAGGTTGTCGGGGTCTTCCAGCTTGAAGGCCATGCCGATCAGCGTGGCGATGGGGCCGAGCGTGATGTAGCGCTTGTCCCAGTTCAGCTTGATGCCCAGCTCGCCTTTTTCGTTTTTGCAGACGATGCCGCGGTCGGGCATGCTGCCGGCGTCAGAGCCGGCCTCGGGGCCGGTCAATGCGAAGCAGGGGATGTCCGTGCCATTGGCAAGGCGGGGCAGGTAATGCGCTTTTTGCGCGTCCGTGCCGTAGGAGTGCAGCAGCTCGGCAGGGCCCAGCGAGTTCGGGACCATGACGGTGACGGCTGCGGTGATCGAGCGCGAGGCGAGCTTCATCACGACGGCGGAGTGCGCCTTTTTCGAGAAGCCTTTGCCCCCGTACTCTTTCGGGATTTCAAGGCCCATGAAGCCTTCTTCCTTGATGATCTTCCATGCTTCGGGCGGCAGATCGTTCTTTTTCTGGATGTCCCAGTTGTCGACGATCTTGCAGAGCCGCTCACAGGGGCCGTCGAGGAAAGCCTGTTCCTCGGCCGTCAGCTCTGCCTTTGCGTATTTGAAAAGCTTGTTCCAGTTCGGGTTGCCGCTCATCAGCTCCCCATCCCAGCCGACGGTGCCGGAGGCGAGAGCCTCTTTTTCGGTTGCCGAAATCGGCGGCATTTGTTTCTTGACCGCTTTCACGATCGCTTTGCGAAGTCCCAGCATGTGTAGCCTTCCTCTTTTTAAAAAAGATACCGATAGACTCAATCCACCCGTTTTCAAAAACCGGTGTTTGCGTCCCTCTGGTACCGTCGTTTTTTATTATTGATTCTGATGCGGCTATAATTGTTCTTGTGACATCAAATGTCAAAACATAATAAATACCCATAATGAGCGTTTTACGCCCGTTTGTTGCGGTGTGTCGATGAATATGCAAATGTAATATTTACGGAATACGAAAAGAAAAAAACCGCCCCGGTTAAGGGGCGGTTTTTTTGTAATGCGAGCCGGTTAAGCTACCATTGTGGGCTGACTGATACCCGGTCCCGTGAGACCGCCGTCCGTGTAAGTCTTGGTGAGCGGGTCGTAGATAGGCGCGTCGAACATGTAAGCCCCGCTGTCGAAGTATGTAGATGATGCATCGGCCATGGCATACTTTGAAGAAGATGCGTTAGACGCTTTCCATTCGTTTCTCTGCTCCTCGGTTTTGTTCCACCACTTGGGTACCGTAGCAAGGAAAGCATCCTGTTTTTCCTGCGACGGGGGCGAGGCGGGGTCGAACATGTTAACCGCAGGCAATCTTTCACCGGTTTCGCTACCTCTGATTTTTTGTCCTTGCGCGGCTTCCTGAAGCAGTTTCTTGAAACCCATATCTTCACCATCGCCCAACTTGTGGTCGGCAGCCTTCATGACGGTACCGTCAGCGGCGTAGAGGTCGCCCTTCGCGTCGACGTAGTTGCCGTATTTGTCTGCATAAGCGCCATCAGGCCAGGTATAGCCGCCATCCTTGTCGTGGAAGCCGCCATCCTTGGCGTAATACCCGCCCATGCCGTCGTAATAACCACCATCGGCATCGTAGTATCCGCCGAACTCGTCGTAATAGCCGGTATCGTCTCTATAGCCGCCATATTCATCGTACAAGCCTGTTGTCTGGGCGGCTGCTACTGGCGTGGAATTGTCCGTGATGGACAAATTGCCTGTATTGATGCTGCTGACCGGGGCAGTGGGCTGTGCATTGGCGTTGGGCTCAGGAATAATTGTTTGTGCTGCAAGATTGGCCGCTGCGTTGTTAAGAACTGCCGGTGCCTGCGGGGCCTGCGGCTTATCAACAATTTGTACTGAAGTGTTCAGGCCGCTTGTTTTCTTGACATCCGCTGCGTTTTCAACGCGCAGTGCCTGCAGTTTCTCGAGCTGCTGTTCGTAAATCACGCGAGCTTCAGGGGAAAGCTTGGTGTCGGTTTTGTCATTCAAGCGCATCTGGACGTAGTCATCGAGACCAAGGCCAGTGCGCGCATCCTCGCCATGACCCGTCGCAGTGAGCTTGCCCGACGTCCTTCTCGCATCTTTAGTCCACTGAATATATCTCTGCGCCTCGTCATCGCTGATAGACCTGGCCGCTCTTGCAAGCTCTTGAGACGCAGTGATGTTCTTCGCTTGCTGTCCGGCGCTCATGTCGCCCGGAGCTGTCGGGATATTCACGCGTTGTCCGTTAACAATTGCCGCACGTTGTAACGGAGTCTTGCCCTCTGTGGACACACCGGTAGATGTAGTGGTGGAGGTGGTGCGGGGGGTGGTAGTTGTGCCACCGTTGGTGCTGCCTGTTGTAACCTGCTGGCCGTTAGCTGCAGCCAATCTTTCTTGTTCTATGCGTGCTGCTGCCTGTTCAGGTGTCTCCAGAGGAGCAGGCGCGTTTCCGTTGTTTCTCGCGGTGTTAATGTTTAAAGCGGCACCGTCAGCTGCTGCTGCGTCCAGGTCAGCGCCGCCACCTGTATCGATCTTAATCGATGTACGCTGCTCCGGTTGTGCAGGAACAGGATTGCCCTCTGCGTCTATGCTTGCAGGGGTCGCCGGCGTCACGATTTCGTAGGTACTGGTATCGTAATCGTAGCTGCTGGTGCCATCGGCAGAAGCCCAGTTGCCTTCCGAGTCAAAAGTACGGCCATCGCTGTACGTCGTGTTGCCGTCCGGGTCTGTGTATGTGTTGTCATTGTTATATCGACCGCCGTAGGGGTCATTATAACTACCGTCATTATTGTAACCTACGAGCGAGTAATCGGGCTCACCAGCTCCTACATTCTGATTATACGCAAGCTGATCCGCCAGATACTCGGCGCGTTCAGCATCGGCTGCCTCGCTCGCTTCCTCCTGCTTTTCAATTTCCTGCGCAAAATAAGCGTCTTCAGCCAGTTTCTTGGCTTTTTCTTCTTCCTGTTCATGCTTGGCTTTGAGCAGGACGAGGATCTGCGCTTCCGTCAGGCGGCGGTCGGAGTTCAGACCGGCCATGGATTCGACTTTTTCCGTGTCGCCGCGCAGGATGGCGGCGTAAAGGTCGTCACCGATGCGCTCGGTGGAGAAAACTTTCATCTGGGCGAGGTCGACTTCGAGCTTGGAGGCGCCGCCAAGCTGGGAAATTTCGTCGGTGCGGTTCAGGCCGGCAAACTTGTTCTCGACCTTCATCTGCTCGTCGTAGGTTTTCTGGCCGAACAACTGCTGGCTGGTATAGGTATCTTCGCCTTCGGGAGTGGCGTTGGGTTTCTGGGGTTCCGCGGCTGCGGTGACCTCTGCTTTGGGGGTCTCAGGTGTCGGTATTGCCTTATCTTCTACTTCTTCAGCATTACCATCGACGCCTTTTTTGCCGTTCTTACCTGCCATATGCACACCCTGTATATATTCTAATGACACGCCACAATCAGCTAGGCTCGGGGAAAATCCACATAGTACCCCATGCGTAACTGATTATTAATTATATCCCATAATATATTAAAAGTGTGTTAAAAATTGATTAAACTCCTGAACTTATATTGTTTAATCTAGGTCATTCAGGCGGATAGGAGCGCATATGCACATAAAATATTGTTCGATCACCGGCGCAGACGATGCAGTCGACGCGCAGAATCTATTAGCGCTCTCGCGTGAGTTTCCTTTCGCGGAATGGGCCATCCTCTTGCTGCCCGCGCGCGCGGGAACGCCGCGTTTCCCTGCGCTTTCGTGGATAAAGAAGTTTGCGGCGCAGGCGAAGGATCTGCATACGGCCATGCACCTCTGCGATGGCGCGCTGCTAGGCTTTATCAACGGTGACAAAGACATTCTCGATACCATGGCCGGATTCAAGCGCATCCAGCTGAACCTGAAATTCGGCGAGGTGGAGGGGAAGTACGATCCCGCCAATCTGGTCAGGCGCGTGCGCGACAATCCCCAGTGGCAGTTCATCATCCAGTATGGCCGCGAGAAAAAGGGCCTGCTGCCGCTGTTCCGCGATATCCCGAACCATGCCGTGCTGTTCGATGAATCGGCAGGACGCGGCATCAGCCCCGACAGCTGGGATGCGCCGCTGCCCGGCCATTTCTGCGGCTATGCAGGGGGCCTGAAGCCCGACAACGTCGTCGAGAACCTTGA
This sequence comes from Alphaproteobacteria bacterium, assembly GCA_041287865.1. Lineage (GTDB taxonomy): Bacteria > Pseudomonadota > Alphaproteobacteria > Micavibrionales > UBA2020 > JAPWJZ01. The sequence goes on along the minus strand of JBGGMV010000084.1, from coordinate 10,810 downwards.
AATGATCGCAAAGGTCGCCGCAGGGCACGAAACATGGATCGACATGGAAACCGGCGTGCGCACGGACGATAAATTCGACCTTGCCAAAGTGCGCAAGGTGCTGGAGCTCAGCAAACCCTATGTTTTAAAGGCAGCAGCCTGATTAGCGGCGTTTGCGGCTTTTGACTCGGGCAGGGGCCGTTTTCGGCTCCTGGCGGCTTTTGGCTGCGGCGATGAGTGTAATGACGGCGAGGGTCGAGGCAATAATAACTGTCATTTTGCTTTCGGGGAGTTGAGGGTTGCGGTAGGGCCAGTTGATCCAGGAGCTTTATATGGTTCGCCGGTGACCTGTTCGACAGTCATCTGCATAAGGATATTCTTGCCCGCAGGGCTTGCAGGTGTGTCAAACAGGAAGGTATTGACGACGCCCATCTGTTTTTGCTCGAGTTCTGCGCCGCTGGCATGATGCTGATCCATCGTGCGGCCCATAAGCGTGGTCATCGCGATTGCGGTTTCACCGGCCATCTTCGGCTCCATCTTCGCGATATCGATCAGCGCCTTTTCAAGAATTGTGGGCGGTTTTACTGCCACCGGCTCCTGCTTGTTGCCGAAGTGGGCATACATATTATCTTCGTGGCGCGCTTCGCCATGACGGGGACCCGGAGCAATACTCTCTGTAAGGGTCGGGCGGCCGTAATCATCTTTCTGTGCCATAGGATAGCTCCTTTTAGGCCTTAAAATACTAATTGTATCTTATGGCAAAAAAGTTAATGAAAAATGAAGCAGGGGCGGCAAAGGGGCTTTTTCAGCCTTTTTGGACGTCTTCAACCGTATGTTTTAGTTCGTCGACCTCGGTGCGCAGGTCTTTTACTTCCTTGCGCAGGCCATAGTCCTTGGCGGCGCGGGCGACGGCTTTCACCAGCGGGCGCGTATCGACATCGGGCGGCGCGCCCTTGGCATGTGTCAGGACATCGTGGCCGTTCTTGTCCTTCAGCAAGGGGTCTGCGCCGGTCTCCAGCAGCACTTCAATCGTACGGGTTGCGCCGGCGCGCGCGGCCCACATCAGGCAGGTGCGACCGAGATAATCGGCATGATCGATCGGAACGCCGCTGCTGAAGGCGATTTCCAGCAGGGGGTAGCGCCCGTGCCGCGCGAGAATATGAAGCGGGGAGAGACGGTCGGTTGCCTTATCCTCGCCGATGCGCGGATCCGCGCCGCCGGCAAGGAGCTTCTCGAATATTTTGTCGCTGCGCTCGGACGCGACGGCGACCTGCAGGGCGGTCATCGGCGGCTCGCCGGGGCGCATCTCGAACAGGTTCGGGTCGGCGCCGGCGGCGAAGAGCAGTTCAATCGCCGTCCCCATGATTTTTTCTTCTTTCATGCGCAAAACTGAATGCAGCGGCAGCTTGCCGTTGGTGCCGGCCTGGTTCGGCTTGGCCTGCGCGGCCAGCAGGGCGTGGAGCGCGCCATGCTCGCGCGGGTCGGTCGCTGCGATGATCAGCGGCGTGTTGCCCTTTGAATCGCTGAGCGCAAGGTTCGCGCCCTGCGTGATGACGCTGGCAATCTGCCGCGCGTCGTTTTTCAGGATGGCCTGCACCAGCATCTCGGTCAGTTTTTCGGGCATAAGGTTCTGTCCGCCACCGCCCGCGAATTTAGATAACCCCGCCATCAGCGCACCACCACAAGGCCGGAGACCATGCACATGATTGAGGCCGCGATGATAATCACAAACGTCATCCGCGCGCCCAGCCTGCGCCCGACGCCCATCGCGTTTTCGCGGCTCATGCCGTGTACGTGCGCCACGCGCGCGGCGATCAGCAGAATGGCGAGGCCGTGGATGACCCAGGGGTTCCAGCCCAGCGCCTCGTTGAAATAAAGCAGCATCAGCGCCATCGGTACATATTCGATGAAGTTGCCCTGCATGCGCACCGCGACGTTCAGGTCGCGTTCGCCGCCGTCGCCGACCATGACTTCAAGCCTTGCGCGCATCCGCATGATGCGCCACGACAGCGCGACCAGCATGATGCCGAGCAGCCCTGCGTAAATAGGTGTGATATGAGGAAGAACCATTTATTTGCCCTTGCGCCCCTTGATGGCGTGAAAAAAAGTAAACAATGAAAGGAATGTGCTGGCGATCAGGTTGTATTCCGTCAGCGATAAACCCAGAAACTTGAAGCCCGGCACGCGGCAATCGACGATCGGGCGGTTCTTCAGATATTCTTTCAGTTCTTCGATCGTCGCATCGGCTGGCAGCGTCGCGCCCTCGCCGCCGCAGCCTTTCAGCGTTTCCCACCAGCCGTGCTCGACGCCGGTATGAAAAAACGCCATGCCCGCGCCATAAAGGAATGTGGCGCCCGCCAGCAGCAGCAGCGCGAATGTCGCGCGCGGCGCATGTTTCGCGCCAAGGAAACCCAGCACGCCCAGCGCAATCGTCGCCCAGTAGGGCTTGCGCTGCAAATAGCAGAGGTGGCAGGGCAGGATGTCAAAGCCGTGATGCATGATCAGCGCCGTGCCCAGCACCAGCACACTGATGCCAGCAACGAAGAGCGAGAGGTTCCGGTGGTCGCAGAAAAAATCGCAGAGCTTTTTCATCTTATATATATTTTAACAGGGCGAAGCCGCCGATCAAGATCACAAGGAAAGCCAGCGCCAGCCAGGTCAGGTACTTTTCGATAAAAACCTTCACCGGCTCGCCGAATTTCCACAGTAGTCCCGCCACAAGGTAAAACCGTATCGACCGGCAGGCGATGGACGAGACGATAAAGACGCCAAGGTTCATCTGCATCACGCCCGACAGGATCGTGAGCACCTTGTAAGGGAAGGGGGTCAGCCCCTTGGCGAAGATGATCCAGCCGCCGTATTCGTCGTATCGCGCCTTCAGGTCGCCGAACTTATCGCTCATCCCGTAAATCTCGAGAATTTTCTGGCCGACGCTCTCGTAAAGCGCATAACCGATCGCATAGCCGAGCAGCCCGCCCAGCACCGAGGCCACCGTGCAGATGGTCGCGTAATAAAACGCCTTCTGCCGGTTGGCGATGCACATCGGGATCAATACGACATCGGGCGGAATGGGGAAGATCGAGCTTTCAACAAACGAAACCCCCGCGAGACCCCATGAGGCGTGCTTGTGCGCCGAGATGCGCAGGGTGAGGTCATAGACTTTGCGGATAAGCTTTTTCATGCCTTTCAATGACTAACACGAATTGCGGCCCCTGCCCAAGCCCGCCAATATATTATCCATAACCTAAAATTTCGGTTGAACAGGCAGGGGCCGGCAGGTAATATGGCCACGCCTGCAAAAGGCGCCCCTGTGGTGAAATGGTAGACGCGCTCGACTCAAAATCGAGTACCGTAAGGTGTGTTGGTTCGAGTCCGACCAGGGGCACCATTTTTCAATTTACGCTGACCCTTTTGATGATTGGGTAAAGTGAATAATATTTTTCAACCCACACTCAACCGCCTCACGCCCCTTATCGGGCTAATCCTCTGCGCTATAGCGGTTGCCTTCGTCCATCTGCACATGAGCGCGTTTAACTGGAAAGAAATACGCGCCGCCATTGCGGGAATTCCGGATGACGTTCTGGGCGTCATGATCGGCCTGACAATTCTCAATTACCTTGTCCTCGGCTTTTACGACCTGCTCGCGCTTGAATACGCGGGCGAGAAACTGCAGAACCGCAAGGTCATGCTGGCCTCGTTCATGGGCAACGCGATCGGCAACAACGTGGGGCAGGCGGTCACTGACGGCACTTCCCTGCGGTACAAGTTTTACGCCAAGTGGGGCATGCCGGAGGCGTCGATCGCCAAGGTCACGCTGTTCTGCGCGGCGGCCTATATCATCGGTTCGCTGACCTTAATGGCGGGCGGCTATGCGGGTTTCTCAGGCGGCGTGGAAAGTTTTCTGCAAGGCATGCCGCAGGGTTTCATGCAAATGGCTGTGGCGGCCGGCGCGGCGGTTCTGGCGGCATGGTGGGTCTGGGTGCTGTTTTACAGGAAAGAACTGACCGTCAAGGGGTTCAGCGTTCCTGCGCCGACGCCGCTGATCGCGTTGCGGCAAAGCTTGCTTGGGCTGCTCGACCTCTCGCTGGCGTCACTGGTGCTGTATCTGCCGCTGTGCTACGCGGCAAGCATGCCCTATGGCGTCTTCGTCGTTCTTTACGCCACGGCGCGGCTGGCCGGATACATCAGCCGCTTGCCAGGCGGCATCGGCGTTTTTGACGTCAGCTTTCTTTTCATGGCCTCCCACCAGTATCCCGCATCGCATGTGCTGGGGGCACTGGTCGCCTACCGGGTTGTTTATCATTTCATGCCGCTTGCGCTGGCCGGCGCGGGACTTGCACTCTCCGAACTGAAACAGTCCCCGCTTTTCAAGAACGTGAACGCGGGCAACGCTCTGGATGACATGAGCGCGGTGATACCGCATGTCTTCGCGGCCCTGCTTTTTGCCTGCGGTGCCCTGCTGCTCTTTTCGGGCGCGACGCCGGACCGTGCCGACCGCCTGCTCTGGCTGCATCATATCCTGCCGCTCTCCCTGATCGAGGCCTCGCACCTGATGGGCAGCATCATCGGGGTAGGGTTGTTGTTCCTGTCGCGCGCCGTGCAGCAGCGGATGGATTCAGCCTACTACACGACGATCGTCCTGCTGGCGATCGGGATGGGAGCGTCGCTGGCGAAGGGGTGGGATTGCGAGCAGGCGATCATCCTGGGCGTAATGCTGGCCATTTTTATCACCGGCCGGAAACATTTCTACAGGAAATCCGCGCTGCTGGCGCTTGATTATCCGCCGCAGTGGATTTTCCTCTTCCTGCTGGTGGTGGGGCTTTCGACATGGCTCGGCGTTTTTTCGTACAGGCACATCGAATATTCCGATGAGCTGTGGTGGAAATTCTCGCTCGACGGCGATGCGCCGCGCTTCCTGCGCTCGCTGGTCGCGGTATCCGTGGTGTCCTGCGCGGTTATCCTCTACCGTTTGATGACGCACCGCAGCGTCAAGCTGGACCTTCCCGATGCCGCCGCAATCGAAAAGGCGCGCATGGTCGCCAGCCAGTCATCCGTAACCCAGCCGCATCTGGTGCTGACGGGAGACAAGTATCTGGTTTGGAGCGACAGCGGCAAAAGCTTCATCATGTACGGCATCACCCGCAAGCTCTGGATCGCAATGGGCGACCCTGCTGGCGATGCCACGGAATTCGAGGCGCTGGCATGGAAGTTCCGCGAGCTTGCCGACAGGCACGGCGCGCAGGTGGCCTTTTATCAGGTCAGCACGGCGCATTTGCCGCTCTACATCGATCTTGGCCTCGTCCTCGCCAAGCTGGGCGAAGAGGCGCGCGTGCCTCTGCAGGACTTCGGGCTCGAGGGCAAAAAACGCCAAAAGCTGCGCCAGTCATACAGCAAGCACGAGCGCGAAAGCGGCATGGCCTTCGAGGTGATCGCCAGCGCCGATACGCCCGGCATCATTGCCGAACTGCGCGACATTTCCAACCGCTGGATGGAAGGAAAAAAGGCGCGGGAGAAAGGTTTCTCGGTCGGCTTTTTCGACGATGCTTATTTGCGCAGTTGTGATATCGCCGTCCTGAAAAAGGATGGCCGCATTCTGGCCTTCGCCAATCTCTGGCAGACCACCGGCAAGGGCGAGCTGGGCATTGACCTGATGCGCTATAGCCCCGATGCGCCGGATGGCGTCATGGCGCACCTGACCGTCTGCCTGATGTTCTGGGGGAAAGAGCAGGGCTATCACTGGTTCAACCTCGGGATGGCGCCGCTGTCGGGACTGGAAAGCCGCCCGCTGGCGCCCCTGTGGAATAAAATCGGCGGCACGATTTACCGCTCCGGCGGCGAGTTCTACAATTTCGAGGGGCTGCACCAGTACAAGAGCAAATTCGCGCCCACATGGCATCCCCGCTATCTGGCCGCGCCGGCGGGTCATCACCACGCCGCCGCAGCCCTGCTGGCTGTGACGAGCCTTATTTCCGGCGGGATTGGCGGGGCGGTTAGAAAATGACCGGGGATCCTGCCGGATTATGGTCGAAAATAAGCCTTGAAAATTTACAGATTATCCTACACAATCCACCCGTGACCTGAAATAAACTATAGATAAATCAATACGTTAGACCAATTCGCCGCGTGTATTTTATTTTGTGGAAGATTTATGGGCCATTCGCATAGTCACGGACATTCCCACGACCATCATCACGTTCAGGAGAGCGATACGCCGCTCGGCAAAAAACATGCCCGCGTTTTAAAGGCCGTTTTCGCCATCAACGCCACCATGGCCGTGATCGAAGGCGTGACGGGTTACATGGCGCATTCCAAGGCCATGATCGCCGATACGCTCGACATGGCGGGCGACGCGCTTAGCTCAGGCAGCAGCATCGTCGTGCAGAACAAATCGAAAAAATGGCAGGCAGGCGTCGCACTGGCAAAAGCAGTCGTCATGGGCGCGATGGGCGCTGGCGTTCTTGTCGCCGCCGGCTTTGCGATTTTCAACCCTGTGCTGCCGGTGATGGCGGCCATGGGCATCGTGGGCGCGATGGCGCTGGCGGCCAATACCGCTTCCTACGCGCTGCTGTATCCGTACCGCAACGACAACATCAACATGAAGTCCACCATCGCCTGCATGAAGAACGACATGATCTCGAACGTCGGCGTTCTGGCGGCGGCGGGCGCCAGCCGCCTGTTCCTGTCGCCCATTCCCGATATCGTGGTCGGCGTGGTGATTTCGGGCCTGTTCCTGAAAACCGCCGTCGAGATCGGCACTGAGTCGATCAAGATCCTGCGCGAAGAAGCCAAGAAAGATAAAAAAGACGCTCCCGCGCCCGCGAAGCCCCAGCAGAAACACGCGCCCAAGCATACCTTCAGCCTGAAAAAGGCCATCAGCGGCGTTTTCAACCGCAAGGCTGCGAACGACGACGCCAAGGCTCCCGCGCCAAAGGCCGAGGTAAAGAACGCCCCGACGCCGCCGCAATTAAAAGCCGGCTGAAAACTCCAAACTATCCGCTGTTGTAACCGCCGATAATCGGCAGGATTTCGCCTGTGATGTAGCTTGAACACTGCGGCGAGGCGAGGAAGACATAGGCCGGCGCAATTTCTTCCGGCTGGGCGGGGCGCTTCATCGGCGTTTTCTCACCGAAGTGCGCGACGTCTTCCGCTTCCTTGTCTGACGGGTTCAGCGGCGTCCAGACAGGGCCGGGCGCGACCGCATTGACGCGGATGCCGCTCTGGACGAGGTTGGTCGAAAGCGCCCGCGTGAAGGCGTGGATGCCGCCCTTGGTCATCGAATAATCCAGCAGGTTTTTACTGCCCCTGATACCGGTGACGGAACCGGTATTGATGATGGATGATCCCGGCTTCATATGCGGAATGGCTGCCTGCGCCATGTAAAAATAGCCGTAGAGGTTTGTTTTTAGCGTTTCATCGAAATGCTTCGTCGTCAGGTCTTCCAGCTTGCGCGAATGTGCCTGGAACGCCGCGTTATTGACCAGAACGTCGAGCCGGCCGAAATCGGCGACGGTTTTTTTGACGGCCTTGCGGCAAAAGGTTTGCTTGCGAACATCGCCTTTGATGACGATGCAACGCCTGCCTTCGTTCTCGACAAGTTTTTTCGTATCCGCTGCATCCTGTGCCTCGTCAAGGTGGCAGATGGCGACATCGGCGCCTTCGCGCGCGAAAAGAATGGCGACGGCGCGGCCGATGCCTGAATCGCCGCCCGTAATCAACGCAGCCTTGCCTTTCAGCTTGCCGGAGCCGATATAAAAAGGCGCATCGTACATGGGTTGCGGGTCAAGCGTGGATTCTTTTCCGGGTTTGGCCTGATGTTTGGCGGGGAAGGGCGGCGCTGGATATTTGCGCGCGCCTGCCTGCATGGGTTTTTCTTTTTCTTCCTTCTGTCTGCTGTCGTCCTGCGCGACCTTCTTCTGGATATGCCGCTGCCTTCTCGCCGTGGGATGGGCCATATAGGGTCTCCTATTGCTGTTGCTGGCCGGGTTTGCGCTCGGGCTGGTTTTTCTTGTTTTTGTTCTTGTCCTTGAGGCCGAAAATGAGTTGCGAGGGGTTTTTGCTGATCTGGTTCGCCAGCTTGTTCACCGATGCTGCGGCCGAAGCGCCAGCGCTGGTCATCCGTGAAATGCCATCGAGGATCTTGGATATCTGTGAAGGCTCGCCGTGCAGGACCGGATATTGTTCGCCGTCAATCTTTTCCGGCTCGCCCCTGTCGCCCGGTTCCGTTGAAAGGTCGAGGTGCAGCAGGCCCGTGATTCCCTGCACGACCAGTGTCGCCTTGGTATGCGCGCGCACGGGAATGTCTTTTTTTACCTCGATGTCGATTTTGATAAGATCCGATTTATCGGGGTCTAGCCTGATTTCTTTAACCTTGCCGGCGGGCATTCCGCGATAGGTGACGTCAGTTCCTTCTGCCACACCTGCGACGGGGTCGGTGAAGTAGACGGTGAAAAAATTGCCTTCTTCCTGTCCGTGGTCTCCCATCAGCCAGATCGAGAAACCGACGAGGGCGAGGAACATCACCGTCACAAAAAGCCCGATCGTGAAATAATTTGCGTTCTTTTCCATTGTCTCACCTTGTTCCGGTTTTGGTGGCGGCCTTCATGCGCGGGCCACCGAAGAATTCATGTACTTTCGGATCTTTTGCATCCAGCATATCCTGCAGCGAGCCCGTCTTTATTTTCTTGTCGACCAGCATGGCGACCCTGTCCGCAACCGCAACCAGCGTATTCAGGTCGTGCGTCACGATCAGGATGCTGAGCTGCAGCATGTCGCGAAGCTTCAGTATCAACTCGTCGAAATCGGAAGCGGCAACAGGGTCCAGCCCATCTGTCGGCTCGTCCAGAAACAATATCGGCGGGTCGAGGATCAATGCCCGCGCCAGCGCGGCGCGGCGCGTCATGCCGCCTGACAGCTCCGACGGTTTCTTGCCTGCGGCGTTTTCAGGGAGCCCCACCAGCGCGATTTTGAGAAGCCCGAGGCTTTCAATCTCGTCCGGTGGCAGCGAAGTATGCTCGCGCAGGGGCAGGCAGACGTTGTCGAGCACGCTCAGGCCCGAAAAAAGCGCGCCATCCTGAAACAGAACGCCCCAGTGTTTCTGCACCTCTTTCAGCTCCGCTTCTTTCATTTTGTAAATATCCTTGCCCTCCACCAGCACCTTGCCTTTTGTGGGGCGGTGCAGGCCGAGCATCGTGCGTAGCAGCACCGACTTGCCCGAGCCCGAGCCGCCGACAAGCGCCAGTATTTCCTTTTCCTGCAGCGCAAGGTTCACGCCGTCGTGCACGGTTTGCGCGCCGAAGCGGTTGACGATTTCCTGTGCCTCGACCATTGCCCGCATGATTACAACCCCGCCTTGGAGAAGACGATCGAGAAAAGCGCATCAGCCATGATGACAAGGAAGATCGATTGCACCACCGCCAGCGTCGTGAGTTTGCCTACGTTTTCGGCCGAGCCGGACACATGCATGCCCTGATAGGTGCAGACGCCGGCAACCAGAAAAGCCATCACCGGCGCCTTGATCATGCCGATGAAAAACATCGTGGGCGTGGCGACGTCTTGCACGCGCTCGATATACTGCGTCAGTGAAAAATCGAGCATGGTGACCGACATGAAACCTCCGCCCGCAAGGCCGATGACGACGGCAAGGAAGCTGAGCAGCGGCAAAGTGATCAGCAGCGCGATCAACCGTGGCACGACAAGCGCCTCGACCGGATCGATGCCCATGGTGCGGAGCGCGTCGACTTCTCCGCGCAACTTCATAACGCCGATTTCGGCCGCGAAGGCGCTGCCGGATCGCCCCGCCACCATGATCGCTGTTGTCAGCACCGCCATTTCCCGCAGCAGCGAGATGACGGTCAGGTCGATGGTGTAGATATCCGCGCCGAATTTCTTCAGCTGCGTCGCGCCCTGATAGAAAATCACCATGCTGATGCCGAAGGCCAGCAGGCAGATAATCGGCACGGCCTTGAAACCCGTTTCCTCGATATGGCGCACGATGGACGGCAGGCGGAAATGCGACGGCTGGAAAATATTCCTGCCAAGACGCGTGAACACGATGCCCATAAAGGCGATCAGGTCATAGCCGAAACGGAGCGACAAAACGGTTTTTTCGCCTATCCTGCTAATAAAATCCGGCTTCTTTTCATCTGTGGCGCGGTGCGGCAGTTTCTCGGGAATGGAGTCGAGCAACTTTTGCTGGTGGTCTGTGAATTTCGCGGTGAAAGTGGCATCAAAGAAATGTTTCTTGATCAGCCATGCGCCGGAAGTATCCAGCTTTTCGAGCGGGGAGGGGTCTACCTTCACGTCCTTATGCCGCTTTTTCCATGCGGCGATGGCTTTTTCGAGCGATTCAATATTATAAATCGTCCATTCGCCTTCAAGCGCGAAAGTATCTGGATCGGCAATGCTTTCCGGGTTTTTCTTCAACGGAGTTTCCTCGTGGGAACGGTTCAAAACATTCCAACAGGTTAGCCCCGTAAATCGTTCCCTGAGGAACCCCTTTGCCGGTGGCGGGTTAGTGTTGAGTAACCTCACAAGGAGATAACCCATGGCTTACCGCAATGAAACAAAAGAAGTCGAAAATAAAGTAGCGAAAGCCGTCGCGCTGGGCGTAGATGCCCTGACCGAAAAGGCCTGCGCCGCTACAGAATTCGTTCAGGATCGTGCCTCCACCATCCAGGAAGCCAGCATGGATTCCTACGCCGACCTGGAAAAACGCATCAAGAAAAACCCGGGCCAGAGCGTCGCTATCGCATTCGCCGCCGGCCTTCTTGCCAGCTTTCTGTTGGGACGCCGCTAATACGCATCCGTGAAATTAAAGGGCCTGAAGCGCTTT
>JBGGMV010000083.1:0-8533 GCA_041287865.1 Alphaproteobacteria bacterium | reverse complement strand
CAAATGGTCGTTGGCCGGATAACAGGTGGACTGGATGACGAAGACGTCTTCTCCGCGCACGTTGTCGAGTACTTCCAGGTATATCTCCTGATCGGCGAAGCGCTTGACGTTGGCTTCGGTCAGCGGGATGCCAAGATAGGCTGAAATGGCATCAGCCAGCGGCTGGTTGCTCGTGCAGGAAATCAGTTTCATTCTTTTCTCGCCCATGTGCCTTGAACCGGAATAACCGCGCCCATGTTACCCGAAACTGTTCAAAAATACAGAGGATGAAGTAAATCATCTATGCATCTGATTATTAATGTTAATTTGTAAAAATAACTTTAATGGTTTGACATAATAATTCACCCTCGCTATATTGAGGTGCAAAATTTCAGGATTGATCAGGAACACTACACCATGTCCGAAAGCCACCCTAACCTGCTGGAAACATTTAACGCCGCCGCGCAAGCCGCCGTCGAGGAAAAACTTCCCCTGCCCCTTTTTGTCACCCACTATCTGACCGCCATGCGTCACGGCACATCGGACGCGGACGAAAAGCGCAGCCTGACAAAAACAATATTCGATGCGGTGCACAACAAACTCGACTACTTCGCCAGCCCGGGCGGCATACGCGCCACTGCAGACTTGAAAGTTAAAGAAACCTTTGTCCCGCTGCTGGATGCCATGTGCACGCCGGAGTGTATTGATTTCCTGCCACACGATGCCGCGCAAAAGCTCGCGTCGATCGTCTTCAAAGCTTCGGAAACAGCCGCAAAGGTGACCTACGACAGTTTCACCAAATGGGAACATTTTGAACCGTACCAGACACATGTAGCGGCGCTCTCTCAACTGGCGCTCGTTTACGCAGATGCCATCAGTAAGCCGCGCCCGGAAGCCAGCGTCGAAACCTCCAAAGATATCGCACCCGTCAAGCGCATCACGCTGAAACCGGCGGAAGGAACGCAGCCATGAGCGAGCAGCAAAGCCTTGCCGAAGAATTCAACACAACCGCCGCCAAGTATATGAAAGGCGAAGCTATCCACCTTGAAGCCCTGGTGCTGAAATATTCAACCCTGCAACGCTACAAGCTGGATGACGCTTCGGCCAAAAAGGAAACCACCGAAACGCTTTACCGTTGCGGTGTCGACCAGCTCAAGGCAGTTTCCAACCGGGAGCCAAGCAACAACTTCAGCATCCACAGCAGCCTCCACGACATAACCAAACAGATTTTCGATACAATCCTGCAGGAAGGCCAGGCCGTAAACATTCCCGCCGTGGCGCCCCAGGAGCTGTCGTCGATTTCACTGCAACTGCTACGCCACCTGGAAGCGCTCGATCCCAAAAACTTCGCAAAATGGGACAAAAGTGTCGATAGCGAGGCCGTGACGAGCTACCGCAAGGGCGCTACGGCGCTGGCCGCCTTCACGCTGCAATGCGCCGACATGCTGCGCGAGGCGCTGAAGGAAACCACGGGCAACGTCACCACCTCGCAGCCGGTTACAACGTCGCGCCCCATCCAATTGAAACAAAATACCGGAGCGCCGGACGCATGAGCACAGAAGTAAAATCCTTCCCCGATCTTGCCCGCGATTTCGCGGCCGCCGTCGACGGGGCAAAAACATCCGTCACCACGCTTCCTTTCGTCAGCCTGCAGTTTACGGCGTTACTCGGCCACAAGGCCGAAACCGACGACGACAAGCGCCATCTGACCGGCCTGCTGGCCGGCCTTCTCGTAAGCTGGCTGACAGGATGTTCGAGCGTCAAATGCAACGGTGAATTCCGCGACGCCCCTGAGCTGCTGAATCCACTGATGGATGCGCTGCAAGCGCAGCAAGCCTTGCCCTTCATCCCTCCGGGCGACGTGCAGAAAATCGCCGACGCCTGTATCGCACTGGCGCAGAACGGGCCCGGGCTTCTGGCCAAAGCAGGCCCAGATGATGATAGCGCGAGTTCGACCGCACTCAGGAAACAAAACCGGGAAGCCCTGCTTGAGTTAACGCAACGCACCCTCGATTTCGCGAACAAGTGCAAGGAATTCCGCGAAGGCCTGAATTTCGACCCAAAAACATCGAAAGATATCGCACCGGTTAAACGGATAGAGTTGCGCGCGGGAGCGAATGCAAATGGCTAAGCGCACAGCCAATATTGACCTTCCTGACAAATCCTTTGCGGAACTGCAACGGGATTTCAATAAAGCCGCAAGCAACTGGGCGCAGGAAGAAAGCCCGGCCGAACTGATCATGACCCGCTACGACTTGCTGATGAAGCACAGGGCTGAAACCGACGAGCAGAAGCGCGAACTGACGCACAAACTGTTCTATGCGACGATGGAAGCCATGAAGACAGTCGTGGATCTCGAGGCCAAAAGCAGCCTGAACGACATCTATGCCACTATTGTAACAGAGCCCTTCGAGCACATCCTGAGCGCGGAAAACCGCACCTACGCCCCCGCCTATGCCGCGCGCGACCTGACGAACCTTGCGCTGATGGTGCTCGACGATACCGAGGATTCTGATCGCAGCGATGACAACAAGAAGACCTTTGCCGATTTCGCGCGCAAAGCGATGGAATACGCCGAACGCTTCGAAGCCCTGAAAATGGAAACCAACCCGCAAGTCCAGACATCGCAGGATATCTCGCCTGCCAAGCGGATAGAGCTGAAAGCGCCCGCCAATGGCTGAAAAATCATTCGAACAGCTTTCTTCTGAATTCAACACGGCGGCCGAAGGATGGATGACAGGCGCCACGTCTGCTGCCACGCTAACCTTGCGCTTCAACATTCTTCTGCGCCATTGCACCGAGACAGAAGACAACAAGCACTGGCTTGTCACCAAACTGCTGGAAACAACGTTGAAGCGGCTGGGGTGCCTCACTCCTGACACCGCAACCGACGGCCTGACCGACTCCTTCATGGAGCAATACTCTACGGTGCTTGACGCGCTTGCGGCCCCCGAGGCGGCATGCGTCATGCCCGAAAAAGCGCCGCGTGCGCTGGCTGATATTGCGCTTGACGTGCTCGACCTCAGAAACGGAAGCAAACTGATGCATACGGAGCGTCACACTTACGACGTTTTTTCTGGTCTCCTTTTGTCCTATGCGGACAAGTTCGCGGCGACGATCAGCAAGCGCAATCTTGAGAACCCCACGCCGCAGCACATCGCCGTGCCCAAGCAGATTACGCTCAAAAAGCCTGCTGCAGCGCAATAATTTTACCATAAACACATATCCATATTGATTTTGACATAAGGGCCATCGCCCGCTAGGTTTATCCATTCGCATTTTTGGAGACACCATGGCCGGCAGTTACGAAGAGCTTTCCGCTGCTTTCAACCAATCCGCGCGCGACTTCCTGCGGATGGAGCCGGATGCCGCATGGCTGGTGACGCGCTATACCGCCCTGCTGAAATTCAAGGCCACGACCGAGGAGCAAAAAGCAGATGTGGTGAAAACCCTCTGCACATGTTTCGAGGACTACCTGAAAAAATACACCAAGCCCGACCTGACCTGGATCTCGCCTGAATCCGAAGCCAACCTGCAACGGCTGTCGGCTGCGCTGAAGGCGCCCGAAACCCTGAAGCGCATCGGCGACAAAACCGCTCAATCGCTGGCGGACCTGTCGATCGACCTGCTCGATCAGGCCAAGAGAATGGAAGACAACGACAGCATCCCTTATAAAAACCGTTCGGATTATTACCACAAGCTGACTCGCTTCGCCGGTTTCGCGCTCTCGACCGCCGAGGCATTTCAGGCGGAGATTACCGCGCGCGAGGTGGACGTGAAAACATCCAAAAACATCTCCCCCGCAAAACGCATCACCCTGAAGGCCGCCAACGAAGGCGGCCCTCAACCGTGAAGGAAACCGACATGCAGCCCGACAACAATTTTCCCGAGCTCTCCGCCGATTTCAACGCTTCGGCCAAAGCCTTCCTGAAAGACCCGGAAGACCGCCCCGTTGCCATGCTGCTCGCCAAATATTCCGCGCTCGCCAAGTACAAGGCGCAGAACAACGACGAGCGCGAGGTGCTGGCCGCGCAGCTGTTCGATTGCGGGCTGAAACTGATGGAAAGCGTCGCCGCCGCCAGCCGCGGCGCGCCCAACATGTCCTCGGGCCGCCAGCAGTGCCGCAAGACACTCGAGAACACCACCGCCATTTTCGACAAGCTGGCCGAGGCCGACAGCGCGCGCGCCGTTCCCGAAAAGGCCCCCCTCGCGCTGGGCGACGTGGCGCTGCGCCTTGTCAAGAAAGCCGAGACGCTGGAGCAAGGTTCGTCGCACAGCTATGAATTCGAGGGTTACCGCGACGCGCTGGTCACGCTGGCCGAACAGGCGCTGAAATATGCCGACACCTTCAAGGAAACCGCCGTCGGCGGCAAGAAGGCCGATGTCACCACCACGCAGGATATCACCACCGCGCGCCGCATTATGCTGAAAAGCCCCCAGAACGACGGCGGCCCGCCACTCTGAAAGAAAAGATGAAATGCAGCCGCAACAGCCCAGCATCACGGACGATTTCAACGAAACCGCCAGCGCTTTCCTGAAGAAAGACGCGAGCAGCGGCCTCTTGCTGGCAAAATATTCCCTGCTGCTGAATTTCAAGGCCACTGACGCCCAGCAAAAGGAAGAACTGACGGCGGCGATGTTCGACTGCGGCATCAAATTCCTCTCGGCGCGCGCGGATGACTCTTACCGGGGCTACCTGACGGATAGCGATTATGACGCTGCCGCGGCGCTGCTGACACGGCTGGCGAAGCCGGACAGCGCGCCCTTCCTGCCCAACCGCGCGGCCGAGACGCTGGCGAAGGTCGGCTTCGACTTTATCCGCAGCGCCGAGAAATCAGGCGGCGGCATCGACGGCCAGAAACTGACGCGCTATGCCGCGCTGTGTGTGGAATACGCAGAAAAGATCAGGGATATCGCCAAGGAACATAACGATATCCTGGCCACCGGCAAAAACATCACGCCCGCCAAGCGCATCGTGCTCAAGCCTAAAGACTAGGCACGCGGGGCTTCAGTTTAAGCGTATGGCCGACAGTCACCGGCTGCGCCGTGCCCTGCTCCATTTCATTGCCCAGCTTTTCGCGCAGCGCGAGACGCTCGCGTTCGGCCTTGGCTTCATAGGCGGGTTCCAGCACGGCAAGGGTATCTAGCCATTTCTGGTTGTCGGTATTGAAATCGGGCCTTGCCGAAAGGCGCGCGAGCTGCAGCGCATTCATGCCCTGCCCTTCCACGGCGTCAAGGTTCGCACCTGCGCGAATGAGCGCCGCGCAGACAGCGGCATCACCGCTCCAGGCGGCATCGATCAAAGGCGTAAAGCACGACCATAGGTTCTTGGCTTCAATATCGGCGCCCAGCTCGATCAGCCGCAGCGCCGCGAAACTGTGCTTGCCCTCGAGCGCCTGCGTGAGCGCCGTGTCGCCATTGGTTGCGCGTTCCAGCACGCTAGCGCCATGTTTCAGCAGCAGGTCAAAGGCGCCGGGATTGTTATCGCGGCCGGCGTAAATAAAGGCCGTCCAGCCGGTCTGGGTGCAATCCTTAACGGGCGCGCCGGCTTTCAACAGCATCTCGGCGATTTCATTATGCCCCTGCCGCACTGCGCAGATCAGCGGCGTCAGGTCATCTGGGTATCTCCAGTGCACGCAATCGGGGAAGTTTTTTATCGTTTCGGCCACGGCTTTGCTGTGGCGGTGCAGGATGAGGTCGTAGAAATGGGCGGCGCGCTGGCCCGCCAGTTTTCTTTCTTCTGCATCGTCTTCAAGTTCCATGCCCATCGGGATACCTCTTAAGCCGGATGGTAGCTCCGGATATGCATTATGTCAATTAATATAAGGGGCTTTGACATAGGGAAAATGTCTGTGTAAAACAAGCACCTACCCCATGGAGCACCGAATGCTGCGCGACACTTTCACCGAGCTGACGACCGAATTCAACACGGCCGCCGAGAAGGCGATCAAGACCGATGCCGCGCCACTGCTGCTGCTGACGCGCTATTCCGCGCTGCTCCGCTACAAGGCGCAATCGACCGATGAAAAAGAAGCGGTCGCGGCGATGCTTTTCAACAAGGGGATCGAGCTGCTGAACAGCTTTGCGCCGCCCGCTTCGCAGGAAGCTATCGTAAACGACACGCGACGCGCTCATGCCTCGAACACCAAGGGCTATACCAACGCGATCTTCAACCGCCTGCTGGAGCCCGACAGCCTGCCCTACCTGCCCGAAAACGCCGCCGAAAAACTGGCCGACGCCACGCTGGCGCTCGCAAGGCGCACCGAAACCATTACGCGCGACCATTTCAGAAACAGCTATTACGGCGATAATGAAGCAACCGAATACAAAAAATCGCTGCGCGAACTGGCCGAAACGGCGCTGAACTATGCCGATAAAGTCACCGCGATGAAGGCCGCCAGCAGCACCGCCGCCGTGATCGGCCAGAAGATTGCGCCGGCTGCAAAGATCCAGCTGCGCCAACCGGATAACGGCTAACGCTTTTCCGCGCGCATTTCTTCCGAAACGCTGACCGAGGCCTGAAGGCCGCCGGAGTCCGTTGCATCGTAGCGCATATAGTTCACGTCGCCCACCGTCACCGGCACGGGGTCGCGCCATTCAAGGCAGGACGCCAGCACGACTTCGTCGCTGGTATCGCCGTCAATCACGATGTGCCGCCCGGAAGCCGCCGCAAGGCCGCGGGGCAGCACGACCAAAACATTGGGCACGCCGTTACGAACCTTGATAATTTCTATGTTTTTCATCTTGTCGCCATCGATCGTGAGCGTACCCATGCCGCGCATATCGAGCGTATCCGTACCGCCGCCACCGTCGATGCTGGAAGCGGCAGGTGCGCCGCCCTTATCCTCGGCGCCGCCAATGATAAAACTGTCGCCCGAACTGTTAAGCACGTCGCTGGTGCTGGACGAATAGCTGCGTGATCCGGTAAGGCTGCAATCTATTTCCCCGGACGAAACGAATTCCGGCTCCCGCGCGTCGGGGGCGTTATCTACGGAGCCGCGCGCGCTTTCGATCAGCATGTCCGATCCGCCTGCGTCATAAGGCTCGGGCATAGGCGGCGTCCTGGTTGCCGTGACTTCCGGCGTCGCAGGCGCGATTTTTGTGGCTTGCGCCACCGGCTCCGGGTCTGAAAATTCTTCCCAAAGCAACGGCACGCCCAGCACAAGCGCAAAAAGAAGGGCGATAACGGCGATATCGCGGATAATTTTCTTCATGTGATGGCGATCACCGAAATCTGGCGGCCGTAATCTTCTTCCTTGCGTTGCGTCGTGCGGCGGTAGCTGAAGAAGACACCTTCGTTGGCCAGCGTATCCTGCCGCATGTCATAAATCGCGGCGACACCCGCGTTTTTCAACTGCTGCGTGACATAGCCCGGCAGGTCGAAGACCAGATGCCCCGGCTTGCCTTTGCGGAAGAATTTTTCATTGCCCGCATTTTGCGCAAGAAAGGGTTTTTCAAACCCCTCGCTTACTTCGTAGGATTGCGGCCCGATACAGGGGCCGATGGCAGCGACAATGTTTTCTGGCGCAACGCCAAAATCACCCATGGCTTCCACGGTTTTCTCCAGCACGCCGCTGACCGCACCCTTCCAGCCCGCATGCGCTGCGCCCACCACGCGGCCTTTCTTGGCCGCAAAGAGCACAGGCGCGCAATCCGCCGTCAGCACGCCAAGGCCGATGCCGCGCTGGTCGGTCACCATCGCATCGGCCTCGGGCGATTGTTCACGCGTCCAGGGTTTGTCCACTTTGACGACTTTCGCGCTATGGATCTGCTTCAACGTCAGGACACTATTTGGTTCAAGGTCGAGCGCTTCTGCTACCATTGCGCGGTTGGCACGCACGTTGTCGGCTTTGTCGTTCGAGCTGAAAGCGCAGTTGAGCGAGTCATACAACCCCGTGCTTGTGCCGCCAAGGCGCATAAAAAACCCGTGACGGGTGTATTTCAGCTTCTCGATGTCGGTTGTCAGGAATTTCATGTGAACCCCGCCGGTTTGAGGTTGCCATGCGAAAAACAGATAACCTTGAACCGCTGCCCCATGTCCGATACCGCCGTCAGGCGGCGGATGGCCAGCGCAATCGTCTCTCGCTGTTTCATCGTTGCTTTTTCCGACAGTTTCTGCGCACGCTGCGAAATGCCGAGCGTTGTCAGGAAAGCGCCTTGCGAAACCGGCCCATGCACCGTGATGTCCGATGCGCGGGCAGCGGCGGCCAGCGCTGAAAAATCGACGTCCGCCGTGATATCCTGCGCGCCCGGGTGCGACAGCACATGCGAGAACCTGTGCTTGCGATAACCCTGAAGCGTATCCTTCATCACAGGCAGCAAATAGCCGTAATCGATTGCCAGCGCGGCGCCGCCATGCTGCTTCAGCCGCGCAGCGATATGGCCGACGATGTCGACCGCAGCTTCGCAACGTTCCACGATGCCCTCGTCCAGCGTTGCCGCGGGCAAACCTGCGCCGTCATGGGGCTTCAGGGTAAAGAACATTTCTTTGCGGTGCATATCGTAGCCGACGAAACGCTCGCACCATTTTCCGCCGGTACGCACAAACTGCCGT
>JBGGMV010000082.1:0-117796 GCA_041287865.1 Alphaproteobacteria bacterium | reverse complement strand
CAAGAACGCGCCGCGATCCTCTCTCTTTCTGTGGCAAAGGGATAATAGCTCCTGTTCAGTCATTCCTAAATGTCTTGCTGTTGAAATCACCACCTCTAAAACATCTGCAAGTTCCACAAGTTTTTCGGCCTCAGTTTTGGCAATCATGTATTCGTTAAACTCTTCCTGAAACTTCTCATTCAGCGCGTTTAGTAGTTCTTCTCCACCAACTATTTTGATCCTCGGCTTTCGGCCTTCATTTCGGATTAATTCCGGTATGCGGTCGCGCACCAATTTTATTCTAGTCATATCTTTGTTCTTTCCTTCGCTTTAGGAAGCTAGCGACGCTCTTATTCAACATCCCACGCTACTCAAGTCACGCTGAAAGTGTATAGACTGGATTTAATAGTGACGCGTGTTAATCGGTACAATGATGCATAATCGAATATCTCCTTATTTTTCGGGTAATTTGACAAAAAGGCATCAGGTGGGTTAAATATACCCTATAATTAATATCGTCGGCCTGCCCGATAAAGCGGTAGGCGAAAGCAAGGAACGCGTGCGCGCGGCGATCCATGCGATCGGCCTTGCCATCCCCGCCAAGCGCGTCACCGTCAACCTCGCCCCCGCCGACGTGGTGAAGGAGGGCAGCCATTTCGATCTGCCCATCGTCCTCGGCGTGCTGGCCGCCATGGGCGTTTTTCCGGGCGAGGATTTGCAGCAATATACCGTGCTGGGCGAATTATCGCTTGATGGCGGCATCCGCGCCGTGGCCGGTGTGCTGCCCGCCGCGATTTCGGCCTCGGCGAATGAACGCGGCATTATCTGCCCGCAATCTTGCGGCAGCGAAGCGGTCTGGGCGGGCGATCTGGAAGTCCTTGCGCCGCCGAACCTTGTCGCGCTGCTGAACCATATGAAGGGCACGCAAGTGCTGACGCGCCCGCAGGCTGTCATCACGAATGACAACGCGATGAAACTCGACCTCGCCGATGTGAAGGGTCAGGAAAGCGCCAAACGCGCGCTGGAAATCGCGGCGGCTGGCGGCCATAACCTGCTGATGATCGGCCCGCCCGGCTCGGGCAAATCGATGCTGGCTGCGCGCCTGCCGGGTATTCTGCCGCCGCTCTCGCCCCGTGAAGCGCTGGAAGTATCCATGATCCATTCCATCGCGGGAAGCCTTGAGGGCGGCAAATTGATTCAAACACGGCCCTTCCGCGATCCGCACCATACGGCATCGACACCCTCCATCATCGGCGGCGGGATGAAGGCGAAGCCCGGTGAAATTTCGCTGGCGCACCATGGCGTGCTGTTCCTCGATGAATTGCCCGAATTCCAGCGGCAATGTCTGGAGGCTTTGCGCCAGCCGCTTGAAACGCGCCGTGCGCTTGTCTCCCGCGCCAATTATCACGTTACTTTCCCCGCGAAGTTCCAGTTGATCGCGGCCATGAACCCCTGCCGCTGCGGGCATGTGGCTGATCCGGGTCTTGCCTGCGGCAAGGCGCCGAAATGCGTTGCGGATTATCAATCGAAAATTTCCGGCCCCGTGTTCGACCGTATCGACATCCATATCGATGTGCCGGCCGTAAAGGCTTCCGATCTCGCCCTGCCGCCGCCGCGCGAAAATTCGGCCATGGTGGCGCTGCGCGTCGATGCGGCGCGCGCACGGCAGACGGATCGTTTCTTGGCGATGAATGCGCCTGCGCATCTGCTGACCAATGCCGATGCGGACGGCGATATCCTGATGAAGATTGCGCCGCTGGGTGCGCCTGCGCAAAAACTGCTGACCGATGCGGCGGAGAAAATGAAACTCTCGGCCCGCGGCTATCACCGCGTGCTGCGCGTCGCGCGTACGATTGCCGATCTGGCAGGCGCGGAGAATATCGATACGCAGCATATCGCCGAAGCGCTCAGCTATCGCCGCCTGCGCTCGCTCCCCGCCGCCGCATAGTTTACAGAACGTAGCCTTTTTCTATCTTTAGCCAGACCCCATTCCCCTATACACTGATAACAATTCGCAAATGGGGGCTCCATGAAATCGGGACGCATCGGCAAGATCGAGGAAGAAACCCAGCCGCAGGATCTTGACCAGCTCGAGCGCGAGATGGCGATCGAGGCCGAAGAAGAAAACGAATTCTCCGTCGCCGACGCCTTCACCGAAACCGCCGCGCTGCTGACCTTCCCCGACGCAAAGCCCCGCGCCACCACACAAGGCCCCGCGCAGAACCAGAACCTGCCGCATTTCTGGGGCCGTCCCGCGCAATCGAAATTCACGCTGCCCGATTTCCAGCCCGCGCTGCCGACAAAATTATCGCTGTCGCGTTTCGCGCCCTCGCTGTACGAGAAAATGCTGATGCAGATGGGCATTACGATCAGCAATCCGCGCGACCCGAAACCTTTCGGCCCCTTCCTGCCTGTCGATGACAAGGCCGCGAAGCGCAAGCCCGCGAACGATACCGGCATCAGCCGTTTCCTGCCGGCGCAAAAAACAGAAGGCGAAAAAGGCAAAAGCCGTTTCATCCGCCTGACCATGGACGTGCTGATGCAGCTGGGCGCGATGCCCGGCCAATTGCTGGCCGAAGTGGGCAGGTTGAAGAACGCGCGCGAGCGCCGGTTTGAATCCGCCGTGCGGCTGGAGAAGTCGATGGGGCAGGGGCATGAAGACGCCGAGCTCTACGTCAGCCGCCGGGCTCATAAGGACAAGAATCAAGCCCCGCCCAAGGCCTGAGACCCACCTCCCTGTACCGTTTTTGCGGATTTTCGTACCTCAAAGGGGGCTTTTCTAATCACCGTATAAATTATTATATTGTTAATATTCAGGTAGATAGTCGCATCGTTATCCATAAAAAATTTAGCCACAGTCGCGGATTTATGTTAGAATTAAGAATATGTGACTGAATGACACGGGAAGGGTGCCCATGCCAAACGAATTACAGTTAGCCAATCCGAACGAAGCGCCGCGTCAGGACTTGCCGCAGCTGCAAGCCAATATCGAAGGCGCGCTCGAGAAAATGGCGAAAGACTTCAACTCAGATCCCAGCAAATATATGGCCGACATGAAGAAGGGCGGGGAAAGCATCCTCACCGGCATGCCGGGCATGGGCGAGGCGCCTGAAAACGTCGGCGCGAAGATGGATAAATCCGCATCCGGATCTCAATTCCTCCTGATGGGCGGCACGGGCCGTCGCACCAAGGCCACCGCGCGCTTCGAACAGCTCGACAGCGGCACCAACGCGATGGGTATTCCTCTTTCCTACAAAGAGAAGAAAGAAAACATGCGCCTGAAAAGCCGCATCATGGCTGGCAAAGGCAAGGCGGAGAAAGATCCGCTGGGCGGCGGCGGTGACCGCGAGCTTGGCGAACGTCTCAAGCTTGCGCGTATGTCCGTCGGCAAAGGCGCGATTACGCCGCAGGGCATCAAGTCCAACCCCGAAATGGCCAAAGTGCTTGGCGGCGGCGACCTGATCGACCAGCTCGGCATGACCCGCAAGGAAATGGCCGATCCCTCGCTCAACCGCATCGTGGCCGGCGCCGTCGCAGGCGACGATCTGATGCAGACCGCCTTCAAGGGCTTGAACGAAGGCGTGAAGCAGGAAGCCGTGCAGAAGCTCGATATGCCGGAACCCCGCAAGGACGGCCTGATGGGCTACGCTTAAGCTTAAGAATTCTTCCAAAGCAAAACGGGCGCTTCACAGCGCCCGTTTTCTTTTTATCTGTTGAAAGCGGGCGCTAGTCCCGCTTGCTTGTCCAATAGGCCCTGTCTTGAAACTGTTTTTGCCGCAGGGCGGATTGTTTTTCGAAGTCGGCCTTTTCAAGCTCGATCATCCATGCGGTGGAGGAATCTCTTTGGGCGCGGCTTGCGGCCTGCGTTTCCTGCTGTTGCAGGGTGCTGCAGCCGGGCAAGCCCACGCCTGCAAAGGCGACCATCAGGCTGATGCCGCCGCTGCGTAAATAACTTTTGTTCGGTTTGCTGTCATGTGACATGGGTTAGCCTCCGCCAGAAAAAAACCAAGAGACCACAGTACTCTCGTTGCGGTATTATGTCAAATAAAAGCAATAGACTATTTAGAAAGCTTATATTTATTAATGACTTGCGATTGGCTTAATCGTCGTCCTGATCGTCAGGGTCTTTTTCGCCCTTGGCCAGCGCGGCGGCCTTCTTGCTGTAATGCCAGAGGCCCGTCGGCATGATCAGCAGGTAGACAACGCCCATCAGCGTGAGCGTGGGCCAGGGCTCGTTGATCAGGCAGATGATGAGAATACCGGCGAAGGCCAGCACCGGCGTCTTCATGCGCTCGGTCACTTTCACCTGCTTGGTCGAGAAGGTGGGCATGTTGGAAACCATCATCGCCGCGACGATGACAAGCCACAGGCCGATCAGGTGCGGGTTGTTCAGGAACTGCAGGCCCTTCGCCTCCCAGGGTGAATCGGGGTCCAGCTGGAATTTCACGATCATCGGCAGGATGGCAAGACCGGCGCCGAGCGGCGAGGGCACGCCGATGAAATATTTCGACAGCGGATCATTGGGGTCTTTTTCATCCGTGGCAATGTTGAACCGCGCCAGGCGCAGCGCAACCGCCATGGCGAAAACCAGCGCCACCGGCCAGCCCCAGCGCCCCATGGTCTGCAGTGACCAGAGGTAAACCACGATGCCCGGCGCAACGCCGAAGCAGATAAAGTCGGAAAAACTGTCCAGCTCCGCGCCCAGCTTGCTCTGCGCTTTCAAAAGCCTTGCGGCGGCGCCGTCGAAAGCGTCCATGAAAGCGGCGGCGACGATGGCGATGGCCGCATGTTCCCATTTGCCGGCGATGGCGAACTTGATCGAGGTCATGCCCGCCGCCATGGCGGCCAGCGTGATCATGTTCGGGATCATCTTGTGCAGCGGGAATTTGCGCGGGCGCTTGGCTTCCATGTGCTTCATCCTGTTACTGGCGCGCCTCGCCGGTACGCGCGGCTTCCTGCGACGCGGTATCGGCGATGACGGTTTCGCCGCCGATCATGCGCTGGCCGACGCAGACCAGCGGATTGACGCCGGCGGGCAGGAAGATATCGACGCGGCTGCCAAAGCGGATAAGGCCATACAACTCGCCGCCCTTCACGTTCTGCCCTGCGGTCAGCTTGCAGATGATGCGGCGGGCGACAAGGCCCGCGATCTGCACAAAGCAAACGCTGGACGGATGGCCCTTCAGCTTCATCAGCACGGTGGAGCGCTCGTTCTCGACGCTTGCTTTATCAAGGTTGGCGGAAAGGAACTTGCCGGGATGGTAAACGACTTTCTTGATCTCGCCGTCGGCGGGGATACGGTTGACGTGCACGTCAAAGACGTTCAGGAAGACGGAAACGCGGGTCGCATTGCCCTGCGCGCAAAGGCTGTCGGTCGCCTTGCAGTCGTCCAGTTCGGGCGGCAGCGGGGCTTCTACGATCATCGAAACGATGCCGTCGGCGGGGCTGATGATCAGGCCTTCGCGGGTGGGCGTGGTGCGCACCGGATTGCGGAAGAAGTAGACGCACCAGAGCGTGAGCACAAGACCGATGAAAAAGCCGCCGAGGCCCAAAAAGGTCAGCAGAATCGTCAGGACCAGGAACGCCATGATAAAGGGATAGCCCGCGGGGTGGATGGGGATCATCATGGTCTTGCGGATGATAGCGACGAGATCGTTCATTCTGGGTCCTTTTTGGTCTATTAGCGCCAACGCGTGAAAGCGTAGTTTTGCAGCGGCAAAGTGATCTTAACAAGCGGATATTTGCCATGGCGGCAGATTCACCCTATATTCCGTAAAATGAGGACTGACATCCTTTGAAAAGCAAAGATTTGTTCATCCTTTTAAGGTTAGAATAAGGGTCGGGAGTGGTCGAAAACGGTGGCAAAGACGGATAGCAAAAAAGACGACAAGAAACAGGCCGCGGCTGCCGCGTCCACGGCTGAAACAACCGTGTCGCCACAGGACCGCAGCCATGCCATCGCCATCAGCACGCTGGAACGCCTCGACAAGCTGGGCTTGAAGCCCATTCCGCCCTTCTACGAGCTCTGGTTCCGCTATTTCGAGGGCGACCCCGAAATCGTGCGCGCCGTCGACGGCTATCAGGGCGCCTTCGACGAGATTACCTGCCACAAGCTTTACAAGCGGTTTTTAAGCGCCAGCGCGCGCGATGATGCTGTTAGAAAAGTCAGCGACCAGGTGCAGCAGGCGATCACCGAACTGGCCACCATGCTGACCGGCGCGCAAAGCGCCAGTGCCGAATACGGCGAAAACCTCGGCTCCGTCACCAAGCTGATCAAGGAAGCCGACAGCATCGAAGACCTCGGCAACGTGGTCACCGGCATTTTAAAAGACACCAAGAAAATGGTGGAGACCAACGCCGACCTGAAGGAACAGCTGGGCACCTCGGCCAAGCAGGTGAGCGAGCTGAAGCAGAACCTCGACAACGTCAAGAAAGAGGCGATGACGGACGGCCTGACGGGCATCGCCAACCGCAAGGCCTTTGACAAGGCGATTTCGGATCAGATCGAGGAGGCCGTGACCAACGGCACGCCGCTGACGCTGCTGATGGTTGACATCGACTTCTTCAAGAAATTCAACGATACCTACGGCCACCAGATCGGCGACCAGGTCTTGCGCCTTGTCGCGCGCACGCTGGTGGATAACGTGAAGGGCCGCGACACGGCCGCCCGCTACGGCGGCGAGGAATTCGCGATTTTGCTGCCCGAAACACCCGCCGCCGGCGGCGTCAAGGTGGGCGACATGCTGCGCAAATCGGTCGAGAGCAAGGAAGTCATCAACAAGACGAACAACGAAAGCCTTGGCCGCATCACGCTGTCAATCGGCGTTTCCGAATACCACAAGGACGAAGGCATCAGCTCCTTCATCGAGCGCGCCGACACGGCGCTCTATGCCTCGAAAAAAGGCGGCCGCAACCGCGTGACCTCGGCGGAAACCCTGCCCGAAGGCACGGAAAAGAAGCCCGACAAGCATTAATCCAGCTAAATAGATAAGGGGATGCCATGCATATTCTTTTTATGTTCATCCTGCTTTTGTTGCCCTGCATGGCGCTGGCAGAAGAGGGCATAACGTCAAAGCCTTCTATCGACCGGAGTGAGGCTATAAAACTTCGCAAGATAGAAAATGCGCGACAATTTGAAGAAAATAAGGCGAAGGCAGAGCAGGGCGACGCGGAGGCGCAAGCCCTCGTTGGCAGCGCATATATTTTCACCAATGGCGGCGTAGTACAAAGGGATCTTGCCGAAGCTGAAAAATGGCTGATGAAAAGCGCCGATCAAGGCAATGTCACGGGACAGGTGCTGGCTGGGCTGCTTTACAGTGGAAATGTAGGCAACGCATCCGACCTTCGTGATTACTCCAAAGCTCTGCGCTTATTTGAAAAAGCGGCATGGCAGGGCGAACCAAGGGCTTATGATAAGCTAGCGTTTATGTACTACAACGGCCAAGGCGTGCAAAAAGATAAAATAGAATCTTTAAAATGGCTTTGCCTTGCTATCAAGGCTTATAACGCGCCGCCGCACAAGGATGCGGGAAGCAGAATGGCCTTGTCAGGCGTATTCTTTGACATTTTTGAAAAGCTTTCGCCAGAGGAAGTCGCAGAAGCCAGAAAACGGGCGGACGTTTGGGAAGCCGCGTTAGCTTCAAAGCAAAGCAAATAACCGCTACCTGCGTTTTTTATCGCCGCCGCCGCGCTTGCCGCGATAGCCGCCACCGCCGCGTTTGTCGCGTGCCTGCTGGCGGTCGAAGCCGCCGCCTTTGTGGCGTCGACGTCCGCCGCCACCACCACCGGAGGGCATGCCTTGCGATCCGCCTTCCAGCAGTTCGAAGACGGTGGAGCCGCGCATCGCATCGGCTTCGACCAGTCTTACCATGACCGTATCGGCCAGCCTGAACGTGCGGCCAGAGTCTTTGCCGACCAGCGCATGGCGCTTTTCGTCATGCACGTAGTAATCGCGCGGCAGGGAGCGGATAGGAACGATACCGTCCGCGCCGGAATGTTCGAGGTTCACGAACAGGCCAAAGCGCGTGACGCCCGAAATGCGGCCCTTGAATTCCTTGCCGACGTTGATCGACAGGTATTGCGCGGTGAAACGGTCCATCACGTCGCGTTCGGCAATCATCGAGCGACGTTCGGTGAAGGAAATATGCTCGCAGGCGTTGTTCAGGTCTTGCGCCTCGTCATCGGTCAATCCGCCCTCGCCGAATTTATAGGTTCTGGTGAGGGAGCGGTGCACCAGCAAATCCGCATAGCGGCGAATGGGCGAGGTGAAATGCGCGTATTTCGCCAGCGCCAATCCGAAATGCCCGATATTGTCGGGGCTGTAAATCGCCTGGCTTTGCGTGCGCAGCAGGATGGTATGGATCAAATCCTTATCCTCGCGACCCATCGATGCCTTGAGGATATGGTTGATGTTGGAAGGGCGCAGTTCGTCGCCCTTCGGCAGCGAATAGCCGAATTCCTTCAAGAATTCGCGCGTCGCCTCCAGCCTGTCAAAGGCCGGTTTGTCGTGGATGCGGTAGACGCAGGGGGCTTTCTTGTCCTCCAGCGCCAGCGCGGCCGCGACGTTGGCCAAAATCATGAATTCTTCGATCAGCTGGTGGCTGGCAAGGCGCTGGCGCGGCACGATGTCGGTCAGCTTGCCTTCCTTGATGATCGCCTTGCGCTCGGGTAGGTCGAGTTCCAGAGCTCCGCGCAGCTCACGCGCGCGTTTCAGCACGGCATAGGCCTTGTAGAGCGGCTTGATGACATTATCCATCAGGGGCGCGGTCAGTTCACCGGGTGCGCCATCCTGCGCTTCCTGCACCTGTTCATAGGTCAGGCGCGCGGCCGATTTCATCAATCCGCGCGTGAAACGGTATTTCAACAGTTTCGCATCGCCGTCGATGTACATATGCACGGCAAGGCAGGCGCGATTGACCAAGGGCCGCAGCGAGCAGAGGTCGTTGGAAAGGCGTTCCGGCAGCATCGGCACCACGCGGTCGGCGAAGTAAGTCGAATTGCCGCGCTTGAAGGCTTCGTTATCCAGCGGCGATCCGGGCCGCACGTAATAGGACACGTCTGCAATCGCCACGACAAGATGCCAGTGGCCGGGGTGTTCCTTATCCGGTTCGGCATAGACAGCATCGTCAAAGTCGCGCGCATCCGCGCCGTCGATCGTAACCAGCGGGATATTGCGCAGGTCTTCGCGGCCCGCCAGCTCGGGTTCTTTGTACCCCTCCGCCTCGTCAATCGCGGCCTTGGGGAATTCGGTCGGGATGCCGTGGGAATGGATGGAAATCAGGCTGATTAGCTTGACATCGTCCTTCTTGCCCAAACGTTCCACGATGCGGGCGGGGTTTTTCGCGCGCGGCAGCTTGGATGACGGCGGCAGCGGCTCGATCAGCACAAGGTCGCCCTCGGCGCACTTGCCGATATGCTCCTCGGGGATGAAATATTCCTCGCGGTTCTTTTTGTCGGTGGGGTAGACGTATCCGCCGCCCTTGTAGGGCTTGAAGGTACCCACGACGCGGGTGATTTCTTCCTTCGCGGCGTCGACGGCCTTCAAAATCTTTGCTTCGTATTCCAGCTTGTCGATGCGCTTCAGGCTCGCCAGAATTTTGTCGCCCGGCGACACATAGCTTTCGGAGCGTTTTTTATCGAGCACGTAGATGATGGGCACAGGGCCCTTGCCGTGCCATTCGACGGGCTTGGCGCGCAGTTCGCCGTCGCCATCAATGCCGATAATCTCGATCAGCGCACGTTCGGGCAGCGCGTCGGGGGCCTTGTAGGTGCGGGTGCGGTCTCTTGCAGCACCGCCTTCCTCCGTCAGTTCGCGCAAGAGTCGGCGCAGTTGCGTCTTTTCCTGCCCCTTCAGGCCGAAGGCATGCGCGATGTCCCGCTTGTGCTGCGGGCCATCGGCTTCCTGTAGAAATTTCTGGAGTTCTTCCTTGGTGGGCAGTCCGGGTGGGCGTTTCCCACCTTCTTGGTTATTGTTGTTATTGCCGTTTTTATTTCGTCTAGAGTTTCGTTGGTTCAAGCTTCTTTTGCCTTTTTGGTTTTGCCCTTCGCGGGCTTTTTAGCGGCCAGCCATTCGACGGCCTGCTGCAGCGTCACTTCCTCTACCGGGACGCTTTTCGGGATGGTGGCATTGACGCCGCCATGTCTGATGTAGGGGCCGAAACGGCCCTTGGAGATATTCACGGGCTTGCCGTCTTCGGGGTGCGCGCCCAGTTCTTTCAGCGTGCCGAAACCGCCGCCGCCGCGCGCCTTGCTTGCCTGCGACAGCAAGTCGACGGCGCGGTTGAGGCCGATGGTCAGAACGCCGTCGGGATCGTCCGCCGGGATGGATTTGAATTTGCCCTGGTGGACAAGGAAGGGGCCAAAGCGGCCGATGCCGGCCTTGATCATTTCCTTGGTTTCGGGGTGCAGGCCCACTTCGCGGGGCAGCGAGAGCAGCCCCAGCGCCTTCGGCAGGTCTACCGACTGCGGGTCCATGTTTTTCGGCACGGGCGCGCGTTTCGGTTTTTCGCCGGCGGCGGCCTTTTTCTTGCGCGGCTTTTTGGCTTCGCCTTTTTCGTCTTTCGCGCCTTTGCCTTTTTTGGCGGGCTTTACTTCTTCTTCCTCGGGCTCTTTTTCAACCGGCTTGATGACGGGCATGCCCAGCTGCACATAGGGGCCATAGGGGCCAAAGCGCAGCGTGACGGGCAGGTTGGTTTTCGGGTCGATGCCCAGTTCCTTGGGCGCGAAGCCTTCGGCGGGGTTGGTGTCGCCGTCATCGGTGCCGGCCGTCAAAACGGGGCGCGTGTAGCGGCAATCGGGATAGCTGGAGCAGCCGACGAAGGCGCCGAACTTGCCGAGCTTCAAGGACAGCGTGCCCTCTTTGCACTGCGGGCATTCGCGCGCGTCCGGCCCCTTGTCGGGGAACAGGACGGCCGCGAGGTCTTCCTCGAGCGCGTTGATGACGTCGGTGATTTTAAGGTCGGTGGTCTTGCCGACGGCTTCGGAGAAGCCGCCCCAGAATTCCTGCAGCACCTTTTTCCACGCCACATCGCCCGCCGAAATACTGTCGAGCTGTTCTTCGAGGTTGGCGGTGAAGTTGTATTCCACATACTGCTTGAAGAAGTTGATCAGGAAGGCTGTAACAATGCGCCCGCGGCTTTCAGGAATGAAGCGGCGGTTGTCCAGCTTCACGTAGTCGCGGTCCTGCAGCACTTGCAGAATAGAGGCGTAGGTGGAGGGACGGCCGATGCCTAGTTCCTCCAGCTTCTTGACCAGGCTCGCTTCGGTAAAGCGGGGCGGGGGCTGGGTGAAGTGCTGGTGGGGCGTGACGTCTTCCAGTTTCAGCGCGTCGCCTTCTTTCAAGGGCGGCAGGCGGCGTTCTTCGTCGGCGGCGTCGCGTTCTTCGTCTTCCATCTCCTCGCGGTACAGCTTCAGGAAGCCGTCGAAGGTGATGATGGAGCCGGTGGCGTGCAGCACGACCTTGCCGTCGCCGTTCGCAATGTCCACGGCGACCTGATCCAGCACAGCGGATTCCATCTGGCAGGCGACGGTGCGCTTCCAGATCAGCTCGTAAAGGCGTGCTTCATCGTCATCCAGATATTCCGAAACCGATTCCGGCGTGCGGAACACGTCGGTGGGTCGGATGGCTTCGTGCGCTTCCTGCGCGTTTTTAACCTTCGATTTATAGGCGCGGGGCTGTTCGGGCAGGTAAGTGTCGCCGAACTTGTTCTTGATCAGCTGGCGCGCGGCGGTGATCGCTTCGCCCGACAGCGTCACGCCGTCGGTACGCATATAGGTGATAAGACCGGTCGTCTCGCCGCCGATTTCAACGCCTTCGTAGAGTTTCTGCGCGGTGCGCATCGTCTTGGTGGCCGAGAAGCGCAGTTTGCGTGAAGCTTCCTGCTGCAGCGTAGAAGTGATGAAAGGCGGGTAGGGGTGACGGCGAACCTGTTTCTTCTCGATCGTCTTGACGGTATAGGCCCCGCCCTTGATGCGGCCCACGGCCGTATCCGCGGTATCCTTGTTGTTGATCGTCATCTTCTCGATCTTCTTGCCATCCAGCATGGCAAGGCGCGAGGTGAAGGATTTGCCTTCTTTGGTCTGCAGCAGCGCTTCGATCGACCAGTATTCTTCGGGGCGGAAAATTTCGATTTCCGCTTCGCGCTCGCAAATCAGGCGGAGCGCGACCGATTGCACGCGGCCGGCCGAGCGCGAGCCCGGCAGTTTGCGCCACAACACGGGCGACAGGGTAAAGCCCACAAGATAATCGAGCGCGCGGCGCGCCAGATAGGCGTCGACAAGGTTCGCGTCGATATCGCGCGCGTGCTTGAAGGCTTCCTGCACGGCGGTCTTGGTGATTTCGTTGAAGGTGACGCGCTTGATTTTGACTTTATCCGCGACGTGTTTTTCCTTCAGGTATTCCAGTACGTGCCACGAAATGGCTTCCCCTTCGCGGTCAGGGTCGGTCGCGAGATAGACGGTTTCGGATTTCTTGGCGCGGGCGATGATATCGGCCAGCGGCTTGTGCGATCTCTCGCCCACTTCCCAGAGCATGGCGAAGTTGTTGGCGGGGTCGACCGAACCGTTCTTGGCCGGCAAATCGCGCACGTGGCCGAAGCTGGCGACGACGCTGTAATCCGCGCCAAGGTATTTGTTGATGGTCTTGGCCTTGGCCGGGGATTCGACGATGACGAGGTTATGCGACATTTTTTTACCCGAAATAAATCTTTTCAACTTTGTTGGACGCATCCAGCTTCGCATTGACGC
Organism: Alphaproteobacteria bacterium; assembly: GCA_041287865.1. Classification (GTDB taxonomy): domain Bacteria; phylum Pseudomonadota; class Alphaproteobacteria; order Micavibrionales; family UBA2020; genus JAPWJZ01. Next base: position 105,073 of record JBGGMV010000082.1, on the reverse strand, counting down.
GGTTGGTGCGGAAATCCTTGGTCACGCGGGAACCCTCGCGGATGACGCGGCTGATATGGCCTTCTTTCGTCGCTTGCGTGCGGAAGGCGGCCTCGTTAAACGGCAGGCCGACCATGTCGTTAAATTCTTTAGACAGCGATTTGGGGGGCGTCATATGGCCTCTCCTGATCCTTTTGGCTGCGCGACACTATATAAATATATATGTGTTCGGGCGCGGTTCTAGATCAGGTTTACTCTATTTCCGGCTTGGCGTTCAATACGTCCTGCAAGTTCTAATTCCAGAATAATGGTTAAAACCTCGCCAATCGGGGCTTCCAGCGACCTGATCAGCTCGTCCATCTCGACCGGCGTGGGGCTCAGGCTTTCCAGAATCCTGTTACGCAGGGCCTGGCTGGGCTCCGGCGATTCGGGCATGGGCGGCGGGGTATAGCTGCGCCCGGGGTCGCGCAAAGGCTCCATGCGCAGCGATTTAAGGACGGAAATAATGTCGTTGGCCGTGGTCGCCATATGCGCCCCGTCGCGCAGCAGGCTGTTGGTGCCCTCCGCACGCGGATCAAGCGGCGATCCGGGCACGGCGAAAACTTCGCGGTTCTGTTCAAGCGCCATGCGCGCCGTGATCAGCGATCCAGACTGCGCGGCGGCTTCGACAACCAGTGTACCAAGGCTCAGGCCCGAGATAATCCGGTTGCGGCGCGGGAAGTGGCGCGCGATGGGCTCTGTTCCCAGCGGGCTTTCGGCCACCACTGCGCCCTGTTCGGCGATTTGTTTGTACAGCGCTTCGTTGTCGATCGGGTAAATCACGTCAACGCCGCCCGCGACAACCGCGACGGTGCCGGTAACGATGCTGGCCTTATGCGCCGCGCTGTCGATGCCGCGTGCAAGGCCGGAAACGATCACATAGCCTGCCTGCCCGACCTTGAAGGAAAAATCCTCCGCAATCTTGCGGCCTGAAAGGGATGCATTGCGCGCACCCACGACGCCCAGCGAGGGCTTCTTCAGCATATGCGCATGGCCCAGTACGGTCAGCACGGGCGGCGCGTCTTCGACGGTGGCCAGCCAATGCGGATAATCGGGCTCGCACTTCGCGATCAGCCTTGCGCCGAGTTTCGATACTTTCTCGATTTCTTTTTCGGCATCGGCGACGGGGAAGGCTTTCAGCCCCTCCATCTTGCCGCCGCGCTTGGCCAGATCAGGCAGCGCAGACAGCGCTTTCTCCGCGCTGCCGAAGCGTTCTATCAAACGATTAAATGTAATGGGCCCGACGTTGTCGGTACGGATCAGGCGCAGCCAGCCGAGGCGCTCTTTGTCGGAAAGCGCAGTCACGCGGGTTTATCCGGTGACGTCGGCGGTTCTTCGGCTTTCTTGCCGATCTTGCTCTCCGTGCCGCTGGCAAGGCGCTTGATATTCGCGTGATGCTTGATCCAGATCACGACCGAGATGATCAGCACCATGGCCGCCAGCTGCATGTTTTCCGTGATGCGCAGCATGATCAGCGGCGCAAGGCCGAAGGCTGCCAGCGCGCCCGCCGACGAATAATTCGTCATGCCCGCCACCATCAGCCAGACGCCGCACAAAATGCCGCCGGCCTGCCACGAAAAGGCGAAGATGATGCCAAGCGCCGTCGCAACGCCCTTGCCGCCCTTGAATTTCAGCCAGACGGGGAAGAGATGCCCGAAGAAAGCCGCAAGCCCCGCCATGACGGCGTAATCCTGCGGCTCGCTGGTATGCACGTTCAGCGCCACCAGCACCGGCACCGCGCCCTTCAGCGCATCCAGCAGCAGCGTCGCGGCCGCCGCGCCCTTGCCCGCCACGCGCAGTACGTTGGTTGCGCCGATATTGCCGGAACCTGCGGCCCTGATATCGCCCGCGCCCAGCATTTTAGAAATGATCAGGCCGTAAGGCACGCTGCCGCTCAAATACCCGCCGATGACGGCGACGAGCACGTAAGGCATGTAGAAATCGACGAGGTTGAAAAGAAAAGACATGGCTATGCGCGGCTGTTCAAGGGGATGCGGCGACTATGGCCGATTTTGCGGGGGCGGGCAATACTATTTATGGTTACGGAACAGGCCTTTGGCCCATGACACGACGGGGTTTTTCACCGCCTGGCCAAGGTTGGCCCGCGCGGGCGCATCGTACTCCGCATGGAAGGCATCGGTCTTGAACAGGCGGGGCTGGTCGAGGAAACCCTTCAGAACCGAACGCCGCGCGCCCTTGTAAACGGCGGCGGGCACATGGGCGTATTCCTTGCGGATGCCCTCGTCATAGGCCTTGAAGGCCGCGGGCGCGGCGCCAAGGATCGCAAGGTCGCAATCGGTCAATATGCGTTCGGGCAGTGTCTTGGCATTCTTGTGATGCTTGGTCAGGTCGATCAGCGCGGCGACTTCTTTTTTAACGTCGGCGGGGATGCCGGATTTTTCGGCGTGCTGTAAAAACGAATCGCGGCTGCGTTCCTCGTTGTCCTTGGCTTTGCCATCGTAAACGGCGTCGTGGTACCAGAGCGCCAGTTCGATGGTGTCGAACATTTTCTGTTTTTCGGGCGACGAGAGGTGTTTTACCTCTCCCGATTTTTCCAAAGCGCCTTTGGCCCAGTCGAGTTTTTCCAGCACGTCTTTCAGGTGCGTTTCGTTGTGATAGTAACGCCCTGGGCCGTTATAGGCCGAAACGACGGCGGCGCCCTGTACGGTATCGGGCGTTCCACCCAACCGCGTCCAGAGCGCCGCATATCGTTCGGTAAGCTGCATTAGCGCGAGCTGCGCGTCAGCAGGTCAAGGCAGGCCATGCGCACGGCCACGCCCATTTCCACTTGCGTGGTGATCAGGCTGCGTGTCGGGTCGTCCGCAATGCCCGCGTCGATTTCCACGTCGCGGTTCATCGGGCCGGGGTGCAGCACGACGGCGTCGGGGTTGGCGAAGCCAAGACGCTCGGCGGTCAGGCCGTAGTTCTTGAAATATTGCACTTCGGTAAACGACAGCGTTTTCTGCAGGCGTTCTTTCTGGATGCGCAAAACCATGATGGCGTCAGCGCCGGTCAGGCCCTGCTGCACGTTCTGCGTGCCGGCAACGGCCAGCGGCATCAGCTCGGCGGGGCCGACGCATTTCACGTTCACGCCCATCTTCTTGAACAGCTGCAGGTTCGAATGCGCCACGCGGCTGTGCAAAATGTCGCCGAGGATCGAAACCGTCAGGCCTTCCAGTCTGCCGAAGTGGCGGCGCAGCGTCAGCGCATCCAGTAATGCTTGAGTGGGATGCTCGCGCGTGCCGTCGCCCGCGTTCAGAACGGGGCAGCCGATGATTTCAGAGGCTTTTTGCGCCGCGCCTTCGTCCTTGTGGCGGATGACGAACATATCGGGGCGCATTGCGTTCAGCGTTTTCAGCGTATCGATAAAGCTTTCGCCTTTTTTAATCGAGGAGCCTTCTTCCGTCATGTTGATGACGTCGGCGCCAAGGCGCTTCGCCGCCATTTCGAACGACAGGCGCGTGCGCGTCGAGTTTTCAAGGAAGAGGTTCACCAGCACAAGGCCCTTCAGCAGCGCGTTGGTCTGCGAACGGCGGCGGTTCTGCACCACATAATATTCCGACAGGTCGAGGATGGTGTTGATATCCTCGGTGCTCAGGTTCTCGATGCTCAGGATATGCTTGTGCGGGATGGAGAGTTTGGAGACAGATTTCTTCTCGGGTGCGGGGGCGGCGGCGTTCATGTCAGATCACTCCTGTGCTGCGAAGGGTTTTGATGTCGGCGGGGGTTAGGGCGAGGTCGGTCAGTATGGCGTCGGTATCCGCGCCCAAAGTCGGCGGCGCGTGGCGGTAGGAAACGGGAGTCTTTGAAAACTTCACGGGGCTGGCGATCAGCTTGACGGGCGCGCTCGCATGCTGCATTTCCGTCACCATGTGGCGCGCTTTAACCTGCTGGTGCGCAAACACCTGCGCAATATCGTTCACGGGGCCGCAGGGCACGCCAAGCTTTTCAAGCGCCGCAACCCACCAGCTGCGCGGATGCTGCGCGATAATCTTGGCGATAATCGGCACCAGCACGTCGCGGTTTTTCACGCGGTCGCTGTTCTTGGTGAATTTCGGGTCTTCATGCAATGTCTCGCCCGCAGCCTTGCAGAAATCCGCGAACTGACGGTCATTGCCTACGGCCAGCACAAGATACCCGTCGGCGGCCATAAAGGTTTCGTAAGGAACGATGGTCGGGTGCCCGTTACCCATGCGCGGCGTCACCTTGCCGCTGGTCAGGTAATACTGGCCCGCGTTTGACAGCGACGCCACCTGGCAATCCATTAAACCAATGTCGATAAACTGGCCCTCGCCCGTTTTCTCGCGGGCATAGAGCGCGGCCAGTATCGCGTTCATCGCGTACAAGCCCGCCATCAAATCCGTATAGGCCACGCCGATCTTATGCGGCGCGCCGTCCTTGGGCCCCGTCAGGCTCATGATGCCGCCGATGCCCTGTATCATGTAATCGTATCCCGGCTGCTCGCGGCAGGGGCCGGTATGGCCGAAGCCGGTCAGCGAGCAGTACACAAGGCGCGGGAATTCTTTTTTAAGCTGTTCATAGCCAAGGCCGTATTTATCCAGCGTACCGGGCTTGTAGTTTTCAAACAGCACATCGCAGGTGGCGAGGAGTTTTTTAGCGAGCGCCAGACCTTCCGGCTTGGTGAAATCGAGCGTCAGGGATTTTTTATTGCGGTTGGCCGACAGGTAATAGGCGCTCTCGGCCGTATCCGCGCCGCTCGCGTCCTGCACATAGGGCGGGCCCCATTTGCGGGTATCGTCGCCTTCGGCGGGTTTTTCGATTTTGATGATATCTGCGCCGAAATCGCCGAGCGCCTGGGTGGCGCTGGGGCCGGCTAAAATACGGGTCATGTCAAAAACACGGATACCCTTCAACGGGCCTGTATTTTGCGCACTTGCCGTCATTTGCTTGCGAATCCTTGCTGCACCACAACACTATACTTATATGGCCCCCGTAACCCAAGCGCGGCGGGAAGTTTTTTTGAACGCCTGTGGGTGGTTTTTATTTACATAAGGTTCAAAAGGAGCTAGTAACTGATGCATAACCGCCAAAACATGAAAAATGGCGGGTTTAGGTGTATTATCGGCTTCCGTCGCGATTCCATACGTGGCGCGAAAAACCCCCGCGGAATCGCGGCAGAAACAAAAGGTGTGTGAAGATGTCTTATAAAGTCGCAGTCGTGGGCGCCACGGGCAACGTGGGCCGGGAAATGCTGAATGTGCTCTCCACGCGGGAATTCCCCGTGTCGGAAGTTTACGCGGTAGCCAGCCCCCGCTCCGCAGGGCGCGAAGTATCGTTCGGCGAAGACAATACGCTGAAGGTTCAAAGCCTCGACAAATTCAATTTCAAGGGCGTCGATATCGTACTCTCCTCCGCAGGCTCCAAAATCTCGCAGGAATTCGCGCCGGGTGCCGCCAAGGCTGGCGCGGTCATCATCGACAACACATCATTTTTCCGCATGGACAAGGACGTCCCGCTGGTGGTGCCAGAAGTGAACCCCGACGCCATCAAGGGCTACAAGAAAAAAGGCATCATCGCCAACCCCAACTGCTCGACCATCCAGATGGTCGTGGCGCTGAAACCCCTGCACGATATCGCCACCATCAAGCGCATCGTGGTCTCGACCTATCAATCCGTTTCCGGCGCGGGCAAGGAAGCGATGGACGAGCTGTTCAACCAGACAAAAGGCCTCTATTCCAGCTCCGATCCCAAGCGCGAGGTCTTCTCGAAAAACATCGCCTTTAACGTCATCCCGCAGATCGACGTCTTCATGGATGACGGCTACACCAAGGAAGAATGGAAAATGCGCGTCGAAACGCAAAAGATCCTCGACAAGGATATCGAGGTTACGGCGACCTGCGTGCGCGTGCCCGTCTTCGTGGGCCATTCCGAAGCCATCACCGTCGAATTCAAGAAACCCATCACCGTGTCGCAGGCGCGCAAGGCGCTTCAAAAAGCGGAAGGCGTGATCGTGATCGACAAGCCCGATCCGGAAGAAGGCTTCGCCACGCCGGTTGAAATCGCGGGCGACGACGCCGTCTTCGTCTCGCGCATCCGCAAGGATCCGACGGTGAAGCACGGCCTCTCGCTCTGGGTCGTCGCCGACAACCTGCGCAAGGGCGCGGCCACGAACGCCGTGCAGATCGCGGAAGTGCTGGTTAAAAAATACTTCTAGGGATTGGCGTTATTCGCTGCCGCCGCCTGCCGCGAGATAACGGCGGGCTTGTCCTGACTGTCGCCCTGCAGGATGCCGTCGACGAATGTCTTGATTTCGGGATTGTTCTTGAAACTTGTGTACATCTCGGGCGGAAACGCGCGCCCCAGCAGGTCGAGCGACTTGTCGCCGGCGCGCATCGCATCGGCTTCGGTCGGCAGCAGCAGATAGGTTGCGCGCCGCGCTTCCTCCGCTTCCGGCGGCGAGGGAGGGGGCGTGCCGACATCGTGGCCGCCCGCGTTACGCCAGTTGAAAATCGCCGCGGCTTCCGTCAGGAAAGCGGGCGCGTCCTTTAGCCTGCCCTCGGTCAGCGCGTCCACGGTCTGGTATTGAATATGATGCATGGTTTCATGCGTCAGCCATGTGATGGCATAGGGCGGCTGTTTCAGGTTGCCGTCGTCCTTGCGCTGGTAAACCAGCCCCAGCGATCTTTCGTATCCGCCGCGCCCCGGCATGGTGTCGCCGTCGTCATGGAATTTGCTGCCGCCATAAAACTTCACATCGGGCGGGCTCAGCGTGATCGCCGCGCCCTGCTGCGCCAGAACCTCGTTCATCGACGCGGTCAGGGCACCGGTATAGGCCTGCGCGCTGCGTTCGAAATCGGGGTGCATGCCGCCCTGTTGTCCTGCCGGCGCGTCCCAGCATTTTTTGAGATCCGCGATGGCGGCCTGTCCCTGCGGTGTGCGTTGCAGGCGGTCGATGGCTTCGTCGGTCACCCTGTTCCATTCTTCCGGCAGCGTCAGAGATGACAGCGCCTGCGCATGGCGCGTGAAGTTCTCGCGGGTAGGGGCATTCTGCGCCGCAAGCCCTGTTTCGGCTGCTGCCAGAAGAACGTCCATATCCAGCGGTGCCGGCATGTCGCCCCCTCTCAAGGGTTTTCAGGAGTACCTTTCCATTATAATCGAAACGCGGAATGCGCTCAAACGGAAGCCAAATCGCCCTTGTTTATCAGGCGTCAAAGCGGCGTGTGTTAGGAAAGATTAATGCAGCGTGGGGACGAGATCGTCGCCAAGGCTTTCGCCGGCGGGGGCCGCGGGCGTTTCAGGCGCGAACAATTGGTCGGCCAGCAGGGGCGTGTCGCGGTTGGTGAGCGGGTAGGGGTCTTCGGCGCTGCCTTCGATACCGGCACCGGCGGCGGGTTCGATCTCGGCCAGCGAGCGGGCGGCGGCGGCCATTTCGGCATTTTGCAGGATCTGGTCGGACATGGCTTCGAGGCTCTTGGCGTCCTCGGGGAAGTTGATGGTATAGGCGGCGGATTTGGTCGAGGTATCGTCGGCGCCGGCCGTCAATACGAAAAGGCCTGACGCGATCACGGTCACAACGGCCATCCCAAGCGAAATGGCACCGCAGCAGCGGAGCGTAAGCCCGTTGAAGACTTTTCGTATCAGAAACATGAAGGCTTTTATCCCCTTGTGGTTTTCCACAGATCCGCCGGTTCCCTCCGACAGAGCCGTAACTATATTACCAGAGCACGGCCGGAAATCAAGACAATATTATGTAAATCACTGAAATTGCACACTATTTGCTGTCATTTGCCTTGAATTTCAAGCCGATAAAAGCCCATAAAAGGACATGGGCATCGGCTATATCCTCATCCTATCAATCATCCAGGGTTTGACAGAGTTCCTGCCTGTCAGCTCCTCGGCGCATCTGGCGCTGGCGCCCAAGCTGTTCGGGGAGCGTGATCAGGGCCTGCTGGTCGATGCCGCGCTGCATCTGGGGACGCTTCTGGCGGTCCTTATCTACTACCGCAAAGACCTTTTCGCCATTATCAAGGCCGTGCTTCAGGGGGCCAAAACGCCCGATCCGGCCAGCCGGAACCTCGGCTATTTTATCGCGCTGGCCTCCATCCCCGTGCTGCTGGGCGGTCTCGCGCTTGAAATTTTCTATCCCGACGGCATCCGCGATGTGACGGTGATTACCTGCACGACGCTGGTCTTCGGCCTGCTGCTGGGCATCGCCGACTGGACGGGCGCGAAGGACAAGGAGTTGAAGGATCTGCGCCTGCGCCACGCCATGATGATCGGCTTCGCGCAGATGCTGGCGCTGATCCCGGGCACCAGCCGTTCGGGCATTACCATCACCACGGGGCGGTTACTTGGATTCAACCGCGTCGATGCGGCGCGTTTTGCGTTTTTGATCGGCATCCCCGCGACGGCGGCGGCCAGTGTGCTCAGCGTCATCAAAATTCTGATGACGGGAAATGTCGACCTGATCCACGAAAGCGCGATTGCGGTCTGCTGCACCTTTGTCGCCGGCATCGCGGCGATCCATTTCATGATGAAGTGGCTGAACAAATTCGGGCTGATGCCCTTTGTCGTCTACCGCCTTGCGCTGGGCGGTTTCCTGCTGTGGAAATTCGTGTTGGTTACTTGAAGGTCAGCGGTTTCCGCACGGTAATCGATGTGCCGCGCTTGATTGCCTTGTTGAATTCGTCTTCGGTCAAAATCGTGATGCCGAGCGTTTTCGCTTTCTCCAGCTTCGATCCGGCATCCGCGCCGACGATCAGGTAATCGGTATTCTTCGACACGCTGCCGGCGGTATGCGCACCAAGGCTGGCCGCGATCTTCGCCGCATCGTCGCGCTTCATGGTCGACAGAGTGCCGGTAAACACCAGCGTCTTGCCCGAGAAACCCGAATTATTGTCGCCCACCGCTGCTGCGTTGAAGGCCGGCGTTTCGCCCGCAACGGGCGCCAGCGATTTCTGGATTTTCGCGGCGGTTTTACGAGCTAGCTCATTCAACTCATCGTCGTCCGGGCGCTTGGCGTAATCTTCCTTCAGGTCGCGCAAAATTTCCGCGCCCACGGTGGCGTCTTTCTTGGCGATGCCCGCGTAGATGACGGGCAGGTTGCTCTGCACCGCGCGCCAGCCTTCGACAAGGTCGGAGGGGATCAGCGCGTCGTCAAAGGCGCGCTTGGCCTGTTTGTACATCTCGCGCCATGCCGCCGTTTCCTCGGGCGAGGATGACGGTTTGCAGGCCTTCAGCTCGTCGGCGAGGCGTTCCTGGAACAGCTGTATAAAATACTCGGGGTCGGACTCTGCCAGATTGCCGCCCACGTCATCGGCTGCGTCCTCGAGCGTGGTTTCGATATCTTTGGTCATAGACCGGATAGCGGCGACAGACATAGGGCCTCCTGTAAACTTACGTAAATTATAAAGACTCAAGTTTAATGCCGCGTTAATAGAGGGGTGCTAATATGCCCTAGGCCAAAAATACCGTTTCAACAGAGGGGTTTATTGCCATGAAGAGATTTATCGCCGCGCTGATGGTTTCAACAGTCCTGACCAGCGCCGCATATGCGGCCGAGATGCCCGTCAACAGCGTGATCCTCTCCACCAGCGGCCTTGCGAATTTCGAGCACCGCGCCAAGGTCGACGGCAACGCGAAACTGGAATTCCCCGTCAGGTTCGAACAGGTCGACGATATTTTAAAAAGCCTGATCGTGTTTGATGCGCAGGGGCGCATCGGCGGCGTGACGCTGCCCGGCAAGCAACCGCTCGCCCAAGTTTTTAAAGACCTTCCCTTCACGCAGGATCAGCTGTCAAACCCCTCGACGCTGCTGAATGCCTATCAGGGCGCGATGGTCACCGTTTCCGGCCCGACGCTGAAGGCCAGCGGCAAACTGCTGCAGGTGGTGCCCGAAGAAACCTCGCTCGGCGACGATAAAACCACCACCAAAAACCGCGTCAGCATCATGACGGGCGAGGGCATCAAATCCGCGCTGCTGGAAGATTTGCAGTCGGTGTCCTTCGACGATCCGAAGATCAAGGCCGATGTCGCCCGCGCGCTGGACGCGATCCGCGAAAACGGCACGGCGGAACGCCGCATGCTCACGCTGAATTTGCTGGGTCAGGGCAACCGTGATGTGACGCTGTCTTACGTCGTCGATGCGCCGCTGTGGAAAACGGCTTACCGCATGGTCGTGCCGGAGGCAGGCGCAAAAACCGGCCTGCTGCAGGGCTGGGCGGTGGTGGAGAACATGACGGCCTCCGACTGGAACGATGTCGACCTCACGCTCGTCTCCGGCAATCCCGTCACCTTCCGCCAGCAGCTTTATCAATCATACTATGTCTCGCGCCCCGAAATTCCCGTGCAGGTCTTTGGCCGCGTGATGCCGCGCGTCGATGCGGGCACGCTGGCGACGGCGGAACAGATGGAAGCGGATGAAGGCAGCGCCAGCCCCCGCGGACGCATGGGCGAATATGCGCCGAAAAGAAAAGGCGGCATGCCTATGCTGGCCGGTGGCATGGCCGCGCCGTCACCCGCCGCCGCGCCGATGGCCATGGCCGAAATGGCGATGGATTCCGTAGCGCCGATGGAGGCCGTCGCCGCTACCAATATGGCCAGCGTCTCGCAGGCCGCCAATGCCGCGCAGAGCAGCGAGGCCACCACGCAGGTATTGTTCCGCTTCCCTGACCATTTCGATTTGAAATCGGGGCAGTCGATGATGGTGCCGTTTGTGTCGCGCGAAGTGCCGATGGAGCGCGTCTCCCTCTACCAGCCCGAAACGCATCCCACGCATCCGCTGGCCGCCGTTGAAATCAAGAACGACGGCGAAAGCGGCCTGCCGCCCGGGGTGCTGACGCTTTACGAAGAAAGCAAATTGCTGAACGGCACAAGTTTCGTGGGCGACGCGCAACTGCCCGTCACGGGGCAGGGCGAAAAACGTCTTGTGTCTTACGCGCTCGATTCCAAAACCTCTATCGATCGCAGCGACAAGAGCGAACAGATCGAGGATAAAATCACCATCAGCGAAGGCCTGCTCAACGTCTCGGTGAAGGGCCGCATGGAAACGACCTATACGGTGAAGGCCCCCGCGAAAGAGGCGCGCACCGTCATCATCGAACACCCGAAACTGGGCGGCGATTACAATCTGTCATCGCCCGACCCGAAAGACGTCGAGGTCACCGCCACGCATTACCGCGTGAAGGTCGAACTGAAACCCGGCGAGAAAAAAATCGTGCCCGTCGTGCTGGAAAACCAGTATTGGCAGACGTATGGAATTGACGGCATGGCGACGCAGCAGCTGCTGGCCTATGCCACCGGCCATGGCAAGCTGGATGCGGAGACGCGCAAGGCCTTCGCCAAGCTCGCCGAAAAACGCCGCGAGATGGATGCGATCGACCAGCAGATCATGCAGCTGGAAAACGAACGCAACGTTATCTTCAACGACCAGCAGCGCGTCAGCCAGAACCTGAAAGCTCTGACGGAAAAGTCCGAGGTGAAACAGAAATACCTCGATAAACTCTCCGCACAGGAAGACAAGCTGGAAAAAATCGACGCCACCCGCGCCAAACTCGCCGAAGACCGCGGCGAGAAACAGGCCGAGCTGGCGGGGATGATTTCGAGTTTGAAGATTTAAACGCGACACTGTCGCCCCTGCCTTCGCAGGGGCGACAATTGGGTTTACGCTTCCCGCCCCAAAGCCATCATCGCTTTGATTTATTCGGTTTTCTTGAAATGATCTTTGTAGGGATCTAAATCTGGGTATTCATTGATAATGGGGTTAAGCAAATCAATAGTGAGCAACGCTACAATCTCAGCCATATACTGGCGAAATTTTTTACGTTCTTCCTCATCAACAATCTTGTTTGTTATTTCATTTAAAACATTTGTTGGTTCTTCAAACAGTCGAACAGCATTGACAAGCTCTTCCGCAATTTTTCTATCCATTTTTACCCCTCCCACTCCAAAAACCTGACCAGCGCGACGCCATAGGCGCGTTCGTCATGCTGGATAAATCCCTCCACCGCAGGCTCCAGCTGTTTCTTGGCCATTTCCATGACGCAGATCGCGCCGGGCGCCAGCCAGCCGCGGGCGGCGTAGGCTTTGAGGGCTTCGGCGGCCATGCCCTTGCCATAGGGCGGGTCGAGGAAGACGAGGGTGCGGGGTTCCACCGCCGGGGGGCGCTGGGCGGGTTTCAGGGCATCGGCTTTCAGGAGCAGGGTCTTTTCCGTATACTTCATAGAGGTGATGTTTTCGGTACAGGCGGCGACGGCCGCGGGGTCGCGCTCGACAAAAACGGCATGGGCGGCCCCCTGCGAGAGGGCTTCGAGGCCCATCGCGCCGGTACCGGCGAAGACATCCAGCACAAGGGCACTATCTATAATATCCCCGTTTCGCCAGCCGGCATGGTTCAGGATGTTGAAAACGGCCTGCCGGGCCCGGTCGCTTGTTGGACGGGTGTTCAGGCCTTCCGGAGCCTTGAGGGTCTTGCCCCGGCGTTCACCTGCGGTTATACGCATAATAAACCCTGTATTTCCCAATTATTCAAAAGAGTTAACGGACGATATCATACTTTAGACAAGACGATTGCCGCAAATTTTGTTAAAATGGAAGATATATGTGGAGCGTTGGGGTTTCAGCGAAAATGACAAAAGCGGGAAACATCTCGATACGTTTATTTTTGTGCGTTGTGTCAATGGGTTGCGTACTGACCGCCGCACCCGTTTGGGCGGCTCCCGTCAAGGGTTGCAACCAGACAGTTTTGACCGCAATGGAGGCCAAGGCGCAGGCGCGAGTCGCCTATGACGTCGCCTCGACCGAACAGGTGCTCGACAAGCCCGACAGCGTGCTCTTCATGACCTGTTTCAACAATTCGGCCGGTAACGCGGCGGCCAACATCGGCACGATCTTCTCCGACGACTATACCGTCGGCATCGACCGCATCGTCCCGGACTCACTGACGGCTTTCAACAACGACTGGGCGGAATCGCTCGGTAACGATTCAGGCGTTGTCGACTATACCCAGACCGCGGTCGGCACGACGATCACCGCCTGCGACGAAATGCCCGAACTCTGGCAGGAAAACTCCGACGAAGGCATCCAGAAAAATATTCCTTACGTGACCTACGAAGAGCTCAAGCTCAACGCCGTGCCCACGGGCGCGCTGACCACCGGCACCTTTGACGACGATCCGGCCGGGGCCACCAACCAGAACTTCGTCGAAGACTGGCAGCAGGCCGCCACCGACGGCACCTTCAGCGACCTGCAAACCGCCACGGCCGCCGGCACGCTGCCGACCGTGACCATTCCTTCCTATGCGGCCACGACCGACGCCTGCAGCGTCGTCACGACGGCCGGTATCGCGGGGACATGCCCATGATCAACAGCATCCTGACGGAAAGCGTGAAGAAAAGAATGAAGCTGCTGCAAAAAATGCTGATGGTCGCGGTCTTCGCCACGCTGCTCGCGGGGTTGAGCATCACGGCTTCCTATGCCGACTGCATCCCGGGCTGCGATTGCGTCAACATGGTTAACGTGATGACGAACCGCGCGCAGGCTATCCGCGTGCGCGACCGCGCCTATGCACAGGAACTGACCAAGCAGCCCGACAACTCGGTGGGCATGACCTGCCTCGATCACGGCCTCGCGCTCACCTCGCGCCTCGGCCAGCTGTTCTCCGACAAGGTGCCGGTGGGCATGCTCTCGGGCAACAACACGAAAGTCTTCGGTACCTCCACCTATCCGGGCTTCGGCGCCGACCAGCTGCTGGCGACCGCGCTTCGCGTGACCGTCAACGACAGCCAGTCGAACCATGCGCTGCAGTTTCCCGACTCTCTCTCTCGCATCATCGGCGCCACGGTGCTGAACTTCTTCGCCACGACCTTCATGGGCTCGATCAACGCCGTCATTTCGCAGATCCAGTCCTATATGTCGACTTTGCAGACCTATGTCACCACCTTCAACAACTTGGTGACGGCGCTGCAGACCATCATCACGATGCTGAACGGCTCGACGCCGACCTGGATTCTCGCGCTGGTGACCTCGATCAACCTCGCCTGGACCGCGATCACGACCTTCGTCAACAACATGATCATGCTGGTGCAGACCACCATCATGGGCCTCATCACGACGATTTCGGGCATTATCATGGGCGCGCTCGGCTCGCTGACCGGCTTTAACGGGCCGACCGGCGAATGCTCGCGCATCCAGCAGCTCTGGGGCAACCAGCAGCCGGCGATCTTCCTTAACGGCCCGATCCGCGCGCTGACCGGCACGTCGATCGAGACCGGCACGCAATACATGAATTTCCGCCAGCTGCTGGGCAACGCGCCCAAGCCGGCGGGCATGACGGCGGCGGCGGCAGGTCTGCTGCTGGGCGAGCTTGGCAACGCCACCAACGCCCCGTTCCTTGCCAATGCGCTGACTGACATTCAGGGTGGCGGCATGTTGTCCGCGCCCGGCGTAATGCCGACCTGGAAGATGCCGACGGTGTTCGCGCCGGGCACGACCAGCGCCGCGATTATCGGTGCTATGTAGGAGGAACCATGAAACATTATCCTGTGAAGTCCAAGGCAAAGGCGGTCGAAGCGCCCGCGCTCGGCCTGCCGGTAAAGTTCTTCCTCGCAGCGCTGACGGCGCTTTGCTTCATGATGCTCTCGGGCGTAGCCAGGGCGCAGGTGATTGAAGGCTGCGACCCCGCCGTCATGACGGCGGCGCAGTCAAAAGCGCAGGCGCGCGTCGCCTATGACGTGGCCGTGACCGAGGAAACGATCGACAAGCCCGACAGCGTGCTGGCCCTGACCTGCTTCAACAACCTGGCCGGCTGGGCCGGTGACGGCGGCTCGGGCGGCGGCTCGATCTTCTCCGGCGACTTCATGCTGCTGGCCGGCTATGCCACCACAATCGGCGACGGCCTGCAGGGCTTCTTCGACGACTTCGTCGACGCAGACGGTAACGACAGCGGCGTGGTCGACTATGCCGCGACCGCGCTTTCCGCCACCACCACCTGCACGGAAACCGCCGACCACTGGACACGCATCAAGACCGAAGGCCTGCAGACGGGCGTGCCCTATGCCCTGAACTCCGACCTCGGCGGCGACCCGCTGGTCGCGCCCACCACGCCTGCGGGCGGCGGCACGAACTTCGCCGCCAACTGGACCCAGTCGGGCGCCGACGCCCTTTTCACCGATGTACGCGCTGCCGTGATCGCGCTGCCGCCGCCGCTGATTCCGGCCTTCACGCCGACGGCGACGTCGTGCCTGACGCTGCAGGCGGCCGGCGTGGCTGGCTCCTGCCCGTAACAACCGCGTTCAAGGGACGAACATGAAAAAGCTGCTGTTCATCGCTCTCTTCTCGATCCTCATGGCGGGGCTCGGCGTCACCGCGTCCTACGCCGGCAACGCGCTGCCGGGCTGTGACGAAAGCACCCCTGTCGGCCCCGGCCCCACGCCCGGCGTGAACAACTACCGCGGCGTCTTCGGCGCGATGGAGCGCCATTCGAACCTGATGCGCCTGCGGGACAAGGCCTATACCCGCGAGATCGTGAAACAGAGCGACAACGGCATCGGCATGACCTGCTTCGACCATGCGGTCGCGCTGTCCTCGCGCCTTGGCATGATTTTCTCGGACGTGATGCCGGCGGGCACCGTCCCCACCAACCAGACACGCATCTGGTATTCGCCCCAGTTCCAGGGCGGAACGATGGGCGCGGACAGGCCTCTGCTGAGCGCCATCAGCAAGGTCGTCGCCCCTGTCGCCTCGGGCCACGTCGACGACTTCGGCGATTCACTTTCGCAGATGCTGGGCGCAACGGCGCTCAACTTCTTCACCGGCATTATCAACGGTATGCTGACGGCGTTGCTGGCCCCCATCACTGCCTTGATCGGCGCGGTGACGACAGCCGTCGGCACGCTGAACGGCATCATGAACATCCTGATGACGGCCATGACGCTTCTGGGCGGCATCATCCCGATGGCCGTGCCGCTGGCGGTAACGGCGCTCAAGGTCGCGCTGCAGAACGTGCTGAACTTTATCACGACCACCCTTCAGACCGCGGTTAATGCGGTCAGGACGGCCGTCACCAACTTCCTGAACACCTTCATCAACGGCCCGCAGACCAGCCAGACGAGCTTCTCCAACGCGGCCGGCACCGGCGAATGCGACCGCATCCAGCAGCTTTGGGGCAACCAGACGCCCGCCATCTTCGATAACGGCGGCGGCAACCGCGCCATCATCGGCACGGCGATCGAAACCGGCACGGCCTATATGAACTTCGAACAGCTTCTGGGCATGCAGGCCAAGCCCGGCGGCATGACGATGGCCGCAGCGCCCATGCTGCTGGGTGAACTGGGCCTTGGCGCCAACGCCCCCATTATCGCGAACGCGGCCGCCGACCTGACGGCCGGCCAGCCGCTCGGCGGGCCCAACGCCGCCCTGCCGTTCTGGCCGCCCGCGCCGCCGCCCTTCGCGGCCGGCACACTGCCGCAGGCTATCGCCGCCCTGATCCCGTAAGGCTCAGTTCTTGTCCTGATGGAGTTTTTTGGCAAGTTTCCGGCTGAAGCCTTCCGCATCCGCATGGTCTTTCAGGAAGATCTCGACCGCCGCCCGCGCCGTTTCGCGGTCATAGGGCACTGATGCGGCGGCGGCGCCTTTCGCGGCTAAAGCCTCCTGCGCGCGTGCAAGGACGGCGGGATCGATGCGCTTCTTTTGCTCGCGGATCTGTTTTTTCAGCACATCGAGGGCTTTTTCGCGCGTGTCATTGCCGGTCATGGGGCGCTTTCCTGTTGTTTTACCAATAGTTAGCCTTGCCCTGCAATTTTAGTGCCCCTTGCCCTGCTTTTACAAGAAATGCTTGCATTCGAGGGGGTAAAACGCCCATCTTATGGCCTTATGACGGGCCTTTCAGGGGGCTTACGAGGCGCATGTTGCTGACGCTATACAAGACATTAATGGGTGCTTCAGGCCCCATGCTGGAGGCCTACCTGCGCCGGCGCGAAAGCCGCGGCCGCGAAGACCCCGCGCGCGCGGGCGAACGCCGCGGCAGGCCGTCGCTGCCGCGCGGCTCCGCCCCGCTGGTCTGGTTCCACGCCGCCTCGGTCGGTGAATCGCTGGCGCTGCTGGCGATTATCGAGCGCGTACTGAAAGATTACCCCGGCGCCGAAGCGCTGGTCACAACCGGCACCGTCACCTCGGCGAAGCTGATGGCCGAACGGCTGCCGAAACGCGCCTTCCACCAATACATGCCCGTCGACCATCCCGACTGGGTCAAAAGCTTCCTCGACCACTGGCATCCCGACGCCGTCGTCTGGTCTGAATCCGAACTTTGGCCGAATATCCTCTCCGAGGTGAAGCGCCGCAATATCCCGGCCGTGCTGCTCAATGCCCGCATGTCTGAATCCTCCTTCCGCCAATGGAAATGGGCGAGGGGCATGGCGCGAAGCGTGCTAGGCGCCTTCAGCCTCTGCCTCGGCCAGAACGAAGCCGAAGCGAAACGCCTGACCGCGCTTGGCGCGCGCGAGGTGCGCGTGTCGTCGAATTTGAAATACGCCGCCGCCCCGCTGCCCGTGCAGCAGGATAAATTCAACGCCCTGCAGGCGGCAACCACCACGCGCAAGCTGCTGCTGTTCGCCAGCACCCATCCCGGCGAGGAACAGGTCGCGCTCGCAACCCACGCCGCGCTGAAAGACAAAATCGCGGGCCTGCTGACGATCATCGTGCCGCGCCACCCGCAGCGCGGCCAGGAAGTGCTGGCGCTGGCGCAGAAAGCCACGCCTGCCGTCGCGCAGCGTTCCACCGGCGCGCTGCCCGATGCAAGCCACGAAATCTATATCGCCGATACGCTGGGCGAAATGGGGCTGTTCTTCCGCCTCTGCAAAACAGTCGTGATGGGCGGCTCTTTCGCTCCCATCGGCGGCCACAACCCGATCGAGCCCGCGCAGGCCGGCTGCGTCATCATCTACGGCCCGCATATGCACAACTTCGTCACCATCAACGAAGATTTCCTCAAGGCCGGCGCGGCGCTGCAGGTGGAAACCGAAGAACAGCTGCATGAAAAATGCGCCGCCGCGCTGCAATCGCCCGCCGGCGTCGTTGCGATGGCGGAGGCCGCGCTGAAACTGACGCAGGAAAAAGCTCATGTGGTCGACGAAATCGCCGACCTGCTGAAACCCGTGCTGGATGGCGCACTGGCGGGGAGGAAAGCGGCATGATGCTGGCAGCCCCCGATTTCTGGTACGACACGCGCGACACGCAAAACCGCCTGCTGGCCAAAGCGCTGGCCCCGGTTGGAAAAGCCTATGGCTGGCTGGTGCAGAAACGCTTTGAATTCTATTACCCCGTGCCGCTGGCGAAACCGGTGCTCTGCGTCGGCAACCTTGTGGCGGGCGGCGCGGGCAAAACGCCCGTTGTGCAATCGCTGATCCCGCTGATGCAGCAGGCGGGGTTCAACCCGCATATCCTCACGCGCGGCTACGGCGGCGAGGAAGAGGGCCCCTTGCAGGTCAGCCCCGACCGTGACACGCATATCGATGTCGGCGACGAAGCGCTGGTGCTGGTCGAAAAAGCGCCCACATGGGTGTCGAAAAACCGCGCGCTGGGCGCGCAGGCCGCCATCGATACCGGCGCGGATCTGATCGTCATGGACGACGGCTTCCAGAACCCGTCGATACACAAAGATTTCGCGCTGCTGGTCGTCGACGGGCAGGCAGGCTTCGGCAACGGGAATGTCTTTCCCGCCGGCCCCTTGCGTGAATCCGTGGCCGACGGCCTGTCACGCGCCCATGCGGTCGTGGTGGTGGGCGAAGACAAGGCGGGCGTGGAACAGGCGGTGAAGCGCCATACCTCGGCCATGCCGGTCTTCCATGCCCTTATCAAGCCCGATACGGCGGGCAACCCCGAGCTCTTCGGCAAGCCCGTCTTCGCCTTCGCCGGCATCGGGCGCCCCGAAAAATTCCGCGACACGCTGATCGCTGCCGGCGCGATGCTGGAAGGCTGGGGCAGCTTCGCCGACCATTTCCGCTACATGGAAGAAGACCTGAAAGAACTTGTGGCCGCCGCCGACAAGCAAAACGCGCTGATCCTCACGACTGTCAAAGACCATGTGCGCCTGCCCAACTCGCTCAAGGAACGCGTGAAGAAATTCCGCGTGCATCTTGAATGGAAAGACCCGCAGGGACTTTCCTCGCTCCTCACCGGCATTTTGGGTAATGGCGGATGACAGGCGTGCCGTTGCGTCTGCGCCTGTCGCGCGCGTTGGAAACAGCGGCGGCTTACTTGTTTTACGGGCTCTGCGCCCTGCTGCCGCTTGAAACTGCATCATCCTTCGGCGGCTGGCTGGCGCGCAAGGTATTCAAACGCTCCCGCCCTACGCGCACGGCGCTTGCCAATCTTGCGCTGGCCTTTCCTGACAAAACCGACGCCGAGCGCCGCGCGATTGTCGATGGCATGTGGGACAATCTTGGCCGCGTGGCGGCGGAATATCCGCACCTGCATAAAATCACCCCGCTGATCGAACTGGTGGGGCGCGAACATCTGGACGCCGTGCGCGCCAGCGGGCAAGGCGCGATATTTTTCGGCGGCCATATCGGCAACTGGGAGATCGGCCCGCTGGCCTCGCGCCTTGCGGGCATGCCGCTGCAAGTCGTCTACCGCCGGCCCAACAATCCGGGCGTCGACGGCTTGCTCCGCCATGCGCGCGGCAAGGGCGCTGACGGCTCCATCCCCAAAGGCCACGACGGCGCCCGCGCCATTTTGAAACAATTGAAAAGCGGCGGTTCGGTCGGGATGCTGGTCGACCAGAAGCTGAACGAAGGCCTTGCCATTCCCTTCTTCGGCCAGCCCGCGATGACGGCGCCCGCCATCGCGCTCTTCGCCCACCTGCGCGGCTATGCTCTGCACCCGATCCGCATCGAGCGCCTGCGCGGCACGCAATTCCGCGTCACCATCCATCCGGCCCTGCCCGTCGACCGGCAGGCCGAAAAGGCGGCGGAGGTCGAGCGCGTGATGACGGCCGTCAACCGCCTGCTGGAGGGCTGGATTCGGGAGAGGCCCGAGCAATGGTTATGGATTCACCGCCGCTGGCCGCGCTCTACATAATAATTCTCTAATCGGTTGATATTCCAGCCCGATATACAAAATTGACATAAGAAAACCCCGCTGCTACCTTACCTTTGTATTTCATAAGGATAGCCCCCGTGGATCGCAAGTTGGACCGCAAACTGGACGGTAAAGCCAAGATTTTCTCGCTCGATCAGGACGACCTCTGGATCGAGGCGCTGGTGCCCGCCGAAGCCGGCATGGGCCCGTCTGAATCCATCAGCTTTCAGGTCTCCTCCATCGCGCATGTAAAGTCCTTGGGCGAAAAGCATACCGTGATCGCGCTCAACAACGGGCCCGAGATTACGCTGTCGATCGCCAAGCAGGATTTCATGGAGCGCATGAATTCGGGCGAAGCGGGCGAGACGCTGGATCTGAAAGCCGTCAGCGTGACCGAGGACAAGAACGAGCTGATGAAGCGCCTGCGCACCGAATTCAAGGAAGCGCAGGAACTGGCGAAGCACGCCGAATTCAACAAATTCACCTTTACTGCTTTCGTGCGCGCGCCGCAGCAGAAGGAATTCGTCGAATTCACTTTCTCGGGCGCGGATGTCTATCCCGATAAAATTTCCGAAGGCGGCAGCATCATGGGCGGGCAGGCGCTCACCTTCGTCATGCGCCGGCCCGGCAAGGGGCCTTTCGAGGGCGGGCAGTTCATGATCGAAACCACCATCGAGGAATTCAACGCGATGTGCCGCATGGCCCGCGACAAAAGCGAAAACCGCCTTGATCTCCGCGAATATTCGATGCGCAAGGGAACGCTGACCAGCGAGGAACGCGCGGCGCGTGATGTGCCGCTCAAGCGGGGGCCTCAGCCGTGAACGGACTTGGCAAAGGCGCCGTGATTAAATCGCTGGGCGGCGAGAACGAAGATCTGCTGATCGAGGCGCAGGCCCCCGTGGCGGGCGCAGGCCCGGGCGTGCAGTTCCGCCAGATCGCTTTCCGTGCGTCCCGCATCGATTACGTCTACGAGGCCGGCGACGGCCTGTCGGCGATCAAGCTGCTGGACGGCGTCACCATCCCCGTCGCCATGCATTTCGGCGAGCTGAAGAACCGCATCTATAACAACGATTTCCGCACCGGCGGCAGCATCGATTTGTCGCTGGTAACGGGCCCGACGGTAAAGGACAAGCTGTTCCCCAGGCTGTCGAAGGAATTCAATCCGGCGGCGGAAGACGCGCCCGCGCCTGCAACGGATACCGACCTTGCCATCACGATGTTTGTCCATGCCAAGCCCGATGACCGGCATTTCAAGCTGGTGACGCTGGCGGCCAGTAATATTTCCCATTTTGAGCCACATTCGCAGCGCAAGGACAAGGAAACCTATGTCGCGCTGAAAAGGCCGGTGGAGGGGCTGCAGGCTTTCTACGTCAACATGCCCATTACCCATTTCGCCTATTACCTCGACAATGCGAAGAAATCGGGCGAAACAACCCTGCAGCTCGGCGAAGTGACGCGCCCCAAGGACACCAGCACCCTGAGGTTCGAATAAGCCATGACCGAACACAGCTTTTTCAGCAAGGATCTGGGGCGCGGCGGGCAGGAGCTGCTCATCCGCGCCATGGCTGCCGACGAAAAAGGCGGCTGGCGGCCCGTGACTTTCGGCCGTGACCGCGTCGACTATGTTGCCGGCATCGACGATAAAACCTCCGCCATCGCCCTTGTGACCGGCGCGAAGATCGCCGTGGCCATGGCTTACGAGGAACTGGAGCAAAAAGTTTATTGCAACGAAGAACCGTTGCTCGACCTGCGGTCGGTGACCGGGCCTGCCGCCGTGATTGTCGTGCCCGCGCTGGCGCAGGATTTCGAGACGGCGGCGCAGTTGAAGGCAAAAGCCGAAGCGCCCGTCTATCCCATGGTGAACAAGCCGCTCAAAATTGCGGTTTTCGTCCGTCAGGCACAGGAACAGAACTTCCAGATGCATATCTTCGTCGACAGCCAGATCGACTGGTCGCTGGTGGAGGGGGAAGAGGGCCGCAACGGCAAGCTCACCAAGCTGCCCCTGCTGCACGGCAAGGGCCCCTTCGGCGAGAAAGAGATGATCATCGACATGCCCCGCGCGGCCTTTATGGAGGTCTACGGCAAGGCCAAGATGGAGGGCAAGGCGGAATTGGACTTACGTGACTGGACGCGTCGCCGCGACCCCGACGCCCACAAGCCCCCTTACCGTTAGAAAAGATTACAAATAAAAAAACCGCCCGGGCATCACGCGCCGGGCGGTTTTTTTAAGCTACGCCTGAATTAGGGCGTGGGAGCTTTCGGTGCTGCGGCAGGAGCAGCAACCGGAGCGGGTTGCGGCTGGTTCTGGTTCGCGGCAGCGGCTGCGTCGAACTTCTCTTTCAGGCCATCATAGATTTCTTTCTGATGGTCGTCAGAGAGGTAACGCAGGCGGTACGACAGTTCGTTGTACTCTTTGCGTTCCTGGCGTGCGGACAGCGAGTTGTAGCTGATTTCTTCCAGCTCGGCCTTGCCGTCGTATTCAACGCCTTTGATGCCTTTGACGCGGTCCAGCGTGCGCAGCAGGCCGGTCTTCAGGTTGACAACAGCGGGAATGGTCGAGAGCGCGGTGATGCCGACGCCGATTGCCGTGGCGGATGCCAGCGTTGCAACGGTGAAGGCGAGCGGAACGACAGCGAAGCCCGTGCCGACAGCAGCCAGCGTCGCCGCGACTGCGGTGCCGCCGGTGAAGCCGAAGACGGAGGAAGCCGCCATCGAGGCGAAGGCCGCATGGCCTGCAACCCACCATGCTGCAGCAGCGCCGACGCCGCCCAGGATGTGCGAGGAATGCAGGTATTTGCCGTCAGCCAGGTTGTGGGCTGCGCGGCTGCCGTTGCGGGTCATGATGCCGACAGGCATGGTCACGACTGCGCCGAAGCCCGTGCGCATGCGCGGGTGGATCGACATGTCGTCGATCTTGCGGGTCAGTTTCTTGAACAGGTCCACCGGGAAGTCATAAGCGATCTTCGAGTAGCCTTTCAGGAGGCCCGAGAGCGTGATCGGAATCACGATTTCTTTGCGGGATTCTTTCTGGTGTTCTGTCAGGTTGTTGTCAGCCATTGCTGTGCCTTTCGAGTTAAAAATGATTTTTGTTTTTTCTTCTTCGAAAAACTTTTCCCTCTATTCCTTCCGCCGCCGCGCGCGCGTTGCGTGCTTTGCTGCGTCCTTGGGGACGAATCGTTTTTCGAAACCAAGCGGACTGTAGTTATGAAATAACGTTATGTCCACCCACTAAATTCTTGTGCGCCTGTTTTTAAAATTCACGCGCATTTGCGGGGCTTCGCACGCGCAGAGCGTGAAAGCATTTTCATAACGTTTTAACATAACGCGCGACTCTCCTTAGTCGCGCGTGCGGAGAAGCGCGCGGCGCGGCGCGTGGAAGGGCGGCGCGGATAACCCAATATATTCAACACCGTATAATAATCTATTATACACTGTATAATTCCATGTTATACTAGAGATATACCCTGAAATCGTTGTGAAGGAGCCTGCCATGACCAGTCCTGCCAGCGCCATCTTCGGCATACCGGCTACCGGCGCGGTGACGTCCGTTGAGACAGCTTCGCTGCCGGTGGATAAAGGCGGGCTTTCTCCGCGGCCGAAGCCTTCGTCGCGCCTTACGCTGCAGCGCTTGTGCTACGGCATTGCGGCGGCTTTCTTCGCGGCGGGCGTGGTGATGTCTTTCGTGTTCGATGTCGCGGTCATGATCCTGTTCGCCATTCCGGTGACGCTGTTCTGCATCGCCGCCATCGCACTCGGCCTGCCGCAGCCGTCGCTGCGCCAGCGCACGGCGCTGTGGTGCGTGGCGGCGACGATGCTGGTGGCGCTTGGCATCGGCATGATGCCGCGCGAGCTGGGCGAGACGATGGAGGCGCTGCGCGATTTCGGCTTCATGACCAGCACGGCGGCCACCGTGCTGTCGGGTCTCTGCGCCGTGCTGCCGCCCTATAACGAGAACATGGCCGGCAAGGGCGACAAGGGGCTTCGCTACGCCTCGGTCATTTTCTGTTTCTGCCTTACCATCGTGTCTTATATGACGGTCTTTTTCGTCTGCACGCCGCACGTGCATTAAGGAGGAACGCATGTTTATCCCTTCGCCCTTGCTGCTGGTGACCGCGCTTTTGCTGGCGGCAAGCATTGTGTTTTATGCGGGCATCAGGAAAACAGGAACGGAAAAGCCGGGCTGGGCCGACAGGGTTGCGCTGCTGGCGGCGATGACCGCGGCCTGCAGCATAAATTTTTACATCTGCATCGAGCGTGCCTGTCTCGCGGTCGGATTTGCGGCGCTGATTCCCGCGGCGGCGATCGCGCTGGCCTGCCTGTCGATGATGCCGAAGAACGGAGGCAGGGCGAGCCGCAACCATCGCCGTGTCAGCCTGCTGGCCTGTCTTGTGGCAGGCGCCTTTTCGGTGCTCGTCCCGGCGCTGACGTGAAGGGCGTCAGGCGACTTTCGTCTTTACCAGGAGCGGTTTCAGGAATTCACCGGTATAGCTGCGTTTTTCCCGCGCCACTTTTTCGGGCGTGTCCTGGATGATGATTTCACCGCCCTTGTCGCCGCCTTCGGGGCCGATATCGATGATCCAGTCGGCGGTTTTGATGACTTCGAGGTTATGCTCGATCACCACGACGGTATTTCCCTGATCGACAAGGCGGTGGAGCACCTCCAGCAGCTTCCGCACGTCTTCAAAGTGCAAACCTGTCGTGGGTTCGTCAAGGATATAGAGCGTGCGGCCCGTGGAACGCTTCGACAGCTCCTTCGACAGCTTCACGCGCTGCGCTTCGCCGCCCGAAAGGGTGGTGGCGCGCTGGCCGACGTGGATATAGCCAAGGCCGACATCTTTCATCGTCTCCATCTTCTCGCGGATGCTTGGCACGGCAGACACGAAGGCGGCGGCCTCCTCGACAGTCATATCCAGTACATCGGCGATGGAGCGGTCTTTGTATTTGACCTCCAGCGTTTCGCGGTTATAGCGCGTGCCCTTGCAGGCGTCGCAGGTGACATGGACATCGGGCAGGAAGTGCATCTCGATTTTAATGACGCCGTCGCCTTCGCAGGCTTCGCAGCGCCCGCCTTTAACGTTGAACGAGAAGCGGCCGGGGCCGTAACCGCGCGCCTTCGATTCAGGCAGGCCAGCGTACCAGTCGCGGATGGGGGTGAACGCGCCGGTATAGGTCGCGGGGTTGGAACGCGGCGTGCGGCCAATGGGCGACTGGTCGATGTCGATGACTTTGTCGAGGTATTCAAGCCCTTTGATCTCGTCATGTGCGCCGGGATGCGTGCGTGCCTTCATCAGGCGGCGCGCCGTACCCGCGTAGAGCGTATCGATCACAAGGGATGATTTGCCCGAGCCCGAAACCCCGGTCACGCAAGTGAATGTGCCAATCGGCACCTGCGCATGAACGTTCTTCAGGTTGTTTTCGCGCGCGCCGATCACTTCCAGCATCTGGGTGATGGTCGTACCCTTCTTGCCCTGCGCGGTCTTGCCCTTGCGGCGTTGCGCCGGAACTTTAATTTCTTTGGCGCCCGTGAGGTACTGGGCCGTCAGGCTGTTCTTGTTCTTCATGATCTGTTCGCGCGTGCCTTCGGCCACCACTTCGCCGCCGTGTATGCCAGCGCCCGGCCCCATATCGATCACGTAATCGGCGGTGCGGATAGCATCTTCGTCATGCTCCACCACCAACACAGTATTGCCAAGATCACGCAGACGTTTCAGCGTATCCAGCAGGCGATTGTTGTCGCGCTGGTGCAAACCAATGCTGGGTTCGTCCAGCACATACAATACGCCCGTCAGGCCGGAGCCGATCTGGGATGCAAGGCGGATACGCTGGCTCTCGCCGCCAGACAGCGTGCCCGATTTACGGGCCAGCGTCAGGTATTCAAGACCGACGTCGAGCAGGAATGAAAGACGATCATTGATCTCTTTTAAAATCCTGACCGCAATCTCGCGGTCTTTCTTGTTCATTTTTTCCAGCAGCGTGCCGAACCATGCATGCGCGGCCTCGATCGACATGACGGAGGCTTCGCCCACATGCTTGCCGCCCACCTTGACGCAGAGCGCTTCCGGTTTCAGGCGATAGCCCTTGCAGGTATCGCAGACGTGTTCAACCTTGTACTGGTCGAGGTCTTCGCGGATCGAGAAACTGTCCGTTTCCATGTAGCGGCGGTACAGGTTCGGTATCACGCCCTCGAACTTGTTGCTGGTCTGGTAATCGCGCGCGCCATCCCAGTATTTGAAGGTGATCTTCTCCTCGCCCGTGCCGTATAAAATCGCGTCTTTCAGTTTCTGCGATAGTTTTTCCCAGGGCGTCGACATATTGCCCTTGAAGGCGCGGCACAAGCTTTCCAGCGTCTGTTCATACCAGCCCGACGACGAATTAGCCCAGGGCGCAACCGCGCCTTCCTTCAACGACAGCGCCGTATCGGGCACCACCATTTCAGGGTCAAACGTCATCTTGCTGCCAAGCCCGTCGCAGGCGGGGCAGGCGCCGAAGGGGTTGTTGAATGAAAACAGGCGCGGCTCGATCTCGGCAATCGTGAAACCGGAAACGGGGCAGGCGAATTTGGAGGAGAAGATATGTTCTTCCTTGTCGTCGGCCTTTTCGGCAATCACCAGACCGTCGGAAATTTTCAACGCGGTCTCGACGGAATCCGCCAGACGGTTGCCAAGGTCTTTCTTCACAACCAGACGATCAACGACGACATAGATATCATGCTTGACCTGCTTGTCGAGCGAGGGCACGGCATCCAGCTCGTAAAACTTGCCGTCCACCTTGACGCGCTGGAAACCTTTTTTCTTCAGCTCCTGAAATTCTTTCTTGTACTCGCCCTTGCGGCCGCGCGCGATGGGGGCCATCAGGTACAATTTTGTGCCTTCACCCATGGCAAGAATTTGATCAACCATTTCCGACGCCGTCTGGCTGGTGATGGGTTTGCCGGTGGCGGGCGAATAGGGAACGCCGACGCGCGCCCAGAGCAGGCGCATATAGTCGTGAATCTCCGTCACGGTGCCGACGGTCGATCGCGGGTTTTTCGATGTCGTCTTCTGTTCGATCGAAATCGCGGGCGACAGGCCCTCGATTGAATCCACATCGGGCTTCTGCATCAGCTCGAGGAACTGGCGGGCATAGGCGGAAAGACTCTCGACGTAACGGCGCTGGCCCTCGGC
Organism: Alphaproteobacteria bacterium; assembly: GCA_041287865.1. GTDB lineage: Bacteria > Pseudomonadota > Alphaproteobacteria > Micavibrionales > UBA2020 > JAPWJZ01. The sequence goes on along the minus strand of JBGGMV010000082.1, from coordinate 77,858 downwards.
GTAAATCGTATCGAAGGCAAGCGACGACTTGCCCGAGCCCGACAGGCCGGTGATGACCACAAGCTTGTCGCGCGGAATATCGACGTCGATGCTTTTCAGGTTATGCTCGCGCGCGCCACGCACGCGGATCGACTTGTTATATGCTTCAGCCATTTTCGCCCTCTCCACCAAACCAGAACAAATATAGAACGATTTTCACGCGCGTCATATATAAATGTGCCGGTCGAATATCTTGATTTAAATGCCATTTCCGGATTGTCAAATCGAATGGGGAAAAAGGGCTATTTATTTGACATAATGTACAAAAATAGGGTAACTTAGCGCAGTTTGAAGCCCCAACCGTTGAAAGGGACGTTTTGATCAAGCGCAAGCCCACATTCGCGTTCACGCCGACGCCCCCGCACGAAACCATGGATCAGGTGATCACGGCCGCCCGCAACGGCGACTGCGCGACCATCAGGTCATGGGTCGCCACGCATGGCGCAGAGCATCTTGACGCGGTGAACAGTGACGGGCAGCGCGCGCTGGAACAGGCGGCCTATTACCGCAAGGCCGACGCGGGCCTCTTGCTGCTGGAATACGGCGCCGATCCCAACATACCACCCCTGAAGGGACAGATCCCCCCGCTGCTGGGCGCGGCCAGCCAGGGCGCGCCTGAACTGATACAGCCGTTGATTGCCGCCGGCGCGGCGCTCGATGCGCGTTTTCAGGATTACGCCACCGCGCTGCACTATGCGGCCTGGAACGGTTATCGCGATATCGCGGTCATGCTGATCCGCGCGGGTGCGGATACCAATGCGATCACCTCGCGCGGCGAAACGCTGCAGCAAATGGCGGAACAAAACGTCGGCACTGATAATCCCATGGGCCGCGACGGCAACCCGAAATCCGAAATGTGGCCGGTGCTGTCATCCGAAATCGAGGCTTTGAGACAGCCGCGCCTGTGCCGCGAAGGGATCGATCAGCCGCTGCATGTCACGCGCCCGCTCCGGTTGAAGGGAATGGCGCCATGAGCCGCCTGCAACTGACGCCCGAGGAATATACCGACTGGTTCGACGCCGCACGCAACGGCAACGAGGAAACCGTGCGCGAGATGGCGCAAAAATACCCCGGCATCGTCAATACCACCAGTTACGAAGGCGCCAGCGCCCTGCTGACCGCGACCGAGGAACAGCGCAACGATATCGTCGTGCTGCTGCTGACGCTGGGCGCGCAGATCGACCTTGCCGACGAACAGGGCGCGACGCCGCTGATCACCACCGCCTGCACCGGCGCGGCCGGGACGATGAAGCTGCTGCTCGAAAAAGGCGCGCAAGTGGAAAGCCGCTTCGGCGAAGCGCTCAGCACGCCGCTGCATTGCGCGGCGCATAACGGCAACCTCGAGTGCGTGAAGCTGCTGATTGAAAACGGCGCGGACATCATGGCCAAAACCGGCAAGGGCCTGACCGCGCTGGAAGAAGCGCGCAGAACCGGCGCGGGCGACTGCGCGAAGTATCTGGAACTGGAAATGACCCGCCGCCACTTCGCCGACGAGGCGCAGATGCTGACTGGCGGGCTCGTGCACGATATAAAGGTCGGGCATAAAATCACGCTGAAGCGCAGGACACGGGAGCTGGCGCATGACTAGCAAGGCCAAGGTGACGCGGGATGCGGTGTATGACCTGTACAACGCCGCCGAGCGCAACAGCGTCGCGGATCTTAAGCTATGGGCGGAGACTTACGGCGCGGAAAATATCGACATCTGCCGCGACAAATACAGCCGCACCGCGCTGCTCGAGGCCTGCGTTGCGGGCCGGACAGCGGCGGCGCGCGTGCTGCTCGATGCGGGCGCGAACCCAGACCATGCGGCCAGCAACGGCCTGACGCCGCTCCATGCCGCGGTGCTGGGCGAGAAGCTGGACCTGCTGGCGGCGCTGCTCGACGCCGGCGCGGATATCGAAAAAAAATGGACGGATAACACGCCGCTGCAGCAGGCGGCGGCCTACGGCCATGCCGGCGTGATGCGCCTGCTGATCGATCGCGGCGCCGATCCCACCTGTCTCACGACAAAGGGCGAAACACTTGCGGAAACCGTCTTCAACGACAAGGACGGCAGCATGGCCGCAATCGCAAATGGCGCGGCTTCGCGCGTCTTCGGCGAGAAAACGGCCAAGGCCTGCACCGAGGGCGCCGAGGCACCCGTGCAGGTGGTAAAGAAAATCAGCCTGCGCCGCCCGCCGTCTACATAAAAATCCAGTAAATTCAGCCTTTTGCGGCATTAAGCCGGCGTCAACATATTTCCCTTATAATTTACATACATGTTTTTGCATGCCGAGGGAGCTGCGCCGATGGATTTTGACGACGAAGAAGCGGAAAAGCAGAAAAAAGCGGAACAAAAGCGCCTGCAGGAAGAGGCCGAAGCGGCGGCTGCCAGAACCCGGCAACAGCAACAGGACGATTACAACCGCACGGCGCAAGCTCAAGCTGAGGCCACCGAGCCTGCAACGCCGCCGCCTGAGCCGGAGAAGCCGAAAGACGACGAATATGGCCGCCGTCTCATTGTGCAGGGACAGGGCGGCGTGACGATGAACGGGATTGACGATCCCGGCCCCGTTTCACCCGTGCAATCTTCTCCCGCGCAACCTTCTCCCGCATTGCCAGGCAAAAGCGGCGGCGAGGTGCTGCGCCAGTATTTCCAGGCCTGCCAGGACAATGACGCCACGGCGGCGACGAAGCTGGCCGATGAAAACCACTTCACGCCCGCCGCGCTGCGGCATGGCATCAACATGCTCGTCATCACCCACCAGAATTATGAAGGCGCTGGCGGGCTACTATCGAAATGCGGGATCGCCGGCGCGTCAGGCGTCGATGCGGGATTCATGAACGACCTGCTCGACCGCACGACCGACAAGGAACGCGCGGTCGGTTTCCTGCAGGGCATGGGCGCGCAATTCAACGACGAACACATGATGAAAATCCAGTCCACCAATCCTGCCGATGCGGTCAAGATTATCAAGGCCGGGCAGTTCGACGCGACGGAAAACGGCTCGCGCTGCATGCGGCGGGCGACGGGCAAAAGAGCGTCTTCAACGCGCTGATGGAGGCGGGCGCGAACCCGCTGACCGCGATCCAGCAGGGCTCGAACGATCCGCGCAATGAAGGCATGTATGAAACCGCCACGAAATGGGCGGGCGAATTCTACAAGGCGCATCCGGAAATGACGCCGCCGAAACAGGGCCCCGTTTCGCTCGAGGCGGTTTCCGAACGCAAGATATCCCAACTCGCCCCGTCTGTCGGCAAGCGCTAGGCAAAAAAAAGCGCGCGGCCAGCTGGGAAGCCGGACCGCGCGCGGTTGGAGAGGTGAAGTCCTCAAGAAATGAACGCACGGCAACCGGGGTAAGGGCTCCGGGGGGAGATACCCTTGCCGGTGGTTGCCGCTACGCAGGAGGCGAAAGGGCCTGAAAAGAGATCCGGTTCAGAGAGAGCGGATCGGACGAGCTCGGTGTGCTCCGGCTGTCCATGGGTGCTGATGCGGGATCTGCCTTTCAGTGCCATACGCATCGCCTCATGCGCATAATTCAATCATCCCATAAAAAGATTTGAATATCGTAAAGCAATCCAATGGTTTAGCTAAAATGCCGCCTAAATTTTAGGGGCTCGCCGCTATGTAGTTGACATAAACCAAAACCCCCTCTATTAATTTCCCTAATCCATCGGCACGGAAGTTGCCGCCTGGTGGCGAAGAGGGGCCGTTTTGCTTGTGCCGGTCAAGGAATCGGCAGGAAACCCGCGCAAAGGCGGCGGAGACGGCGCGCAGCACGCGCGGAAAGGCGCTGGAGCTGCGCTGAAGGCCCGCCAGAGGCGCTCTATAGCCGCTCTAGGGCGGCGCAAGGGCAGCGCGACGGGCGGCCGGAATCGGGGATTGAGCGGAAACCCTCGTTATGATTATGGTAAATAAAAAGGCGAGATAAAACAAGGCGCTAGTATAAATTCTGTAAATAAACATATCAAAGTACCCCAAACAGGCTAAGGTAGGTTCAGATGGCAAAAGATAACACCGTACCCAAACGCACCGACAACCTTGTGCCCGAACACATGGTGCAGGCGCAGTTCGCACTGGCGGCTTTCAGCACGATCAAGGCGGAGAACCTCGTTTACGTGAGCGTGCCGATTACCTCGGGTCCGCGTCTCTACGAATACATGCACAAGATGGGCTTCAAGACGCCCGATGAAGCGAAGAAGGATCACGACGCATTCTTCGAGCATGTTGTGAAACCGAACCTCGCCGACGGCGTGCGCGAGTCCGAGGCCTGGACGCACAAGATCAACGGCGCGGTGGTTGCTCCCGCCGAATTCGAAAAACGCCTGCGCGGAAAAGAAGTGCTTGAATGGGGTCAGGACGACTTCATGGGCATGTGGATCCCGCTGATCGACGAAAAGATCACCGACATGGTGATGCTGAACGGCTGGGAATATTCCAACGGCTCCGGCGAAGAATATTTACAGGCCGTGCTGATGCAGATGGGCCGCCGCCCGCGTAACGACATGGAGATCGTCGACCAGCAGGGCGCGACGCTGACGCTCGACAACGGCATCCAGATGGTCGCCAACGCTTACAAACACGTCACCAGTTTAGGTTTGAAACCGCGCAACATGGCGGAAACGCTGTCGCTGCTGCTGGAAGCGGAAGAACGCTTCGCCGCCGAACAGGCCACCGGCCGCGCGCCTGAATCGCGCCCCGAAGAAAAAGGCCCCGGCCCGAACGTGCCGCAATACGACAGCAAAAAGGTGGAAGCGATCCGCCGCGAAATGCTGCCGCGCATCGCCAAGGATTTCCCCGACATCCAGGGCATCCTGGAGCGCACGTCGAGCTTCGACTATTCGCCCATCAACGCGCTGTTCCGCAAGAAAACCGCGCTCTCCGGCATCGGGCTGCAGGGCCTGAAGGCGGAGAAGGGCTCGGTCGCGCCGCCCGCGCATATCATCCCGGGCGTGCCGGGCATGAACCGTCCGAAGCCTTAAGATAAAATCCAGCCATAAAAAAAGCTATCGCGCGAGTCCCGGGGAATCTTCCCGACGGGAGGCGCGCGATAGGCTTTTTACCAGCTACGTCCGCTAAATTAGCGGACGGTGGTGTATTCCCTGACTTCGGTCGAGGTTTCAACCGAGCCCGGATTCACGAAGTTCGACGAGTAGTCGGTGTCGGACGGCGCGGGTTTATAGGTTTTTACGATCGTCGTTTCACGTACGCGGCTGTAGCTGCCGGCGAAGGGCGATTCCGACGCGCTTTGCGTCTGGATGGTCATATCCCCGTCGCGGGTCGTGCGTGTGGTGGTGATCATGTCAGCCGAAGCGATAGTCGGGATCATCAGGGCCGTGAGGGCCAGAGCGGCGATAAAGGTTTTCATGGTACTTCTCCTCTGTGGTGCAGGTAAAACGTTCAAAAAGGGAATTATACCCCTTCTAGGACAACAAACCTGAGCCTGCGGAGTCGGGTTCCCAAAGCGCGATAAGTGCCGGATTTTCAGGGTAAAACCCATTAATCACCGCGCGGGCCTGTGCCGTGCGCAGTGATACAATGCAGATACAATATTATTAGAGGTAATGCGCCCCTTCCTGCGGGGAGGAAAGCGTCGCCGGAAAACTTGTAAAATATCATTGTCTAATTAAATAATATGCAATTATTATTGACATAATGCATCAGTTGCGTAGAATAGCCCCGCGATACCAATGCCGGTTTCAACACAGGAGTCCGTGTGAAAAATCTTGCCCATACAAGACGCCTGCTGCTGGGCGTGATCCTGTCGGGTACGTTGCTCGGCGGAATTTTCTCCCCCGCCACGCATGACCGCGAAGGGATGTGGGCAGGAGGAAACACTGCAGGCGCCCCCGGAGAAAAAGTGCTGCGCGGGATTGGCGTGTTTCAGGCGAGCGCGCTCGGACGCGAATTCTATGTTTTCGCGCAGCGGAGCGGCGCGCGCATTGAATCGAACAGCTGGGGTTCGATCTATACGCGCAAGGGCGAGGTGATCGAGATAAATACAAACCTCTCCGGCCTGGCCGTTCCTGTCGCCCTGGCGCATGAGCTGCGCCATCACTGGCAGTTTGAAACCATCGGCCCGGCGCGCAATCTTTCTCCCGCGCAGGCCCTTCGCCTGTCGCAATTGCAGGAGGGCGATGCCTGCGCCTTTGCCGCGCACTATGCCGATAATTACGAGAAGGAAACGGGCCAGAGGCTCAACGCCGCCGAAGTCCATCCCCATATCGCGCATTATCTTTCCCCCGCGCCCGAAAACAACCGCGACTACGTGGAGGGCGCTTTCGTGCCTTGCCTTGCCATCTCGTACGGCGGCAAAGGCTATACCGAAATACACTTGGTTCGCGAAGGGTTTCGCATGAAAGACCTCACGCGGGCCTTTAACGCGGCAATAGACGCGGGTGACAGCGCGGAAATGCGGCGGCTTTATGATGCCGAATTCACTAATCCGGACACCTCTTCGGCGCTTGCGCTCTACCGGAAGTTCTTCACGCAGGACAGCGATCCCCTGCATACCATCCCCGCCGTGCGTGCCATGGACGATGGCGAGTTTGGACGGCTGCTTGACCGCATCGCGCCGCTGCCGGCGTCGCCCGAACTGGCAGAGCTTGAAATCAGCTACAGGACGATGAAGCGTCAGCTGGAAGATCGCCTCGGCGTCAAAAAGCCGGGCGCATAACCGGCGCGTGGCCGGAATGTGCCGGGGTTCTGCCTAGCTCGGCTTCTGCAGCGAATATGTCGGGCCGGGGCGGCGGTGGAGGTCGGGGTCGATGCCGGTTTCGGGCACGACGCGGCCGACGACGGAGACTTGTCCCGTGCGCGGGTTGCGGGTCCATTCGCCGCGCACGCGTTCGGGCAGTTCGATATGTCCCCAGTCGGGCGAGCCGTTGAGCTCGATGCGCATTTCGTCGCGCGTGATGTTCTGGGGGCGGGCGAAACGCGAGGCCGCGAATTTATCGGCGGCGCGTTCGTAATAGGGATGTTCGGCTGCGGTGTCCTGCGTCATCGTTTCGACGCCGTTGACCTTATTATAGATCCAGAAGTCGAGCGCCTGCCCGTGCTGGTGATGCGACTGGAAGCGCGACGCGCTGGCCTGCGAATTGCCGGCCGAGGTCGGGCCCTGCTGGTCGCGCACGGTGCGGAAACCGCCGTTCGGTTGAATCTGGAAGGTTTTATGGCCGATCACGCGGCCCTGCCTGTCTTTAATATCGTTGGCGGGATCTGCGTCGAAAGCTTCCTTCGCCTCGATCGCCATCAGCGCAAGGCGCGGGTTGACCTCCATCAGGCGGTCGACGGAGGCCGCGTTGAAGCCGGCGCCTTCGAGCCAGCGGTGCATGACGTCGCGCGGCACGGCATTCGGCGTTTCATAGCGCGGGCGCGGCGGCGTTGCGGCGCGCGGAGCTGGTTTCGCGGCAGGTTTCGGTTCGGGCTTCGACCAGAAGCTCGACACGTAATCGACAAATTGAGAAACGATATTGTCCTGCCCCATCGCTACAAACCCCTTTGCCCATACTATGCGATGCTTCAATTGTATTACGAAAATACTAACGAATGCTTAACGAGTGATTAACTTCGCGCGCTACGCAAAAAATTCGCTTTGTATTACAGAGGTTTGCAGGAAGCGTGATTTTGGCGGACAGGTGTTCACAGCTATGGGCGTCCCGAGTCTCCGCGCCTGTGGTAGCGGGAGACTAACCCAGCAAAATCAATCGCATCGCCTGAGTCGCCGGAAATGCGCCGGTGATGTTTTAAAAAACAGCGCTTAACGGAATTCTTTGCGCGGCGGGTTTTCTTGCGGGAAACGGCGGCGGTGTAATTCGCTTTAATTCTAGTGGCTTGAGGGGAATTGCTTTCCGTAAATTTGCCGGACCTGCCAAATCGTTATAGAATTATTCATAGGGTTTAATAAGAGGTTAAGGGGGTCTTCCATGGCATACAGTCTCTTCTATACGCAGGGCGAACCGCAGCTCTCCGCAGAAGAACAGGCAGAGCAGGCCGCCCGCGAACAGCGTCAGGAGGAACTCCGCAAGCGCATCAACGAAGGCCTGCGCCATGAAATCGTCAAGGGCAAGAGCGGCAAGGGCGCCGGGTTTGCCTATGCCGTCACCGACCACGCCTTCACCGGCCTGACCGCCGACAGCGGCACCGCATTTTATGCCGTCCCCAAGATCTTCATGGGCCGCACCGCCGCCGAACAGATGCAGGCGATGGAAGACCGCGCGGGCCATCCGCTGCTCTCTGGCGATGACGTTAATATGTCGACCATCCGCGAAGGCATGGTCATCGGCATCACCGCCAACAACCAGCCCGGTACGGGCATCGACGACGTGCAGCGCACCGGCGTCGTAATCCGCGACCCGAAAACGAAACAGCTGGTCTTCGCCGAAACCGGCGAAGACGGCAAGATTTTCACCCGCCCCGTCTCCGAACTGCTGGAGGCCGCGAAGGTCTACGACAAGAAGCTTTACGCAGGCGACCTCGTCGAACTGGCCGACGACATCGGCGCGCGCCCGATCCAGAATTTCAACTACGACCGTTTCCACAGCCGCTTCGCCACGCCCGACACCGCGCCCTCGAAAGCGCCCGTGGATCTTGGCGCTGAATCGACCATCCGCGACCGCCTCAGCGCGGGCATCGAGGCTTATGCTAACGATTGCATCCGCCGTGGCGTGAAATACGGCTTCGGCGACCGCAGCGGATCTTCACGGATTGATTGCAGCGGTTTCGTTCACAATGCCGCGCGCAGAGGATATAACGACCTCGAAACCGCCCGTGGCCGCCGCGCATCGCCTACCGCCCTCGGCGGCACTTCGGAAAGCCAGATCGACGCGGTCTTCCGCGCCACCGGCACCATGCTTCGCGACAACGACGTGCAGGTGGATACGCTGAAACCCGGCATGCTCATCGGCCTCGACACCGGCCGCAAGAGCTGGGACCGCGGCCGCAAGCGCGACATCGACCATGTGGTCGCCGTGTACAAAGATTCCAAGACCGGCAAGCTGATGATCGCCGAAAGCTGCGGCGGCGTGGGCGTGCGCAAGATGGAAGCCGAAAGATGGCTGGAACGCACGCGCGCCAGGCACGGCAACAAGCTGCATCTTTTCGCAACCGACCTCGCCGAAATGGCCGATGGCCAGGGCCTTGTGGCGAAAGCCGACCAGCCCGCAGCACCCGCAACGCGCAATGCGCGCAGCCGCCAGCAAACCACCGGCGCGCACGCTTAAGCTGCGGGTTCTTGCTTATTTCCGTTTTTGCTTCTTGTAATCCTCGACCGCTTTCTTGCGCTGGCCGGCGTCGGGTTTTTTAAGCGTTGTGGCGAACCACCAGAGATTGCCGCTCTTGTCGCGCACGGCGGCGGCGCGGTCGCCGTAGAACTGGTCTTCGGGTTTCCTGAACGATTTCGCACCGGCCTTGACTGCTTTCTTATAGGTCGCGTCGCAATCGGGCACATACATATATAGCATCGCGGGCATGGCGTCTTTCTTGCCCATGGCCTCGACCAGCATCAGGCGGGTGTCGCCGATCACGATCTCGCCGTGCATCAGCTTGCCATTGTCCATCAGGTGTTTTTCCACCAGTTTCGCATCCAGTGCCTTGCGGGCGAAGTCGATGGCCCCCAGCGCGTCCTGTACGCCCAAAAAGGTTGTGACGGTATGATAGCCTTTCGGCACGGCGGATGATTTCGGCATGGCGTGTTACTCCTCTGGTTGAGGAATCAAACGAATGGGAATAATAGCCGGTTCCGGTTATTCAGCCGCCGCGACCAGTTCTTCTTCTGCGAACAATTCATGGAATCTGGCGATATACATGCGCTTCGCCTCGTTAGGCGCCACGGGCTTGATCTCCCAGCCGCGCACGGCGACGGGGGGCGGGCCGAAGAATTCCTGCGATTCACGATGGCCGAAGCCCGCGATCTGCGTGGCCTCTAAATAGGCCGAGATTTTATCCGCGCGCTTGATGAATTTTTTCAGCTGCGGCGTGATGATGGCGGGCAGGCCAAATCTAACGTGCACGGCCTGCATCAATTTATCTTCAAAGGCGCGGTAATCGACGCCGAGCGCGTCCTTGAACGGCGAGATCATGTCGCCGACGACGTATTCCGACGCGTCATGCAGCAGCGCGGCCAGCAGCCATTTGCGGTCTGCTCCGGGCTCCAGCGTATCGGCGATTCTCTCGACGATAACGGAGTGCTGGGCGACCGAAAAAGCATGGTCGCCGGTGGTCTGGCCGTTCCATCTGGCGACTCTGGAAAGTCCGTGGGCGATGTCCTCGATCTCGATATCCATGGCGGAAGGATTAATCAAATCAAGGCGTCTGCCACTCAACATTCTCTGCCACGCGCGCATGCGTTTTGCTTCCTTTGTTCTGTTTTCGTACCTTGTCAGCGCGCAAGAGCCATGTTAAACATAAGCCCATTCAAGGCTTCGCGCGGAGCAAGGGATTCTTGTCTCTTCTGGTTGGCGTTTATCGTATTCCAGAAGAGGGGATTCGCCTAGTGCTTTTGGCCGGGGCCATCATGTTCAGGAATTTGAAAGGGTTAAATCGTGGCAGGCAGCGTTAACAAAGTCATTCTGGTCGGCAACCTCGGCAAGGATCCCGAAATCCGTTCCTTCGCCAACGGCGGCCGCGTCGCCAGCTTCTCCATCGCGACGTCGGAAAGCTGGAAAGACAAGGCCTCGGGCGAGAAGAAAGAGCGCACCGAATGGCACCGCATCTCCGTGCTCAACGAAAACCTCGTCGGCATCGTCGAAAAATACATCAAGAAAGGCTCGAAAGTTTACATCGAGGGCCAGCTTGAAACCCGCAAATGGACGGACAAAGACGGCGCGGAAAAATACACGACCGAAGTCGTCCTCCGCCCCTTCCGCGGCGAGATCACGATGCTGGACAGCAAAGGCTCGGGCGCGCCCGCGGCCAATGACTACGGCTCGGACGAAGCGCCGTCGCAGCAGTCCTCCGGCGGCTCCTTCGCCGCTTCCGGCAAGGGCAATATGGACGACGAAATCCCGTTCTAAGGCCGATTGCCTTATATAGCGGCTTGATAGTACCCTTGTGCAAACAGGGGTACTTTCATTTTGACCGTCACGACCTTCATCCAGAAAACGCTGACGCCGCTGATTTACATCAGCTGCATCGGCATGTTCTTTATCGGCGGCACGATGGTCTGGAACGGCGAGATGGGGCCTGTCTGGCCCGCCGTGGTTGGCCTGCTGATGTCGCCGATCATCTTTCCCATCCTGATGCTGCCCTCCGCCCTGTTTGCCGGTTTCTCGGTGATGTTCTCCAAGACCAATAAAAAGGCCGAGCGCGTGTTGCTGGTCTTGAGCGGTGTTTACCTGATCACCCTGATGGCGGCCTATGCCACGATCGGGTTTTTGTTTGTGGTGGGCCTGAAATGGCCCTTTGCTATCGGCTATGGCGTCTGCGCGGGCGTGGCGCCCTGGGCGATACTGGCGTCGAAGGATCGCGGCAACGTGTTCTTTACGGGGCTGGTGCTGCAGATGGCGCTGGCGGGCGTGATTTACGGGTTGATTAACGTGCAGATGGCCACGATGCAGACGCCGATCACCAATGCATGGCATAAATTCTTCGTCATCTGGGCGCTGATGATGCTGATGGCGGGGATACAGCTGCTGTGCGAAAAATTCGGCAAGAAGCCCGAAGAGAAAAAGCCGGATACTACTTCTTCGCCGTAACCGGCGTTTCGCCGTCCTTGAACCTGATGGTCAGGTCTGTTTCCTTCGTTTTCGATGAGGAAACGATATTTCCCTTGCCGTCGAACACAACCGCATAGCCGCGCTCCAATACTCTTTCGAACGACAGCGATTCCAGCAGGGATGACAGGTTCTGCAGCTTCTGCGCGCGGTCTTTCAGGATTTTGTGCTCGGTATTCACAAGCCGTTCGGCAAGGTTCGCGGTATGGCGCTGCGCGTCGGTGATTTTCTGCATCAGGGCGCGGGGCGATATCTTCGCGGCCAGTTCCTTCACGCGCGCGCTTTTTTGCTGCAGCCAGTTGTAAAGCCCTGCATCCAGCCTGCCCGACAGGTTATCCAGCTTCTGCAGCGCATGTTCCAGCAAGCGTTTCGGGTCGCCTAGCCCGCGTGAAAGCCCCTGCACATGCAACTGATGCCGCTGCACAAGGCGCTGGACGGAGACGAACATGCGCTGCTGCCGCTCCATCACCGCAGCCTGCAATTCGGTGCGCACCGGCACGGCCTTTTCCGCCGCTGCGGTGGGCGTGGGCGCGCGCAGGTCGGAGGCGTAGTCGATCAATGTCGTATCGGTTTCATGGCCGACAGCGGAAATTAAAGGAATTTTCGACGCCGCCGCCGCCCGCACGACGATTTCGTCGTTGAAAGGCATCAGGTCTTCCAGCGAACCGCCGCCACGCGCGACGATCAGAACATCGGGGCGCAAGGGGTCGCCTTCGGGAATGCTGTTAAACCCTTCGATGGCTTTCGCAACAGCAACAGCCGCGCCCGCGCCCTGCACCACGACAGGCCAGAGCAGCACGCGGCGGGGGAAGCGTTCGTTCAATCGGTGCATGATGTCGCGGATCACCGCGCCGGTGGGCGAGGTGATCACGCCGATGGTATCGGGCAGAAACGGAATTTTCTTTTTACGCTCCGCGGCGAACAATCCTTCGGCGGCGAGTTTCTTTTTGCGCTCCTCCAGCATCTTGAGCAGCGCACCTTGCCCCGCCAGCTCCATCGTCTCGATAATGAGCTGGTAGTTGGAACGGCCGGGGTAGGTGGTCAGGCGGCCGGTGCAGACGACCTCCATGCCCTCTTCGGGTTTCAGCCCTAATTTGGACATCGTGCCTTTCCAGCAGATGGCGTCCAGCACGGCGTCGGCGTCTTTTAGCGCGGTGTAAAGGTGGCCCGATTTTGCGACGGTGACTTTTGAAATTTCACCGCGCACACGGACAAATGAAAATTCATCCTCGATGGTGCGTTTCAGTTTATGGCTGAGCTCGCTCACCGTATATTCCGGCGGCGCATTGCTTTTCACTTCGGGCGCTGGCGGCAGGCCGAAGGGATCGTCATCGTCGAAAAGTGAATCGCCTTTAGTCGTCATATACAATTACTAACATCAATACCCACAAAAACGAAACCCCGGCGAAGGCCGGGGTCTCAAGTCGTTGCAGGTCTATGGTGGCCTGAGACCCCGGCCTTCGCCGGGGTTGCAAGCAAGATTAAAGCTTCGGTTTCGGCGCGCGCGGGCGGCCGGGAGGGCCGAGCACGGTGATATCCGAGATTTTATCGATGAAGATAAAGGGCACGCCGGAACCCGCGATGCCTTCGACCGTTACGCGCTTGCCGACGAAAGCGTCGAACGACTTCTCGTGCATCGCGTTGCCGCCTTTCAGGCGCAGGGGGCGGGGGAATCCGTCGCCGGTATCCAGCTTGTGCGTGACCCTGCCGGCGGATTTCGATGTGCCGCCCATGGTCTCGCTGATAATAACGCCGGTATGTTTCTTCTTCTCGCCGAGCGACATGAAATCCTCCAGATGTGAAATAAGGCCGGATTATGGGAGGTGTCGACGCAAGAGTCAATCTCAGCTAACTATCTCTTATCCTTGAAGAATTCTTTCAGGATTGCGCCACATTCGGCTTCATGCATGCCGCCATAGAGCTCCGGCACATGGTGGCAGGTGGGATGGGTGAAGACGCGGGGGCCATGGTCGACGCCGCCGCTTTTGGGATCATAGGCGCCGTAGTACACGCGGCGAAGACGCGCGAGAGATATCGCGGCGGCGCACATCGGGCAGGGCTCCAGCGTCACGTAAAGGTCGCAATTCACCAGCCGCGGCGTGCCGAAAACCTGCCCGCCGCGCTTGATAACTAATATTTCCGCATGGGCGGTGGCGTCCTTGTCCTGTTCGGTGCGGTTGCCGCTGCGGGCCACGACTTCGCCGGTGGTGCCGTCGACCAGCAATGCGCCCACCGGTACCTCGCCGGCCTCGGCGGCGCGTTTTGCTTCGGCCAAAGCCTCAATCATGTATTTATTTTGCGCGTCCATGCGCCTAAGGTATCAGAAATGACCGAAGAAGCAAAAAAGGGCGAACGCATCGCCAAGTACCTGTCCCGCGCCGGAGTCTGCTCCCGCCGCGACGCCGAACGCCTTATCCTGGAGGGCCGCGTCTCCCTCAATGGCAAGGTTCTGAAAAGTCCTGCGCAGAACGTAGTGGATAGCGACAAGATATACGTCGACAACCAGCGCGTCGGCGGCAAGGAACAGACGCGCCTCTGGCGTTACCATAAGCCGAAGGGGCTGGTGACGACCCACCACGATGAAAAGGGCCGGCCTACCATTTTTGAAAACCTGCCCGATGACCTGCCGCGCGTGATGTCGGTAGGCCGCCTTGACCTCACGACAGAAGGGCTGATTTTGCTCACCAATAACGGCGAACTGGCCCGCCATCTGGAGCTGCCCGCGACAGGCTGGACGCGCAAATACCGTGTGCGTGCCTTTGGCGAGATCACGCAGGCGCGGCTTGATAAGCTGAAAGACGGCATCAAGATCGACGGCATTTTATATAACAGCATCACCGCCACGCTGGAAAAAGAGCAGGGCGACAACGTCTGGATCGAAATGATCCTGACGGAAGGCAAGAACCGCGAGATCCGTAAGGTATTGGAATATCTTGGCCTTAAAGTGAACCGCCTGATCCGCGTGTCATACGGCCCGTTTATTTTGGGCAAGATGGGCGAGAACGAAGTGCAGGAAATTGGCTATAAAGCCATAAAAGAAGCCCTCGGCGGCAAGTTTCTGGACTAGTCATTTCCGCAGCCAAAGCCTAAAATCGGCCATCATTTTTCAACAGGAGAAAAACCATGGCCGCGACTGCATTCGCACAGGAATTCGCCGAGCTCGAGAAAAAATTCCAGGCATTGAAGCCGGAAGTTGAAACCACGCTCTCCGGCGATGGCGTCGAAGGCTATCTGGTCGTCTGGAACACCGGCATTTCCGCAGGCGGCCCGCTGGCATTGTCAGGCAAGGGTGGCACGCGCATTACGCCCAATGTCTCGCTCGACGAAGTTAAAATGCTCGCGCGCACCATGGCGCTAAAAAACGCGGCGGCGGGCCTGCCGCTGGGTGGTGCCAAATCGGGGCTGAAAGCCAATCCCGATGCGCCCGATTTTGAAAAAACATACCGCAAGTTTGCGCAGCTGATGAAACCGCATCTGCATGAAAACGGCGGCAAATACGGCGGCTTCGGCTTTGATATCGGCGCGCGCCCCATCCATCCGAAATGGATCTGCGATGAACTGAAATCGACCCGCAGCTTTACCGGCAAGCCGGTCGAAATGGGCGGCACCGACTACGACAAGGAAGGCATCGCCGGTCTGGGCGTCGCCGTTGCGGCGATTGCGCTGCTGGGCGTTGAAAACAAACCCGTCATCGGCGCGACCTATGCCGTGCAGGGCGCGGGCGCGATGGGTGCGGCTGTGATTAGATATTTCGGCGAAAAGGGTGCGGTGCTGAAATCCCTCTCCGACCCGAAATTCGGCGGCACGTATCACTTCACCGACGCGCCAAAGCCTGAATTGCTGGAGGCGCTGGCCACCATGAACACCGACAAGGCCAAAAAACTGCTGGCCGACACGGGCATCACGCCGACGGATGCCTCCGATGTGCTTTACGAAGACGTGGACGTATTGTTCCCCTGCGCGGTGCAGAATGTCATCCGCGAGGACAATGTCGAGAAAATCAAGGCGAAGCGCGTTGTGGAGGGTGCGAACGGCCCCTCGACCGACGGCGCGCGCGCGACGCTGCATCGCAAGGGCGTGACGGTCATCCCCGATTTTATCGCCAACCCGGGCGGCATTATCGCGGCCTATGTCGAACTGACGTCAAAAGTCACGCCCGAAGAAAACGCCAAGACCCGCGCCAAGGTGATCGAAGCCAAGGAAATCACCATCGCCCGCATCACCAAGAATATCCAGACGCTGATGAAGCTGGTGAAGGATAACGGCGTCGATACCGTCACGGCGGGGCGCTATATGGCTTACAAGAATATCTTCGAAGGCGTGAAGTGACCAAAAAGGTCAAAGTCGATATTTTCGCCAAAAACTACGAAACCTCGAAACCGCTCGAGGGCGACGTCACCGATATTGCCACCGGCGATACATGGCGCACCGACAAAACCGGCTATGCGCATATCGAGGTGGAGGCGGGGCGCAAGCTGAGTCTTGTCTTCAACAAAATCGTGCAGACCGCGACCGTGAAGGTGCCTGACAGCGGCCTGACCGGCCATGACAAGGAAATCACCCTGCAGGTGCCCGGCGCCAAGCTGTACAAGGCGCTGCGCGTCGCGATCGGAAAGCCCAAGGCGGGCACGCATCATCTTGTCACCACCGTATCGGCTGCGGGCCATACCCTGCACAATGACAAGGGCGAGGCAGGCGTGACCGTGACGCTGAAATCAAAAGACGGCAAGACCGTACGAAATGACGCCATGTACCTCGGCACGGTGCTGGGCAAGACCGAATGGCTGCGCCCCATTGCGGCGGCGCGCGTGCCGGGCCTGAAAAAACTGCGCCACAAAAGCACCTCGCACGACGGCGGCGCGATCTTCCGCGATGTGCCGCCGGGGGATTATATTCTTGAGGCGCATAAGGATGGCCCGGATGGTAAGAAAGTTTTGTTCAGTCGCGCCAAGGTGACGGTATTTAAAGATTCGCCCGAGCTGGTGAATGTCAGCCCGCCGCACAGCCCGCATGTTGTGAAAGCGCCGAAGCCCTAGAATTCGTCCGGTGATGCCTGCGTCAGGATGCCTGCGCCCAGTTTTTTGAGCGCGAGATCGTGCAGGCGGCGTGCGATGGACAGCCACATGGGCGAGATCAGCAGCGAAAGCGCGATCACCGAAATCATCAAGCGGTAATCGTCGACCGAAATCACTTTGGCGGTGAGACCGACGGCGCAAAGAATGAAGGAAAATTCCCCGATCTGGCCCATGACCACGCCGCTATGGAACGCGCGGCCCCAGGGCTCGCCCAGCCAGTGCAGGATGGCGACGTTGACGGTGGTTTTCAACAGCGTGACGGTTGAGAGAACCAGCAGCACGTTCTGCCAGTTGGCGGCGATAAACTTCAAATCGATCAGCAGCCCGATGGACAGGAAGAAGACCATCAGCAGGATGGTCTGTATCGGCTCCGACGCCTTGTGCAGCGTGGCGCGCACGTTGGAATTGCCGATGATCAGGCCGGCAAGGAAGGCGCCGTAAGCAGTCGAGAGGCCGATCACGCCCGACAGCGTCGCCCAGGAAAAGCAGAAGGCCATGGATGCCAGCGGGATAATCTCGGGCCGCGACACGATCCAGTCCGACATCGGCAGGGTGATGCGGTCGCGCTTCGACAGGAACCAGCTGATAATGACCAGCAAGCCGATGGCGATCGCCAGTTTCAGCAAAATCATCAGCGTGGTCTCAGTGCTCGATATATGCGCCGCCGCATGCCCGGTGCCGAAGGCGCTGATGATCAGCAGCATGGGGATGACGGCCAAATCCTGCGCGATAAGGACGGAAACGGTGGTGCGCCCGACAGGCGTGCGCAATTCGTCGGTTTCTTCCAGAATTTTGATGGCGACGGCGGTGGACGACAGTGCGGTTGCGAAGGCGAAGACCAGCACGCGTTCCAGCGTCCATTCCATGAAATGGCCGATGCCGTAAAAGACGCCCAGCGCGGCGATGATTTGCAGCGCGGCTGCCGACAGCGCGGTCTTGTAGACCGATTTGAAACTGCGGAGCGACAGCTCCATGCCGATCAGGAACAGCAGCATGATGACGCCCAGCTCCGCCAGCACCTGAACCGTTTCGGTGTTCGACACCAGCTTGAACCCCGTGGGGCCCAGCACCACGCCCGCCACGATATAGCCGACGATGGCCGGCTGGCGCAGGCGGATCAGCACCAACCCGCAGAGCAGGGCGGCGGTGGTGACAAGCGCGATCGATGTCAGGGTGTCTATATGTGCGGCTTCCATACCGGCTTCAGTCTACCACAGGCGGGGTAGCCAGATAAAGAAAAACGGCCCCGCCTGTGACAGCGGGGCCGTTTTTGAAAGTCTAATAGCTTACTGGATAAAGATATGCACTTCGCTGTTGCGGGCTTCCGTGCTGTTGGCCGAATTCAGCTGCACGCGGCCTGCGGGCAGGCCCATCTGCGTCAGCGAGCGGAACACAGCCTCGCCGTTCTTACGGGCTTCGGATGAAGCCAGCGCGAGTTCGGCAGGGTTGCCTTTCGAGGGGCTGACGGCCACGAGGTCAAAGCGCGCGGTCGGGTATTTGTCGAGCGCCTGGCTCACGGCGGAATAGAGCGCTTCCTCGTAGTTCACATTGGCGCGGTCGAAGCGGATGATGACCAGCGGGCGGCGGCTGGTGGAAGCCGCAGGCGAGGGCATCGGGGAGAGGGCGCGGCCGCCGTCGGCTGCGCTCTTGAACAGGGTGTTCGAGATGTTCTGGCCATACAGTTCGCCGTTCGAGATGGCGAGCGAGAGCGTCTGCATGTTCAGGTGCTCGGTACGGAGATAAGCCGAGCGGCGCGAGATCTCGTCGTTGGTCGAGGTCAGCAGGCGGTTCAGGTTGACGATTTCCTGGTTCACATGGTCTTCCAGCTGGCGCAGCTGTTCATGGTCCTGCTTCACGGCGCCCGACAGGCCGTAGGTGGAACGCACCGTTTCCTGCAGGTAAGCGGCCTTGGAGGCTTCGTTCGACAGGTCTGCGGCAAGGCCGTTCAGGTAACCTGCGGTATCCGACAGGTTCTGCAGCTTGTTCTGCGCGAGGTTCCAGCGTTCGATCAGGATCGGGTTGCCGGGGGTGGTGCCGGATTGCAGCTCGGTGTTGATCGCGGCGACCAGTTCATAGTATTGCGCGGCGTCGGTGTCGCTTTTCGCCTGGAGCGATTGCAGGCGTTCCTGGTAGGTGCCGGTGGTGCGCTGCAGGGAGAAGAGGTCGCGGTTCAGCTCGTTGACCTTGCGGGTAACCAGCGTTTCGACGTTCGAGGTGTAATAACGGGGCTTCCTGACCGAGTCCGCGGTCTCGCCATTGGCCAGCACGGTATCGCGCGAACCGCGGCGGTAGATGATGTCGGGCGCGGGCTCGTTGGTGGTGACCAGCGTCGGGAGCGCGCGGCTGTCGGCGCGGCGGGCGGTGGCTTCCGTTGAACTATACTGGCGGCCATCGACGGCCCAGTTGTCACCGGGAGCGCAGGCTGTTACGGCCAGAGCGGCGCACAGGCTAAGCGCGGCGACGCTGTTGCGAAAATTGTTTTTCAGCAAGGCTTTACCTCGTAATTCTATAAACATGACCGGCTGGCCCTGTTGGCTGTCGGAATCATTGTTCTTTTTAGACCATAAATCCAAGGGGTTGCAATATTGATTCCGCACTGCACCGTATTTTAAAAAGGACGGGTGGCAAATATGTTTTTTGCGTAATATCACCCGCAGGTTCCTGTAATCTAACGCTTTTTCAGAAAAGCTTCCGCGGGGCGGGGGTAAATTAAACTTGCGGTCACGGGGAGAATCCTATAGAAACCCATAATCCGGCAAATATCGCCGCGATAAGGATTGCGCCCGTAGCTCAACTGGATAGAGCATCTGACTACGGATCAGAAGGTTAGGAGTTCGAATCTCTTCGGGCGCGCCATTTTTTCCAGACATCACAGGTAGCGGCAGGGGCTTATAGCCCCGGGATCGCTTTTTTGCGTTCCGTTGGCTGGGGCTCTGGTTTCTTTTCAGCATCGGCGGGCGCGGTAGGCTCGTCTGCGCGGGGGGCTTTGTCATCCGCCGCAAGCGGCAATGCGAATTTCGAGGTTTCAGCGCGGAGCTGCGCGGTGCGTTCGGTCTGCGCCAGCGTCTGATAGTTTTTCAGGTAGGCGTTTTCGGCCTGGAGGCTCCCGATCTGCGCGAGGCTGATATTGAACTGCATGGCCTGCAGCGCCTCCAGCTCGGCGACATAGGCCGGGTCTCCCGATTGCAGCAGCGCGGCCTGCTGCTGCGCATCGCCGAATTTGCGGTTGAAGCCGGCTTCGGCCTCGGTAAACATGCGGCCGCCTTTCAGCGCAGCCTGCTGGCTGTCGATATAGGATTTGTCCGCCGCCGTCATCGCGGCATCGGGCGTCACCGCGACTTTATCAAGCCCCTGTGCCGCCATGCCCTGCCGCAACGCGGTATTTTCGGCCTGACGCAGCGCGACGTCGCGGTCATAGGCCTGCAGGCGGAAGGCGAGGTTCTGGTTTTCGTTATTGGCGATCTGCATCTGCAGGGTCTGCACGTTGACCTGTTGCAGCGCAAGGCGCGCCTTGGCGTCGGGGTCATTCGCGCCTTTTTCCATTTCGCCAGCCTTGGCCTGTGCTTCCTTCACCTGCGCCGCCAGCGCATCCTGCATGGCGCGGAAGGTCAGCGGCTGGCCGTCCTTCATCACCGGCTGGCACTTGTCATCGATCACCGGCATGTCGGAAGGCTTCGTATCGGGCAGGGCTTTCGCCAGCGCCTCGGCACGGGCGGCAAGCGCAGCGCCCTGATGCGCGACGGTGTCGAGCGTGTGTCTATTCTGTTCGATCGCCGCCTGCGCCTTTTCGGCAAAGACAGCGGGCGCGAAATGCAGGGCCTTGGCTTCGTACTGCTCGCGGCTGGCGCTGAGCGCGACATAGGCGAGGTCGGGGCGGCTGCCGTCGATGCTTGCCTTCTCCAGAAATTCCTTGTTGCGCTGGAAATAGGCTTCCTGCTGCGTAGGCTCCATCGCTTCCACCTTCGCGCGCTCGGCGATCACGTTTTCGCGGGCCTGTGCATCCGAATATCTCTTGATGCCTTCAGCGCTGCCGCGATTCATCTGGATGCCGGCATAAATTCCGCGCAGGCGTTCCAGCTGCGCGACCTGATCGGGATATTGCTTTTCAACGGGTGCGAGTTTCGAGCGGTATTCCTGCAGGCGCCAGTTGTAGCCGATTGTTTTTGATTTGTCGGCGCTGGGCCCGCCCGCGTCGAGATCCTGCAGTGCGCCGCGCCCTGCCGTGCCCATCGAGATCCGGCGTTCGGCATCCTGAAGCGTTCTTTCGATGATCGCCTGATCGTCGATGCCGCGCAGCTCGCGGCGGAGATAATCCGAAAACTGGCCGAGGGTGGATGAATGCCGCCAGCTCGCCATTTCATCGAGCCCCCACTGGCGGTTCTTCACGCCCGTATCGTACTGGTCGCCGGCGAAGGCTGCGATGCGTTTCAGTTCGGACGGGTTGTTCGCCAGAGCCTCGAGACTGACGGGCTTGCCGTTGTCATAGGTGGTTTTTTGCGCGCGCAATTCGATCTGCAGGCTGAGCAGGCCCTTGTAATCGGCGAATTCGGGCTTCAGCGGAATGCCCGGGATATAGCCGTTGATATGCTGGAATCCGCCGCGGCTCTGCTGCGTTTCGTCGGCAAGGCGCGAATTCATCAGCGCCTCCATATAATCCGACTGCTGCTTGATATCGTAAATCTGGAAGCCAAGGCCGATCACCTGCAGCGGCACGCCGATGCAGACGCCCACGCCGGTCGAATTGGTAGCCAGCGAGGCCCTGCCCAGCACCTGCGCCACGCCGGCGACGGCGAAGGCCGAGCTGGCGACGAAATTGCCGCCGCTCAGGACCGCGCCTGTCGTATTGCCGTCCTTGATCGCATCATGGAAACCGACGGCCGAGGAATACATGCCGAAGCCGCCGCCAAGCGCGCCCAGCCCGCCGCCCACGCGGCCCAATCCCGTTGTCGTGCCCTTGATGTTATTGCCGATGCCGGTGAAATTCTTGTAGCCGCCCGAGACATTCGTCATCGAGGGACCGACGAATTCAAGACCCGTCTGCACAAGGCCCGCCGTGGTCTGCGTGACCAGCATGACTTTCTGGCCCGACGTCATCTGCTCCGGCCCCGCCAGCTGGCCCGCCGCCTGCAGGGCGGAGCCAAGGCCCATGATCACGCTGCCGGCGCCGGGGCCGCTGAAGTTCGATTTGGCGCGCGCGGTTTTCGGCGCATAGCGTGATTCTTCGGGCATGGCGGAGGCCATGACGCTTTCGTAATCCAGCACGACAGGTTTTTGCGTAGGTGCGATTTCGGCCATCGGGATGGAGTTGATTTTCGCGGGGCTGTTGATATCGGCGACGCGCAGCTGCGCGGCGGGAAGGTCGGTTGCGGGCAGCTCGGGCGTGTTGATCTTGCCGCTTTGGTGGTTATCGACGACGAATTTCGCCAGCCGTGCGTAGGATGCCGGGCGGTCGGGGTTCTGCAGCGATTGCGCCAGTGTCATGCCCGTATCGCCGAGAGGAGATCCGCCCAGCATCGGGGAGGGCTGCGGCGTGCTGGCGTGGAGGCGCTCCCCGGGGCTGGAGTACTTGGTCGATTCCAGCACCAGCGGGCGTTTTACCGTCACCGGCTTGCCATCTGCGCCCAGCTTGGGGACGGGATGGTCGCCTTTCATTTCAAGCGTGCCGTCGGCGCGGCGTTCGCAGACGACGGCTTCGATTTCGCCGCCCTGCAATTGCAGCATGTTCATGCCTTCTTCGCCGGGCACGACCTTCGCGTCGCTGTTTTCCACCCAGCCCATGCGGTAGGGGCCTTTCTGGTAGAATGAATCGGCGACGATGAATTTCCGCGCGGCGCCTTCGCCGGTGCGCAGCACGTTGTGCATATGGTACTCGATCAGCTGGGGCGTTTCGGTGGCGGCGGCCACGAATTTGCCGTCGGCGGTCAGCACCGGTTCGTATGTCTTTTTCACCTCGACCGCCGCCTTGACCGACTGGTCGTAGACGCGCATTTCATAGCTGTTGATTTCGGCGTCGGCGCGCTGCATGAAGCGGCGGTAGCCGGCCTCGTCGCCCTGCGACAGGCTCATGGCGGCCTGCTGGATATGCTCTGTGGTGCGGTTCTGCTGCACGGCTGCGACCAGCGCCTCGGTCGCGGCGGCGACATGGCGGCAGTCGCCGATGCTCTGCTCGGACGTGACGGCGATATTGGTGCGCGTGTCGGAGGTGCGGAACAGTTCCACATTGCCGATCACTTCCTTCGCCGCGCCCGTGATGCCCAGTTCCATGATGCGCTGGTCGATGGCGGGCATTTTTGAAAGTTTGTCCACCTGCGTCGGCGACAGCGTGCCGGCCTTGGCGGCGTCGTACAGCGCCTGGTCGGACTTTATCGACGCATAGGCCGCGCGTTCGTCGTCGGTGGCGATAATCCGTCCTGCCGTCGCGCCCGAATGCTCGAGCCTCAGGCGCACGACCGAGTCATAGATGCGATGGTCGAGTCCATGGAGGTTTTCAAGATTGCGTTCGTCAACGTCGAAAATGCCGCGCACCACGGCCTGCGTGGCCTTGATGCGCGTTTCAAGATCGGCGATAGCGGAGAGCGACCCCGATGTATTCACCCCCGCCGGCAGGTCGCCCTGCTGAAACAGGCCGGCATCGATGAATTTTTTGAGCGGCGTTTCGGTGACTTCAAGGAACTGCGCCTTGTCGTTCTTCGTGGTGATGGAATCGGGCAGCATGCTGCCGACGCGCACGTTGCCCCTGATCTCGAAGCCTTCGGCGGTGAGGCCCTGGCGCGAATGGTAACCGCGCTCGGCAAAGATCGTGTCCGTATTGACGGGTTTTTTATACGTCAGGCGTTCGTGCGCCTTGTGGCCCAGCGCCATTTCAAGACGTTCGGCCACGGGCTGCAACAGCGCCTTGACCTCGGGTTTGTCGGGTTGCGCGTTGATGATGCGCGAAATGCGGCCCAGCGCCTCCATCTTGTCGTCGGTGCTGACGATGGGCGTTTTGTTGGGGTTTTTGGCCTGCAGCACGTCTTCCAGATGCAGCAGGGTTTGCTGCATCGCCGCCGGATCGCCGTTGACGGCGGCAGCCTGCGCGGCCACCACGGCGGGCCAGAAGGATTTCGACTGGTCCGCGCCGATGTTCTGCGCCGCGAGGGAGACGAGCGGCGCCAGTTTTTTCGCCTGCGCGATATCGCCGGTTTCAAGCGCGGCATTCACCGCGCCCATGCCTAGGCTGTAATCGCCCGTGTCGGCAAAACCGCCGGCAAAGGCCTTCAGCGCGGCGGCGCGGTCGGGGCCGGCAGCACCCGCCTGCGCCATGGCGCGGGTGCGGAGCGCTTCGGTATTGCGCGGATCGGCGGCGAGGACATTTTCGGCGAGCGCGATGGCCTCGGCGGGGCGGCCTGCCTTGTAAAGCTCGCCCGCTTCCCACAATTTTGCCTCGGGCAAATTGAAGAAAGCGGCCGTGCCGGCGCGGGCCGAGAGTTTTTTCTGGTCGGCAAGGAAGGTCAGCGCGTCATCATGCGCGTCGCGCAGGCTCAGCTCCTGCGCCACCTGCAAAATATGCTTGGGGTAAAGCGGCTGCCAGCCGAATTGCTTCAGGCCCGCGATCTGCGCGGCGCGGTCGGGCGCGGCAATCTGCTGCCGGAGGTAGTTATCGAACAGGCTGTTGATGCGCTGTACCCGCGCATTGTGCTCCCTGATGGCTTCGTGGCTGGCCAGCGTGCTGTCGAAACGGGGGGTGGCGGCGGGGTCGACCAGTGTGTAATTCGGCACGGCCATGTCTTTGGCAGACAGGGGCCCCACCGTCGGCGATGCCTTGGCGGGAGGGTCTTGCGGTGTCATCGGATCTGCCGGAGGAGGTGTCATTCGCCGTCCACGCCCTGATCTATTTTACATATATAATACCGGCTAATGGTTAACTAAGTGTTAAAATTCAGGAAGCCCGCAAGTCCCAAGATTTACAGGCAGTTGTTGACAAGGCGGGGCATAACGTCTTATGTTGCGCTGCAGCAAGAATAACGCTGCCTATTTGGTTAAGCACTTTTCGCAACGCACCATCATTCAAGGAGTATCACCATGCAAAACACCTTCTGCACCAAGCAACTGTCCGAATTCACCTTCCAGGCCATCGAAAACTGGCAGAAACTCGGCCAGAGCAACCTGAAAGTCTGGGAAAAACTGTTCCAGTCGCAAATCGAACTCGCAACCGCGCTGGTCGATGTCGTCTCGCTGAACGGCGAAGAAATCGCACAGTCGAAAGACGCCGCCGAAATCGCCTCCCTGCAGGCCGAAATCGCGCAAGTCTCGGGCAAGCTGGTTTTCGAAAACGTCCAGTCGACCGCCTCGATCCTCGCCGAAGCCGGCAAGGCATACGGCCAGCTGGCTGAATCGACGCTGAAAGCCGGCGGCGAATTCGCCAAGCCCGCTGCCAACGCCGCCAAAGCAAAAAAGGCCGCGTAATACTTTTATAGAGCGTGTGTGAAGCGCCCCGCATGGCATCGCCTGCGGGGTGTTTCTTTTTTATGGAGCGGCATCCGCCGTGCCCAGCGGCTCGGGCGTGGCGCGGCTATGCGCGAAAAGCCATTTCACGACTACTTGCGAATAAAAATTCGGGTTGTCGCAGTCATGCCCGATGCCCGGGAATTCATGGTACGACACCTTGCCGCCCACGGCGGCGATCAGTTTCGACATGTTGCGCGAAAATTCGGGCGGCACGACGGTATCGTTCGCGCCCTGCAGGATCAGCAGCGGCGTCTTGGCGATCTTGCCGCGGTCGGGGAAGCCCCAGGTGCCCGCGATGCTGACGCCCGCCGCGAAGACGCCCGGGTAATTGGCCAGCGCCCCGTAAACGCCCGAGGCGCCCGTATCGCAGCCGATGATGTAGATCCGGTTCTCGTCGATGGTGGGCAGCTGCGTGACCGACGACACCAGCATCAGCACGTCTTCCAGCGAACGGCCGTCGGGGCCGGGCACGTCGTCCTTGTTGGGCGGCAGCGCCTCGTCGCCCGAATAGCGCGCGGGCGCGTCCCAGATTTTGCCCAGCGGCGATTGCGGGATCAGCAGGTAGGACGGAAAGGCCTTTTGCATCGCGCCCATACGCATATGGATGGCCGCGTGGCACATGCCGTCCTTGCCGTGCAGGATGACGACCAGCGGCAGTTTTACATTGGCCGCGGGCGGCGCGTACCAGTAATACTGGACCGTGCGCTTCATGCCTTCGTCGTCGAAGGCAAATCTCTTT
This sequence comes from Alphaproteobacteria bacterium, assembly GCA_041287865.1. Classification (GTDB taxonomy): domain Bacteria; phylum Pseudomonadota; class Alphaproteobacteria; order Micavibrionales; family UBA2020; genus JAPWJZ01. The sequence continues at coordinate 51,827 of JBGGMV010000082.1, read as the reverse complement.
TTCTTGTAGAAGCGGGGGTCGGTGTACTGGCCCATGGGGAATTCGTTGCGCTGCACCTCCACCAGTTCCGACGGGCGGAAGAGGTTGAAGACGTAATGGCGCACGCTTGGCACCATCATCGCAAGGCCGCCCGCGAAGCAGAGGATCAGGCCGATCAGCAGCATTTCCTGGCGGGTCTTGGCCGCTTCCTCCGCCGCTTCCTTCTGCTCCTCCGTCAGCGGGACGGTTTTTTCTTTTTTGTCTTTGTTTTTTTTGAAGTAGCCGAAGATGCCTTTGATCATCTCCCAGAAGACGCGGATAATCTCCCCCGTCACCTTGAGGAGCTCGCCCACCATCTCCAACATGACTTCCCAAAGCATCGCGGAGCCCCGTTTTCGCGCAAACTCTATTCATCGCAAGAATGGAGAGGAAGGGCAACAGGCGGTTGCCATATAAAGCGTAGAGGCGGCCCCTTGCAGGGCCGCCTCCGGCAGCTAGTTCGGTAGTTATGTTGCGTTACGCGGCAGCGGGCTTCGGTGCCTTGGCGGCGACTTTCAGCGCGGGCGCTGCCTTGTGCTTGATGTCGTCGGCGTGCCACTTGCCATCCTTGGTCGTGATGATGGCGCGTTTGCCGTTCGGGTAAGTGATGATATGGCTGTGGCTCCAGCTCGAGGGGCCCTTGTTGTACTCCATATCCAGCTTGCCCGAGACGCCAGCCGTGTAGACGCCGTCGATAATGCCGGCCGAGTGGGTGTGACCCGTGTTGGCCTTCATGTCGAGCAGGCGGTAACCGCGCGGCGAGCCGCGTGAGCCGTTGGGGCCCGAGTGGCCGTGCAGGGCTGTTTCGATGCCGCGGCCGTTTTCCTCGTTCTTGCAGATCACGAAGCTCTCGTTCTCGCGCATGAAGGTGGCTTGCGGCAGGTCGTATTTGCGTTTCACGGCCCATTCGAAGATGTTGAAGTTCGTGTTGCCGGCCTCGATCTGGCGGTGCATTTCCGCCGAGGATTCGTGCCAGAAGCGGACGTTCGGCGGGTCGAAGCGGGCATCCGCCTCTTTCAGCCAGCGCTGGTATGCCTCGTCGTGGTTGCTCTCGACGATCATGTCGCGCCTGTCCTTGCGCTCGTGCGCCTTGAGCCATGCGCCGACCAGGTCGGTGCCGCCCTCGACGGTATTGCCCTTCTGGTGCTGCGCCGACCAGAAGAAGGGGTCTTTCAGGTTGTGGTGGTTGCGCGCGGTGAAGTCGATCACATCGTGGATGAAGGCGTATTTCGGCTTCAGCGTATCCATGATGCCGCCCTTGCCGAAGGTAATGTCTTCCTGCACCGGGTCCAGTTTTTCCACGTGGATGTCGCCAAGCGTCACCGCCTCGACCGGCTGGTCGCGCAGGATCTTGCCGTCGCCCGTGTATTTGCTGGTCAGGTCCTGGAAAGCGCCCGTGTTATCGGCCGCCAGCTGGCGGACGAAGGCGTTGCCGTCGTCATCGATTTCAACCAGCAGCGCGCCGTAGTTATGATGGAATTCGGCTTTCTGGCCGGCTTTCTTCTGGATGTAGTTGCGCTGGGTGATCGCGCCGGTGGTGTAGAGGAAGCGGGCATTGTCTTCGCCAAGGCCCGGCAGCGATTTCATCGAGACCTTCGGGTGCGGCACGATGCCGCTGGCGCCCTGGAAGTAGTTGTCGAAGCCCGAGAGAGGGTCAGTCGCGGTGGGGCTGATATCCAGTTCGCCGCCGATCGCCACTTTCTTGCCGATCTTGCCGGCCTGGTCGAAAAGGTATTTCGTGATCTTCGGGTCGTACCAGAGTTCCTCCTCGTTCTTGTAACCCGTCTTGTTGTAGGTGATGCGGCTGACCAGCAGCTGGGCGTCTTTATCTTTGCAGAAGGCTTCAAGCGCTTTCAGGAAACCTTCGTGGACTTCGGTGTTGTTCTGGGCGGCGGTGATAACGAAGCGCTTGCCCTTGAGCTTGACGGCTTGCCCGTTTGCGGGGAGAAGGTGGCCGCCGGAAATCGGCTTTTCTGCCTTCTTGTTGAATTGTGCGGTAATGGATGGCTTCAGTTCGATCGCGTCGCCGGTAGTTGCTGAAGCGGGAGCAGCTGCTTCGGGGCTCGTCTTACCTTTTTTCATAGGCATCCAGTATTCCTCGTGTTGTGGGTGGCCGTTGTTGTTTTTGTGTGGCCCTGCTGTGCACCGTCTCTATCTGTTGCCGTGGTGGTCATCTTTGTTTCTTCGTTTTTCCTCTTCTGTTTCTGGCTTGGTGATTCCCATCGTAAAGGCTTATGGCAAGATGTCAAATTATTTGTAATTTTCAGCATGATTATGTGGGGTATTTTGTAATTATATTACAATAAGAACCCAATGAATACCGACACTTAACCTCAATGTGAGTATATAAGTGCCCCAAGCTTTGCGCGTGAATTGCCGTGGCGCAGCATGTGGAATCGGTGCGATAAAAGGATAGAAAAAGAAGGGCAAAAGACCATGAAAGTAGCAATCGTCGGCCAAGGTGTTTTCGGCACGTTTTTGAAACAGGAACTGGCCGCGCATGCCGACATTTCCGATGACGCCGATATCGTTATCATGGCCGTGGGCGTACACGCCTATGAAGCAGTGGCAAAGCAATATGCGGGCAAGCATCTGGTGAACGTCTGTTCCGTGCAGCGCGTGCCGACCGAGACCTGCCTGCGTCATGCCTCGCGCGTCACCGGCCTGCACCCGATGTTTGGGCCCCAGAGCCCGCCCACCAACCGCACCTGCATCCTCACGCATAGTTGCAGCGAGAGCAAAGCGGTGACGGATCTATTCGAAAAAATCGGCTGCGAGATTGTGCGCGAGCACAACGGCAAACCCTTCACCGGCGCCATCCACGACGCCATGATGCGCAAAACCCATCTACCCGTGCTGATGTTCGGCGAACTTGCCGCGCTGATCGTCGAACAAGCCGCCGACGTGCCCGACAACTGCCTGCCTACATCTTTCAAGCGCCTGAAGGCGCTGGCCGAGCAGATGAAAGATATGTCGCCGGGGACGGTGGAGAGTATCCGCAGCAACCTTTAAGGGGTTTTCGGGCAGTAAAAACTGCTGGGATAGTTTTTGCCGACGGTCACGTTGCCTTCCACGCCCTGACAGGCAATTTCCGAGAGCAAGGGGATGAGTTTGCGGGCGAGCTTGGCTTTTTCCGCTTCGTCTTTTTGCACCTGTTCCATCATCGCGGCATAGCGCGCGGCCTCCACGGGATCGGCCGGCTTCACGGGCGAAGGCGCGGTGCGCATCGCATCGCCGTCCACCGGCAGTTCGGTCGTGAAGGCGTCGCGGAGCGCATCGGCATGGGGCTTCGCCGCCGCGCCGTAAGCAGTGATGGCGGAGAGTATCGCCAACCTGCTGTCTTCATCCGTGCTGCGCAGTTTCTGCGCCAGCACGGGAATAAACTGCTCCGCGCTTGCCGCATCCGCTGTCAGCGCGGCAAGGACGGGTTTCTGCGCATCGGTCAGGCCATAGCCTATATCGCCCTTAAAAAATTCGATAAGCCATTTGGTTTTATGCTGCGTTTCAGGCTTGGCCGCTGCCAGCAACCCTGCCACCTGCGCACGGACATAGGCGTCGGTGATGGTATTGTCATCAAGCGCGTTTTCCAGCGGCGTGATCTGCTTTTTAACTTCTTCGGCCAGCTCGGGCACACCAAGGTATTGCTTCAACCGGATCGCGGCGTTGGCGTCGCGCAGCTTGCCGCCCAGCGCGGCCTTCACCAATTCCGGTATCGCGCGCGCATCGGGCAGGGCGGGGGCAAGGGTGATATTCGTGCGTTTCATGGTGTCGAACATTCCGCGCGGCTTTACGCCGCAGGCGTAATCACCGTGGTCGCCCGTGTCGCAGCAGGCAAAATCGGGTATCAGGGTGATTTTTTCGGAAGCGGATAGTTTGCAGATAAAATCATATCTGGTATAGCCCAGCCATTCGCCGCCAGCGGCAAGGTTGAATTTCAGCAGGCAGCCGCCGATATCACCGTCCTCGACATGTTTGGCGGGCCATGTGGCGGCGACAGTGCCTTCCTGCGCGCCCGGGGGCTCGGGCATATAGCAATCTGCCCCGGCGGTTTGCGGCAACAGAAGCAGCAGGACGATCAGGATATAACGGAACATGTGCAACCCCCTATGGTTGCCCCAAGCCTAGCGGATGGCGCGCAAAAGAAAAAGCCGCCCCTTCTCAGGCGGCGGCTTTTCCTGAAGTTGCTTGAACTTAAGCCTTCGGGCCTTTGTTCGCGGCGCGCTGTTTGCGGACGAGGTCGAAGAAGGTGTCTTCGTCGACGATCGTCACTTTTTTGTTGGCGGCCTCCTGCAGTTTCTTGCCGGCATCGGTGCCCGCGACGACGAGGTCGGTGTTGCCCGAGACGGAGGTGTGCACATTCGCGCCCACTTCGCGCGCGATCGCGGCGGCCTGGCGGCGTTTCACGGCGTCGAGTTTGCCGGTGAAGGCGATGTTGACGCCTTCCAGCGGGCGTTCGGCGGCGGCGTTGAATTTCTTTTTGTTGCTCATCTGATTTATCCCTCTAATGATTGTTTAAAATAACGCCTGTTCCTTGAGATGGCGCAGGCAAGGCGGTAAACATAGCCAAACCACATCCCGAGTCAATACGGTTTATGGCAATAAAAACCGCCGCATTTTCAAGCTATTGCAAGGGCGGTTGACTTAAGAGCCAAAGAATGGCCAATTGCGGCGGCAAATCGTATTTTTTGACAGGAGCTTTTCATGACCCCCGGCCTGCCCTTTTCCGATCACGCAGACAAAAAACCCCAGCCGCCCAAGCCGCAGCCCCCGAAGCCGCAGCCGCCTGTGCTGCCGAAGCCCCCGCGTCCCCGCCCGGTTGATCATTGCCCTGCTTGCGGCCGCGGCTAATCACGTTTGACGCTGCTCTCTGGTCTCTCCATTTTTGGCGACGCGCGCTACCGCGACGCTGCGCGTCCGCTGTTCGACAGCGGCGACGTGGAAGCTATTGAATGGACGAATGACCAGTGGCGCATCAGCTATGACGATGCCGAAACATCCGCATGGCTTAAAACCTATGGCGCGCAGGGCAGGCTGATCGCCCATGGCCTCGACTATCCGGTGCTGGATGCAGGCGCGGATAATTTACGCGCCAAATGGCTGTCGCATCTGGCCAAGGATGTCGCGCAAAAGCGCTACTGCGGCCTTTCCGTCCATTTCGGCTTTTCAACCGGCTGGGAAATAGGGGAGGGCGCGCCGCTGCCCGTGCCCTATTGCACCGAAGCGCTGGAGGTCGGCATCAGGGCCATGAAGCAATTGCAGGACGTCGCCAAATGCCGCGTGGGGCTTGAAAACCTTGCGCTGGCGTTTTCGAAGCAGGATGTTGCCGATCAGGGCCGCTTTATCGCCGAGCTGCTGGAACCTGTCGACGGTTACCTGCTGCTCGACCTGCACAATATATATTGCCAGTCCGAAAATTTCGGCATCCCGATGATCGAGATTGCCAAATCGTATCCGCTGCACCGCGTGCTGGAGCTGCATGTGGCGGGCGGGTCATGGTCGGATCATGGAGGCAAGCATATCCGCCGCGATACCCATGACGGCCGCGTGCCCGATGAAGTGCTGGATGCGCTGCCCGCGATTGCCGCGCTCTGCCCCAACGCGCGTTTTGCGCTGCTGGAAAAACTGCCCCAATCATTTACTTCCTCCGAAGACGATGAAATTTTCCGCGACGATTTTTACCGCCTGAAAAATGCGGTGAAGGAGGTTGCCCGTGCCGCAGCATGACGCGCTCGCGCATTTCCAGTCGCGCCTGCTGGAAGAGCTTTGGGCCGGACGCGGGGCCGAACAAACGCGCGCCGCGCTGCTGGCCGATGGGTCGCTTGCGCCTTTCCACGCCTATATCGCGGGGATGGAGATCGAGATGCTCGATGTCGCCGCCGACCTTGTGCGCAAATGGGGCGTGGGGATCGAAAACCCGTAAAATACTGGTATGCTTTGTTATTTTAGGCTTGTATTGAGTCTGATATTTGTCATATTATATCCGCCATGACAGCCGATATAAAGTCCATCACCGCCTTCGCGCAGAAACTTGTGCAGACGCCCAGCCAGGGCGGCATCGACGCGCCTGATGCGATTGTGAACGCGGCCTATGATTTCGGGCGTGCGCTTGGCCTGCCGTTTAAAAAGATCAGCGATGCTGCGGGCAAGCCCGTCGCGCTGGTCTGCGAGATCGAGGGTGCGCTGCCCGGCAAGACATGGTGCCTGAACGCTTGCCTCGACACCGCGCCGGCGGGCGACAGGAGCACATGGGCGCATGATCCGTTTTCGGGCGATATTTCGAATGGCCGTCTGCATGGTCGTGGCGCCGCGGATTCAAAAGTCGCGGTTTCCATCTTCATGCATGTCGCGCAGGAATTGCAGGCGCAGCGCGACAAGATGCAGGGCAAGCTTTTATTGATATTTGACGCCGACGAACACACCGGCAATTTCGGCGGCATCAAGGCCGCGCTGGATGCGGGCTATAAACCCGACGGCGTGATGATCGGCTATCCCGGCAATGACAAAGTCGTCGTCGGCTCGCGCGGTTTTGCGCGCTATGAAATTGTTTTAACCGGCAAGGGTGCCCATAGCGGCGCCGACGCCGTGGTGCAGGATAACGCGTTGGTGCGGCTCTCTGACCTTGTCGGCACCCTGACCGTGCAGCAACCTGTTGCCGCAGAAAGCGCCGATTTCCCCAAGCCGCCGAAGCTGACCGTGACGGAAATGCATGGCGGTGACGGTTATTCCGTCGTGCCCTCGAAGGCTGTCGCGCGTGTCGATATCCGCCTGACGCCGGCCTTTAACGAAGCTGCCGCTGATCAGCATATCCGCGATCTTGTCGCCGCGCATGATGCGAAACACGATGTGCCTGCGGAACGCGCTTCAACGGTGTCGAGAACATCGTCGGAGCCGCCCTACCTGACGCCCGCCACTTCGCCGCTCCGCGTTGCGTTGCGTGAAGCCATTGAAGAAATCACCGGCTCTCCCGTGCCGGAAAGAGTATCCGGCCCCTCCAACATCGGCTGCTTCCTCGGCAAGCAGGGGATCGAGGCGACTTCGGGCTATGGCGTGCCCTCGCACCACTGCCATGCGCCTAATGAAACGGCTGATGTGACGGCGATAGAGCCCGTTTTCAAAGCCTATAAACGCGCCTGTGAAAAACTGCTGGGGTTATGAGCGCAGGCCGAGCGTCTCGCGGATAAGCTTCGCGCCGGCCTCCGCCTCGCCCGTGCCCTGGAACCCTTCGCCCAGCACAAGGCGCTTCTTGCCCTCCAGCGGCACGAAGATATCGTAGAACTTGATCTGCTTGTTGCCCTTGGTCACGCCGGTATGGCTGTCCCAGTCGAGTTTCGTGATTGCATCGGCTGCGATATAGCCGCGCTTGACGGGAATGCCGAAGACGCGGCGAATGGTTTCGATGCCGCCCTGCCCGTCGCGGCGCACGGTCAGCGAATTCACGGCCATGTAGAAACTGCCCAGCGTGATCGGCACCCCGATCAGCAGGAATATGCCGCCGAAAATATATGATCCGTCCTTTATCAGCGCGACCACGGCGCCGACGCCTGCAAAACACAGGCCGACGATGGTGCCGATCACCGCCCCGCCGATATTACGGCCCATGGGATAGAATAATTCATCGCCCATCATGCCGGGGCGCAGCTGCACGCGCTTTTTCGCGCCGGTCTGCTCCAGTTCCTGCGTCGCGGATGCCGAGTGCTGCACGGCGCGGCCGTCGATGCGCAGCGATTTATGTTTTGTGGGATAAACGGGAATTTCGTAGTCGCGGTCGACGTCGACCCCCGGCATATCGGCTGTCAGGTTCAGCCGCCAGAGGTGGTATTCCCGCCCCAGATGCACGGCATCGGAGGGCGTCAGTCCTTCCGGCACGTCGAAGCGGAAGCTGAGCCGCGTGCCGTAAAGCCCGGTTTCGGCATAACCGACGGCTGTTTCCTGCCACTTGACGGTTTCGCGGCGGTCGCTGTTCTTGCCGCTGCGCGACACGTAGCTGTAGATGCTGGAAAGGGTGAAAACATATTTGACGGCGGGGTCGAAGGGATAGGGCAGTTCCAGCGTGCCGCCCACATGCCCGCCGATAGAGCCGGGGAAGGGGTCGAGCGTCACTGGAGCCGCGCCGAACCTCTTCCATTCCAGCGTCTGCCGCACCGCCCAGACGATCAGGCCCACGCCCACCAGCGGGAACAGCAGCCCCAGCAGCGCCGCGTAGTTTTCTTTTTTCGTCACTTCCTCGACCAGCAGGAAGGGCAGCGGCATCGAAATGCAGTTCCACAGGAAGCAGAAACCCCAGGCAAAAAACATCGCCGCCTTCGAGCCGGATTTTATCTCGGGCGTCTGCCAGTCGTTATTGGCAAGCCATGGCGCGTCCCTGTATTGCGGCAGGCTCGCGTCATTCGGCCCGCGTGCCAAAATTGAGCCCAGCACCATCGCAAGCCCGACGCCGCCGAAGGCGAAAAGGAAGACGGATTTGAACCCGACCATGCTCCAGCGGATATCGCGGTTGATGACGGCTTCGTCCGGATTGTCGGGGTTGACGTAGACTTCCATCGTGCGGCCTTGCGCGTTTTCTATCCTGCGGCCCAGGTCTTCGTTGAAGCTGCCGATATTGTCGCTGCCACCGCTGATGGCGGTGCGCGTGCCGGTATGCGGCATGCCCATGTAGTCGTATTGGTAGGTCGCCTCGGCGGCATAGGTCGAGCCGCCCTCGCTGCCGCTGCTTTCCTTCACGCCGCCGCTGATGATTTTCGCTTGCACCGGCTGCCAGTTTTTCATGCGCTGCCAGTCGTATATGTTGGAGGCGACGGAATAACAGGCCCAGATGCCCGTCAGCAAAAACGGCAGGCCGAACAGAAACAGAAAAATCCTTCCGCCTCTCATGCTCATCTGCGCCATGCGAACCCCCTTGCGGCATCATAGCATTTTGTGGTCTTCGCGGCAGGGGGCCGCGCTTCACATAACCGCTTAATCCTTCGTTAACCATGCCTCCCTATAAAATAGTTGCACGGCCAAAGCGCAGAGGACTAAGCTTGATGCAGGGTGTGTGTCGAGTTTTTTAAATTCCCGGTTGATCCACAGGACATAGAGGGAGATTAAGTATGCCCAAAGACGCCATTCCCGCACCAGCTCTCGCAGTCGAGGGCCAGCCCCTTCCCGAAGATATCAAGCTCCGCCACGATACCCGCCCTGTGCATGGCATGGACTGGGAGCACAAGCGCAAGGGCCTTTCCGACCATTTCGCCTATGCCGCCTGCCGGGGCTTACGCTTTTTCGCCGATGCTTTTTTCAAGAAGCGTTACGGCCACCGCGCCGTCGTGCTGGAAACCGTCGCCGCCGTGCCGGGCATGGTCAGCGCGGCCTTCAACCATTTCCGCAGCTTGCGCACCATGGAACATGACGCGGGCCGCATCCGCATTTTGATGGACGAGGCCGAGAACGAACGCATGCACCTGATGGTGTTCAAGGAAATCGCCAAGCCCACGATACTGGAACGCGCGATGATATTGGGCGCGCAGGCGACATTCGTTGGTTTGTATTCGGTCGCCTACCTGTTCAACAAGCGCGCCGCGCACCGCTTCGTCGGCATGATCGAAGAAGAAGCGATCAAGAGCTATACCAGCTATCTCGAAGAAGTCGACAAGGGCCACATCAAGAACGTCGACGCGCCCGAGATCGCCAAGAAATACTGGAATCTTGCGCCCGATGCGAAGCTGCGCGACGTCATCATCGCCGTGCGCAACGACGAAGCGGAACACCGTGACGTCAACCACGGCTTCGCCAACCAGCTGGATGCGAAAAAGGCGGCCTATAAGGCGGCTAAAAAGCAAAAAGCTCCGAAGGCCCCGAAAGCCGAAAAGAAAAAAGAACCGCAGCCCGCGCCCGCTAAAAAGGGCTGATTACGCGGCCTTGCGCCGCAGCGGGTGCTTTGCCGGCAGCTGGTCGATCTTGGCGTCCAGCTTGCGGCGGATACCGTCCCATTTGCTGCCTGTGAGCGCGATATGCTCGCCGTCCAGCGTCACGCCGCTTTCGGCCAGTGCGCCCTTCAGCACCCGCGCGCCAAGGTAGAAAGTATCCGATTTCACGTCGGCCTTCAGCGTGATATGCGCCAGCTTGTTGAACGTCTCGCCCAGCGGCAGTTTTTTCAGGCGTTTGAAATCGTTCTGCAGGCGTTTCACCTTCCGGTCGTCCGGCGTGTGTTTTTTTGCGTAATCCTTGGCGATGGCGATGGTCTCGGCGGGCGTCAATGACATGAAGTCGGCGGCCTTCGCATCGCAGAGGATACGGTCGAGCGTAAAGGTCGTCAGGTGCGAAGGAACGCCTGCGCGCATGAAAATCGCCGCGCGTTTCCAGCCGCAATAATCGATATCGTCTTCCTCGCCCTTGAAACGCTGCAGGTGGCGCAAGCTTGCATAGGCGTCGGCGGTATTCTCGCCCAATATTCCCGACAGGCCGGGCGTCAGGGCATGGGATGTTTCATGGTCGAAAGTGCCGATATCGTCGGCGGGCCCGTGCGCCGCGCCATAGAGCGGGTTTTTGTCGGGGTGAAGGATAACGGCGCTCAGTTCCTTGTCGTCGATGCTGATGGCCTGACAGAACGAGGTTTTCAGCCGCCGCGCTTCCTTCACGCCTTTTTTGATTTCATCGATATCGTCCTCATCAACGGAAAGTGACAGCAGCGCGGTTTCGGTAGCGTCCCAGTCGTCATTGGCGGCGTTGATGTAAAGCGCGCCGTCCTTCAGCTGCGGATGGTCGCGGACAACCTTCTTCACCGCCTCGTTAAAATCGAAGCGCAGCGCGGGGGCCGGTTTTTTCCTGTCCTTCGCCATAGAGCCTGTGCGTACAACAGCATTGCCCCGCCTGTCACGGCGGAGGGCTGTTTGTTTAAATTGTATTATGTCCATATCATACGAAGCTCCGGCGGCGCTTGTACAGCGGATTCCTTGGAATAAAGTTGCGGCGATAGGGTCGGCATTGTAGCCTTGCGGGGTCGCCAGCAGAGGAAGCCTTGAATGGGCCAAGCCACGGAAAATCAGGGAAAAACCAAGCGTCCGCAAGCCGAACGCGTCGGCCGGATTACCGATTATCTGGCCCGCCGCAACGCGCCCATGGCGACCGATGACGACCCGCTGGTGCGCCTCTCCAGCAATGCCACGCTGGCGGTGATTATCGTCGGCGACGACCTTTTCGCCGCCTCGGGCATGGAGGGCAAGCCGGGCTGGGGGCATTTCGTCGTGCTCTGCGGCGTCTGCGCCTGTTTCGTCGATGCGGTGGTGCAATATGCGGCTGTGCTGCCGCCCGAAGCCGTGCCCTTCATGGTGGGCGATGCGGTGAATTTCCTTTTCGCCGGCCCCGACCGCACGAACTGGAGCGAAACCGGCAAGGTACACGCGCTGGCCGTCACGGAATACCGCCACCTGATCGACAGCGAGGAATCGAAACCGCATATCGACGGGCTGGGCGCTGCCTTCTACAGCTTTATCGACAGCCATGACACGCAAGATTTCGAAACCATGCTGGTGCATTTCAAGGCGTTGATGGCCAACCCCGATATTCCGGCCGACCTGCGGGAAGGCGAAGCATGAAAAAGCCGCTCTATAAACATCTCTATTTCTGGGTGATCGCGGCGATTATCGCCGGTGCGGTGCTGGGCCATGTGTCGCCCGCGACAGGCGCTTCGCTGAAACCCGTCAGCGATGGGTTTATCGCGCTGATCAAGATGCTGATCGGGCCTATTATATTTTGCACCATCGTGCTGGGCATCACGGCGGCGGGCGACATGAAAAAGGTTGGCCGCGTCGGCGTGAAGGCGCTGGTTTACTTCGAAGTGGTATCGACCGTCGCATTGGCGCTGGGCCTGCTGGCGGGCAACTTCCTCGCCCCCGGGCGCGATTTCCATGCCGATGCCTCGAAGCTTGATGCCTCGCTGATCGAAAACTTCCAGAAACAGGCGACAGAGCAAAGCTTCACCGGCTTCCTGCTGCATATCATCCCGAAAACTTTTTCGGATGCCTTTACGGGCGGCGGCGATCTGCTGCAGGTTTTGCTGGTGTCGATATTGTTCGGCTATGCGCTCAACCATATGGGTGGCAAGGGGAAAGCAGTGCATGGTTTTATCGAGGAAGCCGCGCATATTTTCTTCGCCATGATGAACGCGGTGATGAAGCTCGCGCCCTTCGGCGCGGGTGCGGCCATGGCGGTCACGGTCGGTAAATTCGGCATTGAATCGCTGGAACATCTGGCCGCGCTGATGGGTATTTTCTATGCGACCTGCATCGTCTTTATCGCTGTGGTGCTGGGCAGCATTGCGCGCTTCACGGGTTTCAGCCTGTGGAAATTCCTGCGCTACATCAAGGATGAATTACTGATTGTGCTGGGCACCTCGTCGTCGGAAAGCGTATTGGCACCCCTGATGGCCAAGCTGGAAAAAATGGGCTGCCCGCGCGGTGTGGTCGGGCTTGTGGTGCCCGCCGGTTATTCTTTTAACCTCGATGGCACGAACATCTATCTGACGCTGGCCGCGCTATTTGTAGCGCAGGCGCTGGGGATTGAACTGAGCGCCATGCAGCAGGCGACGCTGTTCGGCGTGGCGCTGCTGACATCAAAAGGCGCCTCGGGCGTGACGGGCGCAGGCTTTATTACGCTGGCGGCGACGCTGGCGGTGGTCAAGGGCGTGGACAACAACCCCGCCGTGCCGGTGGCGGGGCTGGTGCTGATTTTAGGCGTCGACCGTTTCATGTCTGAGGCGCGGGCGCTGACCAACCTGATCGGCAACGGCGTCGCGGCGATTGTGATTTCGAAATGGGAAAAAGGCCTCGACCAGAAAGCACTGGATAAGGCTTTAGCCGGAAAATAGAAACAATTGTAAGTAATTAAATGCCCGCAGGGGTTTAGGGGCATCATGCGTATAACCACCATATGGGCCCCGCGTTCAGGAGGATTTCTCATGTTAAATCGTTGTTTTGCCGTTGTTATGGTGGCGGGCCTGTTGTTCTTGAACGTGAGTGCGGCAAAAGCGCAGGAACGCGACGGCATTATTGGCACGATAATCGAGGTGGAGGGCACAGCCACGATCGCCTCGTCCGGCGGGGCGGAAGCACCGGTCAAAGATGACCAGCCGGTCTACATGGGCGACGTGATTTCGACGGGAGCGGACGGCAAGGCCGTGTTGCTGCTGATCGACAATACCCGCTGGACGCTGGCCGAAAGGGCGAAATTCCGCGTTGATGATTATATGTTCGATGCCGGTGACAATACTTATAATCAGGCGCGCTATTCGGTTCTGGGCGGCGCGTTCCAATATGTCAGCGGCCTTGTCGCCAAGAAAGAAGACCCGGATGTGGCGATCGAAACGCCCGCCGGTTCCATCGGCATCCGCGGCACCGATTTCACCGCGACGCCCGATGCGGCTGGCGGCTATGACGTCTATGTCGACGAAGGCGCCGTCAATGTGAAGAACGAAGCCGGCGAAACCCTGCTGAAGCAGGGCGAGGGCAGTTTCGTGCGCGACCGCAAATCGGCGCCCGGCAAGCCCAATGCGTGGCGCAAGGAACGTCTCGAAAAAATGCGCGGCGCCGTCGCCATGAAGCGCAAGGAGCAGATCATGAAGCGCATCGGCGACATGAAGGGCCGCCAGCAGGCGCTGGCCCAGAAGTACAGGGACTTCATGCAGAAAAACCCTGCGATGAAGGCAAAGATGCAGCAGCGCCGCGAACAGCGCAAACAGCAAATGCAGGAACGCCTGCAGGAACGCAAGGGCCAGATGCAGGAAAACCGCCAGCAGCAGATGCAGGAGCGCAAGGAGCAGATCCGCGAAAATATGCGCGAGAAGATCGAGGAAAGGCGCGAGCAGCGGCAGCAGCAGGGCGTGCAGCCTTACCGCCGCCTGCGGCAATAGGGTCTCAGCCCCAGCCTTTATAAAAGACGACGCCGTCGTGCAGGACATGCCAGAGCATCGGCAGCCAGAGGTTGCCCGTGCGCAGGTAGAGCGCGGCGGGAATCAGGCCGATGGTGAAGGTCGCCAGCAGCTTCCCGCTGCCGCCGCACCAGTGGATGGCCGCGAAAATCGCCGCGCTTGAAACGATCAGGATAGCCGGCTTCACGGTGTATTTTTTCAGCAGGTCGATCAGCACGCCGCGAAAAATCACTTCCTCCAGTATGCCGGCAGACAGCGGCGCATAGACAGTCACCAGCAGCGCCGCCAGCGCATCCAGCGGCAGCGGATAGCCCTGGCACTGGCGGCAGCAGCCCATGGACATGAACACATGGTCCAGCCCCCGGGTGAAAACATGATGCGTCGCAAAGGCCAGCACAACCGCACCCGCCACGGTGGCCAGCAGCCACTTGCCACGCGGCAGCGCAAGCGCGGGCTTAAGGAAGTCCAGCTGGCCTTTCCTGTAAAGCACAGCCAGCGTTATGCAGGGCACCAGCGTATAGAAAATAACATCCAGCACCCAGAGCAGCCCGATCGCGCCCTGCCGGCCCGACAGCGGGATCAGGTAAAAATCATTCAGGTAGAAGGGCCATGACAGGGCGGCAAAGGCCAGCAGCGCCTTTTTCCGCTCATCCGTCATTCTTGGCGATCATCTGGAAGATGCTGGAGAAGTCGAGCTTGGCATTGCCTTCGCCCACGTGACGCTGGTAGAGCTGCCAGGCGATTTCGCCGAGCGGTGTCTGCGCATGGGTCGCCTGCGCCGCTTCCTGCGCAAGGCTCAGGTCCTTCAGCATCAGCTGCGTGCCGAACCCGCCGACATAGCCGCGCGACGCCGGCACGTTATCCATCACGCCCGGCATGGGGTTGTAGATTTCAAGCGCCCAGTTGCGGCCCGAGCTTTTCGAGATGATGTCGGAGAGCACTTTCGGGTCGAGCCCGTTGGCGGCACCAAGATTCAGCGCTTCGGATGTACCGATCATCATGATGCCCAGCAGCATGTTGTTGCAGATCTTGGCAACCTGACCCGCACCCGAGGTGCCTGCGTGCATCACGTTCTTGCCCATTTTGGCGAAGAGCGGCCTTGCGCGTTCGATCACCGCGGCCTCGCCGCCGACGATGAAGGTCAGCCCAGCGCTCACCGCGCCAGCTACGCCGCCCGAAACAGGGGCGTCCAGCATGTCGAAACCGGCGGCTGAAGCTGCTTTTGCAATCTCGCGCGCGGCATCGGCGTTGATGGTGCTGCTGTCGATCAGCAGCGCGCCTTTTTTTGCGTGAGCGATGACGCCGTCTTTATCCAGATAGACTTTCTTCGCGTGCTCCGATGCGGGCAGCATGGTGATGACGGCTTCGGCATCCTTGACCGCATCGGCGATCGAGGTCGCGGGGCGGGCACCTGCTTCGGCCATGATCTTCAGCGCCGCTTCCGACAGGTCGTAAACCGTCAGGTCGAACCCGCCCTTGAGCAGGTTGACGGCCATCGGGCCGCCCATATTGCCAAGGCCGATAAAGGCGATTTTTTTCATGCTATTCCCCTTATTTGCACTTGGGCCCGCAAGTCTCGATGCAGGCCTCGAAACTGGTGAAGGCATCCATGCCGAAAACGATATAGCCGCGCGGCGACAGGTATGGCGCGCCGCCGCCCTCGCCGAAGGATTCGCCGACACGGCACAGGGCGTCGCACTGGCGCGCGGTCAGGCAGCTTTTCTGCTTGCCGGGCTGGATGGAAAGCGTCTTCGCCTCCGGCGCGGCGGCTTCTTCCGACACCTCGCCGGTGCAGGGATTGATAACGATCACGGGGTCCTTGCCGGAGGAGATGGCCGGAGCGGGTTTCGGCGCCTCGGCTTTTTTCGCCGGGGGTTCTTCCTTAACCGCTTCTTTCTTCACCGGCTCCGCTTTTTTCGCGGGCTTCTTTTCCGGTTTGGGGGCGGGCTTTTTCTTTTTCTCGGGCTCCGGTTTTTTGACGGGCTTCTGTTCTTCTTCCACGGCGGGTTTTTCCTCGGCCAGTGGCTGTTCCGTGGTTTTTGACGTCAGCTCCTCGGCAACGGAGGTGCTGGTGGGGCCGGCGGGCGAGGCCTCGGGCGCTTCGTCGCGCGGCTGCGCGTGCGCGGGCGATATCAGGGCAAGGGCTGCGACGAGGAGAAGGACGGGCAAAAGGCGCAAGGGAGGCTCCGGTGTGCAAGAGGGAATGACCCAAGCTACCATTCCACCCGCGCGGCGAAAAGGCCCAAAACCTTTAAAAACGGCTGGTTATTTTGAACGGGGGAGGAAGATAAAGTTAAACACGTAATCCGCGCGTGTCGCGGGCGCGCGGTGATGGCGCTCGAAGTCGATCAGCGCCATGGGCGTAAGCGTGCCGCGCAGCAACGCAAAGCAGTCATAGCCATAGCCGCAGACGGCGTTCAGCTGGTCTTCGATGCGCTGCTTGGTATGCTTTTCCTCGATCTCGATCACAAGGTTCGGTCGCTCGCGCTTCAGCGTTTCGGCCGCGCCCTGCAAGACCTGCTGCTCGAATCCTTCGACGTCGATTTTCATGAAACCGATATTGGTGATATTCAGATCATCCAGCTTTTTCGTGTCCACCGTCACGCTGCCATGGCCCTCGGTGCGGGTCAGCACCAGCGAGCTGCGCTGGTTGGAGTAGCTGCTGCGCAGGCCCTTCGGCACGTAGAGCGTCGCAGTGCCCGTCTGGTTGCTCAGCGCCATATCATGGATGGTCAGTTTCGATTTTCCCCAGCTGCGGAGGATCTCCAGCGATTTTGGATTGGGCTCGAAAGCATGCACGCCAAGACTGTGCGGCAGCATGGCGTAAGACCATACGCCCTTGTTCGCGCCGATATCGAGCGAGAGCTTGTCGGCCTTCGCCAGAAAGGGCACAAGGCCGATTTCCTTTTCGCCCTTCAGGCATTCGCGGCGGTACAGGTTCTTGATGTAAAGCGCGGGCGGCACCAGCATGCGCTTGGCTTTTTCCTCCATCGAAGAGGGGGGCGTCCATGCGCCGGATGTGCTGGAGTCGTCATTCATGGGGCTGTTTTATCAGGAAAAGGCGGGTTATTCAACCACCACGGCGCCGCCCTCGCCCCGGGGGATTTCCTTCACCAGCCCCGGGCTATGCTGGTTGCCCAGATAGCGTTTCATCAGCACTTCGCCGATACCGACCATACGGTTGGCGTGTTTCAGGTCCATTTCCAGCCATGCGACAAGGTTTTCAACCGGCAGCCATTCAATGGCGCGCGGGCGGTCGGAATGGGGGTCGTAAACGGTGATGATGGTATGGAAGACGTATTCCTCATGCGCTACCAGAATGAATTCCACCTGCCCGGGCTGGAAACTGTGCAGGCGGCGGTAATCGGAAATGATTTTATGCGTCTCCGGCTGGTTGGGCATAAAGATTTTATAGCGGCAGCCGCGCGCCAGCGACATCTGCACGGCCCTGAAAATCTCGGTCCCCGGCTGGATGGAATAGGTGAGCTCCGGCGCGAAGGCCCATACTTCCTGCGATCCCATCTCGACCATCTGCAGGTATTTCTGGTTCACCAGCCAGTTCATGTTGTTGCTGATGATGATGTTGTTGAGGATTTCGAGGCGCTGGTCGAAATATTCCTGGTTGTGCAGCTTGTTCACGGTCGCGTTGACGACCATATTCATCACGGCAAGGAACAGGAAAATGCCCGCGCCGAAGGCAAGGCTCATCGTCGACATGCTGTCCTTGATGGCGTCGAAGGCGAAGGCCAGCAGGATAACGGCAACGCCGGTCGCAGCCACGAAAACCGGGCTGTGGAAGACCCGGTATATGATATTTTCCTGCGATTTTTTCTTGGCGTTGGAATCGGTCATGGTGTTTCCGCTGTGGCCCTTCTTTACGTCTAACACGGAATTGGTTAATGCTTGCTCAAGACAGTTGCCATAAAGGGGCGAGACTGCAAAACACTGTCGATTGCAGACCGGATTTTAGGTAACCTATAAGTCGCAAGGGGATTTTATGAGTTCGCAGCAGCGGCAGCCGTCGCCGGAAAACCAGTTTCAGCATCATCCGCCGCCGCCCAAATCAGGCGCAGGCATTTTGTGGATCGTTACGATTCTGTTTGTGGGCGCGATCGGCTTTATCATCGTGAAGGGCACGGGCGTGCTGGCCCCCAGGGAAGCCCCGCCGGTCGAAAGCGCCGCCGACGCCGCCGACCTGGGCATCAAGCTGGACATACCGCAGGCCGATCACATGACGGTCTATGAAGATCCCGATGCGAACGTCACCGAAGTGACTGAAGATCCCGGGCTGGACATTCCCTCCACCGGCGGCAAGGGGCCGGGCGGCCCCGGCGCCGTTGGCTCCGCCGGCACCAACGAATTCGGCGGTGCCGAAGGACCGATCACCCAGACAGTGCCCCGCCACACCGCGCCGATGGAGGGCCTGACGCGCTTTTTCCATTTCAAATCCTTCGTCGTCGAGGGCAAGGACGAACGCCATACGCTGCCCTATTTCCTCTACAAACCGCGCGCGCCCAAGGGCGTGAAATGGCCCGAAGACGCGAAATTCCCGCTGGTGCTGGTGCTGCATGACGCGCGCGGTATCGCTGAATCGGGCGAATACCTGCTGCAGGACAGCGTGCGACTGAACTATCCGGCCTTTATCGTGGCGCCCGTGCTGCCCGAAAAAATGATCTGGTCCTTCCCCTCCGAAATTCCGGACGATCCGCGGCTGAAGGCGAACCTGAAGGCCAAGCAGGGCCTTGGCGACGCCGTGCAGCTGGTGCAGGACCTGATCAACACTTATCCCATCGACCCGACCCGCGTGTACGTGATGGGCTGCGCCGAGGGTGGCTTCGGCGCCTATGGCGCGGTGCTGAATTACCCCGAAACCTTCGCCGCGGCCGTCGTCATCAGCGGCGGCTGGACGGTGAAAGACACGCCGCGCATGAAAGGCGTGCCGATCTGGGCCATGCATGGCGACAAGGACAAATTCTTCGCCCCCGGGCTCAGCATGAACGTGCTGGCCTATATCCAGCAGATGGGCCAGCGCAACGTTTTCTGGAAGAGCTATCCCGACATCGGCCGCGATTGCTCCAACCAGGCCTTCTTCCCCCGCGCCCTGTGGCCCTGGATGTTCCAGCAGAAGAAAAAATAATTAAGGAAGCCCGGTGATTTGCCGAGGGCATAGTGTCCTTATCACACAAATCCTTACGGTCATCCTATGTTAGAATTTTTCTATGCTCTTAAATATCTATTGCTTGCTTTGGCCCTCTGCCTGTTCGTCAGTCTGGTAAAAGACATTAGAGCGCTTAAAAAGACGGGAAACTCTCAAAGAACTCTCGCCTTTAAGCGTGCGAAGAAACTGCGTTGGCCCCGACAACGTGCAGCGCCCATCACAAACCACGTTAGAGTTGAGAAGATTAAAGAACTGCGAAATGGCGCGGGCGAATATCACTGTACGGAGGGTCCGGCGGTCGAGTGGTCAAACGGCGACAAGGAATACTGGGTAAACGGATTGCTTCACCGCGAAGATGGGCCTGCTATAGATTCCAGATACCAAAAGGCATGGTGGGTTAATGGGAAATTGCACAGGTTGGATGGGCCTGCCCGAGAATACGGCGACGGTAATAAAGCGTGGTGGGTAAATGGCAAGCTACATCGCGAGGATGGACCCGCCAAAATATATCGTGGTGTGAAGTCATGGTTTCTGAATGGCGAAATGCATCGAGAGGATGGGCCTGCTAGAGAATTTCCGGGAGGATCGGTGAGCTGGTATTGGCATGGCCAACTGCATCGCGTTGAGGGGCCAGCCATCGAGATTTTTGAGACGCTTAATGGAGAAAGAAAGCTTATTGAAAGAGAGTGGAGGCAGCGAGGTCTCCGCCATCGGGAGGATGGCCCTGCAGTCGAGAAAGCTTCCGGTATTAAGGAGTGGTGGGTTAGGGGTAAAAGACTGACCGAAGAACAGTTTTTAGAATGGCGTAAAGCTTACGCAGCGCTTTCTCATTAAAAATCGCAAGTTTAGTAGCGCAGGGTGATCGACCCGAAAATGCGCGCGTTGTTGTCGCCTTCCGCTTCCACGCGGCGGGTGAGGGGCAGGGCCAGCTCGACGGTGGCGGCGAAGTTCTCGTTCACGGTGGCGCGGAATCCTGCGCCCGTCGATACGACGGAGCGCTGGCGGTCTTTTTGCAGGATATTGTCCTTGTCCCAGACGCGGCCGCCGTCAAAGAATCCGTAGAACTGCACGAATTGCGCCGCAGGGACGGGGAAGGGGTTGTTGAGGCGCAGCTCCGCGCGGCCCGCGACGCCGTGCTCGCCCGTGATCTCCGAGTTATCGTAGGCGCTGCCGAAATTCTGCCCGCCGACGCCGAATTCCTCCGACGCCAGCAGCGTATCGCGCGTTGCCTGTCCGCTCGCGGAGAGGAAGATATCGATATTGCTGGCGACGCGCTGCACGCGCGAAACTTCGGCCGTGATCTTCGAGAATTGCGGATCGCCCAGCGCGCGCGTCAGGTTGGCGTCGCCCTCGTCGCTCGCGCCCAGGATGTCCAGCCCCTTGCTGGCTTCGCAGGAAAAACTGTTCTGGCCCATGAAACGATCGGCGAATTGCAGCGTGGCGGCAAGGCGCGCGACGCGCAGCTTGTCCTCCGTCTCCGGCCCGCCGAGGTTGTCGTGGCGCTCGCTGTCCAGCAGGTTCAGCTTGCCGGTGACGAAAAGGTTGAGGTTGCGCGAGCGGATAAAGGGATGCGCCAGCTCGATATTCAGCGTTCTCGACAACCCCTCGACACCGAACTGTGACAGCGTGTGGCCGGGCTCTGTCTCGGTGATGCCGCCGCCGATGCTCAGGCTTGTGCCTTCATGGTTCAGCGGCTGCTGCCATGTCACCGTGCCGAATAGCAGCTCGGCGTCGTCGGGCGTCGCCACGGCCTGCAGGCTGATGCCCTCGAAAAGCCCGAAGGTATTGGCAAAGCGCGCGCCCGCGTTCACTTGCAACGGGCCCAGGTAGCGCGAGCCGCGGTTGTCGGCCTGCAGGAACAGGTCGAGCGGTTTTTGCTCCATCACCAGCGTAATGTCGGAGGCACCGGGTGTCGCCGACGGCGACAGCACCGCGCGCGCCTGCATGCCCGACAGATCGTTGATGAGCAGCAGGTAGCGTTCCAGCGTTTTCGAATTCAGCGGCTTCGACGCGCGGATTTTATCGGCGAAGCCGGTCAGGAAATCCGGGTTTTTGATCGCGCCGCTCTGGATATTGACCTTGTCGACGAAGCCCTCGACAACCTGCAGCCGCACCACGCCGCCGTCGATCTCCTGCGGCGGCAAAATAACTTGCGTCAGGATATAGCCGTCGTTGCGGTATTTCGCCGTCAGCCGGTCGGCGATGGCGAAAACATCGGCCAGCGTGACGGTCTTGTCCAGCATGTCGCGGTACACGGCCTCGGCGGCCATTTCATCATAGGCGGTCATGCCCTCGATCTTGACTTCCTTCAGCACCAGCGTGATTTGATCGGCGCCTTCGGGTGCGGCGTTAACGCCGCCCGACGACACCACGGGCACGCCCGATACCATGTCCGCTTGCGTGCGGAGCGGCGCGATCTGGCCGCCGACGCGCGTCGCATCCGCCGATCCCGGCACGGCCTGCGCGAAGGCAGGCGCCGCCGCGGCCAGCCAGCCAAGGGCGCAGGCGGAGAGCAGCAGCTGTGAGGAAATTTTCATGGCGGGAGCCTTGTCGCGGTACCAGGGCCGGTCGATAATCCGAGTATAGATAAAAACCCCTTCAACACCAAAAGCTTATGGACGGTTTATGCAAATAGCGCGGTCTTCCGCAAGCTAATGATATGCTTTGCTAAATGGGGTTAAACGGCAAGGCCGGCGCAGGGCGCAGTTGCCTTTGCGGGCCGCTTTCCCTAAGATGATTCTCGAGGATACTCGGGGGAGTTTCCGGCACCTGATGGAACATTAAGGATTCGGCACTATGGCGCTCTTCGCTAAAAAGGAAGCCCCCGCTTCCGACAAGATCTCCCAAAACATCGACCGGCTCGAGGAAGGCATTAAAAACGATATCGCATGGCGCGATGAGATGGGCGCCTGGTCGAAGCGTTTCGGCTTTGCCGCGCTTGGATTTGTGGTTTTGCTGGTGGTCGCTAAAGCCCCGATTTTGCTGGCGGGCGCGGTGATTTCGGGCGTCGGCTTCGGCGTCGCCAAGCTGGTGCAGAATTCCTACGAGAACAGCCTGAACAGGAAATACGAGACGCAGGCCAATCTGGTCGTCGCGCAGAACCTCGCGCAGAAGGGCGGTCCCGGGGCTTCCAACGCGCCTTCGGAAGGCCTCTCGAAGGCCTTCAGCGCGGGTGCAGAGCTGAGCCAGCTGCAAAAAGAAGTGAAAGACCTGAAAGAGCAGATTGACGTGAAACCCGTGGTGCTGGACAAGCCCGTCCACCGCAACCCCGCGCCCTGAACCGATCGGAGCCTATTGACCAAAGTATTGACATTAAACGGCTTTCTTGGGGTGATGCCCCGGGGAAGCCATTTTCTGCTTTACAATAGTACCCCAACCATTACTATTCATAATATAAGGAGAAGAGATTACGCATGAACATTCCCGGTACTGAGATCGACGACAAAATCGGCAAACAGATGGGCGACGGCATGAAGTGGCTGCTGGGCGTCCGCAACGTCAAGGAAACCGAGGACGGCTTGCGCCGCGACCGGATGATCCAGCAGGGATTGAAGACATGGTCGTACCGCCTGGGCGGGATGGCCATCGGCGCCTGCATCCTGGCGCTGGTCGCCAAGGCGGCCATTCTGGTCGCGATCGCCGCCACCGTCGTCGGCGCCTGGGGCTGCGTGAAGGGCGCGCAGTATCTGGTGAAGAAGGACATGGAACACAAGGCCGCCGCGCGCGAAGCGCTGCTGGCACAGGAACAGGCCGCGCAGGAACCCGAGCCGGCGCCCGCGCCCAAGGTGCAACCCGTCGCGAAGACCTTTACCGCCGCCGCGACAAACGAGGCAGCGCCCCGCCCTGCGGTACTGACACAGCCCGGCGCAGGTTTCCTGAAGAAGATGGGCATCGGCAAGTAACGTGCCCAAGCTGACCGAAGAAGAAATAGCGCAGCAGCGCGCCGCCAACGCGCGTGTCATCGAATTGATGATGGAATGCGGCGCGGAGCCCGGAAAAACCTATAACATTGAGCATTTCATCTACGCGCCCGACGCCGCCTCGGCGCAGGCCCTGTCGGATGAAGCAGCCGCTGCGGGCTATACCGCTTTCCCCATCAGCCACAACACGTTTCAGGGCGCGGATAACTGGCGGGTGTTCCTGACCCGCGACGCCGTGGCGCAGGAACAGGCGGTCGACGATTCCGCCATTTTCCTGCTGTCGCTGTGCAACAAATACAACGCCATCTACGACGGTTGGGGCGCGGGGATACCCCCTGATGAAGAAACCGAAGCTGCTGAGGAAGATTAATAACAGCAATTTCAAGCGCTTTTGCTAAGGACGCCGCTTTCTTATAAAATAGAAAGAGGGGGGGATGGTCATGCGCCTGTTCCTTATAATTCTAGCGGCTGTCACGGTGATTGGTGGAGGGTATTTTGCCTACCGCTACACTTATTCTCCCCCATTTCCTTGCCATCAAGGCGAAACGGTCGGGCTCTGCCTCGTAAAGGAGCTGCAAAGAATCAGATCCAACAACGCAAGTACATACCGCACCGTTCTTGCGACATCAATGTTTGGAGACAGCCGTGCCATAGAAACACTGACCAAAACGCTTAATGAGCACAGCAGAAACTATGATGAGGAAGCGTGGCATCAATATCATTTGCAGCTGTACCAAGCCATGCTTGAGGCGGCTGCAGGAAATGTGCCGAAGTCGATTGCAACCGTACAGGCAATGGCCGCAGACAAAACACTGCCAGACTGGGGCACTCGAAACACGCAGAAACGCGTAGTTAAAATTCTCCTTGCTCAAAATAAGCCGGAAGAGGCCGCCCAGTTTTTGGAAGGCACTCAAAATGCCTCCTTCATACCCGAAGGAAAGGAAAACGTTATTCAAAAAGATCTGAATTTAGGCGACGGCCCCCTGCCTATAGTTTATGGAGCATTCAAGCTGAATGGCGACGACGCCCATGCAGAAAAATTTCTTGCAAGCATTAAGCAGCAGAGCGTTTTTTTCATGCAAATCGGAGATCGCAATGTAAAAAACTATTTCGCGGCTCATGAGAAAAATATCAAGGCTGAGCTTGAAAGGCTGCAGAAGAGGCGGCACCATAAAGTGCCTGCCGAGGTTATCGACTGGGCATTAAAAGGAGAAACAGACAAGGTTGTGGCGTATGTGAGCGACCTGAGCGCAGTCGGTGACAAGAAATATCTCGCATCCCAAGCAATTATCAGAGAGCTGATTTATCACAGCAGCAAAAATATCGACCTATTTCAGGCTTTGTGGGGAAACCAAATGGGACAGTGCTTGCGGCAAGGGGCCCAAAGTTGCTTTGGGGGGCCCGATCATGACATGTTCATTGACGAGCGCAGGTACGGAGATTGTCTCCAGGGCATGATTTTTTGAGATGACCCCTTTCCAAATATGTTCCAAAGAAAAACCCCCGCTGGTGACAGCGGGGGTTTTAACTTTATCGAGTGCCGATCAGGGCGTCGGAGGCGTCGGGCCTTTGGGGGCCTTCGGCGTGTCTTCCTTCGCGGCGGCTTCCGGCGTGGGGGCCGCTTCCTCGGTCTTCGGCGCGGCAGCGTTCGAGAACGCTTCGCCGATCGAGGTCAGCACGTTTTTCAGCTTTTCGGTCTTTTCGACCATCTGGCCGACGTCTTTTTTCGAGCGGGCTTCGGTCAGGTCCTTCACGGCCTGTTCGAATTCCTTCTTCAGCTCTTCGGGGGCCTGCTTGTAGTAATCGGCCTCCTGGTGGGCTTTGACGCCTTTCAGTTCATAGTCTGCGTTTGCTTCGGCAGCCAGGTTCTCGCGGAATTTCTTGTCTTTCTCCGCGTTCGCCTCTGCGTCTTTCAGCATGCGGGCGACATCGGCGTCCGAAAGGCCGCCGTTCGCCTTGACGGTGATCTTCTGCGCGCGGCCGGTCTTTTCGTCTTTGGCCGACACGTTCAGAACGCCGTCTGCGTCGATGTTGAGCGACACTTCGATCTGCGGCGCGCCTGCTTTCGCGGGCGGGATGCCGTCCAGCGTGAACTTGCCGAGCAGCTTGTTCTCGGACGCTTTCGCGCGTTCACCCTGATAGATCTGGATGTCGACGTTGGTCTGGTTGTCTTCCGCGGTCGAGAAGATGTCCTTGAACTCGGTCGGGATGGTCGAGTTGCGCGGGATGAGCGTCGCCATGACGTCGCCCTTGGTGCGCAGGCCGATCGAGAGAGGGATCACGTCCAGCAGCAGAACGTCGTCGACTTTACCTTGCAGGATCGCGGCCTGGACGGAAGCGCCCATAGCGACGATTTCATCGGGGGTAACGTCCTGACGGGGTTGCTTGCCGTTGGCGAAAGCCTTCACCACTTCGACAACTTTCGGCATGCGGGTTTGCGCGCCCACCATGATGATGTCGTCGAGGTCGGTCAGTTTCAGGCCGGCGTCGTCCAGCGATTTCTGGAAGGGCGGCAGGGTCTTCTTGATCAGGTCGTCCAGCAGGTCTTCCATTTCCTTGCGGGTCAGGTTGTAGGTGAAGTTGACGGTTTCACCGGACTCTGTCTGCATCAGGAAGGGCAGGCTGACCTCGACCACTGTTTCTTTTGACAGGTCGATTTTCGCTTTTTCCGACACTTCGCGGATGCGCTGCAGCTGCGTTGCGTATTTGGCGCGGCTGGTGGCGTCATGGATGTCGATGTCGGTGCCGTGTTCGTCGTTGATCTTCTTGATCAGGTGCTCGGAGAAGCGCTCTTCGAAGTTTTCGCCGCCCAGGAACGTGTCGCCGTTGGTGGCGAGAACGCGGATGAGCGAGCCTTCTTTTTCGTCGATCGCGAGTTCGAGGATGGAGACGTCAAACGTGCCGCCGCCGAGGTCGAAGACGGCGATCTTGCCGTCTTTCTTCTTGTCCATGCCATAGGCAAGGGCAGCCGCGGTGGGCTCGTTGATGATGCGCTTGACGTCAAGGCCCGCGATCTTGCCGGCGTCTTTCGTCGCCTGGCGCTGCGCGTTGTTGAAGTAAGCGGGAACCGTGATGACGGCTTCGGTGATGGGTTCGCCGATCTGCTTTTCGACCGACTCTTTCAGCTCGCGCAGGACTTTTGCGGAGATTTCAACGGGGGCCATTGCCTTGCCGTCGACTTCAACCCATGCGTCGCCGTTCGGGCCGGCAACGATTTTGTAAGAAGCAAGCTTCTCCATTTTCTTCACTTCGGGGTCATCGAAGCGGCGGCCGATCAGGCGCTTCACGCCGTACAGCGTGTTCAGCGGGTTGACGATGACCTGGTTCTTCGCCGATTTGCCGACGATCCATTCCTGGCTCACTTCGCCGGTTTTCTTGTCCTTGGTTTTTTTCAGCGCCACGTAGGAGGGCGTGGTGCGCTCGCCTTTCGTGTTCTGGTAGATTTTCGGCTGGTCGTTTTCGTAGATCGCGATCGCCGATTTGGTGGTGCCAAGGTCAATGCCAACAATTTTGCCCATAGGGTGTGCCTTCCTTTAGAATTTATCTGTCGTTATCCACAGTCCCGCAGCGTTCAGTTTCTTTTCAAAACTCTGTCGCCGTAACGCGGGGCGCTTCAAAACTTTTTTGTTTTTGTTCGGTGTTTCTATATGGCTAAGTGTGGGCATTATGTCAACGTAGAATCTGCATGGCAATAGGGTGAATCGCTAAAACGCGATTTTATTGCAAAATACTGTATTCAAACGGCTTTAGCATTTTCCCTAATGCCAAAAAGGGCCGTCCCGACGCGGATATGCGTGGCCCCGTAACGAATCGCCGTTTCAAAATCCGCGCTCATTCCCATGCTTAATTGCGCGAGGCCCAGCTCGCGCGACATTTTATGCAGCAGCGCGAAATGCATGTCGGGAATTTCATTCGCCGGCGGGATGCACATCAGCCCCCCGATCTCCATCTTCGCCTCGCGGCAGAAGCGTAAGAGTTTTTCGGTGTCGCGCGGCGCGACGCCGCCCTTCTGCTCTTCCTCGCCGGTATTCACCTGAATAAAGCAGGGGAGCTGGCGGCCCTGCTTGTCCATTTCGTTTTTCAAGGCGGCGGCAAGCTTCTCGCTATCCACTGTTTCGATGACATCGAAAAGCTTTACGGCTTCCTTCGCCTTGTTCGATTGCAGGTGGCCGATGAAGTGAAGCTTCACGTCTTTATATGTGTCACGCAGCGGC
Source organism: Alphaproteobacteria bacterium (assembly GCA_041287865.1). GTDB lineage: Bacteria > Pseudomonadota > Alphaproteobacteria > Micavibrionales > UBA2020 > JAPWJZ01. The sequence continues at coordinate 24,614 of JBGGMV010000082.1, read as the reverse complement.
AGCCAGCGCTCCTCCGCCTCCTGCACGCGGTTTTCGCCGAACAGGCGCTGGCCTTCATCCAGCAGCGCGATCACACGGTCCTGCGGCTGGTTCTTGCTGACGGCGATCAGGCTGACGGAGGCGGCTTGACGCCCCGCGCTCCCGCAGGCTCCGGCAATCTTTGCCTTTATAGCGTTAAGCGCGCTCACGAGCCGGAGAGGAAAGCGGTCGGGGCAGGGTCAACCACGCGGGTATGGCCGGACTGGATCTCCAGCACCGCAAGGCCGCGTTCGGCAAGGCCGTCGCCGCGGAAGCGGAAGATGCCGTCGATGCCGGCAAAGCCGCGCATGTTGGTGATATTGCCGCGCGAATAGGGATCTTGCGGCGAGGTGCGCGCCAGCACGGCGGCCAGGGCCGTCGCGTCATAGGCGAGCGAGGCAAGGCGCAAGGGCGCCGCGCCGTAGTTTTCCTGATAGCGGCGGTCGAAATCGGTGCGCAGCTTGGGGTCGGGCGCCGCGAACCAGCCGCCGTAAAGGGCGGGATCGCGCGACAATGACGTATCATCCCAGAGGCCCGTGCCGACCAGTTTTACGTTTTTATTGGTCAGGCCGTTGACGCTGAAAACCGACAGCAGCGAACGCAGGCTTTCGCCGCCCACCGGCAGCATCAGCGATTGATAGCGCAGCGTGCCGTCGGCTGTTTTGCTCTCGTCGATGAATTGCTTCACGATTTCGGTCAGGTCGGTTTGCTGCGGCATATAGCGGCCGGTTTTATCGATATCGGCCGAGCTGCGCAGCGTGCTGATCACCACGTCGCAATATTCGGTCTGCGGGGCAAAGACGCCAAAGCGGCCATACCCCTTGCTGCTGGCAAACTGCGCCACGCGCGAGACTTGGGCGAAGGGCAGGAAGCCCATGATGTATGTATTGCCGCCCGCGATTTTCCAGTCGGTGGTGAAGGCGATCATCGGCAGGCCGCCGGCGGCGGGCCTTGCGGCCTTCACATCATCGGCGAAGATGGGGCCGAGGATGAGCTGGTCGCCGTTGGCGACGGCGGCGGCAGCGGCTGCGGCGGCGCCCTCCGGCGTGCTCTTGGTGTCGCGGGGGTTGAGGACGAAGTTGGCCGAGCCCACGTCGAACAGCGCCATCTGCGCGGCTTTCAGCATCGACTGGCCGAGGTCGGTGTTTTTGCCCGAGAGGGGCAGCAGCAGGGCGACGCGCACTTTTTCAATCGGGCCCGCGTTGATAAGGCCGGGGCGGAACTGCTGGCTCTGCTGCGAGAGCTCGCGGCGGTCGGTGCCGGTCTGCCACGCAAGGTTGGGCATGGCGTTCGGGTCGTTCGAGACAACACCGCTATTGTGGCCGCGTCCGCTGCTATATCCGTCCGCCACGCAGCCTGTCAGGAACAGCGCGAGGGCGAAGACGAAGAAAAATTGGATAGAGAGCCTTGTTTTTGCGTATAATCCGGTCACGGTGGTACTCCAATGGTTGTCGCCGTGTCATTATAGTGAAAAGCAATGTCATCGAAACCTGAAATTGACCTGCAAGCGGGCCTTTATATTGTGGCGACGCCTATCGGCAACATGGGCGATATCACCCTGCGTGCCGTCGAAACATTACGAAAAGTCGATTTTATCTGCTGCGAGGACACGCGGGAGTCGGGCAAGCTGACCTCGGCTTATGACATCAAGGGGCAGAAGCTTTCCTATCACGACCACAATGCCGCCGAAATGCGGCCCAAGATCATCCGGCTGCTGAAGGAGGGCAAAACCATCGCCCTGATATCGGACGCGGGCATGCCGCTGGTTTCCGACCCGGGCTACAAGCTGGTGCAGGACTGTATCGCAGAAGATCTGTATGTGACCTGCGTGCCGGGCGCTTCGGCTTCGTTAAATGCGCTGGTGCTGTCCGGCCTGCCTGCCGATCGTTTTTTCTTTGCTGGATTTTTGCCTTCCAAACAATCCGCGCGACGGCAGGCACTGGGCGAGCTGAAGGATATTCCGGGCACGCTGATCTTCTACGAAACGGGGCCCCGTCTGGCCGAGAGCCTTGCGGATATGAAGGATATTCTTGGCGACAGGCCTGCGGCTGTCGCGCGCGAGCTGACCAAGAAGTTCGAGGAAACACGGAGAAATACGCTGTCGGCGCTGGCGGCGTCCTATGAAGATGCGCCGCCCAAGGGCGAGATTGTCGTTGTCGTCGGTGCGGGCGATGCGGCGGTGGAGGTCTGGAGCGAGGCGGATGTCGACGCGCTGCTACAAAAAATGATCACGGCGGAGGGCATGGGCGTCAAGGACGCCGCCGCCTTCGTCGCCGCCAAGGCGGGACTGCGCAAGAGCGATGTTTATCAACGTGCGTTATTATTGAAGGGCAGGCGTACGTGAAGAAAAAAACAGAACCCACGGGTCACAACAAGGGGATGCTGGCCGAAACCGTGGCCGCGCTGTTCCTGCGCATGAAGGGCTGGCGCATTCTGGAGCGCCGCTATCGCACCCATGTGGGCGAGATCGACATCATCGCGCGGCGCTATGGCGTCGTCGCCTTTATCGAAGTGAAGTTCCGCCGCAAGACCGAGGACGCGGCCGAAGCCATCGACCGCATTAACCAGTCCCGCGTGCGCCGCGCCGCCGAGCTTTACCTGATGAAGCATACGGGGTACACTACATTCGAGACAAGGTTCGACGTCGTTATCATGGCGCCGAACACCCTGCCGGAGCATATCGAGAACGCTTTTTAGGCAGCATGGGGATAACAAGGGGGACATCATGAAACGCACGCTCTTCACCGTCGCCGCACTGTGCGCGTTGACCATCGCCGCTTCGGGCTGCACGCCGCTGGGCCTTGCCGTGGGCGCTGGCGCAACCGTCGGCGTCGCCGCCGCGCAAGAGGGTGGCATCAAGGGCGCGACGACAGACGCCGCGATCCGTATTCAAATCACCGACCTCTGGCTGAAAAAAGACATCAACATGTACCGCCGCCTCAGCATCACGGTCACAGAAGGCCGCGTGCTGATCACGGGCGCCGTGCCCAACCCCGACATGCGCGTCGACGCGGTGCGCCTTGCGTGGCAGGCGGAGGGTGTCCGTCAGGTCATCAACGAAATCACCGTCGACAACAGCGCGGGCATCGGCACGTATGTGACCGACAGCTGGATCACCACCAACCTGCGCACGCAGCTGACCGTCGACAAATACGTGCAGTCCATCCACTACAGCGTCGAAACGACCAATGGCACGGCCTATATCATGGGCATCGCACAGGACCGCAAGGAACTTGACCGCGTGCTCGATCATGCGCGCAACACCAAATACGTGAAGAATGTCGTCAGCTATGTCCGCCTGCGCGGCGAAGAACCTGCGGGCGCGCTCGACCCCGCGACGGGACAGCCGGTGGAACACAACTGATGCCGGCCGACCGCCCCGAAGATTTCGCAGCGGCGGAAGACCTGCACCGTTTCGAAACGCCTGACGAGGCCTTCCAGTATGTGCGCTATACCGGCACGCTGAAGGACGAGGAAATCGACATCGGCGAAGCGGCGCTGGCGCTGGCCCTGATGTTCCTGCCGGGCGTGCGGCCGGAACGCTACCGCAATCACCTGAAAAAACTGGGCGACCATCTGGAGGAAGAATACCAGGCGCGTCTCCGCCTGAAGGAAAAGGATACGCTGGCGCTCCGCGTTGCCTGCTTGCTCAAAATCGTGCATGAGTCGCATGGCTATGAAGGCGACGAGAAAACCTACGATGATATCCAGAACGCGAACCTGATCCGCGTGATCGAGCGGCGCAAGGGCCTGCCCATCGCGCTTGGCATTATTTATATCGTTCTGGCGCGCCGCATGGGCTGGACGCTGGATGGTTTAAGCTTCCCCGGCCATTTCCTCGTGCGCATGGAAGCGGGATCGGAGCGCGTGATCCTCGACCCCTTCCGCAAGGGGCTCGAGATGAACGCGGCGGAGCTGCGCAACTTGTTAAAATCCATCGCCGGCAAAGGCGCCGAACTTTCGCATAATTATTACGCCGCCGTCAGCAGCCGCGATATGCTCATCCGCCTCGAAAATAACCTCAAGAAACGCCTGATTGAATCCGAGGAATACGCCCAAGCTGTCATTGTATTGGAAGCGATGGAGGCGCTCGCCCCCGACGAATACCGCAGCCTTTTCGACAAGGGCGTGCTCTACGCCAAGCTCGGGCAGGTGGCGCAAGCCGAAACCGCGCTGCTGAGATATATCGAGAAAGCCCCCACCCAGCGCGAAAAGCAGCAGGCCAAGGCCCTGTTACAGCAAATCAAAACGAACCCCGATTAATCAGTATCTTGTTCATTTTCAAGACTTATGCTGTCATAGTGCTGTTGCACTGCACTTAAGAGGGAATAACATTATGGCATATTTCAGTCTTTTAACGATGATCTCGTTCTGCGTCCTCGGCGTCTTCACGCTGCTGAACATCAGCAGCGCGATCCCGAAAAAGCCGCCCGCGGTCGAAAAGGCCCTCGAGTTCATCAAGCTGCACCTGAATTACATCGCGCTGGGCGGGCTCATCTACGGCTTCGTCGCCATGTGCGCCACGCCCATCGCCATCAAGGCGCCGCCCAACATGGCTATCTGCCTTGTCGGGAATCTTCTCATCGTCATCATGGCGCTGCCCTACAGCTTCACGAAATTCGTTTCCGGCCACGGCGCAAAGGTCAACGCCGCCATCCTGAAGGAAACCAAAAGCACGATCGACTGGATTTCCAGCAAGGATAAATATTTCGGCTTTGCCGGCGCGGTCGTCTGCGGCCTGTTGTTCGTCGCCACCTTCCAGGTCATCGTGATCTGATGCCCGGCACCGTTCGGCTCCACCGCGTTCTTGCCACCACGCCTGAAAAAGTCTATCGCGCCTTTACCGAGGCCGACGCGAAAGTCAAATGGCTGCCGCCCAACGGCTTCACGGCCAGGATGCACCATTCCGAGGAAAAGGTCGGCGGAACGTACAAAATGTCGTTCACCAATTTCACCACCGGCAGAAGCACCGCTTTCGGCGGCGTGTACAAGGAACTGGTGCCGCACAAGCGCATCGTCTACACCGACCGCTTCGACGATCCGAACCTGCCCGGTGAAATGACCGTGACGGTCGATATCAGGGCAGTCGTCGTCGGCACCGAGCTCAGCATCGTGCAGGAAGGCATTCCCGACGTGATCCCCGCCGAGGCCTGCTACCTCGGCTGGCAGGAATCGCTCCGCAACCTCGCCCGTCTGGTCGAGCCTGATATCCAGGACGGTTAATCCCTAATATTACGAAAAAATCCCTCCCTCCCTTGATAGAAAGGGGGCTTGCTTCTATAACAAGGGAAGCAATTTAAGCGCCTTTGGCGAAGAATATAAGGGAATCAGACACATGGCTGGCTATCAATACGTTTATGTGATGAAGGGCCTCTCGAAAACCTATCCGGGCGGGAAGAAGGTTATCGACAACATGTATCTCAGCTTCCTGCCGGGGGCGAAGATCGGCGTGCTGGGGCCGAACGGCTCGGGTAAGTCGACGCTGCTGAAAATCATGGCGGGCGTGGAGAAGGAATTCAACGGCGAGGCATGGTCGGCCGAAAACGCGCGCGTGGGCTACCTGCCGCAGGAGCCGCAGCTTGATCCCGACAAGACGGTGCTCGAAAACGTCATGGAGGCGATGAAGGATACCAAGGCCCTGCTCGACCGTTACAACGAAATCACCAACAAATTCTCGGAAGAGGGCGCGGACTTTGACGCGCTGATGGCGGAGCAGGGCGACCTGCAAACCAAGATCGAACAGGCCGACGGCTGGAATTTGGAGCGCACGCTCGAAATCGCGCTGGATGCGCTGCGCTGCCCGCCGGGCGACGCGAAGGTTACGAACCTGTCGGGCGGCGAGAAGCGCCGCGTGGCGCTCTGCCGCCTGCTGCTGGAAAAGCCCGACCTGCTGCTGCTCGACGAACCGACCAACCACCTGGACGCTGAATCGGTCGCCTGGCTGCAGCGCCACCTGCTGGATTATCGCGGCACCATCGTCATGGTCACGCACGATCGTTACTTCCTCGACCATGTCACTGGCTGGATTCTCGAACTCGACCGTGGCTCGGGCATCCCCTATGAGGGCAACTACACCGGCTACCTCGAGAAGAAATCGAAACGTCTCGAACAGGAAGGCCGCGAAGACGAAAGCCGTCAGAAAACGCTGGCGCGCGAGCTGGAATGGGTGCGCCAGTCGCCCAAGGCCCGCATGGCGAAATCCAAGGCGCGTATCACCGCCTATAACGACCTGCTGGCGGAATCGGAGAAGTACGAAAAAACCCGCGCCGCGCAGATCATCATCCCCGTGCCGCCGCGCCTTGGCCAGAATGTGGTCGAGTTCAAGGGCGTGTCGAAAGGATACGGTGACAGGCTGCTGATCGATAACCTGTCTTTCAAACTGCCGCCCGGCGGCATCGTCGGCGTGATCGGCCCGAACGGCGCGGGTAAAACCACGCTCTTCCGCATGATCATCGGCGATGAAAAACCCGACAGCGGCAGCGTCGATGTGGCGGAGGCCGTCAAGGCCGGCTACGTCAACCAGAGCCGCGACGCGCTGAAATCGGACAATAACGTTTGGCAAGAAATTTCCGGCGGCAACGATATCTTCTACCTCGGCAAGCGCGAGGTGAATACCCGCGCCTATTGCGGCTCTTTCGGCTTCCGCGGCCCCGACCAGCAGAAAAAGGTCGGCATTCTCTCAGGGGGCGAGCGCAACCGCGTGCACCTTGCCAAGATGCTGAAAGAACCTGCGAACCTGCTGCTGCTCGACGAACCGACCAACGACCTCGATACCGAAACGCTGGGTGCGCTCGAAGATGCGCTGGAGAATTACGCAGGCTGCGCGGTCGTCATTTCCCACGACCGCTGGTTCCTCGACCGCCTTGCGACGCATATGCTGGCGTTCGAGGGCGACAGCCAGGTCGTCTTCTTTGAAGGCAACTACGAAGACTACGAGAAAGACCGCCGCAAACGCTTCGGCGAAGACGCCGACACGCCGCATCGTCTCAAGTACAGGCCGCTCCGCAAGGCGTCGTAGATGCCCCCTTGGGGGGCTCATAATAAAGTCGGTCATTCTTGAATGAACCGATCTATGAGCGTTGTCGATTTGGAAATTATCTCATCAACATTCGGCAGCTTGTCGGCTGTAAAACCGGTTGCGATGTTTAACTTGTCTCGATAATTAAAAGTAGCGCTACACTTTGGCGTCACATCATCGCGAGGCGGTTCGCGGATACTTTTGCACTCGACGAAGTATTTCTTCTCATCTGCTAACTCAGCTTTGGGAATGAGAAAACTGGTTGGTCTAAGCGCTCCTTGTAAAATATAATGATCAAATTCAGGGTGCGCCGTATCTTCAATTTTGGTCCACTTGCTTCTCTTTTCCGCTATCCGATACAAAATCACCTTCCGGCTGCCGAAGGGTTTAGCATGAATGTAAAGCCAGATGATTTCTTCCTGCTTTGCGGGCCGGTATTCACTGTTCTCAAATATGCAGGGGGGCTCCAAAGACGGATACTGGGCGTCCAGTGATGTGGTTTCAACGATCCCGTTTCGGCTTCTTGAAACTGGGGTTAGATATGGGTCAGGCACATTTAATTGGATATTGGAATTATTTTCATTATAAGATTTCAAAAATATTGCGGTTACTTTTTCAGGATCGGCTTTGCATTGTTTTCTGTAAGCCATGACGTTTGTGGCTGCAATTTTCGTTTCCGCAACGCTTGTACGGTGCGTAAAATAAAAAGCGGAAAGGACAGCGATACTAAGCAACGCTATATGCAGAGCGTGGCGTGATTGTTTTGTCATCAGAACGCCCTCGGAAACTCACCGAATAAAACCTGACGGGCTTTTTTAATTCGATGAAAGAAGGCTTAGCCCTTCTTGCTGTTGATATTGCAGCGCTTGCGCAAGGAAGCCAGCAGGGCGTCGACCTTGCCGCCGCCGCTTTGCACCACGGCCGCGAAGTCGTTGCGTTGCGTGACGCTCATGCTGATGCCCTCGACGGTGACGTCGACGATGCGCATGCCTTCGCCCTTGTCGCGGACCTGCCAGCCGACAGCCACCGGCGGGCCGTCTTTCTGGATGATCTGGCTGGAAACGACCCAGTCCTTACCCGTCGCGCTGGACTTCGTGACCTTGAACGACTGGCCGGAATAGTCCTGGAAGCGCTCGGTATAGGTGGAAACGATCATCTTCTCGAAGAGGTCGAGGTATTCGCTCTTCTGCGCCTCGGTCGCCGTTTTCCACGAGGTACCGAGCGCGAAGCGCGCGATGGTCTTGATGTCGAAGTTGGAGCGCAGCAGCTCGCGCACGCGCTTGGCGCGTTCGGCCTGCGGCAGGTCCTTGGCGGTGAGCGAGGTCAGCGCCTTGTCGCCAAGCTTCTGGACGAACTGGGTGGCGGGCGTATCCGTGCCGGCTTTGTCGCCTGCGAAAGCGGGCAGGGCGAGGAAGGTCGTCAGGCAGAGGGCGATAAAGGCGATGCGCAGCATGGTTGTTTTTGTTCTTTCTGCTTACTGGGTGTTGTCGTCGTAATCCGGAATGGCCGAGGCGGCATCGGGGTTCTCGTCACGCACCTGCGAGTAGCGTTTCTGCGTGTAGGCCGAGCGCACGGCGGCGTAGTAATCGAGGCTGTTGCTGCGCAGGTCTTTCACGGCCTTCATCAGGCGGGCGCGGGTATCGAGGCCTTCGACCGCGACGCGGGTGTAGTAAACCCAGTCGTGGTCGGTGTTTTCAGCCCAGATGCGCACGGGATCCGCGTAGCTGTCGACCGCGAGGCCAACAAGATCGCGGCCGCTGGAGGGGCCGATGACGGGCAGCACGAGGTAGAAGCCGTGGCCCAGGCCCCAGACGCCCAGCGTCTGGCCGAAGTCTTCTTTCTCGTAGTACATGCCGGTGGCCGAAGCCGCGTCGATCAGGCCGCCGATGCCGGCGGTGGTGTTGATGACGAAGCGCGCGGTTGCGACGCCTGCGCCTTTCAGGTCGCCTTGCAGCAGCTGGTTCGCCACGATGATGGGCGAGCTCAGGTTGCGCATGAAGTTTTGCACGCCGTCGCGCACGAAGGAGGGGAAGATGAAGTTGTAGACGGTGCAGATCGGCTCGATGATGATGATGTCGAGCACGTTGTTGAAGGCGAAGATGCCGCGGTTGATGGGCTCGATCGGGTCGGCGACGTAGCCTGATTTGTAGCCTGCGCCGGGGTCCACCGATGATGCGCAACCCGTGACGCCTAAGCTCAGGAAGATGCACATGGCGATGACCATGATCTGCTGCGGAAGTTTTTTGCCCTTGAACATCGTGCCGTCGCCCCGTCTTTCGTGTTTAAAGCTCCCTTGCAGCCAGTCTAACCCCATGTAGTTACTCATTTGTTAACCGTCTTCCAAATGCAGTAACGCTGTAGCGCCAAGCAACAGGCTGACCACAGCGGGGGTCCAGGCCGCAAGGTACGCCGGAATCTTCTGGGAGGTCCCGAACGCATGGAGCATGGATTCTAAGAAGAATATAATAAATCCAATGGCTACCCCCAAGGCAATCAAGCCTCCCGTACCCCCGAATCTTGGCGGGCGTAGCGAAAATGTCGCAGCCAGCAGCACCATCGCCACAAAAAGGAAAGGCTGGGCGAGGAGGGACTGGAAGTGAATATGGAGCGAAACGGCGGGAAAGCCCGTTTCTTCCATAATCCGAATGTATTCAGGGATGCTCCAGAACGAGATGGTCTCGGGGTCGGCGAATGATTCCTCGATCTTGGGCGGCGTCAGCTCGGTCGGCAGCTTGCGGAAGGCCTGACGGGTCGAGCTGTTGCGCTCGTTGATCAGGGCGTCCCTGATCTCCCAATGGCCCTCTTTCAGGAAGGCGACGGGGCTATCGATGCGATTCTGGAAATTATCCTGCTTATCAAAGAAGAAAACAATGACGTTCGACAGCCGCCATTCCTTCTGGTCGATGCCGTCGGCATGGAGAAGGGCGTAGCCCTCCGGCGTCGGCTGGCGCAGCCAGATGCCGGTGCGCGATACCGTCACCAGATCGCTGTTCAGGCCAAGATAGGCGGTCAGCGTGCGGTTGTATTTGGCCAGCAGCGTGGCGGAGATCGGGTTGATAACGGCGGTCGCCAGCATCCCCGTCAGCAGGGCGCAGATGATCATCGGCGACAAAAACTGCCAGGCGGAAATGCCGGCCGCGCGGATCACGACCAGCTCGCTGGTCTTGTTCAGTTTCCAGCAGGCGAAGATGGCGGCGAACAGTATGCCGAAGGGCAGCAGCACCTGCATGAATTCCGGCAGGTGCAGGGCCGCCAGCGACAGCACGCCGGAGAGGGGAACGTCGCGCGACGCTGTGCGGCGCATCAGCTCCAGCGTATCGAACAATCCGGCGAGGCCCAGCATCACGGCGGTGATGACAAGGAAGGCGCCGAGAAAACGGCCGCTGATATAGCGGAACAGCGTGGGCGATCCGGCCATCATGCCACAGCCTCCTCGCGCCAGCGCGACTGCCAGCGGCGCAGGAGGAGCATCAGGCGCTGCTCGCCCTTATAGTGCATGGCGTAGAGGCAGAAAATAATCGGGCCGAAGGTGAGCGCCGGCAGCAGGGCCGAGAGCGGGAAATGCTTCTTCGCCGCGCTGGCGACCACCAGATTTGCGACCTCGAGCGCAATCACGATAATCGCTGCGGCAAACAGCTTTTTTGACTGTCCGCGACGGTTGAAAGGCCCCAGCAGCAGGGCGGTCAGCGCCGCCAGCGTGAAGCCGATGGCGTTGAAGGGCGTGACGATCCGCGCGATGGCTTCGGCCTTCATCGTATCGGCGGATTGCCGCTCCCAGCGGTCCTGCAGGTCGGGGTTCAGCAGCTCGAATAATGTGCGCTCGTTGGCGTCGCGTTTCCGCGCGCGGGGGCTGTTGTCGAGGCCGGTGATCTGGATCTCGTAGCTCTTGAAGGTCAGCTTCGATGTGACGTTGCTGGCGCTGTCCATCTGCTGGCGCATGCCGTCGTAGACGCGAATGACCGGGATGTCGTTTTCTAGGAAGATGCGGCCGCTTTTGGCGGTGGTGGTGATGGGCGGGCTGTTCTTGTCGCGCGTGTCGTGGATCATCAGGCCCAGCAGCTCGCCGCCGGCATTTCTTTTTCTCAGGTATACGGTCAGGTCTTTGCCAAAGGTATTGAACACGCCCTCGCGGAGCAGGAAGGACGAATACTGTGCCTTCACCACCTGCCGCAGATGCTGCATCTCGGCGAAGCTGACGGGCGACAGCCATGTGGTCATCAGCAGCACGACCGCAGTAACGCCGCCGGCCAGCAGCAGGGCGGGGCGGGCCATGGCGTATTGGTCGACGCCGCAGGCGCGGAGCACGATCAGCTCGTTATCCATAATCATCCGGTTGTAGACGAACATGATGGCCGCGACGAGGGAGAGCGGCAGGATGATTTCCAGAAAGCGCGGCAGCGAGAGGGCGACCAGCTTGATGAACAGGCTGGGGGGCGCGTCCGAATTGGCCACCAATTCCAATAACCGCAAAGACTGCGTCAGCCAGATGACAGCCGTCAGCGTCAGCGCGACGAAAACCGTCGCGGACAGCAGATTCTTCATAAGGTATTTCGTGACCAGCATTGCTTTTTTCATGTTGGGGCCGTAGCGCAAGCCCTGCCGCATATATATAGTTTATATTCGCGTTTACGGGGGTTTTCCACCCCTTTTAGGTAACATTAGAGGACCCCATGAAAATCTCTTTCGACAAAAAATCGCCAAAATCCGACGTTATCGTCGCCTTTGCGACCGACGGCGGCAAGCTGCTGGAGCCCGGCAAGTGGGTCGATGAAAAAACCGGCGGCGCGCTGAAACGCGCCATCAAGGCCGAGAAGTTCGAAGGCAAAAAAGCGCAGACGCTGGTGATCGCAGGGCCCCAGGGGCTCGATGCCACCCATGTCGTCATCGTCGGCCTCGGCAAGACCGAAGACCTGAAAGAGCAAGACTTCGAGAAACTGGGCAGCACCATCATCCCCGTGCTGAACGCCAAGAAGGCCGAGAGCGCCGAAATGTGCTTCTGCACCGACGGCATCAAGCTGAAGGGCATCGACTGGAAACACGCCGCCGCGCGCATGGCGCAGGGCGCGCTGCTGTCGTCCTACCGCTTCGACCGCTACCTCACCAAGGAGCCGAAAGAAAAAAAACCGACGCTGAAAACGCTCAGCTTCACCGTCAATGACCCGTCGAAAGTGAAAAAGATTTTCGAAGACGCGCAGACCACGGCCGAAGCCGTGTATCTCACCCGCGATCTGGTATCCGAAGCGCCGAACGTGCTCTACCCGGCCAGCTTCGCCGATATCATCCGGAAAGAGTTGACCCCGCTCGGCATCAAGGTACGCGTGCTGGGCATGAAGGAAATCCAGAAGCTCGGCATGGGCGCGCTGGAAGCCGTGGGGCAGGGCTCCGCCCGCGAACCCAAGCTGGTCGCCATGGAATACACCGGCGGCAGCAAGAAGCAGAAAAACGTCTGCTTCGTCGGCAAGGGCGTGACCTTTGATACCGGCGGCATCTCGCTGAAACCGGGCCCCGGCATGGAGGACATGAAATGGGATATGGCGGGCGCGGCTGTCGTCACCGGCCTGATGAAATCGCTCGCTTCCCGCAAGGCAAAGGTGAATGCGGTGGGTATCGTGGCGCTGGCCGAAAACATGCCGTCCGGCAACGCCGCGCGCCCGGGCGATATCGTGTCATCGATGTCGGGCCAGACGGTCGAGATCCTCAACACCGACGCCGAGGGCCGCCTGATCCTCTGCGATGCGCTCTGGTATGCGCAGGAAGAATACAAACCCACGCATATCGTCGACCTCGCCACGCTGACGGGTGCCGTCATCATCGCGCTGGGTCATGAATATGCGGCTGTTTTCTCGAACGACAACGACCTTGCCAAAAACCTGATCGCGGCCGGCAAGGACGTGGGCGAGGAACTGTGGCGCCTGCCGCTCAACGACGCCTGGGACAAGGCCATCGACAGCCCCGCCGCCGATATGAAGAATATTTCCGGCGGCCGCGATGCGGGCTCGGCTATCGGCGCACATTTCCTGAAGCGCTTCATCCAGAAAGACGTGAAATGGGCGCACCTTGATATCGCGGGCGTCGCCTGGTCGCCGAAAGACCGCACCAGCGTGCCCAAGGGCGCGTCAGCCTTCGGTCTCCGCCTGCTCGACCGTTTCGTCGCTGAAAACTTCGAGAAGTAATCAAATACGCTCCCTCCCCCTCGATATGCGAGGGGGAGGGATATTTTTTTGAATAAGGGAAGAAAACCATGTCCATCCTTAAATCACGCAATTTCCTTCCCTTGTTCGTCACGCAGTTTTTGGGCGCCTTCAACGACTCGATGTTCAAGAACGCGCTGGTGGTGCTGATCACCTACCGCTTCGCAACCCATTCGACCATCCAGCCGCAGATACTGGTCGCCCTGACCGGCGCGATCTTCATCCTTCCGTTCTTCCTTTTCTCGGCGACCGCGGGCCAGCTGGCCGATAAATACGACCGCGCCAAGATCGCGCGCGTCGTCAAGGTGGCCGAGCTTGTGCTGATGGCGCTGGCCGTGGCGGGACTTTTCCTGCCCAGCCTGACGCTGCTGCTGGTTGTTCTGTTCGGCATGGGGATGCATTCGACCTTCTTCGGCCCCGTCAAATACGCCATCCTGCCGCAGCACCTTGACGGCAAGGATTTGCTGAAGGGCAATGCCTATGTCGAGGCCGCGACCTTTCTTTCCATCCTGCTCGGCACCGTGCTGGGCGGCATTTTCGCGGGCATGGGCGTCAGCGCTGCCGAAATTGCTGCGGCCTCCGACGTTGCCAGCATTGCGGCAGTGCCCGCAGCGCCTGAAGCTCCCGCCGTCGCAACACCTGTAACGGTTGCGGCGGAAACGTCAGATTCCGGCACGCTGGGCCTCTGGCTGCTCTCCGCCCTTATGACCGCTGTTGCCGTCACCGGTTATTTCACCAGCCGTTTTATACCGGCGGCCCCCGGTCCCGAACCCGAATTGAACGTGAATAAAAATTTCTGGGCCGAAACGCTGAAGATCATGGAAATGCTGCTGAACGATGTCGGCGTCTACCGCGCGATCCTCGCCATTTCGTGGTTCTGGCTGGCGGGCGCGACGTATCTCACGCAGTTCCCCACCTTCGCCAAGGATTTCCTGCATGGCGATCCGGGCGTCGCGACGCTGCTGCTGACGCTCTTTTCCATCGGCATCGGCGTGGGCTCTATCCTCTGCAATAAACTGCTGCGCGGGCAGGTGCAGGCGACCTATGTGCCGGTGGCCGCCATCGGCATGGCGATTTTTGGCGTAGACCTTTATTTTGCCACCATGGCGACGGCCGCGCCTGCCGCGGGCGTGCTGATTACCGCCGGCGACTTTATTGCGCAAGCCGCCAACTGGCGCACGATGTTCGACCTTTTCATGATCGCGCTCAGCGGCGGCATTTTCGTCGTGCCGCTTTATGCATTGGTGCAAAAACGCGCCGATCCCGCCTATATGGCGCGGATGATTGCGGGGCTGAACATCATGAACTCGCTGTTTATGGTCGCGTCATCCATCTTCACCGCCATCCTGCTGAAAATGAACCTGACCATCCCGCAGATCTTCCTTGCCATGGCGCTGGCCAATATTCTTGTAGCGATTTATATCGTGCAGCTGCTGCCCGATGCGCTGTTCCGCTCGCTCACCCGCGCTGTCTTTACCGTGCTTTATAAAACGGAAGTGCGCGGGCTTGAAAACTTCAATGTCGGCGGCCGGATGCTGATCATCGCCAACCACACGTCGTTCCTCGACGCCGCGCTGATCGCCGCCTACCTGCCCGTGCCGATTACTTTTGCCATCAATACGCAGATGGCGCAGGCCTGGTGGATCAAGCCTTTCCTGAAACTTGTCGACGCCTTCCCGCTCGACCCCACCAACCCCATGGCACTCAAGGGCCTGATCGAGGTGGTGAAAAGCGGCAAGATCGGCATGATCTTCCCCGAGGGCCGTATCACCGTGACCGGATCGCTGATGAAGGTCTATGAAGGCCCCGGCCTGATCGCCGACAAGGCCAAGGCGAAGATATTGCCGATCCGCATCGACGGCGCGCAGTATTCGCGCCTGTCCCGCCTGCGCGGCAAGGCGAAGCTCCGCGCCTTCCCCAAAATCACGCTGACCATCCTGCCGCCCTGCGATTTCGAGCTGCCCGAAGGAGTCTTCGGCCGCAAGCGCCGCCAGCTGGCGGCTGCGCAGCTGTATGACACGATGTCGACCATGGTGTTCGAAGCCAGCGAGCTCGACAAAACCTTGTTCCAGTCGTTGATGGAGGCGCGCCGCGTCCACGGCGCCGGCCATATCTGCGCCGAAGACCCTCAGCGCCAGCCCGTCAACTACCGCAACTTCATCGCGCGCAGCATGGTGCTGGGCAAACTGATGGCGAAAGAGGTCGAAACGGCGAGCGACATTCCGGCGGTAGGCGTTTTGCTGCCGAATATGATCGGCACCTCGATGGTCTTCTTCGGCCTGCACGCGGCGCGGAAGGTGCCCGCGATGCTGAACTTCTCCGTTGGCCCTGCGCAGATTGCCAGCGCCTGCCAGACGGCGGTCATTAAAACCGTCGTCACCTCCCGCCGCTTTATCGAGATGGGAAAGATGGACGCGACGGTGGCGGCAATCACGGAAGCGGGCGTCAAGCTGCTCTACCTCGAAGACCTGCGCGCCAAGGCGGGCGTCGGCCATAAATTATACGGCCTGCTGGCCATGGCCATCCCCGAATTCCTCGACCTGCTGAAAAAGAAAACCTCGCCCACTGCACCGGGTGTGATTTTGTTTACCTCGGGCTCGGAAGGCACGCCGAAGGGCGTGGTGCTCTCCCACCGTAACATCCAGGCCAACCGCCATCAGGTGGCCAGCCGCGTCGATTTCGGGCCGTCGGATATCGTGTTCAACTGCCTGCCGATGTTCCATTCGTTTGGCCTGACGGGAGGCACGCTGCTGCCCATCCTTGGCGGCTTGCGCGCGTTTTATTACCCGTCGCCCTTGCACTATCGCATTGTGCCGGAGCTGATTTACGATACCAACGCCACGATCCTGTTCGGCACGGATACGTTCCTCTCGGGTTATTCGCGTTTTGCGCATCCTTACGATTTCCATGCCATCCGCTATGTGTTTGCGGGCGCGGAAAAGCTGAAGGAAGAAACGCGGAAAGTCTATGCCGAAAAATATGGCGTGCGGATTTTCGAAGGCTATGGATCGACCGAAACCGCGCCGGTTATCAGCATCAATACGCCGATGCACAACCGCCCCGGCTCCGTCGGTCGCCTGCTGCCCGGCATCACCGGCACGCTGGAACCGGTCGAAGGGCTGGAATCCGATACCGGCAAGCTGATCGTCAAGGGCCCCAACGTGATGCTGGGTTACCTGAAATCCGACGCCCCCGGCGCGCTGCAGCCGCCCGCTGATGGATGGTACGATACCGGCGATATCGTGCGCATCGATGGCGACGGGTTCGTCTCCATCCAGGGCCGCCTGAAACGTTTCGCCAAGATCGCGGGCGAGATGGTGTCGCTGACCGCCGTCGAAACCGCGCTGCAAAAACTGTGGCCGGAGAAATCCCACGCCGTCATCAGCGTGCGCGACGAGAAAAAGGGCGAGAAGCTGATCTTGTTCACCACGCAAGCAGGCGCGACCTCCGCCGATATCCTGCAGCATTTCCGCAAGCTGGGGTTGGGTGAGCTTTCCGTCCCGAAACAGATTGAAACCGTCGCCGAAATTCCGGTGCTCGGCACGGGCAAGACGGATTATATGAGCCTCAAGAAAAGGGCGGAGGGGTAATGCGTTTTTCGCTGGCCGCTCTTGCCGTCCTGTTATGCTGTTCCTGCCATCCGGGGGTTGCGATGAAGCCTGATTTCAACGCCGCGCTGCAAAAACATTTCGACGCGATCGAAAACCGCGATATCAATGCGTTCAAGGCACACCTGACAAGCGACAAAACGCTTTATACCATCGTCCAGAACGGCCATGCCTTCACCACGCCCGCAGAAATTACCGCCATCCATGCGGACTGGTTCAAGCAGACGGGCTGGGAATGGAAGGGTACTGTCGTGCATACCGTCGTCGGCAGCGACATGGCCATGGCGCTGGTGAAATACAGCTACCGCGCCAAGCCCGAAGACAAGCCTTTTGAAAGCTGGCTCACTTACGTCTTCCGCCTTGAAAACAACGAATGGAAAATCGTCCACGACCAGAACACGGCGCTTGATTTCCACGCCTTCGCCAAATCGGCGGGGATTGAATAAAGCTTAAAAACTGAAAACGTCCGGAATGCGGCGGTCGGCAAGGCCGATCTTCTCGCGGCTCACCACCGTCACTTCACCGCGCCATGAGACGGCGAGGGTGGATTCGTAGAGGCCGTCTTTTTCCAGCAGCTTCGCCTTGGCGGTATAGGCATTGCCGGTCTCGGTCGCCAGCACGCCCTCCAGCCAGCCCTGTTTCGTGAAATAGAGGTGGAATTTCAGGTAATCAGCGATGGTCTGCTGCGAGAGTTTCAGGGGCGCTGCGGCATTCAGGTGGTGGATATTGGCCGTACTGCCGTCCAGCGAGACGGTTTCAGCGGGGAGTTTCACGTACCAGAGCGGCGGGCCCTTGATGGCGGGCTTGGCGATGGAAAACAGGAAGCCGTTCTCGTAAAAGGGCAGGGCCAGCGTTTCCACCACGCTTTCCTCGGGCACGAAGCGGTAGGTAGTCTCGATCTTGTTCACCTCGCGCACAAGGGCGAGTTTATCGTCGGGAGCCGGTGTTTTCCATACCATCATGTCTTGCGCCTTTGTTGCCGCCGTCCGATAATAGGACAGCATTTCATTAAAGACAAATAGCACCATGACCGATGTCCGCTTTTATCACCTGCAGCAAAAACGCCTCGAGGAGGCGCTGCCCGAGCTTGTCGGCAAGGCGCTCGAGAAAAAGCACCGCATCCTCGTGAAATCCTCCACGAAGGAACGCGTCGAGGCGCTCGACGGCGTGCTCTGGAGCTTCGATCCCGCAAGTTTCATCCCGCATTCCGCCCAGCAGGACGGCACGGAAAAAGACCAGCCGGTGTTCCTGACGACCGAGGAAGGCAATCCGAACGGCGCGACGGTGCTGATTTTGACCGGC
Organism: Alphaproteobacteria bacterium; assembly: GCA_041287865.1. Lineage (GTDB taxonomy): Bacteria > Pseudomonadota > Alphaproteobacteria > Micavibrionales > UBA2020 > JAPWJZ01. The sequence goes on along the minus strand of JBGGMV010000082.1, from coordinate 6,477 downwards.
GGCGCTTCGGCAGACGACCTCGGCCCCTTCGCCCTCTGCTGCGACATGTTCGACGGCAACGACGAGCAGGCGGTGGATGCCGCGCGGGCGCGCTGGAAACAGTACAAGGATAAAGGCCACGGCGTCGAATACTGGCAGCAGGACGACAGCGGCAAGTGGCAGAAGAAAGAAACGCAGAAACAACAGGGCTAATTTTCAACAGGGGATTTTCATGAAAGTACCGTCGCTTCTCGTCAATTGCGCAATTGTCGCGCTGTTCTCTTTCGCCGGCGGCTTTGCCGCGCAGACGATGTTCGGCGGCTCCGCCAGCCATGCGCAGGGCTTCAGCGTGCTGCCCGCGGATAATTCCCCGGCAGCGCAGCAGGCACAGGCCCAGCCGCCGGTGCGCGCCACGCCCGAGGCGCAGGCCTACCGCTCGAACTTCAGCGCCATCACCGACGGCAAGAACCGCAAGGGCATCCAGACCTATATCAACGACGGCCAGCCCGGGCAGATCTTCTACGGTGAAAACGGCCTGATCCGCCTGCAGATGGGCACCTATGACGGCGGCAAGAACAACGTCACCGGCGAGCGCGGCATGCCGCTCCTGGGCCTGTCCGACAACCGCGGCCGCCTGCGGCTGCTCTTCCGCCTCGCGGGCGAAAACGAATCGCCGGTCATGGTGATGAAGGATACGTCGGGCCGCGACCGCGTGGTCTTCGGCCTGCATCCCAGCCAGCCGACGCAGGAGCCCTTCATGCGCATCTACGACAACAACCTGAAGTCGCGCGAAATCCTGCTGGATGTGAAGAACTAGGCCTTACGCAAGGCAAGGAAAAGCCCGCCACTATGCCCGTCGATATGACGCGTATAGTGGCGGGCTTTGTTGTGTCTGATTACCGGCTGTTGCTGGCGACCATGCCCGCTGCTTTGGACAGCGAGAGCTGGAATTCGGCGTTGCGCGCGCCGACGGCGGCCTTGAAGGCTTTCAGTTCCTTGCCCGTCAGTTCGCGGCCACCGGCCAGTTTCACGGCGGCAGGGTTGACCTGCTTGCCGGCCATCATGATTTCGTAGTGCAGGTGGGGACCGGTCGAGCGGCCCGTCGTACCGACATAGCCGATCACTTCGCCCTGCTTCACGCGGCCGCCGGCTTTCGCCTTGATGCGGGACATGTGGGCATAGGCGGTTTCGAGGCCTGCGCGGTGGCGGATGCGCACGTAATTGCCGTAGGACGAGAACTTGCCCGCCTTGGAAACGACGCCGTCGCCGGCGGCGTAAATCGGCGTGCCCTTGGGCGCGGCGAAGTCGATGCCCTTGTGCATCTTGTTATAGCCCAGCACCGGGTGGCGGCGCATGCCGAAGCCCGAGGTGAGGCGGGCGCCGTCGATCGGCGTCTTCATCAGGGGCTTCTTGGCCGAAGCGCCTGCGGGATCGAAATAATCGCTGTCGCCGTTCTTGTCTTCATAGCGGTAGAGCGGCATGTTGCGGCCCGACAGGCCCAGCTGCGCGTAGATCACCTCGCCGCGGTTCGGCACGATGCTGCCGTCGTCGGTCAGGTATTCTTCGTACAGGACCTCGAAGGTGTCGCCGTTCTGGATCTCGCGCTGGAAGTCGACGCCCCAGGAATACATTTTGATGAGCTCGAGGATCACGCTGTCCGGCACGCCCTGTTCCTTGGCGTCGACATAAAGCGAGTTGTCGATACGGCCACGGAAGGCGCGGGTCGATTTATGGATGGCTTTTGCTTCCTTGTTGACCTTGAAGCTGCCGTCTTCGCCGCGCGCGACGACCACGGCATTGACCGTGTCGCGCTGGATTTTAAGGCCGCTGAACTGCGGATCGGCGATGCTGGGATCCTGGTGGAAGAAGACCGTCACGGCATGGCCGGGGTTCAGGTCGCGCGGATCGTAGATTTTGGAAAGAGCGACGATGGCGTTATAGGCCTGGTCGCGCGGCACATGGTTGCGCACCAGCAGGTCCATCAGCGTATCGCCTTTGCCGACGGAAACTTCTTTCACGGCGGGCGATTCAGGCGCGTCTTGCAGCAGTTTCGTCAGGCCAGCCTGAATATATGAAATCTGGCGGGTGAGCGCGGGCGTGGGCGCATCGGCCATGACGACTTGCGGCTTCGGCGCGGCGGCCTCTTCGCGGCGCTGGGAGAATTCATATGACGGCGCTGCGGGCGTGGAGCTGAAGGCCGATTTCATATCGAGCGAATCGTTGCGCGCGGGCGCAGAGGCGATCAGCGTGTTCGGCGCGGGCGTCACGATGGCGGCGGTCGCCATTATTTGCGGAACCGACGCTTGCTCGGCATTGTTAGAGTAGAAGGAAATCCCTGCATAAACTGCGGCAATAGCCGCGACAGGCATTACGATGTAGCGCAGGCCGGTACGGCGTTTGCGAAACATCCTCGTACGAGATGATTTGAACTGCAGCAAGTCTGATGACCTTTTATTGTTTCGTCAGATGCGTGAGTGAACACGAAGATGGCTGTGAAAGCAAGTCGCGAAGGACAACCGATTGGTTAACGCCAAGAACCATAATATAATATAATTCTATGCGGATTCAAAAAGAAAAGACAAATCAAATTTCATAATATTTTAATAAATTGTTCCCCATCTGTTTTCAAATACGGAAATATTTTTTTCCCTGCGCCTTCCGCAGAAGTTAATCGCCGCTTTACGCACATATATAAATGTGTAGGATGCGCCATGCTTATATAAAGAGTGATTCATATGAATGGCTTGCCCGAAAAACAGGATAACTCAACGATGACAAACGCCAGCACCCTCATGAAAGGCAAACGCGGCCTGATTATGGGCGTCGCCAATGACCGCTCCATCGCCTGGGGCATCGCCGAGATGGCGCACAAGCATGGCGCAGAGCTTGCCTTCACCTTCCAGGGCGACGCGCTGGAAAAACGCGTGCGCCCGCTGGCCGAAACAGTGCAGTCGAAAATCGTCGTCCCCTGCGACGTGACGAACCACGACAGCATCGACGCGACCTTCAAGGCCGTCGAGAAGGAATGGGGCGGCCTCGATTTCGTCGTCCATGCCATCGCCTATTCGGACAAGAACGAACTGGACGGCATGTACCTGAACACCACCCGCGACAATTTCCTGAAGACGATGGATATCTCCGTCTATTCCTTCACGGCCGTGGCGCAGCGCGCCGTGCCGCTGATGAAAAACGGCGGCAGCCTGCTGACCATGACCTATCACGGCGCCGAACGCGTCATGCCGCATTACAACGTCATGGGCGTGGCTAAGGCCGCGCTGGAGGCTTCCGTTAAATACCTGGCCTCCGACATCGGCAAGAACGGCATCCGCGTCAACGCAATCTCGGCAGGCCCGATTAAAACTCTCGCGGCCTCCGGCATCGGCGATTTCCGCTATATCCTGAAATGGAACGAGCTCAACTCCCCCATGCGCCGTAACGTCACCACGCAGGATGTGGGCGGGGCAGGTCTCTTCCTGCTCTCCGACCTCGGCGCGGGCGTGACGGGCGAGATCATGTATGTCGACAGCGGTTACAACACCGTCGGCATGGTCGCGGTCGACAGCGCCAAGCAGACAGCGGAATTGCTGAACGGCATTTCCGGCTGATGTCAGCCAATACCTCCGGCACGCTTTTCAGATATACGACCTGGGGCGAAAGCCACGGGCCGGCCATCGGCTGTGTCGTCGACGGCTGCCCGCCGAACCTCGATCTCTCCGAGGTCGATATCCAGCAATTCCTCGACCGCCGCAAGCCGGGCCAGAACCGCTTCACCACGCAGCGGCAGGAAGAGGATAAAGTCGAGATTTTATCTGGCGTTTTCGAAGGCAAAACGCTGGGCACGCCCATCAGTTTGCTGATTAAAAACACCGATGCGCGCTCCAAAGACTATACCGATATCAAGGACAAATACCGCCCCGGCCATGCCGATTTCACCTATGACGCCAAATACGGCATCCGCGATTATCGCGGCGGGGGCAGGTCTTCGGCGCGCGAAACGGCGAGCCGTGTGGCAGCGGGCGCGGTTGCGCGTAAAATTCTCTCGGCTGCGCTGGGTGACGTTCAAATCCGCGCGGGCGTGGTGCAGGTCGGCCCGCATAAAATCAACCGTGCCAACTGGGACTGGACGCAGGCGGCGGAAAACCAGTTCTTCACGCCTGATGCCGCGATTATCCCCGTGTGGGAAGAATTCCTCGACGCCACGCGCAAAAGCGGTTCGAGCGCGGGCGCGATTGTCGAAGTCGTTGCCAGCGGCATCCCTGCGGGTCTCGGCGCGCCTGTGAGTGACAAGCTCGACGCAGACCTTGCGAAGGCCATGATGGGCATCAACGCGGTGAAGGGTGTCGAGATTGGCTCTGGATTCGCGACCGTCGAGATGGGCGGCGAAGAAAATTCGGATCAGATTCGCATCAAGGACGGCAAGCCGCATTTCCTCTCCAACCACGCGGGCGGAATTCTCGGCGGCATTTCCACGGGGCAGGAAATTGTGGTGCGCATGGTGTTCAAGCCGACCAGTTCGATTCTCACGCCGATGAAAACGATTGATAACAAAATGCAGGAAACCGAAATTATGACGAAGGGCCGCCACGATCCTTGCGTCGGATTGCGCGGCGCGCCGGTGGCGGAAGCGATGATGGCGGTTGTTTTGTGTGATCATTTGCTGCGGGATAAAGCGCAGAATAAGTGAGTCAAATCAGATTCTTGCGCCGTAACTCTCATGCTTTGCCGAATCGCTGAATCGCAAGACTCTGTGATTTCACGGCATTTTCTTTTGTGACTCTCCATAACGCCGCGCGGAATATTTCCGGAGTCACATATCTAAATATCTGTATTTAAATGATATTTTTCAATCTTGAGCAGGTGTGGAAAAAGGATTCGACTCTTATCCACAGATTCGCAACACTCGAAAGCAAGGAAAAGCACCGGCCGATTTTTCGGTTCCGATGCCTCCCTTAATACTTCGCTTCGATGATATTGCCCCATGTGTATCCGCACATGGGGCTTTTTTTAATTTCGGTGTGGAGTAGGGGGAATATATCGGCAAATTATTTCTCCTTCAAACATATTGTTGCGCTAGACTGCAAAAAATTTCAAAGGCGTTATCCAGAAAGGTGTTGACATGTCAGAGCTGAAGCGGCGCAAGGAAGACAGATTTCCGCGACGGATCTTCGGAATTTTCCAGCGCATCTTTTTCGTGATCGGGATCGCCGCGACGATCTCGATCGGCATGCTTACCTTCACGCTGCTGCAGCTCGCGCGATACCAGCCGCCCGCGATGCCCGCGAAAATTTTGCTGACCTACACCTTCAAGCCGGGCCTGACCGAAGTGGAGGGACGCCCCTCGCTCTCGCAGCCGCTGCTGCGCCCCGCCACCACCTTCCGCGAAGTCGTCTTCGCGCTCGAGAACGCGGCCAAGGATCCGCGCGTGCAGGGCTTCATCGGCAAGCTGCAGGATATCGATTTCAGCGTGGCGCAGGTGCAGGAATTGCGCGACGCCATCGCCGGTTTCCGCAAGGCCGGGAAATTCGCGTGGATATATAGTGAATCATACGGCGGCTTTTCGCCCGGCATGTCCGACTATTATCTAGCCTCGTCCTTCGACCAGATCTGGCTGCAGCCGGTGGGCGTCGTGGCCGTGCACGGCGTCGCGGCAGAAGTGCCGTTTGCGCGTGAAACCCTCGATAAACTGGGCATCGAAGCGCAATTCGCGCACAAGGGAAAGTATAAATCCGCCGCCGAAAGCCTGACCCATACCGGCATGACCCCCGAAAACCGCGAGGCCACCGAAAGCCTCGTCCATGACCTGTATGACCAGATGACGACCGGCATCGCCGCCGACCGCAAGATGACGGTCGCGGAACTGTCGAACCTGATCGACACCGCGCCCCATTCGGACGAAGAAGCGTTCAAGGCCAAGCTGGTCGACCGCCTCGACTACTATGACGTGATGGTGGATGACGCACGCAAAAAGGCGGGGCTGGACAAAGAGGACACGGTCGAGCTGCTGGGTTATTCCTTCATCTCGGAGACGACCGACCTGAAACGCGGCGTCAACGGTTTCGTCTCCAAGTTCATGTGGAAGGAATCTCCCTCCGGCACGCATAAGAACAAAGACAAGATCGCGCTGATTTACGGCGCGGGCGAAATCGTGCCCTATAAAAAATCGCAGGGCACTTTCGGCGAAGGCGGCATGAAGGCCGAAAAAATCGTCGAGGCCTTCAGCGAGGCGCTCGAGGACGAATACGTCGCCGCCATCGTTTTCCGCATCGACAGCCCGGGCGGTTCGCCCTCCGCTTCCGAAACCATTCGCCGCGCGATCAAGGCGGCGCGGGCAAAAGGCAAGCCCGTGATCGTTTCCATGGGCAGTTACGCGGCCTCGGGCGGTTACTGGATCGCGACCGGCGCCGATAAAATCGTGGCCCAACCGGCCACCATCACCGGCTCCATCGGCGTTTTCGGCGGTAAACTGGTGATCGCGGGCCTGCTGGAAAAGCTCGGCAT
>JBGGMV010000081.1:0-4193 GCA_041287865.1 Alphaproteobacteria bacterium | reverse complement strand
GGGAGCGCATGAAAGAGAGAGCAAAAAATGTCCACGCCTAAGACCCGCCACGCCAAGGTTCTCATCATCGGCTCCGGCCCTGCGGGCTATACCGCCGCCATCTACACCGCGCGCGCGAATCTGAAACCCCTGCTCGTCTCCGGCATGCAGCCCGGCGGGCAGATGACGATCACGTCGGACGTCGAAAACTATCCCGGATTTAAAGATCCCGTGAACGGCCCCTGGCTGATGGATCAAATGAAATTGCAGGCCGAACATGTCGGCACCGAAATGATCAGCGACACGATCAAGAGCGTCGACCTGAATTCCAACCCCAAAAAACTGGTCGGCGACAGCGGCGACATTTACCTTGCCGACGCCGTTATCATCGCCACGGGCGCGCAGGCGAAATGGCTGGGCATCCCCTCCGAACAGCAATATCAGGGCAAGGGCGTTTCCGGCTGCGCCACCTGCGACGGTTTCTTCTATCGCGGCAAGGAAGTGTTTGTGATCGGCGGCGGTAACTCCGCAGTTGAAGAAGCCTTGTTCCTCACCAACTTCGCCACCAAAGTGACCGTCGTCCACCGCCGCGATAGTTTCCGCGCGGAAAAGATCATGCAGGAGCGCCTCTTCAACCACCCGAAAATCAATGTGGTCTGGGACAGCGCGCTTGAAGAAGTCACCGGCGACGGCAAGGTCGTGACCGGCGTGAAGATCAAGAACCTGAAAACCGGCGACGTCACCGACCACAAAACCGACGGCGTCTTCGTCGCCATCGGCCACAAGCCCGCAACCGATTTGTTCAAAGGCCAAGTCACGCTGGATAGCGACGGCTACATCGTCACCGCCCCGGATTCCACGAAAACCAACATCGACGGCGTCTTCGCTGCCGGCGACGTCAAAGACAAAATCTTCCGCCAGGCCGTCACCGCCGCCGGCATGGGCTGCATGGCCGCGCTCGAGGCTGACAAGTATCTGGCTGCGCTGGAAGCCGCGCATGCGCCGGCGTCGACTAAGAAGGTTGTTAACGGGAATCCTAAGCCTTAACTCGTGACATCAATGGCACTGAACTGGAAAAGTAAAACTACCCAAGTTGTCTTTTCAATTCTGGTCTGTGTTCTATTGGCTTCTCTTGCTTTTTGGTTTCTGACACTCAACTTAGAAGAAGAAGCATGTTTCGATACCGGAAAAAAAATCAATTGCGGTAATAAGCTTGCTTGCCGGACTGATCCTATTGTTCAATGCGGCCCAAGCTCTGTTATTGAGGCGATTAGCGATAAAAGCTGGCGTACAGGAAACATGGTTAAGCGATCAATAGGATCAAAAGGGTCAGGATCAAAGGGGTCGAAGTAAATTGAAATCCCCCTTTACAATTGGATCAAAGGGGTCGGAGTAAATTGAAAATTCCTCCAATGTCATGCCAGCGAAAGCTGGCATCTCCCGCGCAGCGGCATTTATGAAGGCAGGCCTTTGGCCTGCGAGATTCCTGCTTTCGCAGGAATGACATTTCAGGGCTTGAGAACTTTTCTTCTATACAAAAGAACCGAAATAAACATCACGTTCGTCGTCAGCACCACAGCGGGGTAGAGCCAGTTGGTGAGGATATAGTTCTCGATTGCCGCGATAGCAAAGCAAAAGCCGATAAAGCCCAGCACGAAGGTCATCACGACATCGGAGTAAGGGTCGTTCCACGATTTGCGGATCGTAGGCGCGAAGGCTACGGTATCGATGATGCAGACCAGTATCACCGACCATACGGGGTCTTTCGTCAACGCCCAGAGCGGAATGGCCGCAAGTGCGGAGAGGAAAACCACCCAGTCAAACCGCGTGATTTTTATTTTGCTGTAAATCAGCGCATGGATGGAAATGCCGGAATTGACCAGCGCCGTCACCCCGGCGGCCCAGGCGCCCGCCCCTGCCCCCTCCGACAGCTGGGCCGCGAAGACCACGGCATTGATCAGCGCCCACAATATCCACGTAAAGGCATGCGGCCGCGCTGTCTTTTTATACAGGCCGACGATATAGGGGATGCAGCTGCAAAAGAGGAAGGCCGCACCCAGGATGCCGAAAATATCCTTCATTCCGGCACTATAGCTGAACAGGTTGGAATATCCACGGGGATTTAGTATCCTTGGTGCAGGTACGGCAGGGATTTTCCATGGCAGATGACATCATAAACGGCTGGGAGGCATTGACGGTCCTGACGCTGCCAGCAGGCGTGATTTTCATGATGATGAGCCTGAACGGCCCTTGCAAACAGCTGCGTACCCGCAAAACCGGCATACTGACCGAGGGTACGATTGTCGACACCAAACACGTGCCTGCCGAAAACTTCAGGGATCACAAAAACAGCGCCAAAGGCTGGCCGAGCGGCGGCTGGTGCCCGATTTACAGTTACACGCTCGCCGACGGCAGCACGATGCAAGGCAGCATGAACGATCTGTCACAGTGGAGGCCCCGCAAGGAAGAGATCACGATCGGCAAGAAAATCCCGCTCTATTACAACCGCTCCATACCGTCACAGCTCAGGCGGGCCGACCTGCCGCTGTTTGACGTGTTCGACGTGATCTTTTTTGTCGCCAGCTTTGCGATGATCGCGATGGCTGTCCCCCACTGGCCTAAAGCCTCAACTGTGGGTATTGCAATCGTCGCCCTTTGGTTCGGATGGCTGTCGGGGCATTTCAGGAAAGAAATCGCCCAATGAAAATCGGCGTTTTTGACAGCGGCTTCGGCGGCCTGACCATCCATCGCGCATTGATAGACGCGATGCCGGAGCGTGATTTCGTTTACCTTGGCGACAATAAAAACGCCCCATACGGGACGCGCCCGCCGCTGGAGGTTTTAAACCTTACCTGCGCGGGCATCGAAAGATTGTTTAACGAGGGCTGCACGCTCGTCATCGTCGCCTGCAACACGGCATCGGTCGTCACACTCCGCTGGATACAGCAGCAATGGCTGCCCGCTATCATCGCGCGCGACAAAATCAAGCGGAACGCCATCGGCATCGTCGTACCGACCATCGAGGCCGCAACAGGCGTCGGCTGGAACGAGGAAGCGAAGGATAGCGGCAGCGGCCATACCATCGCCGTCTTCGCCACCGCGCGCACAGTCGAAACCGGCACGTATCCCTATGAAATCCGCAAGCGCCGCCCCGATATCAACGTGGTACAGCAACCCTGCCCCGAACTGGCCGGCGCGATCGAGGCCGGCGCGTCGCGCGACAAACTCCGCACCCTCATCAACGGCTATGTGACAGCGCTGCAAAAAAATCTCGATCGCGCGCCCGACAGCGTGATCCTTGGCTGCACGCATTATCCGCTGGTCGCCGATTTATTCGCCGAAGTTTTGCCCGCCGGCATGCCGATTATCCACCAGCCCGCCAGCACCGCCGCCGCGCTGAAAGGTTATCTCGCGCGGCATCCGGAATACAATGTCACCAGTAACGCCAGCCGGCTGTTCCTCTCGACCGGTTTTTCGAACGACGCCCTGCCGCTGATCGAAAAATTCTGGGGCGAGAAAATCGCCTTCCGGCAGGCCTGAAAACGCCTGTTTTTCAATCACATAAGCAGATGTTAACCGCCCCGTGGTATAATTTTTCCGTGAGGGAAAATGTCGTACGTGCCTGCCGATAAAATCCGCCCGCTCTTCAACTCGCAATCCGCACGCGATGCGTTTGACCGCATCAACGCCATGGGGCCGAAATGGACGTTCATAAAAAAAGACGACGGCCGCATGTACATTCACCCCTCGATCGAGACAAAAACGATCGGCGGCAGCGTGCTGAGCAGCCTTGGTGGAAGATCCGACGACGACCCTGACGATTTGATCTGCCGGCTTGAGGAAGTCATCGTCAATACAGCCTCCCATCCGGATACGCTCGTCGTCGTCAATGCCGGCGCCGAAAACCGCCGTGAATACCGCTACAACGCCGCGGAAAAGGATTTCGTGCTTTATTCGGGAACGATCTATTCGGACAAGCCGTTCAGCATCAAGCTGAAAAAGCCCAAATCCTAGGCCGCTTTTTTCTCTTCCATGTAGAACCAGTCGCCGCCCGCGTTTTCCAGCAGGCTGTCGGGCCTGTAGCCGAAAACAGCGTAGAACGAGAACGGATAAGGGAAGAAATGCAGGTGCAGGTTGGGCGTATAGAAATGCGGGCGTTCCTTGGGCACGACGACGATCAGGCGGCGCTTGGTCACGCGGCGCAGTTCCTTCAG
>JBGGMV010000080.1:0-15599 GCA_041287865.1 Alphaproteobacteria bacterium | reverse complement strand
TGCCGATTGCACGCTTGGCGGCTGCGCAGGCCGCGCTGAAGGATTAAGCAGGCATCAGCAGCGTTGTTTCTGCTTCATGGCGCTGAATTCGTCGAAGTTTACTTTGCCGTCTTCGTCGGTATCGACCTCGGCAAAGCGCTCCTGGATTTCGTCGATTGTGATAATAGGATGGATGTGACTGAAGTATTCGCTTCGAGTTAGTAAACCGTCTTTATCAGCATCCAGCCAGTCAAAGTCTTCGCGCCGTTGTTCGGGCGTGGAATGGCAGGCCTGCGCGTTGCTTGCAAAAACCGGCAGGCACAACAGGATGAGGATAACAAATCTAGAAAACATGCACCGAACCGAGACCGATGCGCTGGCGCGCTTCGTTCTCCATCTCTTTCAAGTGCTCAAGGCCCGGCTCCATTTCGGAGAGCACGAAGCCCGCGCGCGTGGCGGGGCCGCCGATATCGTTGTCGGGGAATTCCTGCGACCAGCGTCGCATCTTGACGACAAGGCCGCAGAGCACGCCACCCATGCCGACGTGGTTGTCCTCGATCTCCTTGCGCAGCTTCTCGAAGCTTTCCTTGTTCATATCGTCCCAGAACACTTCGAAAGACGTCTTGAAACTGGAAAGGCGTTCGCGGATCGAGGTGGAGAGGAAACGCAATGACTCTTCCACGCGCTTGCAGCTGGCGATCGTGCGCGGCGAGGTCGCAACCTCCCGCTTGCTCTTCAAGTCGCCCAGCCAGAGCCAGAACCGGTTGATGTCGGGCACGGCGCTTTCGAAACTGTGGCGGTAATAGGCGACGGAGAGGAAGATGTCGTTATACCCCTCCAGGAATTTCGGCAGTTCTTCCACCGGCATGCCGGTCTTTCCGGCCAGCGTTCTGAGGCGTTGGGCCACCAGCGTGCGGTCGGGATCGCGGAACAGCTTCAGCAGGCTTTGCTGGTCGCTCTCCTGCCCGTTGCCGAAAATATTGCGGAGCAATGGCCGCGTGAATTCGACGGCGTAATGGTCAAGCCTGTCCTTCATCGATTCAGACAGTTCCAGCACGGTGCTGTTTTCAACTTCGATGCCGAGTTTTTTCAGCGAGGTGCGCAGGCTGTAAACGTCATAGCTGTTCAGCTGCGACAGGCTCTGGATGATCCTGTGGTCTTCCTTGCTGCCGGGGAATTGCTGCGCGATATCTTCGGGCCTGATCTGCAGGCTGCCCGAAACGGGATCGTTCATCAGCTCGACCTGCGTTTCAAGGCGCGAGTTTTTCACGAGCCGCGCCGATTTCAATGTCGTGCTGGTAAGCGGAATCATCGACAAAGCGAGAGTGTCGATGGAGTCCTGATCGGACACCTGATTTTTTCCGCCCTTTGGCGGGCCTTTAGGCTTGTCTGCCATTCCCCCAGACCCCTTAGAATCCTGATAATATTATAACGCAGAATAGTTAAAAAGTTACCTAAGAGTTAAAAGTGTCTCCATACCCATAATACAGGCGCCTGCCAGAACTGGCTTTTACGCAGCAAACCGCGCTATTTTGTACTTATGCCGACGATTTTCTCACATGCCGTCATCCCCGCCTCTATCGCCCTTGGCCTTGGCAGCAAGGTCATACCGAAACCGTTGCTGATCGCGGGACTGATCGTCAGCGTCTTTCCCGATGCGGATAGCGGCGCCTTCGCCTTCGGCATTCCCTACGAAAACCAGTTCGGCCATCGCGGGTTCATGCATTCCTTGGTCTTCGCCGCCGCGCTGGCGGGACTGTGGACATGGCGCAACATGGAATTCAATGTCGGCGGCAACACAGTGAAACGATCGGTGGTGTTCACTTACCTGTTCATCTGCATGGCCTCGCATGGCCTGCTCGACATGCTGACGAACGGCGGCAAGGGCATCGCGCTTTTCTGGCCCTTCTGGAATGAGCGTCTGTTCTTCCCCATCACACCTATTCCCGTTTCCAACATCGGCCTCAGTTTTTTAAGTATGGAGAGCCTGAATGTCGTGAAATGGGAATTCATCCTGCTCTGGCTGCCCTGCTTCGCTCTGGGCGGCATCGGCTGGGGAATCAGGAAGCTGCTGGAGAAGAAGCCCGCAGCCTGAAGTGCAGCGGCTTGCGCACAGCCACTTCGTGATCGGTCACAAGCTTGATGTCGTCATAGGGGTGCAGGAATTTCTGTTTCGTCGCCTCGTATTCGGCCATTACTTCCGCTTTGCGCGCTAAAACGTCTTTGACGAAATCCACCATGCCCGGATCGGTTTGGCACATGCCAGCGACCTGAACGATCGTGGTGTCTTCATAGCGGTCATAAGCATAGATATCGCCGTCGGTATTCACACCCGCGCCCACGACTTTCACGAAAGCCTCGCGCGCGCCACTAATGGCGGCGGAATGGAGCGCGTCAAAACCGTTCGAAAAACGCTTGATGTCCGCGCCCGCAGCCATCAGCATGCCCATCATCCGCAGATCGTTCTGCCCCGCAGCGATGCGCAGGCCGGCCACGCCGCCCATCTCGGCGCCGGCGTCGGGATTCATGCCGTCTTCCATCATCTGGTGCACGGCGGCGTAATCCTTCGCCTTGATCGCGGTTTCGAAGGCGATTGTTTTCTCGACCTGCGGGCGCAGCGGTGCCAGGTGGTGGCGGTCATAGTAGATATAGTGATCCATCACCGGTTCAACCTCCAGCCCGAGGTCGAGCAGCGTCTTGAAGGCGCGCTTGTCTCGTTCCCGCCCTTCGGGCGTCTTGTAATGTTCGGAATAGCGGTAACTACTCACGAAGAAGTGATAGATCGCATTATGTTTGTCTTTGTCGACCGCATTGCTTGTCGCGCCCCGTTTCAACAGTTCATCGATAAGGTCGGGGTTACCGCTGGAGGCGGCGTAAGTAAAGGGCGGATGCGCATGCACGAAATCAAGCCTGTTGATATCCGCACCGGCATCCATCAGCAGCTTCGCCGCCTGCAGCCATCCCTGCTCGCAGACAGCGTGAAGCGCGTCGCTGTCTTGCAGCGTCGCGCCGGTCTTCAGTTGTTGCTGTATATAGGTGACAATCTCGGCTTCCTGTTTCTGGTAGAGGTTTGGAAGCTGGAGCACAGCGGGCGGCGGCGGAGCAACGGGCGCGGGCGGCGCAACAGGCTTCGGCTTCAGCCAATTGAAAATCGACGACAGCGAAAAACCCATGATTGCCGTTTACATCCTTTATGCCCGATATGAAGGCAATAATACATGATTATGGATAATAAAACAAGACACTTGTACCCCACTCGCCCCATTGTTTTCATTGAGAATTTCGCATGTTATCCTGCATCCATGGAAAAGACGCTGCTTGAGAAACAGGAATGGGCCCAGCCCGCATTGATCGCGCTCTCGATGATCTGGGCCTATGCGCTGCCGGTGGAGGGGTTGTTTCTAAGCTATGCCCTGCTGGGCCCCCTGCACTACCTGACGCAGATTTCATGGCTGCATGACCGCGATTATTTCCTCGGCAACAAATATACGCCCCCGGCCTTTCTCGCCGTGGGCCTCGGCGTGGTGTTCTGGATTGCGTATGTAACCGAAAATATCCATCAGAGCGCTGTAGGCATCTGGTCGCTGCTGTTGATCACGCCTTTCCTGCGCGACTGGCGCATGGTGCCGCTTGGCTTGCTGCTGGTGCCGATCGTCGCCTGGCATCTGGCGAAAGAACCGACATCGGCGCTGCTGGCGGCGGCGTTTATACCCTCCGTCATCCATGTGGGCGCCTTTACCTTGCTGTTCCTGCTGGCGGGGGCGCTCCGGCGCGGCGGGCTTGCGGGGGCGGTGAGCGTGGTCACATGGCTGGCCAGCGCTGCGGCCCTGATTTACCTGCCCGCGAAGGGCCTTGGCTTTCGCACGGAGCTGTCGGCCGCGCCCCGCGAATTCTTCGACCCGATGATGGAGGGCATGGGCAAGCTGGTGGGCATTGACACGCCACGCGACCACATGGCGGGCATCTATGGCTTCCTTACCTTTATCTACACCTATCATTACCTGAACTGGTTCAGCAAAACCGAGCTGCTGAAATGGCAGGACGTGCCGCGCGCGCGCATGGGTGGTATTATCCTGCTCTACATCGGCTGCATCGGGCTTTATTTCTACAACTATGCCTTCGGCTATATGGCCGTACTGGCGCTATCGATCCTGCATGTGGTGATGGAATTCCCGCTGAACACCCAGACGATGGGAGCCCTGCCGGGGTTGGCCTTTGACCGCCTCAGAGGTAAAAAACCCTAATCATTCCAATCTTTTGTTTTTGATTGACTTCCGCTGCCCCGATGGTTTAATTTACCATAACTTTGAGGGTAGGATGACGGACGTTACCAGACATATCCGCGAGATTTTCGATCAGGCCGCGATGAGCGACGCCGAGAAGAAACAGGCGCTGCGCGACCTGGTGCGCGAGAACTGGCCGGGCGCGGAAATCACCGAAGCTTCGACGCCCCGCAAGGGCCCTACCCGCGCCTACCTGAGCAAAGTGAAATCGCTGGAAGACCTGACCGCGCAGGCCGAAGAATGGCGCGCCGCCGGCAAGACGATTGGTTTCACCAGCGGCGTCTATGATATCCTGCACCCCGGCCATATTTCATTCCTTGAAGACGCGAACCGCGGCTGCGATGTTTTGGTGGTCGTGATTGCGTCGGATCGCACGGTCAAGGAACAAAAAGGCCCTGAAAAGCCCTATATTACCGAGCTGAAACGCGCGCAGACCCTCGCCGCGCTCGACAGCGCGGATGCCGTCATCATCTCCGACGAGAAATTCCATGAAACGATTTTGAAGGCGCTGAAGCCCGATTTCATGTTCAAGGGCGACGATTACGCTGGCAAGCAAATCATCGGCGCGGAACTGGCCGGCAAGGTCGTGCTGGTGCCCTGCGCGGAAAAAGAATTCTATTCGAGCAGCGCTTTCGTGAAGAAAATCAAAGCGGGAGAGCCGGATAAGCCGCCAAAATGGTAATTTTGAAATAGTCTCTTGACTTATACTCATTTGGAGAATAAAAACACTCTAATGGATTATAAGCATCGAGAATCATAACCCAGAGGAGACTGCACAATGTCAGACATCAAAAACAAAATCCGCGATATCTTCGACGGCGCCGCGCTGAGCGAAAAAGACCGTAAGCAACTGCTGCGCGAACTCGTGAAGGAAAACTGGGGCACGCTGCCGCCCTGGACGACGCTCGACGGCGCGGTTGTCGAAGAGGTGCAGAAAGCCACCGCCGGCTCCGGCGTAGTGCTGACGTTTGAAGAATACGGCGTGCGCAAAGTCGTCGTCGCCCAGACCGGCGACCATTACAGCAAGCCCGGCGAAGCGACGCCCCCCGCCTTCATGATCCCCGGCGGCTTCATCAACCTCTCCGAAACCCCCGGCAGCACGCTGGTGCCGAAATCATCCGCGCCCGAAGACGGCCGCACCGGCGCCGCGCGCGAGGTGGAAGAAGAACTGAAACTGCCCGATGGTTCGCCCCTTCTGAAGGTCGATCCCGCCCGCCTGAAGCCGATGGATACGCTCACCCTCGCCTTCCGCAGCGGCGAGAAACGCATTGTGATCGGCATGATGCTGGAACTGACCGCGGCCGAGGTGAAAGCCGTGAAGGCCCACATGGACCTGATCGCCAAAGACCCCGCCTATGCGAAGGCGACCGGCGACCAGAGCATCAACCACGACAGCGGTAAGCCCGAAGTCAGCGGCGTCGCTATCTTCACGCTGGACGATGTCGCGCAGGGCAAAGTGAACCTGCTGCACAAAGACCAGCAATCGCTCTTCAAGGTCGTCGACCAGCACTTCAAGGACGTCGACAAAGAAGTGCGCCGCACGATCATGCTCAACAATATGCCGAGGCACTAAAGTCGGGGAACAGCGCGATCAAGTCTTGAGGCGGATTTTCTTCAGGGGCGCGATCGGCTGGGCCGTGCCCTGCTGCGCGACTTTTTGCACGGTTTCGCCGGCGCGTTTCTGGACGGTAGCATCTATGGCGGCGATAACGGATTCCATTTTATTTTCTTGCGCCACCATGCGCGGGGTATGGCCGTAAGCGTCTTCACAGTCGATGATGGCGCCGTGATCGAGTAACAGTTGCGCCGTTTCAACATTGCTGGTGTGCCACGAGGCCGACATCAAGGGCGTAAAGTTGTCGAAATCGCCCTGGTTCACGTCCGCGCCTCTTTTGATGAATTTCTCTGCCAAGTCGCGGTGGCCGTAATTGGCGGCATAGCCCAGCGGCGTGCTGCCGCCCGGCTTGTGCTGGCCGTGCAGGATGGCGTCGCCATATTTTTCGAGCATGGAGTCCAGCAGGGCGTCATTACGCTTTTCCCCCGCCGCCTGGCAGAAAGCGTTAATGTCCTCTTGTGTGGGTTTATCGCTCATGGGTTATTTCTTAAGCTGCAGCGGGCCTTTGACCTTGACGTTTTTCTCGGTCGTCAGCGGCATGGTGGGTTTCTGGTTGCGCTTGGCTTCGCTCCACGAGAAATCGGTGAATTCTTCGCGCCCGATGATGTTGCAGTGGCGGGTGATCAGGCCCCGCTCCGTCTTGCATTCGGCATCAAGCTCGGCCCCCACCGCCTTCGCGGCTTCGCCGATATCGGGAATATTCTGCATGATATATTCGGTCGGCTCCTTGAAAGAGGTGCGCGGCGGGAAAGTCTCGTACTGCAATTCCCAGCGCATCGGGATCGTGGATTTGAACTGTGCCTCCCGCGCCAGCGACCACAGGCGCGAGGCAAGGCAGCGGTGGATGTCGGTGACTTCGGCGATCGGCCAGCCTTTCTTGTCCAGGTATTCCTCGACCCTGCCCTGAAACTCGATGGAGGGCACCTCGTGGTCGGCATAGGCCTTTTTCATGATGGCCGTCATGGCTTTCAGTTCCGCCGCGAGCTTGCGCGCGGGCGTATCGGCGCCCGTGATTTTTTCGGAAACGGCAGTGAAGGCAGCCTTGACGAGGCTGCGCTGGCCCTGCTTTACCACGAAAGGATCGCCCCAGTCCTTCGCATTGGACACGATGGCTTCTTCGATCGTTTCCTGCAGGGTGGCGATATTGGCGGGAACAGTCAGGAATGTCCGCGTACTTGTCGTATGGCTGAATTCGTTCAGGTATCTATAGAGGCTCTCGCTGATATCGCTCACCTTCCCGCGCTGCCAGCGGAAGCAATCGGTCACCATGTTGTATAACGGGTCCGCGCCTGTCGTGCCGATGGGCCATCCCTTGTCGCGCAGGCCGTCTGCAAGACGCTCGAGAAAATCCTTGCTGCCGGGCAATTCGCCCAGCACGAAGAAACGCTCCGACAGATCGCCGATCCGCTGCGCCGCGCGCGCGAGGCCTTCCGGAACTTCAACGTCATCGGGTTGCTTTTGCCTGCGCATGCACTTTCATACCTTTTGAAGGGCTTAAGGCATTATACCGCGCAAAAGCTAATATTATGCTAAGGGCTATTCCGCTTGAGAAACAGGGGCTTGAGCCTGTGCCGCATCGCCCGCTTCACCGACCTTGATGCGCTTGCTGGCCGATTTCAGCTGGCCGCAGGCGGCAAGGATGTCGCGGCCGCGGGGCCTGCGCACCGGCGCGTCATAGCCGGCGTCTTCGAGGATGCGGGCGAATTTTTCGATGCGCGCGTCGTCGGAACATTCATAACCGCTGCCCGGCCAGGGGTTGAAGGGGATCAGGTTGATCTTGCAGGGCAGATCGCCCAGCAGCTTCACAAGGCCGCGCGCTTCGTCGTCGCTGTCGTTCACGTCCTTCAGCATCACATATTCAAACGTGATGCGGCGGTTTTCAGAGAGACCCGGATAGTTGCGGCAGGCGTCGATCAATTCCGCCAGCGGATATTTGTTGTTGATCGGCATGATGCTCGAGCGCAGCGCATCGTTCGGCGCATGGAGCGAGATGGCGAGATTGACGTTCAACTCTTCGCCGCACTGTCTGATCTGCGGCACGACGCCCGAGGTCGAAAGCGTGATGCGGCGCTTGGAAATGCCGAGGCCGTCTTCGTCCATGCAGATTTTCAGCGCCTTGGCGACGTTGTCGTAGTTATAGAGCGGCTCGCCCATGCCCATCATGACGATATTGGTCAGGTCGCGGGCGGTATTGTTGTTTTCTTTTGACGGCCATTCGCCCAGCGCGTCGCGGGCGTACATCACCTGCTGCAGAATTTCATGCGCGCCGAGGTTGCGCACCAGCGGCTGGGTGCCGGTATGGCAGAATTTGCAGGTCAGCGTGCAGCCCACCTGCGAGGAAACGCAGAGCGTGCCACGGTCTTTTTCGGGGATAAACACAGCCTCCACCTGCTGGCCGTCGGACATGCCGAGCAGCCATTTGATGGTGCCGTCGGATGATTTTTGTTCGGTGATAACCTTGGTGCGCTCGATCGCGTATTTTTCGGTCAGCATCGCCCGCATGTCTTTGGGCAAGTTGGCCATGCTCTCAAAATCGCGCGCGCCGCGATGGTAGAGCCAGTGCCAGACCTGCTTGGCGCGGAAACGCGGCAGCTCGTGCACGGAAAGGGCTTCCTGCAGCTCCTCCGGCGACAGGCCGATGAGCGGAATCCGGCCCTGCGCATCGGTGCGCGGGGCGGCGAATTTACGGGCATGACTATCGAGGCTCATCTTCTTATACCTTACTGATCGCGCATAAAGTGCGCACAAACAGCGCTACATATAAGGGATATTATCGAAATAAGCAATGAAATCCCCTTATAGGGCAGGCGCGGCTGTGCTAATTTACCAGCGTTTAGAGCGGATTAAGCATGAATTTCAGAGAAGACAAAAAGGTTATTATCCCCATCCTGCTGGTGCTTGCGGCCTTCGTCGGCTGGAAGTCGTGGAAGGATCTGAACCCGCCCGTGATCGAAAAGCAGCAGGTGGTCTTCGATACCCGCTACTTCGTGCGCGACGAGGCCTCGCTGAAGGCCGTGCCGGACAACGGCGGATCGATCATCATCTGGGCGGGCGACCTGGGAATGGAGGGCCTGACCCCCTCGCCCATCGCCCCGGTCAGCATCCCGCAGCGGGAGGTCGACCCCCTCTACGTCATGCCCGAAATCCCCACCGACCTGCCCAAAGTTTTCCCCATCATCCAGGAGAACATCGAAAGCTGGCGCGGGCAGAACAATACCTTCAACGCGATCTTTATCGACTATACGGCGGCCAAGCCCGACCTGGTGATGCTGGAAGATTTCTGCAGCAAGCTGCGCACCTACCTGAAGAAGAATTACTGGCTTTTCATACGCCTGCGCCGCGACGCGGTGGAAAGCGCGCCCAACCGCAAGATATGGCTGGCCAACATGGGCAAGGACGTGCAGGCCTTCGCCTTCGACCGCAAGGAAGAGCGCAAGCCGGCTGAAAGTCTTGAGGAAATGATCAAGAACCTTGACAGCCTCGGCGCGCCCTTTGTCATCGTCACCGACGAAATACCTGACTATGCGAGCCTGACGAAAACCTTCAAGGACGCGCGGCCGAAGTTTTTCGCCGCCTTCATGCTCGACATGACGGCGCTCAGGCAATCCACCCAATAAGGAGTATCCGCCATGGCACTGAAAACCGGTGACAAAGTCCCCGCCTTCAAGGGCGTCACAGCCGAAGGGCCGATTGCGGCGAAAGACCTGAAGGGGCACAACACCGTGCTCTATTTTTACCCGAAGGACGATACGCCCGGCTGCACGGTCGAGGCCTGCGCCTTCCGCGACAACCTGCCCAAGTTCAAGAAGATGAACGCGAAGGTTTACGGCGTGTCGAAAGACGACCTGAAATCTCACGCCAAGTTCACCGACAAATACGAGCTCCCCTTCACCTTGATCAGCGACTCAGACGGCAGCATCTGCGAGGCTTTCGGCACCTGGGTGGAGAAGAAAAACTACGGCAAAACCTATATGGGTATCGAACGCGCGACCTACCTCATCGACAAGGACGGCGTCATCCAACATATCTGGCGAAATGTGAAGGCTTTAGGCCATGCAGACGAGGTCTTGGAAACGCTAAAATCTATAAAATAATCAGTTAGTTATATATCAATCTTAATATCCGGAATCCGCTGAACAACAGATCAAGAAATAGTTAAAAATTTCTTACGATTTTGCTTGCCGAATCATTATGGTTATGTAATCTTGGGAACACTTAAAGTGAGATACGAACTAAACAATTTCTGCTTGCTTTTTGAATCGGTTAGCGACTAATGTCACCTTGCTGATTCAACTACGATTGAAGAAGTAAGCAGAATTCGAGATTGGTAGACTTCGGTCTGCCAGGGTAATCAAGCAGGCAGCTAAACTCCCCTGAAACCCCAAAACCCCACTTGGTTACCCGAAATTTAAAAACCCCCGGATGCAAATCCGGGGGTTTTGCTTTGTGCCCTATGCATTGTCATCCCGAACGAAGTGAGGGATGGCATCCTAGCTCGGTTTGACACCCGCTTAATTTTTATGGTAAAACTAATCATCCTAATGTACCCCACCTGAGGTGATGATGAAGGGCACTAGAAAATTTGCAGCACTCAGTCTTGCGGCACTCGCGGTCTTCAGCGGCGCGGCCTGCACATCGAAGACAGAGCCCCCGAAAGACAGAGAGCCCGCCCCCGTCATCGAAACACTGCCCGGCCCCGCCAAAACGGATCTGGGCCAGCCATACAACTGGCAAGCCCCTGCGGTCGAGGAGGCAGAGCCCGAGCCGGAACCCACCGCCCCGCCCATGGACTATGCCGAAACCGCCGCCTATACCCGCGCCGTGACGTCCGCCTTGCAGAAGGCCGGCTACCTTGGCCGCGAAAGCCTTGACGTGAAGGCGGAACTGGAGCGCCGTGCCGCCCTTGCCGAAAAAGCCGAACAGTCGGATGAAGACGCGGCGGAAGCTTCCGAGGCAGAGCCCCGCGTGATTGCCAAAAACGCCTTCGGCGAATTGTCAGCCCTGCGCGATGTTTACGTTTACACCGCTGCGCCGTTTTATGCCGAAACAACCAACGGCTATGCCTGGGTACAGCAGATCCGCGTGCTGGGCGATATCTCGGTGACCGCGCCCGCCGTCAAGGGCGAGGACGGCAAGATCGAAACGCCGGAAATGCGCTACGGCAAGATGCTGACCGTAACCATCACCATGCCCGCCGACGCGGAGAAACAGGATGAAGTTTCCGTGACCGTTGACACCGGCTGGGGAAATACCGACGGCCGCGCGATCCACGCCGGCGGCCTTGACGATCTGTCGCCGCGCCAATACCAGCACCTGACGGGCAGCGAAGGCGAAGCGGAAGAAAGCAGCTCGGAATTCACGTGGAAACAGCGCCAGCAGGCAATGGGCGCCATCGGCGACTGGCTGCGCGACAATACGTCGACCACGCCCGCGCCGAAGCCCGTGACGGCGCCGAAAAAAGCCGCCACCGCTTCGCCCTGAACGACCGGATTAACCGATCGTATTGCCTTTAACCTTGAAGCCGATCTTTTTCAGGCCGTTGCGCACTTCGGCGCGCTGGTCTTTGGACAGGCCGGGGAAAAGCTTTGTCAGGCTTCCCTTGCCTAGTTCTTGTTCCTGATCGAGATGCCATACCCTGCCCATGATCTCGCCGGCGGTCTGTGATTCCGCGGTTTCATTGCGCTGGAGCAATTCACCCAGATAGATGCGGTTGGCGAGGGTTTTCTGCTTGTCCGCGAAGCCGCTCAGCGCGTTCTTGCCAAAGGCTTCCCTTATCACCCCGGGCCACTTGTTGATGTAATGGGCGCTATGCTCGATTACGTCGGCCGCCTGCCACGCACGCTCGGTCAGCTTCTCGATTTTCTGGGCTGTAGATTTTTTCATGACACACTCTCTAAAAATATTCCTGTTTTTAACCGCTAAAGCATTTTAGAGAGATATGACGCGTTATGTCAAATATAATTCATGCCTGCTTGTATAAAAAGCAAGTTTGAAACCACGCGTTGTGATTTTTTCCGACCAGTCTTGCAGTATTTGGAGATTACGACTTGATCAGGCCCTTGATCTTGTCCGACAGCGCCTTGAAGTCGACCGGCTTCTCGAAATAAGCGGCAGGCTTCAGGTGGTCGACGGCGGCCTTGTCGCGCGGGTCGGTCAGCGCTGTCAGGAAGATAAAGGGAATGTCTTCGTACTGGGGATGGGCGCCACGGATGCGCTCCAGAACTTCATAGCCCGACATGCCGGGCATAGCGCGGTCGCAGACCACGAGGTCGGGCTCGGCTTCGAGGAACTTCTCCAGCCCCTCCTCGCCCGTCGAGGCTTCGATGACGCTGTGTCCCTGCACGGTCAGCTCGTCGAGCAGCATTTCGCGCACCGGAGCTTCGTCTTCTATCAACAGGATTTTAGCCATGATCGTATTTCCCTAATTAAAACCGGCCCTCGCCAATAGGCAGGCTCATTGTGACGACAGTACCAATGCCAACCTTGCTGCGCAAGGCGACTGTTCCGTGGTGCAATTCAACGAAGTGCTGCACCACCGAAAGACCAAGGCCCGACCCCGGGATACCCGACGAGGTCGAGGCGCGGAAATATTTCGAAAAAACATGCTCGATTTCATCGGGCGGGATGCCGACGCCATGGTCCTGCACCTCGATCACGGCCATGTTGCCTTCCTTGAAGGCGGAAACCTCGACCGTATTCGAGCGCGGCGAATATTTCACGGCGTTGGAAACAAGGTTGGCCAGTGACTGGCGGATCAGCTTTTCATCCAGCACCATGGCAGGCGGAATGCCGCGCACCTCCACCTTCAAACGGTGGTTGGGGGAAATATCCTGCTGCTCGGAACAGACATCGCGGATGATTTTGCCGAGGTCGCAGGGTTTGGGCTCCACAACCAGCTTGCCGACGTCGAGCATATGCGCCGACAGGATCGTTTCGATCAGCCGTACAAGGCGGTCGACGGAGGAACGGATATTGACCGCGCGTTTTTGCAGCGCTTCCTTGCCGATGGTGTCGCCGCGGCTGTGGATGATCTGCGCGTTGCCGTCAATGACGGTCAGCGGCGTGCGGAATTCGTGCGATACCATGGAAACGAAGGTGCGCTGCTGCTCCACGATCGTTTTTTCCTTGGCCAGCGCGACTTCAAGTTCTTCGGACTGCGCGGCAAGCAGCGCCTGCTGGCGCTTGTAATCGGTGATGTTGGTGGTGGAGACGACGATGCCGTTGGTTTCGGGAATGCGTCTCGCCTGCAGGCGCACCCAGGTGCCGTTGGCCATCTTGAATTCTTTGTAGCCTTTGGGCTTCTGCCACCACGCCCTCATGTCGGCGTAGCGTTCGTCGTCGTGGCTCAGGCCGACTTCTTTCGTGACGACCTCGAAGGCTTCCATGACGTCGTTGCCCTCGCTTACTACCTGCGCGCTGGCAGGATAGATCGTGCGGTAATGGCGGCTGGCGAAGGTGATGACGCCTTTTTCATCCATAGCAATAAGGGCATCCGGCGACGCCGCGATGACAAGGTCGGCGCGGCGGTTGGCTTCTTCCGCTTCCCTTGTGCGCTGTGCGACGAGGTCTTCGAGATGCAGGCGGTAAATCTTCAGTTCCACCTCCGACTGTTTCGAGCCCGTCACGTCGCGCAGGTGGAGCACAACGGCCTGCACGGTCTGGTTGCGCAGCAGGTTCGATCCTGTGGCTTCCATCGTCAGGAACCGGCCGTCGCGGTGGCGGAACAGGAATTCCAGCGACATGCTTTCGGTGGGCGGCAGCATCATCAGTTCGCGGAAGCCCGATTGCAGCTGCGCCAATCCTTCTTCATGCACGAAGCTGAAGAAATCCTGCCCCAGCACCGTCCACAACTCATATCCCATCTGCCGGCCAAAGGCGGGGCTGGCGTAGAGGATGGAGCCGTCGGTATCCAGCAGGATGATGATGTCGTTCGAATGTTCGATGATGCCGCGGAAACGTTCTTCGCTCGCCTCCACACGCGCTTCGGCGGCGGCAAGATCGCGGAAGGCGATGATCTTCTCCAGCATGTGGCGGCCGAGCGGCGAACGCAGGTCGGCAAGGCTCATCACTTCATCGGCGCCCGCCTTGATGAAGGCGTCGCGCTGGCGTTCGGGGTCGTCATCAAGCACGACGGAGGTGCAGCGCGGGAACATTTTCGTGACACGGTTAACCTCGTCCGCTGTCAGCGCTTCCTCCTGGTTGACGATGAAAACCAGATCAGGCGTGCGGTCGATTTTATTCAGGCTGTCAGGGGTATAAGTCACCAGACTCAGAACGTGGCCGGCCAGATTATTCTCCATAATCTGTTCGAGCGCGTACTGGGTTTCCAATCCTTTGGCAACCACCAGACTATTCAATATCTGCGACATCATCCCCTACTGGCACTAGTCTCCATCGTCGAGAATACGCGGCAGGTAATGAAAAATCCGTGAAGGGCTTTACGGAAAGAAACAGGGGCGCATATCACCTGCGCCCCTGTGTAATTCTATGCCTAAAAGGTTACTTGACCCCGGCCGGCCGTGCCGAAGCCTTCATGATGCTGGTGAAGACGCCCGGTTTGTCGGCCATTCCACCGTTCATGACCCGCCCGAGCGTCGTGCCTAAGGGCACAGCGTCGTCATCGTGCTCTTTAAGTTCGCATATGGCCGAAACTGCCTTGATAAGAGACTCGATCACATCCGTTACGGCGCGGCCGGTCATCAGCAAACCGCTTTCACCCCGCACTCTTGCGCCCTGGGACAGAAATTCGTTGATTTCCTCGGTCGTTTCCGGCCTGCCCCTGACGACATAGGTAACCCCTGACTCGGCGAGCTTTTTGTTCAGCCCGACGGGAATGGATTCCGCGCCCATGACAATTATCTGCTGCCGCAGCTGGTCATCCACCACATACAAGTTAGAGGCTTTGCCGTCCGCACCTTGAGCCTTGAGGGCAACAATGCCGAAACCTATCCACGATTTTCCTTCGACGATATTCAGGGCTTCCTGCTCGCCCGGCTCTCGCGTGACCGTGGCGAGATAATCTTCAAGCGCGACAGGATAAAGCGCCTTGCGGTTGTTATCCCTCACCGTTTCCATGGCGAGCGCGGCCAGCGTGGTCGGAATATCGACCAGATCTTTTGCATCGGGTTTCTCGACCAGATAGTTCGGCAACGCGACGGCCTCGACGGGCGTGGCGTTATTGAACGCATTCCGCGCGGAGCCCGTGGGGATGGTGAATGTATAACTGTGGTTTTCGGCTGTCGGCTGGACAGCCACCAACCTTACATCCTGCAAATCCCCCGTCTTCTTTGCAGGCTCAGGCGGCGCAGCTGCGGGCTTTTGGGCCTCGATGAGTTTTTCGACCGCCCCTGTCAGCGCTTTGAGTTGCGCGTGGATTTCCTCGAGCGTGGGTTCTTTTGGAGGCGTCATGAAATGCTCCCGTTTGGCATGAATAAGCTGCCCCTATTCTAATGAAATGAGATTAATTTATGGTAAATACATGAAATTTAAGCCTCAAAGGCGCAAACGCAGCGGTTTCATGGCGTTGATGTCTTGCGGCGCGCCGTGGATCGCTTTTGTCGTGTCGTCGATAATTCCCCGGAGGATGGCGCGTGACCATTGATCATAGAAGCTCTCGTAGACCGCCGCCGTGCCGGCACAGGCCGCATTGCCGCGCACGCGGTCATAGGCTGTGGTGCCGTCTTTATTTCTCCCGGTCAGGTTGGCGCCGGCGGCGATCAGGC
>JBGGMV010000079.1:0-2787 GCA_041287865.1 Alphaproteobacteria bacterium | reverse complement strand
TCGGCCACCCCTCCACATCGGTATTTTTCTTTTATGCTTCCGGAAATACAGCAAGTAGTATAGGTTACTGCCAGAAATCAACGAAAGAAGTAGCTTTATGTCACAGAACGATAACAAATTCCAGTCCAAAGGCAAAAAATTTGGCGGTGGCGGCAAAGGCCGCGATGGCGGGAGCCGCGGCGGATTTGGCAAGAAATTTGAAGGGGATAGGCCTCGTGGTCGTCCCGAAGGCGGCGGATACAAAGGGAAAAGCGGCGGCTTTAAGAAGCCGTACCGTGACCGCGATGCCGCAGGTGGCGACAAGCCCTATAAAAAACGCGAGTGGAGCGGCGGCGGTGATCGCCCGGAGCGTTCGGGCGGCGACAGGCCGTTCAAGAAGCCTTTCCGTGCACGCGAAGGCGGCGGCGAAGACCGTCCTTATAAAAAGCGCGAGTGGAGCGGCGGCGACCGCCCGGAGCGTTCGGGCGGCGACAGGCCGTTCAAGAAACCTTTCCGTGACCGCGACGGTGGCGGCGATCGTCCTTTCAAAAAACCCTATCGCGACCGCGATGGCGGCAGCGGCGACAAGGCTTATAAAACCTTTGGCGACCGCGCCGAGCGTTCAGGCGGCGACCGCCCCTTTAAAAAGCCTTTCCGCGACCGCGATGCGGGCGGTGGTGGCGATCGTCCTTTCAAGAAGCCCTTCCGTGATCGTGACGGCGGCGGCGACCGTCCCTTCAAAAAACCCTTCCGCGACCGCGATGGTGGCGGCGATTTCAAAGGCGGCGGCGATCGCCCCTTTAAAAAGCCCTTCCGTGACCGCGACGGTGGTAGCGACTTCAAAGGCGGCGGCGACCGCCCCTTCAAGAAGCGCGAGGACGGCGACAAGCCCCGTTTCAAGGGCGACACGCACAAGCCTTACAAGCGCAACTTCGACAACCGCGATTTCGACGCGCGCCCGAAGAAATCCTTCTCCGTCCGCGAAAGCGCTCCCGTGGTGGAAGATGAAGAAGAAGGCCTCGGCTTCGAGCTGGACGCCGACAACAACATGGTCGAAACCGCGCCCGTCGAAGGCCATATCGCGGCCTTCGACGCCAAGCGCCGCCTGAAGTCCGACCGCACCGGTTTCGGCACGCCCTCCTCCGCCTTCCTCTACGGCGCGCATGCCGTGAAGGAAGCGCTGCAGAACCCGAAGCGCGTGATGCAGCGCCTGCTAGTCACCCGCAGCGGCCTTGCGCATATTCAAGAGGCCTACGACCTTGCCCGCAACACCGGCCTGAAAGTGCCCGAGCCGCATATGGTGGAGGCCTATGACATCGAACGCCTGCTGCCGCGCGACGCCGTGCACCAGGGCGTGCTACTGGATACGCAGCCGCTGGAAGAAACCTTCCTTGCTGACGTCTTAATCGGCGCCGGCGACAACGCACGCGTGCTGGTGCTGGATCAGGTTACAGATCCGCATAACGTCGGCGCGATTTTGCGCTCCGCCGCCGCCTTTGGCGCGACGGCTGTGATCGTGCAGAAACTGCATGCGCCCGATGTGACGGGCACGCTGGCCAAAACGGCCTCCGGCGCGGTGGAACACGTGCCGCTGGTGCGTGAAACCAACCTCTCCCGCGCGCTCGAGCAGCTGAAGGAAGCAGGCTTCTTCTGCATCGGCCTCGACGAACGCGGCAAGCAGACGGTGGCGGAAGCCGCCAAGAGCGGCGGCAAAGTCGCTCTCGTGCTGGGCGCGGAAGGCGACGGCTTGCGCCGCCTTGTGGCCGAGACCTGCGACGTGCTGGCGAAACTGCCGACACAGGGCGCGATTGCGAGCCTGAACGTCTCCAACGCCGCCGCTATTGCTCTTTATGAGCTCGTCCGGGCCTGAACTGAGACATGAGGATTGAGAATACCATCATCCACCTGCTTGGCTTCCCGGGCGCGGGCAAATACACCGTCGCGCAGGAAATCGTCAGGCAGGCGGAGGGTATCCGCCTTGTCGACAATCATCTTATCAATAACCCGCTGTTCAGCCTGATACGGCAGGACGGCAAGACCAAGCTCGATCCCCGCATCTGGCTGAACGTCCGCAAGATATGGGACGCAGTCGCCGATACCATGGTCAATATCGCGCCAAGGGAATTCAGCTTCGTGCTGACCAATGCGCTGATCGAAGGCGACGAGGACGACCGCAACCACATGGAAAAAATGCGCAGCGTGGCCGAGGCGCGCGGCGGCAAATACATCCCCGTGCGCCTGCTGGTGACCGATGTGGATGAACACATCCGCCGCATCACCTCCGCCTCCCGCATCCCCCGCATGAAAGAAACCAACCCCGAAGCCCCCACCCGCTACGCCACCCGCGAAGTCCTGAAAACCGGCGACGCGCGCGAATTGACGCTGGATATTACGAGGCTAGGGGCGGATGAGGCGGCGGGGAAGATTCTGGCGCACGCGGCAATTTAGGTAGGTCGCACTACTTCTGTTTGGGGTTCATTTTGATTGATTTAACTAACTTCTGAAGGCCTATGCTTGCAAAAGACTTGTGCTTCGCATGGCACTCCCAAACAACGATGACATTCCATCCCATTTTCTTTAACGCTCGCCTCACCGTTTTGAAGCGCAAAACGTTTCTCTCTAGCTTTTTTGACCAATAGGTTTTGTTTGAGGAGGGGCATTTTCCGTCGATGCAGTGTTTATGCTGATGCCAGAAACATCCATGAACAAAAATAATCGTTTTATGTTTCCTGAGAATAATATCCGGCTTGCCGGGAAGGTCTCGCGTATGAAGCCTGAACCTGAAGCCTTCCTTAAAGAGGGCAGACC
>JBGGMV010000078.1:0-61685 GCA_041287865.1 Alphaproteobacteria bacterium | reverse complement strand
CCCTCTTATGGGAGAGGGCTAGGGTGAGGGTACTCCGGGCCGACGAGATGCAGGACAGAGTTGAAAAATCACGCGCCTTGCGAAAGGACCGCACGGAAGCAGAGGACAAGCTCTGGCAGTTTTTGCGCAATAGCCATACCGGCCATAAATTCCGCCGGCAGGTGCCAATCGGGCCTTATACGGTCGATTTTGTCTGCGGGAAACTGAAACTGGTTGTCGAGGTTGATGGCGGCCAGCATTGCGAGAATAAAAGCGATGAACGGCGCACGAAGTTCCTGAACGACCACGGGTACGAAGTTATCCGGTTTTGGAACAACGAAGTGATGGATAACGTGGAGGGTGTGGTAAGTACCCTCACCCTAGCCCTCTCCCATAAGAGGGAGAGGGGACAAAAGGCTTCGCCGGAGGCGAAGGGAAATAAATGAAGAAGCTGAGCAAGGAATTCCTGAAAGCTGTCGGCGAGTATATGCTCGTCGAGACACCCTTGGCGAAGGCGGACCTGTGCCTGCTGTTCGGCGGCGAGCGTGCGGATGAGCTGGCGACCCGCGTGGCGGAGCTTTACCATCAGGGTTATTTCCCGCTGATCGTGGTTTCCGGCGGCGTGAAGACCAGCAAGGGCGAGCTGGAGGCCTTCCAGATGTACGACGTGCTGCTGAAAAACGGCGTGCCGCCCCATGCGATACTGATCGAGGACAAGGCGACGAACACCGGCGAAAACGTCACCTGCACGATGGATTTGCTGAAGAAAGAGGGCAAGTTCGAGGATATCAAATCCGTCATCGGCATCGGGCAGATACACGGCTCCCGCCGTTTCCTGATGACGCTGGAGCGCCGCTGGCCGAAAGTTTTAAAGATGTTCACCGCGCCGAATTATTTCCCTGTCAGCCGCGAAGACTGGCTGGAGGATAAAACGTTCCGCAAGGCGGTGCTGCGCGAGTACAAGAAAATCGCGCCTTACAAAGTGCGCGGGTTGATCCGCGAAGTGGATCTGGAGAAGCTGGAAAAGCAGATTGCGAAACAGCCGAAACCGGAACCGAAATTCAAGCCGCCCAAATTCGGGACATAACCTATGACGCGTTCGGGATATATCGACACCTATTATGCCGATACGCTGGGCGAGGAAGTGGTCTATGCGCCGCTGCTGGCCGCTATCGAAACCGATGTCTGCGTGGTGGGCGGCGGTTTCGCCGGCCTGAACACGGCACTGAGCCTTGTGGAGCGCGGGAAAAATGTCGCGGTGCTGGAGGCCAAGCGCATCGGCTGGGGATCGTCGGGCCGCAATGCGGGTTTTGTCGCCAAGGGCTATGCGGCCGACGAAGGGTATCTGCTCAAAAAACTCGGGCTGCAAAAGGCGCAGCAGATTGTGACGCTGACGCAGAATGCGCGGAAGCTGATCCGCACGCGCATCGACACCTACAAGATCGATTGCGGGCCCATCCATCAGGGCGTCGTCACGGCCTCGTGGCGCGATAACGATGCGGAATTGAAAGATTACGTTGCCCAATCGAACGACAATTTCAACACAGGCTTCGAATTCTGGCCGCGCGACAAGGTGCAGGAAATCTGCAAGACCGATAAATATTTCGGCGCGGTCTATTCGCCGCAGGATTACCAGTTCCACCCGCTGCGCTATGTGCACGGCACGGCGCGCGCGGTCGTGGACAAGGGCGGGAAGATTTTCGAGGCTTCGCCCGCCGTGAAGATCGAGAAAGACGGCGCGGGTTGGATCGTGCGCACCGAAAAGGGCAGCGTGAAGGCGAAGCATGTCGTGCTCTGCTGCTCGATCTATATCGACGGGCTGGACAAGAAACTGGCCAATGCGTCGTTCCCCGTGCAGACCTATATCACGGTGACGAAGCCGGTGGATGATGCGCTGCTGCAAAATTCCATCAATACGCGCTGCGCGGTGTCGGACATGCGCTTCTGCAGCGATTATTACCGCCGTCTTGATGGCGGGCGCATTCTGTGGGGCGGGCGCGTGGCGCTCTGGGCGAACCCCTCGGATATTTCAGGCATGATGCTGCAGGATATGTTCAAGGTCTATCCGCAGCTGAAGGGCCATGTGGAGCCCGAATATTCATGGTCGGGGCTACTTTGCTACGCGCCGCATAAAATGCCTCAGCTGGGCGAGATCGAGCCCGGCTACTGGTACGCGACGGGCTTCGGCGGGCACGGCATTTCGCCGACGACGGTGGCGGGTGAGCTGGTGGCATCCGCGATTGCGGAGGGCGATAAAACCTATCAGGCCTTCGAGCCGTTCGGCGTCGGCTATGCGGGCGGCAAAATGGGCCGTTACGTGGCGCAGCTGGTTTACTGGTGGTGGCGGGCGCGGGACCACTTGAATCTGTGATTAAGCTATTGAAATAGCCTGTCTATATAGTTTCCGAAACCAATTGACATAATGCGCTTCCTCTTATAAAGTCTGGGGATTAAAACCGGACCGCGAGAGGCATTCCCATGGCATTCGAAAAGCTCAAAAAGTTGCTGACGTCACAACAGACGCTCGACTTCAACCTGCGCGACGCGGCCGAAAAGAACGACATCGACGGCGTGAAGAAATGGCTGGGCAAGGGCGCGAAATCGACCTCGTCGTCCGAATGGAAAATCGACTGCCCGCTGACGCAGGCCATCAAGAACAATAACGCCGAGATGGCGAAGCTGCTGCTGGAAAGCGGCGCGGACCCGAACGCGAAATCGCGCTACGGCGAAACCACGCCCTTTATCGAAGCCGCGGCCAAGGGCAATGTCGAGATCTGCACCGCGATGCTGGCCGCCAAGGCGAATGTGAACGGCGGGCTGGACAATGGAACGTCACCCTACCGTCTCGCCGTCGCCGCGCGCAACAAACCGCTGATCGAGCTGCTTGAAAACGCGGGCGCCGCGCTGGATGTGGCGAACGGCAAGGGCTGGACGCCGCTGTTTTATGCGGTCGCCAACAACGATATCGCCACCCTCGAAAGGCTGCTCAAAAAAGGCGTGCGCACCGACCGCACCGATACCGAGGGCCGCGATATCCTCGATGTCGCCCGCGCCCATGACAGGCCCGCCGCGCTGAAGGCCGTGCAGGCTTTCCTTGATGCTCAAGTGCCCGAATGGCAGCAGACGGGCCCGCAGGAAGTGACGCATGTCCTGATGCGCCGCCCGCAGGGTTATCGCCTGACCGATATCTTCAATTTCGAGACCAAGGAACGCACGCTGATTACCCACAACTACGAAACAGGCCGCGACAGCGTCGAGCGCGGCAAGCTCAACGCCGACGACCTGCCCGTACAGCAGGCGAAGAAATTTATTCCTGTGGCACAGCCCGGTTAAGGAGAATACATATGGCACGCGCTAAAAAAGCATTTTCTAAAAAAGCGAAAAAAGCCGACGAAATCGAATTCGAGTTTTTCTCCGACCTCGACGGCGTGCTGACCAATTTCGACCAGCATGCGAAGGACAAGAACAAATACGACGACAAGGGCGCGCTGAAATGGGATGCGCTCGACTATGAATGGTGGAGCACCATGCCCGCCTACGACGGCGCGAAGAAGTTCTATGACGGGTTGAGGGAGCGCGGGCGTACCCGCATGCTCACCGCGCCCATTCTCAACGCCGGCTGCTTCCGCGGCAAGGCGGAATGGGTCAAGGAATTCCGCCGCAGCCCCTTCGGCCTGCTGGATCTCGTCATCTGCCGCGCCGATGACAAGGAACTGCTGGCACGCCCCAACCATATCCTCGTCGACGACCGTCAGAAGAACATCGACGGCTGGGTCAAAGCGGGCGGCATCGGCATACTGCATACCGGCGACTACGCCGACACCATGAAGCGTGTTGACAAAGCGATGGAAAACTTCCGCAAGAACCCCACAGCCGCGCCGAAACACGAAGCGCCCGCCGCCGGAAAATTCGAGGTCTTTATCGGCCCGAACGGCGTGCTGGCCGATTTCCAGGGCCACCTTGAAACCCAAGGCAAGATCACGCCCGAGGGCAAGACGGAATGGGATAAACTCGATATCGGCTGGTGGAAAACCATCCCGTCCTACGACGGCGCGCGCGCCTTTTACGACGAAGTGCGCGAGATGGTGAAGGAACCGGGCGCGAAGAAACCGCCCGTCGTGCGCTTCCTGACCGGCCCGGTGCCGAACCCCGACGGTTTCGAGGGCGACGCCGCCTGGACGATGAAATTCAAGCCCGAGTCCGGCAAATTCGCGCTGATGGAAGTGATCTGCTGCCGCTCGAAAGACAAGCTGCTGCTGGCCCGCCCCAACCACGTGCTGATTGATGATAGACAAGAAAACATCGACGCCTGGACGAAGGCCGGCGGCATCGGCATCCTGCATAGCGGCGATTACGCCGATACGCTGAAACGCCTGAAGCAGGCGATGGCCGATTATAACGCGAAAGCAGCCCCCGCCGCCGCAAAGCCCGCCGCGCCCAAAGGCCCCTGACATGCCAAGCAAGGCACCGTTCAGAAGGCTGAAAGGGCAGTCTTCCTCCTCCTACAGGTCGACGCAGGCCTATGCGCGGCCCGACTGCCCGCCGCCCGCGCCGACCACCGGCGCGCTTGCGCAGGAAGGTGAGGCAGAACGGCAGGTCGAGGCCTATACCACCGGCGCAACGGTCCTGAACCATGCGATCAAGGTCGCAAAGCCGATCGCGCTGAAAGGCCGTTAAAGATGGCTCCTAAGAAGAAGGTTCCCGATGACAGCGCCATGCGCCGATCAAGTTCGCGCTCTTTCGAGCGTCGGGAGGAGCCGCCGAAGTTCTACCCCATCAACAGCGCAGCGATGGAGAACGAAGTCGACAAGCTGATCCAGCTGCTGGAGCAAGGTGCCAATATCGAGCAGCCGGATAACGTCGACCACTCCACCCCACTGATCAACGCCTGCGGTCATGAAGCAACCGAGGCCGCGCTGGAGCTGATCAAGCGCGGCGCGAATATCCACGCCGTCGCGAACGACGGTGACACCGCCATCATGTGGGCCGCCGTCAACGGCATGGTCGAGGTCGGCAGGGTGCTGATCGAAAAAGGCTGCGACATGAATATCGAGGTCAACAGCCGCAAGACGATACAGGAATACGCCCGCGACTACAGCGACCAGCATCCTGAATTTTACGAGATGATGCTGGAAGCAATCGAAACCCGCGACCAGCGCATCGCGGCCGAGGCACAGGCCGCAGCGGATGCGCGCGCGAAAGCCTTTAACGAAGGCGCGACGGTGCTCGACAAATCCATGACGGTCGCCAAGCCGATTACACTGAAGCGTTGATTTTCAGGCCGCGGCTTTCCGCCGCTGCCCCCACCAGACACCCGCCAGCGCGAGCAGCCCGCCCAGTGCGTGGTAGGGCTCCAGCCGTTCCCCCAGCAGCGCATAGGCGGCGAGGGCGACGAACAGCGGCAACAGGTTCATGAACAGAGTGGCGCGCGCGGGGCCGAGTTTTTTAATGCCGCGCATCCAGAAAAACGGCGCGCCGACGGAAGCCGGAATGCCGGCATACAATATCATCGGCAGGTTCTGCGCCGTGACGGGCGAGGGCGGCGCGCAGAGCCAGAACGGCAGCAATAGCGCGACGCCGAAACAGGCCTGCACATAGAGCTGTTCCCAGGTCGAGAGCGGCAAGGCCCAGCGCTTGAGCAGCACGCCGTAAAGCGCGTTGGAGGCGACGGCGACCAGCATCAGCAGGTCCCCGATATGCACCGCGCCCCGCAGGAATTCTGCGGGCCGGCCATGGGTGCAAAGGATCATGA
Source organism: Alphaproteobacteria bacterium (assembly GCA_041287865.1). Lineage (GTDB taxonomy): Bacteria > Pseudomonadota > Alphaproteobacteria > Micavibrionales > UBA2020 > JAPWJZ01. The sequence continues at coordinate 55,954 of JBGGMV010000078.1, read as the reverse complement.
CTCCCAGCATCGACAGCATCGCGCCGCCAACCGCCGCGCCCGTCAGCTTCTCGCCCGCGAACATCCCGGCCAGCAGCGCGGAGAAGAGCGGCATCAGCGCCACGACCACGCCCATGTTGACGGCAGTGGTCGTGCGCGCGGCTTCATAGGCAAGGCCCTGGAACAGCGCCATGCCCAGAAGGCCGAGGAACGCCAGCTTAGGCCAATGCGCCGCGACGACAGCGCGCTGCCGCCACACCGCAGCTGCAACGAAGGGGGTCAGGACCGCCGCCGCCAGCAGCCAGCGGAAAAACGCAATCGCCGCCGGTTCGATCGCCACGGCTGCAGCCTTGGTGACAAGGATATTGCCGGTCCAGATCAGGACCGCCAGCAGCGGGTAGAAGTAAAAGGAGGGTGCGGGGGTGTCTTCAGTCATGGGCAGAGCATAGCACAAGGCCCGTGAAAGGCCCTAGCGCACCTACTTGCGGCGGGCTTTGTCGGCGCAACGATCCTCAATAACCCGATCAGGGTCACAAAACCGATGACACTGAAGCGCTGATAGACCGCTGCGGCAATCATGTTTGATTGATACGCCGGCGGTGTTATTATGAGTCACCAGCACAACTGGCATCGTGTTTGATAGCTGAGGACCAAAATATGAAGAAATTTCGCTGGCTCATTATTAGTGTTTTCGTCATCTTTGGCGCCGTGGCGGGATTATGCGCCACGCATAATTTTCCCATGCAAGTGATAGTCGAAAGCCTGGAAACACAGGCTACAGTAAGCAATATTTCACATGCTCTGGATGAATTTCGGGAACGCTACCACGCCCTTCCCGGAGATCTGCGTGATGCCAGTAAAGTCATTAAGGGCTGTACTGAAACTTGCAACCCTTCAGCGGAAACGGCGGGAGACGGCATCATCGGCAGGCCGGATTTTATCAAAACCCTGCTTCCCCAGGTTGCCGACAAAGTAAAAATTCCCGCGACATCTGCCGAAGACGAAACGGTGCTGTTCTGGACTCATCTGGCCAAGGCGGGATTGCTTGATAGCGGCGGGATGCCCGATAAAGATGGAATACCTGTCGGATGGGGAAGACCATATCCCCGCTCAAGTTTTGGTGACAGCGGCTTTATCGTCGGATATTCAGATGGCTCGCCGCTGCCCCCGTCACTGGCCCCGGATAGCAAGCAATCTCCCAAAGGTGTGATCCTCGTGCTTATCAGCAGTGAAGTGCTGGAGGGCGAGGCCAAAATGAATGACCCGGGGCAGCAACCCATGAAGCCAAGGTGGGCGGCAATGGCAGATCGGCGTATGGATGACGGGCGGCCGGACAGCGGCTATATTCAAGCCTATGGCCCGCCATCTTGCTTTAAGACGAGCGACTATTATAACTCTGGGCCGGGACTGGCGTACAACGAGGACAATCCTTCAAATGATTGTGGCCTCATTTACCGGATTGAGTGGGATAAGCGCTAACTGATTAGCGCATCGCCTTGCGGCGGGCCTTGTCGGCGTAGAGGGCTTTGTCGGCCAGCTGGTAGACGCCCGCATAGCCGCCGTCGGCGCAGAGCGGCGCGGCGCCAAGGCTTGCGCCGAAGGGCAGCAGCTCGCCTTTCCATTCCAGTACAAGATTATTGAGCGCGAGGCGCACAGCGTTGACGCGCACCTGCGCCTTGTCGGGGTCGGTCGAGGTGAGGAGGAGGGCGAATTCGTCGCCGCCGAAACGCGCGGCGCCGTCGGCGATGCGGATCGATTTCGCCAGTGTTTCGCCCACCAGTTTCAGCGCGGCGTCGCCGGCCTGATGGCCGTACAAATCGTTCAGGGGCTTGAAACGGTCAAGGTCGATCAGCACCATCAGCGCGCCCGCAGACTGGTGGCGGCGGATACGGGACATTTCCTGTTCGAAAAACTTTTCGAAACCGCGGCGGTTCATCAGGCCCGTCATTGAATCGGTTGCGGCCATGTCTTCCAGCTCGCGGATGCGGGCCTCGGCCACGGCAAGCTTCTCCTCGGTATCGGCAATTTTCTGGTAGGCTTCCAGCAACAGCTTCTGTCCGGCGTCATTGATATTCAGGCGGGACAGCAGGGCGGCATCGGGCGCGACGATTTTGCCGACCTGATCGGGTAGTGCAGTTTCAAGTTTCTGGATTTTCGTCATTGCGGCCACACACTCCCGAGAAAACTGGGATTATACATAACATAACGATGAGCATATTTAAAGGGAAAGTCGCAGATATCAATTAACATATTGAAAAACTTGATTTGTTTTTAACGTTTCCTGTTCTACATTAATAAAAGAAGGGATTAATCCTGTGGGTGTGAAAAGCTTTCTAGCAAAATCCGGTATCATGGCTGTGGCGGTTTGCCTGGCCGCGTTAACTTTTAATCCCGCCACGGCCGACCCGGTCGTGAAGGTCAAACCGCAGACCGATGTTGCCGTCGCGCTGCACAAGGCGCTCTATAGCTTCAAGATGGTTTCGGTGCAGTCCGGTGCGGGCATTTCCGGCATCACCGGCACGATGTATTACGAGCAGGACGACAACTGCGAGGCCTGGACGACCGATCACCGCTTCCGCGTCGAATACCAGTACCCCGAACGTCGTGCGGTCGCCAATACCAGCCACTATGTGGCCTTTGAATCGAAAGATCAGGCGCAGTTCTATTTCAGCTCCGAGCGGCAGGAAGACGGGCAGATGACCGAACAGCTGCGCGGCTCCATCGACAAGAAAGACGATGGCACGGCCGAGGCCGATTATTCGCGCCCCGACGAGCTGTCGTACAAGCTGCCGAAAGGCTATCTGCTGCCCACGCAGCACACCAACGAGCTGATCCGCCGCGCCCGCGCGGGCGAGAAATTCTTCGACGCCGTTATCTTCGACGGCACGGATGCCGACGGCCCCGTCGAGATCAACGCGCATATCGGCAAGAAGCTGACGGCGGAGGAGATCAAGGCCATCAGCGGTGACAAGCTCGACCGCTCGCTGCTCTCGCCCGACGCATGGCATGTGCGCATGGCTGTATTCCCGCTGAAGGAAACCGACGGCATGACGGCGTCCTACGAGATGGACGTCAACATGCACGACAACGGCGTGATCAGCTATTCGCTGGTCGATTACAAAAGCTTCAAGGTCGAGCAGAAATTAATCGCGCTGGAGAAGATTCCCGCCAAGTCCTGCCCGAACTAATTTTCCGGCTGTAGTTAAGGATTGGCAGCGGAGAGCTGTCTTTTGGCCGCTGCAGGCGGGCCTGCCTTTTCCGTCTGGCTGGAAATGCTTCCCTGCGGGTCGCGGGTTTTCTGTTCCAGGGCTTGTTCAACCGCGTCCACGCCGAGCGCATGGCGCAGGTATTGCGTTCCGCGCGGTGCGCCCGCCTCTGCCAGTTCGCCCAGTTTTTGTATCGTCTTGTCTATCATCATCTGCGTGGCCTCGACCAGCGATGGCGCTGTGGCCAATTCTTCCGCCGTAAAGCTGATGACCGCCTGTATTGCTTCGGGCTTAAGCTCGGCCCTGCCGTGCTTGCCCATCGTTTCGCTATAGCCGCTGCTTGTCGTGTAGGAATGCGAGTGCGATCCGGGATGGGTCATGATGATGAAATGCGTTTCCTGAAAACCCGGATCCCTGCTTAATGAATTGGCAACGATGTTCCGGAGTTTATCGGTGACAGGATTGACGAGGCTGTCCGCATCGTCTTGCAATATTTCTTTCACTTTCAGCTGGAGCTCTCTTGGAATGTAGCCCCCGTCTTCCGTGTTTGGCGTGGTCAGGATAAAGCCGAAATTCGACAGCGAGTACATGTCGCCGTACACAGTATTCTTGTGCTGCTCCAGCAGTTCGTTGGAGGAGACGTGGCGTATCACCAGATCCTGTTCATGCATAAAGCGCAGATGCGCGCCTGTTAAGGCGGCCGGAGCTTCTTCGGCGGGCGCTGGAGGGGCGGTTAAAAACTGGCTTTTAGTACCGGTCATTCCTTCCCCCCTGATTGCGATGCTGATGGCGCCCAAACCGTAATTATTAATTATATCTTAATATTTTACATAATGCAAATTTGTGCCTTTTGCCCTTTAATTGGTATTAATATACCCCAAAATTTCTGCGCGATTCCAAGCGCCTGCGGGTGGTTGCTTGACAGATATTTTCCGTAATCATACCATTAAGTCATTGGTTTCAGGATGGTTTGGCACAGGCAAGGGAAGCGCATGTTTTTCAAGAAGATGAAGGCTCTGGAAGAAAAAGCGGAATCCGACCTCTACACTCTTTCGCAGCAAACCCATTCCGACCGCACCTATATCGACATGATGCAGGACAGGGCCACAGCGATGCGCGACACGCTTGGCGAGACGCGCGACAAGGCCAAATCCAACCGCAACAAGGCCTGGATGTTCTGGGTTTGCACCGGCATCGCCAACATGTTCAACCCCATCGGCTGGCTTGTGCTGCCCGTCGGCCTGCTCTCGCTGGCGGCCGGCGCCGTGAGCGGCTATCAGGCGCTGAAGGCGCGCGCGGCCACCGAGTGCCTCAAGAAATTCGATGCCGTGAGCGAAGGTTGTTTTGCAGCGGCGCAGCAGGCCCGCGAGAGCTATGTCGAAGCCCAGCGGCTGGCCTCGTGGCGGGAATACCAGTCAGTTGCCGTTCCCCACAAGGTGGCCGCCGCCAAGCCGGCCGCCGACGGCTTCAACACTGCGGCGTCGGATCTTGACCTTGACCAGGACATCACCGTGCGCCGCATCAAGCTCAAGACGCCCGCCGTGGCGGCCTGAGCCTATTTCTTCTTCTTAACCGGATTTTTCTTTACCGGCTCTTTTTCCATGTATTTTTCCTTCACCTCGACCGGATTGGTGTCCTTGCGCGCCAGCGCGACCTTGAGCACGTCGATCATCAGCGCGGCCGATTTCTTTTGCTCCGGATCTTCCGGCAGGTCGCCGCCGAGGTTTAGCAGAGATTCCTTCGCGGCGTCGAAATCGCCGAGGCGGCGCTGCATTTCGGGGATCAGCAGGCCCACCGTCCAGTAAAACTCGTCCTTCGGCGTCATCGCCGTGAAGGCCGCCTGCATTTCGGCGATGGCGGCGGTGGCGTAGGCCTTGTATTTTTCCTTGTCGCGGCAGACATCCGCTTCCCAGGTGGCGGAGACCAGCTGCTGCCAGCGCACGCCCCATGAGGGATCGTCGAAGCCCGCAAGGCGCGACTGTTCGGCGTAGAGGAAATAGGTCGCCTGCTGGCCGGCGTAGATTTTCTTGTATTCTTCGCTGGCGAGGGCCTCGCCGATTTTTTTCAGTTCCTCGTCGGTATATTTCGGGCGCGTCACCACCATGCCGTTTTTCGGGCAGACGGGCAGGGGCCCCGGCAGGCCAAGGTAGGACACGGGCCGCCGGTCGAGATACATGCCGAAGGTGCTATGCGTGCCCAGCTGCAGCACGTCGAAGGTCTCGCCGCCGATCGGGCAGGTGAGCTGTTCTTTTGTGAAGTGATAGCCGAGCGGTGCATTGCAGTTGAGGTAATGCGTCGAGAAGCTTTCCATGCCTTCCCCGGCCGCCTTGGCTGTGGTGCTGCAGCCGAGAAGAAGGGCGAATGCGAGCGCTGGTGTTTTTGAACCCATGGAAAACCTCCTGAAACTCCCTGAAATTTACGCCATCTGCCCCATTGTTTGAAATAGGGGTCTGGACAGGGGTTTGGGAGGCTTTTGTAATATTATTACCCTGTAACCCCCCGTTTTTGTTCGAAGTGACAAAAAAATGGTTAACAAAGTACGAATCTTTTTGACAAATGGTTAACAATATGTAAAATTCATACATCATTTAGTTACGGAAATAGAGATTCTTGTGCGCATTCGCACGAACACCAGTGATGAAAGGGAAAAGAGATATGGGCGGTAAAGTACAGCTGAACGATGCGCGGAATGGCAGACCCCTGGAAATCGACGCGGACGAGATCGGGGCCGTTCTCAGCGAGCCCGTTCCTGTTCGCGTGATCGAAAAAGGTAACAAGGAAACCACCCGCAACATCACGCAGGTCTTCAGCGTCACCGGCCAGGTGTTTATTTCCTTCGACCCCCCGCAGGTCGTGATCGACAAGATCAAGGCCGGCCAGAGCGACAAGGGCGAAAACCTCGCCGTGATCGGCCGCGATGACATCGAGAATATTGCCGGCATGTTCGGCGCGCGCGGCGCGGAACAGCCTGCGCCCCCGCCGCCCGATCCCGACACCGCAGAAGGCCTGACGCACGGCATCAAGAGCGGCGTGAAGCAGAAGCTCGACAAGCAGCAGCAGATTTTCATGCTGCACCAGCAACGCGACGTGATTAACGACAAGCTGAAGGAACTGGGCGACGAAACAGGCGCCGACGAAAACGAAAAGCTGGAGACGTCGATCAAGGCCGCCAACCTGCCCTTCGAGGTGCGCCTCGACGCCGAGCGCGAGCTGGCCCGCCTGAAGAAAATGCCGGGCATGGGCCCCGAAGCGGGCATCGCGCGCACCTGGCTGGAACTGCTGATCGCGCTGCCCTGGAACAAGTATCCCGAAACCAACAAGGATATCGTCAAGGCCGAAGCAACGCTCGAGCGCGACCACTACGGCATGGAAAAGGTCAAGGAACGCATCCTCGACTTCATCGCCGTCATGAACCAGCCCGACGCGACGGGCCAGGGTAAAATTCTCTGCCTCGTCGGCCCGCCCGGCGTCGGCAAGACATCTATCGTTAAATCCATCGCCGAAGCAACCGGCCGCGTGTCGGAGCGCATCGCGCTCGGCGGCGTCAAGGAGGAATCCGAAGTGCGCGGCCACCGCCGCACCTTCATCGGCGCAATGCCCGGCGCTATCATCAAGGCGCTGCGCCGCGCCGGCACGATGAACCCTGTCATCAACCTCGACGAAATCGACAAAATGGGCTCCGACGCCCAGCGCGGCGATCCCGCCTCCGCCTTCCTCGAAGTGCTGGACCCCAAGCAGAACCACAAGTTCCGCGACCATTACCTCGACGAGACGGTTGACCTGTCGAAGGTCCTGTTCATCTGCACGGCGAACGATGAAAGCCGCATTCCGGCCGCCCTGCACGACCGCATGGAATTCGTCCGCCTGCCGGGCTACACCCGCGAGCAGAAGCTCGAAATCGCCACGCGTTACCTGGTCAAGCAGCAGATGGCCGAAACCGGCCTGAAGCCCAGCCAGTTCGAGATCGCACCCGACGCGCTGAAGGCGATGATCAACGATTATACGCGCGAAGCGGGCGTCCGTAACCTCGAGCGCGCGATCGGCACGGTCTGCTCGAAAGCGGTCCGCAAGCTGCAGAAGGCGCCCGGCACGAAAGTCACCATCACCGAGGCCGACCTCAAGGACATGCTCGGCGCCGCGCGTCCGGCGGGCCACACGATCCCCACTGAAGACATGGTCGGCATGGTCAACGGCCTGGCATGGTCTGCGGCCGGCGGCAGCACGCTGCAGATCGAGGCGATGACCCGCAGCGGCAAGGATTTCAGGATGACGGTTACCGGCAACCTGAAGGAAGTCATGCGTGAATCTGCCGAAGTGGCGCATAGCGTCGCGCTGTCGCTGTGCGATAAATTCAATATCGCGGCGAAGGCAAAAGAATCGGAAGTCCACATCCACGCGCTCTCGGGCTCTATCCCGAAAGACGGCCCCTCGGCCGGCGCTGCGATGACCACCGCCATGTTCTCGGCAGTCTCCGGCATCAAGATCCGCCGCGACGTGGCGATGACGGGCGAGATCTCGCTGAACGGCAAGGTCATGGTCATCGGCGGCATCCCCGAGAAACTGGATGGCGCGCTGCGCGACGGCTGCACGACAGTGCTGATCCCGCAGGCAAACATGGCTGATCTCGAAGACGTTGCTGACGAGGTCAAGAGCAAGCTCAAGATCATCCCGGTCACGACGATCGAGGAAGTTCTCGACCTCGCGCTGGTGGAAAAACCCTCCAAGGCAGTCCTGAATGGCCGTGACGCCGCGAATGGCGACACCAAGACGACTAACGAGGATGTAAACCTCAGGACAAGGACAAACGGCGGCATGGTGCCTGCCTAACCGATAATCTTCTTGCTAAAACGAACAAATGGCCGTGTTTTGCGACACGGCCATTTGGCTTGTCTGACGGGGCGGGCTGGCCTATATTTGCTAGGCTCACCGGACTAGGCGTCTACAGCAGGGAATAAATATGAAAAAGAAAGTTCTTATCGTCGAAGATAACGAATTGAATATGAAATTATTCGACGACCTTCTGGGGGCGCACGGCTACGAGACGATCAAGACCCGTGACGGCACAAAAGTGCTGGATATCTGCCGCCAGAACCGGCCCGACCTGATCCTGATGGATATTCAATTACCAGAAGTCTCCGGCCTTGAAGTCACCCAATGGCTGAAAGCCGACAATGATTTGAAGCAAATCCCCGTTGTGGCCGTTACCGCCTTCGCCATGAAGGGCGACGAGGAGAAGATCCGGCAGGGCGGCTGCGAGGACTATATCGCCAAGCCGATTTCCATCACCGACTTTATGAAAGTCGTGCAAAAACACCTCGAAAAGTGACAGATGAAAGTCCCTGGGCGCAGCCCGCTGCAAATACCTGTATAATAAGCTTTAATCGGGTTAATTCTTCCTTTAACATTTGCCGATAGGGTAATAGATGGGGGCTCCCGCCCTCATAAGAAAAAAAACCGAAAAGATCCATGACCGCTCGCGTTCTCGTCGTCGATGACATCCTTCCCAACGTCAAACTGCTCGAAGCCAAGCTGAGCGGCGAGTATTTCGACGTGCTTACGGCGACGTCCGGCGCGGAAGGCATTCAAAAAGCGGAAACTTTGAGCCCCGACATCATCCTGCTCGACGTGATGATGCCCGGCATGGATGGTTTTGAAACCTGCCAGCGCCTGAAGGCGAACCCCGTTACCTCCCACATTCCCGTCGTGATGGTGACAGCGCTCACCGACGCGACCGACCGCGTGCGCGGCCTTGAAGCCGGCGCTGACGATTTCCTGTCCAAGCCCGTGAACGATGTGGCGCTGATGGCGCGTGTCAGATCGCTGGTGCGCCTGAAGATGACGGTGGACGAATGGCGCATCCGCGAAAACACCGCAAATCAATTTGGTTTCGCGGGTAACAAAGGCAACTTCATGGCCGAGCCTTCCGAAAAGGCGCGCGTGATGGTGATCGAGGATAAAGCCTTCGAGTCCGAAAAATTCGTCGAAACGCTCCGCCGCGACGAAGACGTCGTGATGCCCGTGCGCACCGGCGAACAGGCGATCGCGCTCGCCCAGCAGAACGATTTCGACATTATTACCGTTTCGCTCAACCTCGGCATGGAAGACGGGCTTCGGCTCTGCTCGCACCTGCGCTCCAACGAGCGTACCCGCGCCGTGCCGCTCTTGATGGTGGGCGAAGAAGCCGATATGAAGCGCATCGCGCAGGGCCTTGAAATCGGCGCGCATGACTATATTTTGCGCCCCGTCGACCGGAACGAATTGCTGGCACGCGTGCGCACGCAGATCCGCCGCAAGCGGTATCAGGATCGTCTGCGTTCCAACTACGAAACATCGCTCTCGCTGGCGCTCACCGACAGCCTCACCGGTCTGTTCAACCGCCGCTATTTGATGGTCCACCTTGAAAAGCTGATCAACAAAAACGTCGAGACGAAAAAAGCGCTCTGCGTCGTGATGCTGGACATCGACCATTTCAAGAAAATCAACGACACCCACGGCCACCAGGTGGGCGACGAAGTGCTGAAAACCTTCGCCGACCGCATCTCGCAGCGTCTGCGCAGTTTCGACCTTGTCGCGCGTCTGGGCGGCGAGGAATTCGTTGTCATCCTGCCCGACATTTCATTGGACATGGCGATGCAGGTGACCGAACGCCTGCGCAACGGCATCGCGCGCGAACCCTTCAAGACCTCCAGCCCGCACGGGCCGCTGACCGTTACCGTTTCCTGCGGCGCGGTGATGATCGACGGCGAAAAAGTGCAGGTGGAAGAAGCGCTCCGCCGCGCCGACGACGAGCTCTACCGCGCCAAGGAAGGCGGCCGCAACCGCACCTATTTCGCGGGCCATGGCGTCGTGACCCCGCAGGAAGGTGCGCCGACCCCGCCCGCCTCTGCTGCCGCCGCGCCTGCCGCAGCCCCCGAGGCGGCTCCCGCAGCCGCTCCCGAGGCCCCCGCAGCGGCACCCGCCCCTGATGTGGCCGCGACCGGCACGGATACGCCGAAATAAGGTTTCACCCGCCCGATTCCCTATAGATTCCATGGCTTTATAAAGCCCTGAATTTTATTGACTTTACCCCCGTCATTATACATAATAACTGACAATAAAACGCTGCGAAATCAAAGCAGTTAGATACCCGCCGTGATAAGGCGGCAAACTATTAAGGTGTGTCCTTTTTAAAAGGCTAAACGGCATGAATGCGCAAGACCGCGACGCGTTGCTCGACAAGCTTATCGACCTCATGAGCCTGCATCGTCATGACAGCTATGACATGCGGGGGCTTCCTTTCGTGAACGAAGACGGCAGCTTCGGCCTGACGGCGGGCAAGAAGAACGGCGGGCTTCACGCGGCCTACTTCCTGACGGACAGCCTGCGGGATGCGGGACTGCTGTCGGGCGGCCAGCCTAAAACAGATCTCGACACCGCGATGTACACGTTGCGGCAGGGCATGGTTTTTGAAGTCTGCGACGGCGCGAAGCTGATCCGCAGCGACGAAGAAAACGAAATCACCGTGACGATCGACGCAAGGCCGCTGCCCGACATCATGGCCGCGCTGGACAAGGGCATCGAGGCCGCAAATGCCGAACACCGCCGCAGCGCGAAATCCTCAATCAAGTACCGCGCCGAACGCCTTGCCGACAGGGCGCGCGAGAAAATGGCGCCCGTCGTCACGCAATTTGTCGACGAGACGCTTGTCACCGCTTACCTGACGATGCGCGTTTACGACGAATTCCCCCGCTCGGATATCACGATCGAGCCTGCGGCCCCCCTGCCTGCGGAAGTGCAGGAGCAGCTGGACGACAGGCGCCCGCGCCTCTCCGTCAGCTTCAACCATCCGGCGGGCGAGAATTACGCGCGTTTCCACGATTTCCACAGCGGCCTTGGCAAAGTTTTCAACGGTTCCTGCGCGGTGATGGCGACGGGCGGCGATGTGCGCGACAACATTAACATCAGCGGCTATATCCCGCGCCTTGCCGCCGATATCCTCGAACACGACACGAAAGGCGCGCGCCGCGTGCTTGGCCTGCTCGAGAGCAAGGCTGTTCTGGATGCGGCCGACATCGCCGTCTATACCGCCCATGTCGACCGTTTCGATGCGATAAAATCCTTCACCGAAGGCGTTTCCCAGCCGCTGAAAGTCGGCGGCACGCTCAAAATAAAGACACAGCCATGACGAAGAAGAAAACGCCTGCATCATCGCCGCGCGATTTAAAAGACCGCGACAAGCTGCGCGACAAGATCGCCGAGCTGATGGCGCTCAAGAAAAACGAATGGCCCGGCCATGCCTTTGCCGACGAAGACGGCACCTTCGGCGTGAACTGCGGGCCGGTGAAGGGCGGGCTTTATGCCGCCTATTTCCTGACCGACCATCTGGCCGACCAGAAGCTGTTTACCGGCAGGCAGAAGGCGCGCACCGACCTTGACACCGCGGTTTACGAACTTGCGACCGACAACCCTTTCCAGATCTTCCCCGAGGTGCTGTTGCGCTGGAACGAGATGAAGGAACTGGAGCTGCGCATCACGACCGGCAAGCCGCTCGATAAAATCATTCTCGCCATCGATAACGCCATCGCCGCCGAACAGGCGACGATCAGGCAGAAGGAGCAGCGGGACCGCGAATACGAGGAAGGGCGCGAGCGTGACCGCCAGCGCGAGAAACGCGGCCCCGTGGTCAGCACGCACGCCGACCGCGCCATCTTGCAGGAATATGTCGAGCAGAATGTGCGCGAGCACCTGCCGCATACGGCCTTTTACGACTTCGCCTGCGAACCCGTCGATCCCGATCTGGGCAGGGCCCTGGAAGACGACCGCCTGCGCAACAAGTTCCGCTATTTTACGAGCGGCTGGGGCAAGGAAAACGAATTCTTCAACTATACGCTGCGCGACGTCTTCACCGGCTTCTGCGCCGTCCATGTGAACCAGTGCGCGCCCAAGGGGCAGCTGCATTTCGAGGTCGCGGGCAACCCCGCGCGCCTTGTGCAGGATATCCTCGAGCATGATTTCAATGCCGTCGCGGCCGTTAAAACCGCGCTGGACGCCAAGCATATCCTGTACTTCGGCGAGAAGATGGAGTTCGAGAAAGTGATTGCCGACTTCGGCCAGAAAGACAAGGATGCCGCCGTCATCACCAAGGGATCGGCAACGGCGATCAAGGTCAGTCATCCGCTCAAGCTGAAAGGCCAGCAATGAAGCCGGAAGAACGCGAGCAGTTGCTGGACGCCCTGATCGACCTGATGGTCGTCATGAAACTGGGCGGCGGCCGCCACGACGTGGCGCCCTATATCGGCGATGACGGCGCCTTCGGTTTTTACTGCGGCTGGAAGGACGAGGGTGCTACGACCGCCGCCGTGATCACCATCCTGTTCGAGAGGAACGGGCTGGCGCCGGGGGCCACGCGCGATGCCGATTACCTATCCTACCGCAACCTTGACGAGGGCCACGAGATACAGTCCAGCGACGTTTCCCGCGTGGTGAACGATCAAGACAGCGGCTTCCGCTTTGAATGTCGCGCGGAAATGCCCTTGCCCCAATTGCTGGAAACCCTTGGCGAATGGACCGCAAGGGCGCGGCAAATGCGCCGCGACGACGCGCGGTTCGAACTTTCCATCATCGAGAAAAAAGCCGCCGACCGCCGCCGCGACCGGATCACCGAAGTATTCTCTGCCGCGCATGACGAGATGTTCGTCTCCGCCTACCTGATACAGCGCACCGAAGCCTGGTTCGATGGCGCGACCGCAGACGTCATCCCGGAACCCGCGCGCTGGACGCCTGATTCCTGCACTGTCATTACCACGGATGTGTCCGACAGCGGCTTCGGCGCCGATTTCGACAAGCAGTCGAATTTCAAGTGGGATCTGTCTAAAGTCTTCAATAGTTCGGGCGCTGTCGGCAGCCACGCCGAAGACCCGGGTCTTTTCGCCGTGCGCATCACCGGCTCGAAAGCGCGTCTTGCGCTCGATATCCTCGACAACGACCTCGACGGCGCGCGCAAGGCCGCCGCCGAAGTGGTGAAGAAACTGGGCAATGATGCCGAAGCCTTCAGGAAAAAATACGACATCGAAGACGGCAGGCGCGCGGCTGAACAGGCAGCCAGGCAGGGCACGGCAAAGTCGATCACCGTTCATAGCCCGCTGAAGCTGAAATCCGCGCAATAAAAAAGGCGGATGAAAACATCCGCCTTTTTTTGAATCTCTTATCCGCAGACTTACTTCGGCGAGGGCATTTTGCCTTCGGTGAAGACTTCGTGCTTGCGCGTCTTGCGGTTGTACTTGCGGCGCTTCAGCTTGTCGGTCGTGTTGCGCGAGTTTTTCGACGTGTAATACACTGCTTTGCCGTCAGCGCTCACGAGGCGGATGGTACCGCGGGGGCCTTTTTTAGCCATGATCTCAATCCTTGTTCTTCATTACGCCAACGGGCTTGGCCCGAGCGCTGGTTATCTTTCAGACGGGTGAAAATACCCTTTTGTTAGGGGAAGTCAAGAAGAAAGCGGGGTTGGCGGATAATCTTAAGCTTTGCCCATTGGAATCAAAGCATTTTTTGGCTTAGCTTCAGCGGTTTCATCACCACGGTTTTCTGCGGTGTGCCGTCGTTGCAGGAGGCGATATGGGCCTGCTGGCGTTCCTGCTCGCGCTTGTCCAGCTCGGCCTGCAGCAGCCCGGCTGTCTTCTGGGCGCTGCCCCATTCGGGGTCCTCTTTTGCGAGGGCGAGGCAGGTGCGCAGCTCGTCCTCCGGCACGCGGATTTTTTTCAGGATATAGTCGGCGACTTCGGCCTGCTCGTAATTGACCTCGTAATCCGCATGCCAGTGGGAATGAAACTTGCTGGCATACATCAGCGCCGTCCAGCCCTTTGAATCGCGGATGCTCAAATCCGTGCCCGCGTCGATCAGGTCTTCGGCCTGCAGAGAGCAGGCGTAGATCGTCGCCTGCATCAGGGGCGTGAGGCCTGTCCAGCGCGCATCATGCAGCTTCGCGCCCATCGCGACCATCTTGGCAACCTCGCCTTTGCGCTGTGCCAGCAGCAGCGGCGGGTAGCCTTCGGCGCAGGGCGCGTCGATATCGGCGCCGTGGCGCTGCAGCAGGGGGATAAGGTCGAACTGCCTTGCCCGTGCCGCCGCATGGATGGAGGTGTAGTCGTGTGGGTAAAGCTTCCAGCTGATGCAGTCGGGGAATTTTTTCAGGAACATTTCCACCTTGCGCACATCGCCCTTGTCGATCGCGGCGGAGAAGGCCCATGCCTCGGGCTTCAGGCGTTTATACTTGATGGCGTCGAAGGCCTGTTTCAGCAGGCCCTTCATGGCTTCCTCAACACAAGAGGGCGGCGCACGGTGGTGCTTTCGGGCAGGCCGTGGACGATCGTGTCGATGGCTTTTTTCTCGGCCGCCGCATCGTCGATGACGGCCTGCGCGGCGGCGATTTGCGCGGCTTCGGTCTGTTCCAGCGCGGCCTGCAGCAGCTTGCCCGCGGGCGCGGATTCCGTCCAGTTGCCGGCGAGGTCGCAGCAGCGCCGCAGTTCATCGACGCTATGGCCGCCCTGGGCCAGCAGCAGCTTCACCGCCTGCGCCTGCCTGTCGCAGGGCATGTCGTCCTGCCCCATGTCGTCTGTGAAGGACGAGGCTATCTGGAGCGCGGTCTGGCCGTGGAAGCGGTTTTGCGGGTCGTTAATAACTTTGTGCGGATCTGCGCCGTGCGCCAGCAGGCCCTCGATCTCGTCCGCGCGGGCGAAGATGGAGGCGCGCATCAGCGGCGTCAGACCGTGCCAGCGCGGGTCGTCCATGGTCGCGCCCAGCGCAACCAGCTCGCCGATTTCATCCTTGCTGTGAACCCAGCAGACCGGCGGCTCGCCGTTCCTGGTGGGCTGGTTGATGTCGACGCCGTATTGCTGGAAAAGGGGGATGAGTTCCATGCGCCTTGCCATCACAGCTTCGTGGATGGCGGTGTATTCGTGGCCGGGCCCGAAGGTCCAGCGGGCGGCCTGCGGGAATTTTTCGAGGTAAAGCTCGACCTTTTCCTTGGTGCCCTTGCCGATCAGGTCCAGCAGGGCGCGATGCTCTTCCTTGAAGCGCGCCTGCGTGAAGCTGTCGGAGACTTGCTTGATCAATGACATGGCTGCCCCGTTTTCTTCAGCGTCAGCGGGCGGCGCACGCTGGTGCTTTCGGGCAGGCCGTGGACGATATTGTCGATGGCTTTTTTCTCGTCGGCGGCCTGTTCCACCACCGCCTTTTCAAGCGCGGCCTGCAGCAGCAGGGCGGCCGGCGCGGATTCTGCCCATTTGCCGGCGAGCTGGCGGCAGAGCGTCAGTTCCTCGACGCTATGGCCGCCCGCTGCCAGCAGCAGCTCCACCGTGCGCGCCTGCTGGCGGTTAGGCGTGCCGTCGTCGGGGCCCATGTCGTCGGTGAAGCGGGACGCCAGCTGCAGCGCGGTCTTGCCGTGATATTCATGGCCGGGGCCGTGAAAAACCTTGTGCGGGTCGGCGCCATGCGCCAGCAGCCCCTCGATCTCGTCGGCCCAGGCGAATTGGGCGTTGTACATCAGCGGCGTCAGGCCTTTCCAGCGCGGATCGTCCATGGTCGCGCCCATGGCGACCATCTGGGCGATCTGTTCCTTGTTGTGCGTCCACCTGACCGGCGGCTCGCCGCCGAGCGTCGGCTGGTTGATATCGACGCCGTATTGCTGGAAGAGGGGGATAAGGTCGTAGCGCCTTGCCATCGCGCATTCATGGATGGTGGTGTAATTATGCTGGCTGTAGGTCCACTGTGCGGCATGGGGGAATTTTTCGAGGTAGAGCGCGATCTTGTCCTTGTCGGCCTTGCCGATCATCTCGCGGAAATAGCTTTGGTCTTCCTTGAAGAAGGCCTGTGAAACACCGTCGAAAGCTTTTTGCACGAGTGACATAGCGGTCTGCCGTAACATTAATGAACGGGCCACTTTATCACTTTAGTTATGGGAATTCAATGGGTGTTTTATTATTAAAAAACAGCCACTTGGAAGTTCTTATACGCGCCACATGGCATTCATCATCCGCGTCAGCGGATCGGTGAAGCGCAAGGGGGCTTCGGTCAGGGTCAGGCAGACGCAGCCCTGTTCGCCGGCCTTGGGCTGGTGGATGAAGCGCGGGTCGGTCAGGATGACGATATCGCCGCGATTAAACGTGCCGGTTGAGTCGCTATAGCTGCCCTCCAGCACCAGCGTCATTTCGATGCCGCGGTGCGCATGGGGGGGCGTGGCCTGGCCCGGCAGCAGGCGCAGGAGACGCAGGCGTTTGCGCGTGCGCACGCGCTGCAGGCGGATTTCCATCTTGAAGAAGCCGCGCGACATTTTGTCCCAGCAGCGGCGGTCGTTCATGCAGAAGCCGGCGATCAGCGTCTGCACAGCGAGCGGGATGCCGAGGTCTTCGGCCAGCGCCTGCGGTCTTTGTTGCGGCGGCTCCGCCGCGCGCACGGTGGGCGCTTCAGCGGGAGCGCCGTCGATGCGGCCCATGAGTTTCGCAAGGCAGTCGTCTGTGACCTTGGCCTGTTCCTGTTCGCAGATCATGCGGCCATGCAGCGCTTCGTAATGTTTTACCTTTTTGCGCGCATTGGGGTTCAGCGCGGTCAGCGCCGCCACCATTAATGATTCCTGCGGGGCAAGGCCGCCCGCGGCATAGGCCATCAGCATGTGTTCCAGAACATCAATCATGCCGTGCCTCCCTGCATCTTGCCGCGCAGTTTTTCCATCGCCAGGCGCAGGCGTGACTTGACGGTGCCGAGCGGGATATTGGTTTCTTTCGCGATGTCGCTGTGCGACTTGTCTTCATAAAATGCCATCTGCAGCAGTTTCTTCTGCTCCTCGGGCAGGGTGGCCAGCGCGGCGTTCAGCTTGTCGACGTCTTCCACGCCTACGTATTCATCTTCTTTTGCCTCGGCGGCCAGTTGCAGCGCGGGATCGTCGACGTCGACCTCGATATATTTTTCGCGGCGCAGCGCGTCGATGCGCTTGTTACGCGCGATGGTGAAGACCCAGGTGCTGGCGGCGGCTTTTTTGGGGTCGTAGCCTGCGGCCTTTTCCCAGATGGTGATAAAGGTGTTCTGGACGATTTCTTCGGCGCCGGCCTCGCCCGCACCGTGTTTCAGCATGTAGGATTTCAGGCGCGGCGCGAAATACTGGAAAAGCTGCGCGAAGGCCTCGCGGTCCTTTTTCGTCCCCACGCGCACCAGCTGCGCTTCAAGGCTTTCGCCTGCGGGTAGTGTCGCGCTCACGGGAAGGGGGGCTTTTTCTACGGCCATAGGCTTTTTTAGGCGAGCCAAGGGGCGGAAGGCAAGCATTTCCGGCGGTTTACGGGCTGTGGCGCACTGCAAGTACATGTTTTCACGACTAATTTTCTTTTGTCCTTATCTTGTATCCTTATACGTTTTCCCCTTGGCTTTGGATGACCACTTGGTTAACCTGTTCACAAATATACGTTTTTACGGAGGAACCACCATGTCCCGCTCTCTTTTCGCCGCCCCGCTTCTGGCCCTGCTGCTGGCGACCACTTCGCCCGCCTTGGCCGAACCCGGGCAGTCGCTGGGCAAATTCGGCGATTGGGAAACCGCGCTGTTCAAGGACGATAAAGGCAACAACGTCTGCTACATGGCGACCAAGCCCGTCTCGACCGAAAGCGCCGCGCCTGTGAAGGGCCGCGATCCCAACGTCATGCTCTTCGTCACCCACTGGCCGGGCGACGACGAGAAAAACGCCGTGACCGTCTCGGCAGGCTACACCTACAAGCCCGGCAGCAAGGCTACCGTTACCATCGGCGGGCAGGAATACATGCTGGCCGCCGGCGGCAAGTCGGAAGCCGAAGCGCAGATGGCATGGGTCGACAACCAGAAGAAAGAAGACGAGCTGTCTTCCGCCATCCAGAAAGGCGACAAGCTCACCTTCAAGGCGACATCCAAGCGCGGCAACGTGATTACCGATACCTACAGCCTGACGGGCAGCGCCGATGCGTATAAAGCCATCAGCAAAGCCTGCGGTTATTAAGGTTTTCGCGGGTCAAATAAAAAAAGGCCGGCATCGCTGCCGGCCTTTTTTCTTATGCGTTAGAAATTAGTTCATCACCGTCCAGGTGCCGTCGCCGTTCTGGCAGGCGCGGCCGACAGCGGTTTCAGCCTGACCGTCGACGAAGATGCTCTGCTTGTACTCGCGGCAGATGCCACCGTTAGAAGCCTGACGGCCCTGACGGATGGGGGTCACTTCACCGCGGTGGCCGGTCTCGGGGTTTTCCCACGAGATGCGCTCGTTCATCGGCGCGGTGTAGGAACGTTCGACTGCGCGGCGGTGATACATCAGGTCGTTCTGGTCGAGCGACTTGCCGATCGAGGAGCCGACCAGCGCGCCGAGCACGGCGCCTGCGCCGGTTGCCCAGCCCTTGCCCGAGCCGGAGCCGACTTTGGAGCCGAGCACGCCGCCGATGACAGCGCCGGAAACAGCGCCGAAGGTCTGCTTGTTACCCATGCCGGTGTACTCGTTCTGCTCGCCGGGGGCGGCGCAGGCCGAGAGGGACAGGGTGGCCGCGAGGGCCAGGGTCATGATTTTGGATTTCATTGATGTTTAGCCTTTCTGATGGTTTGGTCTAATCTTTTGGAAACTCGCAGGGAATTGCCACAGGGGCATTTCCGCTTTATATAGTGTTCTAACGCGTTAATCTAGCCGCTAGTTCATTTGCGGCTACTGTTTATACGGATGGAAAATGGAAATCCTGCGCGACCAGGACCCAATTGTTTTATTTAAGGAATGGCTTGCCGCCGCCGCCGAAACCGAGCCGAATGACCCGGAAGCGATGGCGCTTGCCACCGTCGATGCCGCAGGCAGGCCTTCGGTGCGCATGGTGCTGCTGAAAGGCGTCGATAACGACGGTTTCCGCTTCTACACGAATATGGAAAGCCGTAAGGGCCGCGAGCTGGCCGGCAACCCGAACGCCGCGCTCTGCATCCACTGGAAGACCAGGCACCGGCAGGTGCGGGTGGAGGGCAAGGTGACGGTCGCGCCCGCCGCCGATGTCGACGCTTATTTCAGGACGCGCCATCCACTCAGCCGTCTGGGCGCATGGGCGAGCAAGCAGTCGGAGCCGCTGTCGTCACGTGATGAGCTGGAAGAGCGCGTGCGCATCTACGCGCAGCAGTTCAAGGGGCAGGACGTGCCGCGCCCGCCGCACTGGGGCGGATATATATTGTCCCCCGAAAAAATAGAATTCTGGATGGAAGGCGAAGGCCGTCTCCACGACCGTTTTGTTTTCACCCGCCTGAAAAATGGCTGGGATGTGATAAGGCTTAATCCGTAAGGAGAATGACATGACCGAACAACGCGAATTCCAGGCTGAAGTATCGAGGCTGCTTGATATCGTCGCCAATGCGCTTTACACGGAAAAAGAGATTTTCCTGCGCGAGTTGATTTCGAACGCGTCGGACGCCTGCGATCGCCTGCGTTATGACGCGATTGCGAACCCTGCGCTCATCAAGGGCGACGCCGAATTCCGCATCAAGGTCTGGTTCGACACCGACGCGCGCACGCTGACCGTTTCCGACAACGGCATCGGCATGAGCAAGGACGAGATGATCAAGAACCTCGGCACCATCGCCCATTCCGGCACGCGGGAGCTCGTCAAAAGCCTGAACGGCGACAAGGAAAAGAATTTAAGCCTGATCGGCCAGTTCGGCGTGGGTTTCTATTCCGTCTTCATGGTCGCGGACAAAGTGGAAGTGACCAGCAAGAAGGCGGGCGACAAGCACGGCTATGTCTGGTCCTCTGACGGGCGCGGTTCCTATACGGTTGACGAAGCGCTGAAAGACACGCGCGGCACCGACATCGTCATCCACATCAAGGACGAGGCCTCGGAATTCCTGATCGAGGAACGCCTGAAGCAGGTTATCAAGAAATATTCCGACCATATCAGCTTCCCGATCCATATGGGCTATACCAAGGACGCGCCGGTGGTGAATGCCGCCTCCGCGCTCTGGATGCGCCCGAAGGCCGATGTGACCGCCGACCAGTACAAGGAATTTTACCGCAGCATCTCGGGCGGGCTGAACCTTGACGAACCCTGGTCGACCTTCCACTGGCGCGCCGAGGGCAGTTACGAGTACAACAACCTGCTCTTCATCCCCTCGATGAAGCCGTTCGATTTGTACGATCCGCGCCGCCATCACGGTATCAAGCTGTATGTGCGCCGCGTCTTTATCACCGACGGTCTCGAAGGCCTGATCCCGCCGTTCCTGCGCTTTATGAAGGGCGTGGTGGATTCTGAGGATTTGCCGCTCAACATCAGCCGCGAAATGCTGCAATCGAACCCCGTTGTCTCACGTATGGGGCAGGCCATTACACGCAAAGTTCTGACCGACCTGGAGGAGAAGGCCAAGTCGGATATCAAGTCGTTTGAAGACTTCTGGAGCCTGTTCGGCCCGGTGGTGAAAGAAGGCCTTTACGATGCGCACCAGTACCGCGACCAATTAACCCGCGTGGTGCGTTTCTATTCCAGCAAGGTGGAAGGGCTGACCTCGCTGGAGGATTATATCGGACGCATGCAGCCGGGGCAGGAGCATATCTATTACCTCTCCGCCACCACGCAGGAAAGCGCCCGCAATTCGCCGCAGTTGGAGGCCTTCCGCGCCAAGGACGTCGAAGTGTTGTTCATGCTGGATACCATCGACGAATTCTGGATTCCGATGCAGTCGGATTACAAGCAGAAGAAATTCAAGTCCATCACGCGCGGCGACGCCGAACTGTCGAAGATCAAATCCGACAAAAAAGAAGACGAAAAACCCGCCGAGGAAAACGCCGCCGAGAAAACCGCGAAACTGATCGCGCGGTTCAAGGAAGTGCTGTCGGCGGAAGTCAAGGACGTGAAAATCTCCGAACGCCTTGTCGACAGCCCGGTCTGCCTTGTGGCGCCGGAAAACGACGTCGACATGAACATGCATCGGCAGCTGAAAAAATCGCAGAATTTCGAGGGCCGTTTTATGCCGATCCTCGAGATTAACGACAAGCATCCTGTGATTATCAAACTGCGCGGCATGGTCGCCGGCGGGTTGAATGATGATCTTGTGAATGAAACCGCGCTGCTGCTGCTCGATCAGGCCCGCATCGTCGAGGGCGAACCGCTGAAAGACCCGACGGGTTTCGTGAAGCGCCTCAACCGCGCGGTGGAGAAGGGCCTCGCCTAAAAGGACTTACGGGTTTTCTGCTTTTTCAGCTTGATCGTTTTCACGGTTAAGGCCGTCGCGCTGCCTGCGTGGATGGCGCTGGCGGCCTGCGCGCCTTCGGCGATTTTGGCGGCGGCTTCGGCTTTTGCCTTGGCGTCGATTTCGTCGGGCGTCGGCGTGTGCAGCACCGCGATTTTGCCGACGGGTTCCTCCGCCAGCTGGCCCAGCGGCTTGACGACGGTGCGCAGGAATTCGATTTCGCGCACTTCCTCGCCGCCCAGCGTGGCGCGTACATCCTTTGCGGCTTCGGCCGCGTCGGCGATATGGGCGTCGATGCGCTTTTGCAGTTTCGGGGGCAGTTGCGCGGCCGTACGGAATTTCTTCGTCAGGCTGTTGATCAAATTCTGCGTGCTGACGATGGTATGCATCTTCCCGCCGGGGCCCTGCAGGTCGAGCGTGTAAACCATGTTGTTGATTTCGCGCACGTCCATGCGCTCATGCGTCTTCTTGCGCAGCTTGTTGTACTTGAAGCCCCAGCTGACGCCCGCGATGATGGCCAGCGTCAACACCGTTGCGGCGGCGCTCGCCGCGCTAATGCTGCCGCGCATGATGGCCGACGCGGCGCTGCTGGTCCCGCCTGCGATGAGCGGCACGCGGGGAACAAGCGGCAGGTGATCCCGCCGCAGCGCGCGCCCGAATTTCTTGAAACTGTCAATTATTTGGGCCATCATGCCTTCACCCAGCGCTTGCACGGTTGCGCTTTGACCGGTTTCAGCCTGATCGGCTTGACGGTCAGGGATTGGCTGAGCCCTTCGGTCAGTTGCGAGATGGCGGTGTTTGCGGCGGCAAGCCAGTCCGCTTTGATCTTTTTCGCCACGCCCGTGCGCGTCAGCAGCGGTTTCACTTCCTCGCGCCAGAAATGCTCGTCCAGATATTCATCGCAGGCCCTGTAGGCGCGGCCGAGCGCGATGGAGTCGACAGGTTTGCCGTCGACTGTCGCCTCCAGCTGCGCGGCGGCTTCGGCGCAATCGTTGAAATGGGGGGTGAGGTCGTCGAGCAGTTTGCCGGTGGGCTGCATCCCGCTCAGCGGCTTCAGGCGCTTGTCGATGATCGCTTGCGTGTTCATCACGATGTTGATCGCGCGCGGGGGGCCGGAGAGGGTGGCTGTCGGTGCGTCCAGCCCGCAGAGCTTCAGTTCGGCCGTGGTGATTTTATTCATTTCCTTTTTGATCTCGAACATGCGGATGCCCAGCATGCAGGGCAGGGTGGAAACGCCGAACAGACACAGCACCGGCGCAATCGCGGGAAAGGCAAGGCCGACGCCGCCGCAAACGACCGCCACGATGCCGCTGTTGATCAGCATCTCGCGGCTGAGCGGGACGCTTCGGCCGGGCCTGCTGTCGCGCTGCCAGTAATCGCGGGTGAAGGCGCGCAGATGTTTTTGCAGTTTTTCGAGCACGGCCCGATTCATCCTTTTTGCGGTAACTTGCCCTGCAGAATAACCGCGATTCCGTATTATGTCAAATCATAAAAATACATTAATTACAGCCAGTTAACTAGTTTCAGCGATTAAACCTGTTGAATTTTACATAAAAAATGATAGAATACCTAAAGTTTGAAAAATAAGGGCTCTGAATCGATGCAATCTTCCGGTGCGACAGTGTTGAAAAAATGGTCCGAGAATAAACAGGCGATCTATGCGTCGACTGTGGCGGAACAGGCTGTCGAACGCGTCATGGAAGCGCTTGAACGCGCCGGCCGCACCGGCCCGCGCGCCGAGGAACTGGCGAAATCAATGGCCGGACTGCCCGTCGAAATGTGGGGCATGCTGGGCTTCAGCTTTGAAAAAGACGGCACGCTGGTCGCACCCCGCGCAGTCGTCAAGGCGCGCCGCGCCAGTCTCGAACTCTGCCTCGATACCGGCGAAACCACCACCCAGTTTGAAGCGGCCGAGTAATTCCAAATTACATTTAAGGGATGACAGGCGCGGTTGGCGCCTTCGTAAACGTGACTTTCTTGTCCGTGCGGTCCACGATCTTCAGCAGATATTGTTCATACTTGCCCGACAGCGGCGCGTGTTCGGCCGGGGGGGCGGCTGCGGCCTGCCAGCTGACGGTCAGGCGGCGCTGGTCTTCGGTGCAGGACGTGACGGAGATATCGGCGCGGCTGTCGCTTTCGCCGGCAAAGATGCCGATCGCCATCTTGCCGCGCGGCAGCTCCGGCGCGGGCGGCACGGGATAGCGGCGGCCATGCGCCTTGGCCCACATTTTCTTGAAATCTGTCTGGTTTTTTGCAACTTCCGTTGCGGGTTTCATCTGCCCGCTGTAATCGCCGCGCCATTCGGTCGGGAACTCGCTCCGCAGTTTCCTGATAACCCGTCTTTGCATGCGGCGTAACACCCGTAGAGGCTGGCGTGGGAGCGATGATGGAATGGGGATTACCTTAAAAGCGAAGCGGGGGTTTGTAAACCCCCGCTTCTGTTGTCATATAGATGTGGATAACTGCTTCCGGCCCGCTTACTCGGGTTTACGGCGCAGCGTCTTGATGTCGATTGCGGGAGCCGAGGGGCGCGGGGTTTCCTTGGTGAAGGCAATCGCGTCATCGGTCTTGTCGACGAACTTGATGAGATAGGGATCGTTCATCACGCAGAGCATCGAGGATTTGTGCTCGACGGTGTAGACGACGTTCGTGACGCCATCGGTATGCTCAAGGCGCGTGATGTTGATCTCGGCGGGGCCGCTGGATTGGCCGGTGAAAATCGCAACCGCCATCTTGCCGCGCGGCAGTTTCGGCGCGGCGGGGGCGGGGTGTTGATCAGAGAAAGTTGTGTCCCAGAGGTTCTCCCATTCCGCTTGCGTCTTGGCAACGTAGTGGCCGGCGTGGTGGACGGCGCAATGCAGGCCTTTCCATTCGCCCGAAGGCTTCGCCGGAAATTCTTTCTTCAGTTCCTTGACGGGTTTTTTGGACGCAGCCGTGCTTTTCGGCGTCGGTTTCTTGGCCATGAAAATAAGCTCCTCGGGAATGTGTAAAATTAGGCATACCATAAGAACGAAACAGGGGCCTGTAAAGCCCCTGTTTTATTGCCATAATTCTGCAAAATTCCGGCTCTTATGAACCGCCTGTGCGGGGGGCGGGAGCCGGGGCCTTGAGCGGCGTGTGCTGCAGCTGCGGATTCTTGGCCAGTGTTTCCTGTTTCATTTCCGCACTGCCGTACCAGTTGATATGCGTGTGGCGGTGCTTGCCGCCCGAGCGATAGGCATAGCCGTACCAGTTGCCGGTATGAGACGTGACCTCGCCGTTCGTCACTTTATCGGCGAATTTGGAGACAAGCCGCGCGCGGAAATTGTAACTGTCGCCGGTGCCGCTCCAGAAACTTGCGTCCTGCGGCTGCACGCCCTTGTCGAAGATCGCCAGTACGCCGCCCGGCGCTCCTTGTGTTGCGGCGTTGTGGAAGACGGCCTTCACTGGCCTGTCCCAGAAACCGAGGTTCTGTGGTTTTTCGATGTTCTGGTCGAGGCAGACGGTGATGCCTTTTGCCTGCAGCGTTTCGAGTTTCGTTGTGTAGACATCGTTCAATACCTCGCGCAGGCGCTCGGCATATTGCGCGCCGGTCGGGTTGATCGCGCCGGGCTGGCAGACCTCGAGCGAGTTCTGCACCATCTGCTCCACCACCTGCGGCTTGCGCGCGACTTCTTCGGGCGGTTCGGAACAGCCGGTCAGCAGCAGCGCGGCGGCGAGGGGGAGGAGCAATAACTTCTTCCAATGTGCCATGTGTTAAGCCCCCGGCGCTTTCGCGGGTGTCGTTATCGGCGCCTTCGGCGCGGGCGCTGTTATCGGCGGCTTCTGCAGTTCGGGGTTTTTGGCGATGGTTTCCTGATCGAATTTCGCAGCCTTCGTCCAGTCGAGCGCGGTATAGCTGCTCTTGCCGGTCGATACAGTGTAGGTGTAGGCGTACCAGTTGCCGCTCTGCGGCGTTACTTCGCCCTTCTGCATGTGGCGGGCGAAACTGTCGACGGCGGTTGCGCCCCAGTCGTAAGTGTCGCGCTTCCAGAAGCTTGCGTCGGCGGGTTGCGTGCCATTGTCGTAGACGGTCAGCGTGCCGCCGCCGGTGCCGTTGTTATAAAACACGCCCATCGCCGGTGTATCCCAGAAACCGGTTGTCTGGTGGTCGAGACGCTGGTCGAGGCAGACGGTGATGCCCTTGGCCTGCAGCGTTTCAAGTTTCGTGGTGCGCACATCGTTCAGTACTTTGGTCAGGCGCGCGGCGTATTCCGCGCCGGTTGCATTGACCGGCCCTTTCTCGCAGATGGAAACGGAATTCTCCACCATCTGCGCCACGACATCGGGCTTGCGCGCGGCCTCCTGCGGCGGCTCCGAACAGCCGGCCAGCATGAAGGTGGCGGCGAGGGGGATGAGCAATAGTTTTTTCCAGGCGGAAGCCATTCAGGCTATCTCCTTAAAAGCGTTTCACGGGGCGTTTCTTGACCATGTTCAGATCATAGCTGCAGGCTGGGGTACTATGGGGTGAAATATATGAAATTAATAAATATTATGGTGCATCTAACGCGGATTTTCGGGCAAAAACAGGCGGTTGCAGCAGGGTGACAAAACGCCAATTATTTTCCATAATGCGACAAAGAGGGGCATGGGCGTGTGGGGTAGCGGGACGGTTTGTGCGTATGGATCAGGGCGTGAAGCCCGGCTTTTTCTTCAGCGGCGGCTTCAGCAGTTCGGGGTTTTTTCCGATGGTGCCGTCGTCGAAATTGTAGCCCGAGCGCCATTCGGTATAGGTCTTCGTGGTCTTGCCGGTGGAGCGGGTATAGCTGGCGAAGTAGTAGCGCACCTGGTCGTTGTCGATATTGCCGGTGCGCATCAGCCACGCCATTTTTTCCAGCATGTCGCTGCCGTGAGCGTAAGCGCTGCGGTCGAAGAAGCCGGTATTCTGCGACGTCTTGCCATTGTCCCAGAGCGCGATGGTGCCGCCCTTTACGCCGTCGTTGTAGAAGATGCCGAGGATTTCCTTGTCGAAGAAGCCCTGCTTCTGGCTGCTAAGCCGCGTGTCGAGGCAGATGGTGATCTTGCGGTCGCGCAACAGTTCAAGGTCTACGGTGCGCGTCTCCATCAGCACCTCGCGCAGGCGGTCGGCATAGGCATTGCCGAAGTCGTCGACGCTGGTATCGGCATGGGCGAGGGAATGCTGGAGCACTTCTTCGGCGACGGGCTGCTTGCGCTCAAGGTCGACGGTGCTTTCGCCATGGACGATGTGGTTGAAGATATTTTTAAAAAATCCGGCCATGGCATCATGGTATGGGCGATGGTCGATTCCGTCAAATGTTTCGCCCTATCGCTCTGTTTTAAAATGCGTTTCAGGGGTGATTTCCTTGTGGTCCGCGTCGGCGAGGCCGGTCAGCAGCACGCGGCCGCGATCGTCGACCTTGAAGATGCCAAAGCGCGCGGGCTGGTATGTGGCGCGCAGGCCTTCCTGGAACATGAAGCTGTCGGGCACGATGCGCGCGCGGCCGTACTGGGCGTGGAAGCGCATTTTGAATTGGCCCTGCTGCAGCGGCGTTTTTTCATCGTCGATGCGGATATAGCGGGCGATGCCCGATGCGTCCGGCGCGAAGACCGCATAACCGCGATGCGGCGTATTGTAGTCGCCGTGGAAGGGCAGCCCGCCGGCGCGGATGAGGTTCATGCCGGCCGGAACCGGGATATTCTCGGCCGCCTTGTAGCGCAGCACCATGTAATCGCCCTGCATCAGCGAGCGCGGGTCGACGGGGGCCAGCTCCATCAGGACGGTCTGGCTGTTTGCCTTGATCATTTCCTTTTCGGCGATGCCGTAGCCGAAGGCGCAAAGCGTGAGCAGGGCGCAGGCGGCGAAGGCGATGGTGCGTTGCTTGAGGGTCAGCATATTTCCAGCTCCTTGTTCAGGTTGCGTGCGGCCATATAGGCCCAGCCCGACAGCAGCACGATGCCGCTCAAGACCATGATGCCGGCCTTGACCAGCAGCGTGACTTTCATGTGGTAGTAGAAGGCCCAGATGAATACCGGCATCACCAGCGCGCCGGCGATCAGCAGCAGGCGGTCATGCCGCGCATAGCCCAGCACCATCAGGATGATCGAAAACAGCAGGCCCGGCTGGCCCAGCGCCGCCAGCAGCAGCGCGCCAAGGCAGGCCAGCGACAGGGGGCCTTCGCGCAATTTATCCAGCCCGTCCGCCGCCCAGCCGATCAGCCCGACGAGGGTGATCGCCAGCATGATGCTGACCACGCCCGCGCTGAGCCCGATGCCGGAGGAATAGCTGTGCTCGAAGATGCCGAAGCTGATCATCGAGACCTTGACGGCGAGGGAGGAGAGCAGCGCGTAACCGAGCGGCCGCCAGTCGCGGGCGACGCGGCCGCTGGTGAAAATGACGGCGGCGGCGGCGATTTCGGCCATGACCAGCGCGTTCATCAGCAGGCTGCTGACCGAGACGTTAAAGCTGCGGTCGTCGAAGAGCGCGGCGAAAAGCAGCATCAGCACGCCGAAGGAGGAGGCGAAACGGTCGATCGACAGGCGATAGAAGGGCCATGTCACCGCCGTCACGGCGGCAAGGGTCAGCGCCAGCGGCCAGATTTCAAAATGCCGCCAGATATCGGCTGTGCCGGCCGCCAGCACAAAGAGCGTCTTGCCAACGCCCATGGAGCAGAACGACAGCTGCATTAAAAAACTATTGGCCGTTACGCCCGATTTCTCCGCGCGCTTGAGCAGCACAATCGCGTTGGCGATAAACAGCGTGCCCCAGAGCACGCATTCGATCGACGATTTCAGGGAGATAACGCCGGTGATGCCGAGGAAGCCCATCAGGCAGCCCGTGGCGATGACGGCGCCGATGCCCGAGAGGATGCGCAGGTAAACCGGCAATTCGCGCTCCGCCGATAGTTTCTGAACGGTTGCGCCGATTTCTTGTGCGCCTTTTTCATCGACAAGCCCTTTCTTGTGCAGGCGGTCGACGACTGTTTGCGCGTTCAGGCAGGTCAGGAACCTAGACATGGAGAGCCTCCGTTTCGATGATGCGGGCGGTTTTGCGCAGCCAGACGACGGCGCCGCCGAAAAGGGCGATGGTGGCGGCACCCAGCGTCAGTACCAGGAAACCGGCCTCGTCAAAGCCGAAGCCTTCGCGCAGGAAGCGGTAGACCGCCGTTTCCAGCACAAGGCAGCAGGCGAGCGCCGTTGCCGCCAGCGCGTGCATATCGGGTTTCACTTTCCGGTAGAAGCAGAAGAAACCGCCCAGCATGACAGCCGAGATCATGGCATAAAGGCCGGTACTGTCGTTCTCAAGGCCGTTCCAGCCGCGCGAACTGGTGAAGAAATCGAACGGCGCTACCGCGGTGAAGGCGATCGTGGGCAGCAGCAGCGCGCCGCGCGTCCAGCGGGCGGCGAGCCATTCCATTTTTTCCGCCAGCAGTTCACGCGCCGCCAGCAGCACCGTGTTGAAAATCGCCAGCACGGTAAAGATCACGATATCCAGACGCCAGCCGGCGGCGACGATCTGGTCCCAGTAAAGCGCGATGCCGATATTCGATACCACGGCGAAAACCGCCCAGAGCGGCGCGTTACGCGCGGCTAAAGCCATTGGCACAATCAACACGGCCCATGCGGCAAAAAGATTCCATGCGTCAGCGCCGGTTTGATAGACCTGCCCGAAAACGGCAAGGAAAACGCCGACCAGCACGCCCGCCGATGTGGCCAGCATCTGGCCCGTCACGCGGTCAAGGCCGACAAGGCAGGCGCTGGCGACGCAGCCGATAAAGCCGGTAATGATCAGCCCGAATTTGGCGAAGTCCGGCACGGCGGCCCAGTTGAAGGCGAAGAAATAGACGATGCCCGACAGCACCAGCGTGACGCCGAGCCCCAGCAGCAGGCGCGACACCCAGAGCCCCCAGTTGCGGGGCGGGTGGATCATCTCGAGCGCGTCGGCATGGGCCTGCGGGGACAATAAATTCCGCGCGCGCAATTCTTCCAGCATCTGCCGGTTGGCGGGGATTTTATCGAGCGGGATGGCGGCGTGGCTGACGGTATGCATGGGGTTGCTCCCTTGGCTTCTTATTCTATCTTCAGGTTACCATAGAATTAAACACTGTACAATAAATAATTATACACCGTTAAATAGTTAAGGGAATTCAGGGTGTTCTTAACGGCCTAAAATGCTTGTTTTGCATGAATAAACTTGCCTTTTGGATGAGTCGGGCGATATTGTTGGACAATGTGAAATTAAAGGAGTTTTCCCCATGGCTTATGTCGACGGTTTTGTGATCCCCATTCCCGTGAAAAAACTTGCCGCTTACAAAAAGATGGCGACGCTCGCCTGCAAAATCTGGAAGGAACACGGCGCGCTCGATTACTACGAAGCGGTGGGCGAAGACATGAAAACGCAAATGGGCGTGCCCTTCCCCAAGCTCGCAAAAGCGAAAAAAGGCGAGACGGTCGTCTTCGCCTGGGTCGTCTACAAATCGCGCAAGCACCGCGACGCCGTGAACAAGAAAGTCATGGCAGATCCGCGCCTCAACTGCATGGACCCGAAGGACATGCCGTTCGACTGCAAGCGCATGACCTACGGCGGCTTCAACATCATCGTGAAGGGTTAAGCTGCATGGCAAGGCGGTCGGAGCATACGCGCGAAGAGCTGACGGGCATGGCGATTGACGCCGGCTGTGAAATGATCGCCGAAAAAGGCTTCCAGCAGTTCAGCGCGCGCGGCGTGGCGGCCAAGATCGGCTATACGGTGGGCACGCTCTACCACCTGTTCGGCACGCTTGACCAGTTTATCCTGCATATCAACGCCCGCACGCTCGACAGCATGTATGACGAAGTGGCGAAGGGCGTGGCCAAGAAACCGGCGGCGGGGCAGCTGATCCACCACCTTGCCCATGGCTACCTTGCCTTCGCCAAGAAAAACTACAACCTCTGGTCTGCACTGTTCGAACACCGCCTCGAAGACGGCAGCACCGAAGTGCCCGACTGGTACGCGCCCAAGATGACGCGGCTTTTCGGGTTGATCGAGGAATCCGTGCTGCCGCAGGTGAAGGGCGACCGCAAGAAAGCGGCGCGGCTGGCGCGGCTGTTATGGGCCTCCGTCCACGGCATCACCACGCTGTCGCTGGCCGGAAAGCTTGAAATCGTGCAGGCCGACCATGCCGACAAGATGATCGATGACCTGCTCGAGGTCACGCTCGGCTATAAGAAGAAATAATGATTAAGGTTTCGGCGCCGTCTTGATCGCGGGGTTTTTCGCCAGCGTGCGGCCGACCATTTCGGCGCTGTCCCAGTTCATGTATGAAATCGCGGTGCGAGCGGCGGCCGTGGTGTGCACGGTGCCGAACATCGGCGGGGTATTCGGGTTGATGACGCCTTCGCGGAAAGAGCGGGCCAGTTTCGCCAGCAGTTCGGGCGCGTGGCTGGTCGCGCCGCCGGGATTGATGGCGAGGATATAACCTTTGTCGCCATTGGTGTAGAAAGCGCCAAATACAGGGCTGTCGCGCAGCTCTACCTTTGCCTGCGGCAGGCGGTCGTCGAGGCAGACGGCGACCTTGTTCGCCAGCAGCGTGTCGAGATCGCGGCTCTTGATGCAGGCCAGCGCTTCGTTCAGCTTCATGTCTTCGGTGGTGCCGAGCGCCGCTTGCGATGCGTTCGCGAGCGCGGTGACGGCCTGCGGCTTGCGCGCGCGGTCGGCCTTGCTCTCGCCATGCAGGGCGTAGCTGAAAAGATTGGAGAGATATCCGGATATGTTGTCGAACTTTGCCATCGGAAGATACTAGGCGAGTCGTTTTATTATGTCAACGAAAATGGCCAAATTGTTGTTTTTGCGAATAAAAAACGGGCCACCATTACTGGCGGCCCGTTTTTTGTAACTGAAGTCGCTTAGACTTTCGGCGCGGCGGGAGCCTGCACTTGTGCCTGCTGCCTGTTTTCCGACATGCGGTTGGCGATGCCCGAAAGGCCAGCCGCCGCGAGGTGGAAGAGGCCGCCCTTCACAACGCCGGCTGCCTTGCCGAAGCCCGCAACCAGCATGCCGGTTGCGATCATGCTGATGCCGGCGGGCGGTGCCGCGACAGCGGTCAGCAGACCGCCCAACACGAAGAACGCGCCGACAGCGGCGGTGGGAACAGTCGTGAGACGCTCGATAAAGCGGCCCGCGCGGTTGAACTTGATAGACAGGCGATCACCGCCCAGCGTGTACTGCTGCGACGGTTTTTCAGCGCAATAGTTGAAGAAGGATTTCAGCATGGGCGGCTCCTGATGATGAATGAAACTGCGCCCTTGTAGCGGGGAAGAAATTATTTGTCAAATCGGCGGTATTATAGAAAAAGGCCGGTCCCCTGTGCCTGAGAACCGGCCTCTTATAATGAAGGATCCGTAACGCCAAGAAACCCCTAACCGGCGTTTTTGCCCGTGGCCGTCGCCCCGAACAGGTCCTCCTCGTACATCTCGATGTCTTCCTGCGTGAAGCCGAAGTGGTGGCCGATCTCTTGTATGATCACGCGGTTCAGTAATCTTGTCAGGTCTTCGCCCGTTTCGGCCCAGACGTCTAAAATCGGGCGGCGGTACAGGCAAATCGTGTCTTGTCTCTTCGCGCTGCCGCTCGACAGCTTGCCGACGGCGGCGGGGCTGGAGCTCTGGTAGCAGCCGAGCAGGTCAAAGGGCGTTTCCAGCTCCAGTTCCTGCTCGATGAAGGCGTCGGGGAAATCTTCCACGGTTACCTTCAGCTTGTTCGTATGCTTTTCCAGCCCTTTGGGCAGACCGTCGATGATTACTTCGGCGATCTCCGCAATGTCTTCGATAGATGGCGGGACCGTAAATCCCACATATATCGCTTTCGTTTCCACTGTAACCCCGGAACTCTGGACGGCTTTTATATTCGTAGCTAAACTCTGAAACTCACTCTACCGAATCGGGAGGAATCTGTCCATGGCTAAAGCGACCCAGAGTCAAGATATCGAATCGTTTTTGAAAAAAAATAGCGGATGGGCGGAAGTGAAGGGCAGATCTGCGATACAAAAGGTGTACATGTTCACCGATTTCTCCCAGGCCTTCGCGTTCATGACGCGCACGGCGATGGTGGCGGAGCAAATGAACCATCACCCCGAGTGGTTCAACGTCTACAACAAGGTCGACGTCACGCTCTCGACGCATGATGCGGGCGGCGTCACCGAAAAAGATTTCGCACTCGCTGTTAAGATGGACGCTTTTGCGAAGGGACAAACGGATCCGAAGGCGAAGAGCTGCGTTTGATAAAAGCGCCTGTTTTCACCTCATAATCGCCCGGTAAATCAAAATTTTTGCGCAGGCGGCGGGCGAGGCTTTTTCCGCAATACTTCATTCACTTAACCCTGAAATTTTGAATCCCGAAAAAGCAATAAACAGCCCCTTTGCGGTACTTTCGGTCATTTTGGCGAAAGGCTATGCTATCATGCCAATGGACATAATGGCGTGAAAGCATTGAGCGGACATATATAAAGTGAGCGAGCCTTCGGACATATCCACAAAGACACTGCCCGACATCGTCGTGCCGGGCGCAACGCCTGCGCCGGAAAAGCCGCTGCTGCAACTCATCGTCGATCCGTCGCAGACGAAATACCTGAACCGCGAAATTTCATGGCTGCGCTTCAACATGCGCGTGCTGGCCGAGGCGCATAACGAAGTGCACCCGTTGCTGGAGCGCATGCGCTTCCTGTCCATTTCTGCCTCCAACCTCGAGGAATTTTTCATGGTCCGCGTCGCGGGCCTGAACGATCAGGTGACGCGCGGCATCGAAACGCCCGGCGACGACGGCAAGCCGCCGCAGGAACAGCTGGCCGAAGTGCTGAAGATGGCGCGCAAGATGATGGACGACCAGCAATCGTGCCTGAACGATTTGACCCATAGCCTCGACAAGAACGGCGTGAAGCTGGTGAAGGCGGCGGAGCTGACGCAGATCGAGCGCAAGTGGGTGGAAACCTTCTTCCTCGCCAACGTCTTCCCGACGCTGACGCCGATCGCCATCGACCCCGCGCATCCTTTCCCGTTTTTACCGAACCGCAGCCTGACCGCAATCTATACCCTTGAGGACGAGCACAAGGGCCGCATGACGGCGCTGGTGCTGCTGCCGAACAAATTGCCGCGCTTTATCCGCCTGTCGGGCCACCATTCGCGCCAGATCGCGCTGGAGGAAGTGCTGGACCTCTTCCTGCCCAATTTCTTCCCGGGCTACCATGCGGTTGAAAGCGGTTTCTTCCAGGTGCTTCGTGATTCCGAGATGGCGATTTCGGACGAAGCCGAAGACCTGATGAGCCATTACGAGAAAGCGCTGAAATCGCGCAAACGCGGCTCCGTCATGGCGCTGATTTTGAACAAGGCGATGCCGTCGAACCTGCGCAAGTTCCTGACCTCGTCGCTCCGCGTGATCAACCGCAACGTCTTCCAGATGGACGGCATGATCGGTCTGGCTGATCTTGCCGAACTGACGCAGATTGACCGCTCCGAAATGAAATTCAAGGCATGGCAGCCGCGCTTCCCCGAACGGGTGAACGATTTTGGCGGCGATGTTTTTGCGGCAGTGCGGGCGAAGGATCTTGTCGTCCACCACCCCTATGAATCTTTCGACGTGGTGATGCAGTTTATCCGTCAGGCTGCCGCCGATGAAAACGTGATCGCGATCAAGCAGACGCTTTACCGCACCAATACAAATTCGCCCGTCGTCAAGGCGCTGATCGAGGCGGCGGAGAGCGGCAAATCGGTCACCGCCGTGGTTGAACTGCGCGCGCGTTTCGACGAAGAAGCCAACATGAAACTGGCCCGCGATCTCGAGCGCGCGGGCGTGCAGGTGATTTACGGCATCATCAACCTGAAGACGCATGCGAAGGTGACGCTGGTCACAAGGCGCGAGCCGGAAGGCCTGCGTTCATATGTGCATTTCGGCACGGGCAACTATAACCCGCTGACCTCGCGCATCTATACCGACCTCTCGCTGCTCACTTGCGATACCGATTTGTGCCAGGACGCGGCGAAGCTGTTCAACTACCTGACCGGCTATGCCAAGCCCGATAAATTCGCCAACCTTGTGATGGCGCCTGTCGATATGCGCCACCGGCTGCTTGACCTGATCGAGCAGGAGATTAAAAACGCCGAGGCGCACAAGCCCGCGCATATCTGGGCGAAGATGAACGCGCTGGTCGAC
Source organism: Alphaproteobacteria bacterium (assembly GCA_041287865.1). Classification (GTDB taxonomy): domain Bacteria; phylum Pseudomonadota; class Alphaproteobacteria; order Micavibrionales; family UBA2020; genus JAPWJZ01. Next base: position 21,424 of record JBGGMV010000078.1, on the reverse strand, counting down.
CCGGAACTGACCGATGCGCTCTATGCCGCCTCGCAAAAGGGCGTGAAGATCGAACTGGTCGTGCGCGGCATCTGCTGCCTGCGCCCCGGCGTAAAAGGCCTGTCGGAAAATATTCGCGTGAAGAGCATCGTCGGCCGCTTCCTCGAACATTCGCGCATCTTCTGCTTTGCCAATGGCGGCGATATGCCGGGCGATCAGGCGAAAGTTTTCATTTCCTCCGCCGACTGGATGACGCGCAACCTCGACACCCGCATCGAATTCATGGCGGAGATTAAAAACCCCACCGTGCACGAACAGGTGCTCGACCAGATCATGACCGCCAACCTGCTCGATGACAGCCAGAGCTGGGAATTGCTGGAGGACGGCACCTATCGCCGCATCAAATCCACCGGCAAGCTGATGTCGGCGCAGGAATTCTTCATGAAATACCCCAGCTATTCGGGTCGCGGTACGGCGGAGCACAACCCGCGCCTTGCCGAAGCGAAGAAATCAAAACGCTACAATCCTTCCACGGACCGTAAGCCGCGCAAAACGGCCGCCGAAAAGAAGCACGACGAGAATAAAGACAAAGGCGGGGATAAAGGCGGCGATTAACGCGGGGCGGGCGGGCGCGCTCTGGTTTTAGGTTTTGCATCGCTGGCAGCAGGTTGCGTACCCAGTGTTTCCTCAAGGTATTTCCTCTCGGCCTGAACGAAAGCCCTGAACGCATCGAATTCGCGTTTCGCACTCTCGTAGTCGGGGTTCGCGGGCTGCAGGTGGCCGAGGACGATGTTCGCTCTCTCCGCCACGCTCAGGCTGTCATCGGCGTAGATTTTTGCAAAACGGTTGTCGGGCGAAATTTCAGGAAGATCGGTCATGCGGCTTCTCCATTCCGGTATATAGATACCATATCTATTTCCATAACACAATAGCTTTATGTATAGTAAAAATGCAATTATTTCAATAGTTTAATATCAATACGCCCTTGCAAGACCGTCGCCGATGCGGTCTATTTTGGCTATGACAGCACCCAGAAAAGAACTGCTCGCCGGGCAAAAGCCCGTGCCCGAGAATGAAAACGATACCTCGTACGACATCAGCCTGCACGGCTGGACAGTACAGGTAGCGACCTATCAGGGCGACCGCGAATATCAGGAAGACCGCCTGATGGTCAGCGAAATCCCCGACATCAAATCAAAAGATACGCAGGCATTTTTGGGCAAGGCCTTTGCCGAAGCCGCGAAGGTGACTGACCGCAACCGCTCTGGCGCTACCGCTACCGGCGTGGTGATTACGACCGACCTGCAGCTCAATACCGCTTTCCTTGGCGACAGCCCCGTGGTTGTTTTTGTGCATGACCCGAAAACCGGCGATGTCACCGCGAACAAACTGACACGCGATCACCACGCGCGCCTGCCTGACGAGAAGAAACGCATCGAGGAAGAGGGAGGCTACGTCGCCCAGAATGGCCGCGCCGACGCGCGCCTTGAGCTTTCGCGCGCCTTCGGCGATGCCGGCATCCAGGGCATTTCCCGCCTGCCGGAATATGCTTCGGCGGATTTGAAAAAAGACGTCGATGCGGGCAAGGATGTATATGTCTGCGTCTCGTCCGATGGCTTATACGCTTCGCTTGATCCCGATGATTACAAGGCGACGCTGAAACAGGCAATCAAGGAAGGCAAGGACGGCAGCCTCGCCGATATCTTCGCCGCACATGCCTATCACAGCCGCAGCCACGATAACATCACGGCGCTGGTGCTGAAGGTGCCGAAGGACATGGGCGAAAACCTGTTCATGGCGATTGCCGACGGCCATGGCGGCGGCGCGACCTCGAAACGGGTCGTGGCGTCGTTCACCGATACGCTGCTGAACCGCAAGCCCTGACGATCAATAGAAACTATAAAAGCCTTGCCGCCCTTTGTAGGCGATCGGCCTGCTGCGCACGCTGACAGGTTCCGACAGGGTCATCTCGCGCAGGCTGGCCTGGGCAATCGTCTCTTCCTCCGCGCGGCGTGCAAAAATATCTTCGACAGTGCCCCTGAAGGCCTCTGCCTGGCTGTTGAACGCGGCGGCGGCCTTGTTCCTCTCGTCCATCGCGGCGCCGATCACTGCGAGAGTATCAGAAAGGGCCGCGATGCGTTGCTGTTGGTCTTTTGCGTTCATGGGGAAGCATCATAGAGTATTTATTTCCATAATACAATAAAAAGATGAATTATCGTTTAGAATCAGTCATTAGGATCAACCGATAATACCTATTTCGGGCCGCGCACCAGCCGCACGGAAGATGCAGAGGCCTTGTAAGCCTCGACCTGCTTGCCGGTGGTGAAGTCGAAGGCCGCGCCCAGCCTGTTCGAAAGGCTTTCCGAGGCCCAGTACCAGCCGCCGCGGTCCTTGTTGACGTGTCGATGCCCGGCAGCGCGACGAGTGTGCCTTGCAGGCTGTACATGACGGCAAGCTCTTTCACTGTCGGTACGCGCCAGTCGCCATAGCCCAGCGCTTTATCGTTATTCTGCTTTTTGGCATGCGCGGCGGCGCCGTTGAAATTCTGGTAGAGGTGGCAGTCGCGGCCCATCGCATAGAATTCTTCGCCCGTGCTGGGTGAAACGCCCAGAAAGATAGTGCCGTCGGACATTAAATCACCTTTACGGCGGCTGGCGAATTGTTCCGCTTTGAGGGCTTCGTTCGCACGCTCCAGGTCTTCCAGCGCGGGGCGCAGCGTGTCTGCGGCCATCTGCTTGATTTTCGCTGCATCGGCGCGGCGCATATTGCGCTTGAATTTCTGTGCGTCGAACTCACGCAGGAGAAAGGTGCGGGGTTTACGGCTGTCACGGCTGGCGGTCTGGGCCATTGTCATGGGGCTGATCCTTTTATCGCGTTTTCAAAAGGTCAGCGCGCCATAGGGACACTGCCGGTGCCGCATACTCTATGACTCCGCTATGATTATGTCAAAATTATTCTAATATTCTGTTTGAATACAATCTATTACGCAGCTTCGCGTGCGATTTGCGACAGGTATTCCTTCATGAAGGCGACGCGTTTTGCGCCTTCCTCCCGCGCGGCTTTGGTCTGCAGCGTTTCTGCGGTTTTGAACAGCTTCACGAAGAAATGATCGATGGCGTAATTCTTGTCATCTGCTTCGCGATGTTCGGCCATGATATCGCCGTCGCAGTAAAAGGGGCGGGCGAGCAGGGCGCTCACGGTAAAGCAGCGCGCGATGCCGATCGCGCCAAGGCCGTCCAGCCTGTCGGCATCCTGCACCACTTTCGCCTCGATGGTTTCGGGCGTGATGTTTGCGCTGAAACTATGTGCGGCAATCGCGTGTTTGATGGCGTCGAGATATTGCGCGGGATAGTTGATACCTTTCAGATATTCTACCGCCGCTTCGCCCGACAGCGTCGAGGCCTGTTTGCGGCGGGGGTCGTTTTTCGGCACGTTGACGAAATCGTGGAAATAGGCGGCGGGAAGCACGACGTTTTCATCCGCGCCCTCGGCCCTGGCGAATTTCAGCGCAGCTGCGACCACGCGGCGGATATGCAGGAAATCATGCGAGGGATCGGTCGCCGGATATAATTCCTGCGCCTTTTGGTCGAAGATTTTTTGCCAGTCTGTCATTGCTGCACCTGTAGCGGGAGAGGAGGGGCCTATATATAACGCTAAAGCCGCGATAAACCAATATTTGACATAATCAATCCAAGCGGTTATAACGGCGGCAGAGGATCAAGCCCGATGGGTACGCATTACACCGAAAAACGCAAAGTCTACGCCACGCTGCACGATGCCGTGCGCGCGCAGGACGAATATGCGCTGAAGCGCATGCTGGATGACGGCGCTGCGCCCGATGCGCTTGATGCCAAGGGCCGCACGGCGTTGATGCTGGCGATCGAAGCCAATGACCTGCCCTGCACGCGCACGCTGGCGCGCGGCGGGGCTTACCTGCACCGCGTCGACAAAGACGGGTTGACCCCGCTCGAGCTGTCGAAGCAATGCGGGCATGAGGTTATCACCGGCTACCTCAACATGACCCTGCGCCAGAAATGGGCGCAGCCGCGTGAAGAAAAAACCGCGCCGCTCGACCCCGCCCTGCCGCAGGCCATCACCGTGCAGCGGCCCCTGAAACTTAAAACGCCGGGAATGTGACATGCGCATTTTACTGACAGGCGGTTCCGGCGACCTCGGCACGCTGCTGGCGACAGATTTGGAAGCCGCAGGGCATAGCGTCGTCAATATCGACATGGCCGCGCCGAAAACGGCGGCGGGCACATTCGTAAAGGGTTCGATCCTCGACCGTAAAACGCTGGCCGAAGCGATGAAGGGAGTCGATTGCGTCATCCACATCGCCGCATGGCACGGCATTCATGAAGCGAACGGCACAAAAACGCCGCAGGATTTCCACGACCTCAACGTCACCGGCACCTTCAACACGCTGGAGGAAGCGGCCATCGCGGGCGCAAAGAAATTCATCTTTATCTCCTCCACCAGCGTGAACGACAAGAACGGCGTCTATGGCCATACCAAAATTCTGGGCGAGGAAATGTGCCGCGCTTATTCCGAACGCCATAACATGGGTGTCGTAAGTTTACGCCCGCGCGCCTTTATTCCGCCGTGGAACAAGGCGGTATATAAAAACTTCATCGAATGGGCCGCGTGGTTCCAGCGGGGCGCGGTGCATGTCGATGACGTGAAATCCGCGACGCTCGCCGCCGTGAAGCTGATGGAAAGCGGCCAGCGCCTCAAAAACCCCGTCTATCCCATCGACGGTGCTTACGATTACAGTGCAGAAGATCTAAAAAATTGGGACAAGGACGGTGCGGGTTCGACCTTCGCCAAATATTATCCGGCCTCGGTCGATCTGGCCAAGCAGCATGGGCTCGACATCAGCAAAAAGCCCCGCGTGCTCGATATTCCCGACAGTGAAAAACTGCCCGGCTATACCCCTGCCTATTCGATGCGCCACCTGCTGCAGGACCTGGCAAAATACGGGCAGGACGGCCCGCCGGCCCCTTTTGCGTCAGCGGCCGTGCCGACGGCCAAAATCAAGCCACCTAAGCCATTGTGATATAACAGTTATACGCTGCAATTATATTACCATAAAACCATATTGACGGTTTTCCAGAGCAGGTATATAAATGCTCAGCATCAGGACATAGCTGTTTATACAGGAAAAGGGTTTACCCAAATGAAAATGCTCAAGAAGCTCGCCTTGACCTTCACTCTCGCCGCTTCCGCCTTCGTTGGCGTGGGCACGGCGAATGCGCAGACGGTTCCCGCCAATCCGAACGTCGCGGTCAGCCAAGAGCTTACACCCTCGCGCTATAACGTCTCGGTTTCGCAGGAAGGCGTCAACGACGTCGCCTATACCTTCGGCGCCGAGCGCGTCTTCCGCAATGTCGGCGCGGGCTATACCGACCGCGTCAGCCCCCTGACCGGCGAGCGCATCGGCCTTGAATTCAGCGTTTATAACGGCCAGGCCACTGTGCGCGGGGTTTATAACCTGAGAGATCGCGCCCAGCTTAACCAGTACCTGATCAACAAGGGCAACGACGCCAGCATGGACACGCAGATGGCGCTGACACAGATGCAGATGCCCTTCGGCATCTACACCTATCCGACCTATCCCAACTATCCGCCGGTCTATTATCCGCCGCGCCATGTGCACGGCCCCGCGATCCTGCTGCCCCCGATCATCATCGGCGGCGGCCATCATGACGGCCATCGCGGCAATGACCGCGGCCGCTGGGACAATAACCGCGGCAACGACCATCGCGGCGGCGATCATCGCGGTGGTGACCACCGTGGCGGTGACCGCGACCATCGCGGTCCTCGCGGTCCCGGACGCTAATTCCCGCTATTTCAGGGCAGTTTGAATACCCCGGATTTTTGGGGTATAATATAATTACGTCTCCGTAGCTCAGCTGGATAGAGCATCAGTTTCCTAAACTGAGGGTCGCAGGTTCAAATCCCGCCGGAGACGCCACTTTTCACAAAAGATTCACTCCAGCCGTTTTGTCCTGATGAAATTTTTTCGAGATTTTTTGTCGCGTCCCGGGGCCAAGTTCTTGCTTGTCGAGCTGGTATTCTCTCTGCTGCTTCTTGTGTTTTACGCGCAATTCAAGGGCGACAAGATCATCGGGCCGAAGGATTTGATCGCGGCACGGGTAAAGGCGGATCAGGGCGACGCGGAGGGGCAGGCCTTTCTTGCGAATAGCTATCTGTTCGGCACCGGCGGCCAGAAGCTTGATTTAGCGGAGGGTTACCGGCTGGCGCGTCTGGCGGCAGAGCAGAACAACGGGCACGCATATTATCTGCTGGCGAACATCTATCTCATGAAAGAGCATTGCAGCCAGGGCGCGGAATTCGCGCGGAAGTCGGCCGCGCAGGACAATACGCACGGGCTGGTATTCTATGGAGCGATGCTTACCAGAGGCTGGTGCGTACAGCAGGACGAGGCGGAAGCGGTGAAGATGTGGAGCAGGGCCGCCACGCAGGAAAACAAAGGCGAGTTTCTGCACGATGTGGGCATCATCAATGCGCAGCATAATCTTGCCATCAGTTATTGGTGGGGCGAGGGCGTGCCGCAAAACCGGATAGAAGGGCTGAAATGGTGCGTAAAGTCGGCGCTCAACGGCGGCCCGGGGGCGGCGAGGCTCCTGACAGTAGTGCTGATCCCCTGCCTGCTGGTCATGTTTGCGACGGCTTACGTTGCCGGTTTCTTCGAGAAGCGCCGGCGTAAAAAGCAATGATTTTTCGGGCTTTTTGCACCGGTTTGAACGCCGCGAATTTTTGCGCTATAATATAATTACGTCCCCGGGTTCGGGCCCGCAGGTGACAATACATTCAAACATTCCGCGTCCGGAAAGAAAGGAACCGCCCATGAAAAAGATTGCCCTCTGCCTTGCCCTTCTGGCCGTTCTTGTTTTTGCCGTGCCCGCCTATGCCGCAGATACGCCATCGGACGGCCCGCACGCGAAGACCAAGCGCGAGATGATCAAGAAATCGATCGAGGCTTACAAGGGCTCCTGCCCCTGTCCCTATAGCCAGAACAAGGACGGGCTTTTCTGCCGCGGCGCCAGCGCCTATTCCAAGCCCTGGTCGCCCAATCCGCCGATGTGCTATTTCCGCGACATCGATAACGCGATGGTCGAGGCCTATCTGAAGGAAAAAGGCGAGAAAACGCCGGAAAAGAAAAAGCCCAAAACCGCGCCCGCAACGCCCAAAAAGGGCAGTTAACAATTTATTAGCGTCCCTGCTTTAAAATAAAGATATGTCGGGGAAGCTCATCTTTTTCATGGTGTTTGTGCTGGCGCTGGGCGGTTATTACCGCTACAGCGGCATGCCCCTGCCATCGTGGAAACCCGCCGCCGCTAAACAGGCGGTGGCGCAGCCGCAGCAGCAACAATCGCAAGCGATGAGCGCCGCCGACCAGGCCTATCTTGTCAGCTCGATGCAAAGGGCCGGAACGAATTACCGCGCGTGGCGCGAGGGCGTAACGGTGCAGAACATCAGCCTGCCCAGCGGCAAGGCGATGAAGATGACGGTCACGAAAACCAAGACCGGCTGGTGCCCCAAGCGGCGCGAGAACCTCTACCAGATGGGCGTCACGGTTTCTGAATAGGGGTTATTTCTTCACCGAATAAATCTGCGCGCCCGCGATCTTTTTCAGCTTTCCTTCCAGATCCTTGATGCCCGTCGCCTCGATGAAGACATAGCTGCCGTCCAGCCCCGAATGGGCGAAGAAGGCGTTGATCTCCTCCTGCAGTTTTTTCTGCGACTTGAAGGGCTGGTAACGCAGGCGGAAGGCGACCAGGTAGGACGGATACTCCGGCATATAGGCGACTTTTTTCTGCGCAAGGTAAACGGTGTGCAGCGATTTAAACTGTGCGCAGTATTCGGCAAGACGCGCGGTCGTGTCGGCGGGCAGGCCGTGCGGCAGCCAGTTATCTTTCCACAGTACAAGGCCGCGTTCCTGTGCCGCCGCCTCGCGTTCGTATTCCCAGGCCGACAGCCTGTCTTCAAATGGTTTGGCGTCGTCGGCGCGGTTGTTTTTATGCAGGTACGCCAGCGCCTGGCTGCAGGCGGGGAGCAGCAGCTGTGGGTCGCGTTTCGCCACTTCCTCCAGCTCCCTCAGCATACTTTCATCGCCTTTTTCGAGCTTCAGTATGGCGATATTGAGCCGCGCTTCGGTGTCGTCCGGCGCGCGCCGCAGCATTTCCTCGCTGGCCAATATGATCGTTTCGTCCTCGCGCAGGTTGCCGGCGGCATTGGCCAGCACGGTCAATTCCTCGCGCGTAAGGCTGTCCACTGGTTTTGCCTTCAGCTCGGCAAGGCGCGCCCTGAGCGCGAGGAAATCTTCATGGACGAATTTCCACTGCTCGCTTGCCGCCTGTTCCCATTCGGTGTCGAAGCGCTGGGCCAGTTGTTCTTCCAGCGGGCCCAGAAGCTCGCGCGCGGCGCTGCGTTCGAGCGGCGCGGGTTCGGCGAAGCTCTGCCCCAGCGCCGCCACGCGGTCGAGCGTCGAGGGGTGGGTGCTGGCATAGCCGGTTTTTTCGCGCAGGATGGCTGCGACAATCTCGCCGCGCTCGCGCTGCGTTGCGAAATGCTGCGCCATGCGGCTATAGGGCTTTGCGCCCGAGATATCGGGCGAGCTTTCGGCAAGCTTCCAGACATCACGCCAGTATTTATCCCCGCCTTCGTCGGCGCGCACGGCGATGGTGGAGAGCGCGGCGGCGGTCACCTGCGGCCCCGCCAGTTTTGCGGCGAAGGCGTCGGCTTCGTATTCGCATTTGCGGGATAAAGTAAAACTATAGGCGCTGAAAACGGCGATGAACCAGCTGTAGAAACGGTTCAGCTTCAGCGTGTACCAGAGCTGTTCCAGCTGCAGGCGTTCCTCCAGCACCATCCAGCTGTTGCGGATGCGGTAAATCCACTGGCCGAGCGCGTTGTCTTTCGCGGCGACATGGCCGTATTCATGGCCGATCACGCCGCCCAGCTGTTCCTTCGTTACCGCCTGCATCAGCGGCAGGCCGAGGGTGAGCAGCACGGGGCCGAAGCCGAAGAAGCCCAGCAGGCCCGTATGGCGCGACACGCTGGCGTTCATTTCGTTGCTGATATAGACGCGCGCAAAGCGGGGGCCTTTGGCTTCCTTGATGATATGGTTCAGGAAGTCGAAAAGCGCGGGTGCGTCCTGTTGCCTTATTTCCACGCCCGGCATGTCGTAACGCGGCATGAGCAGCGATTTCGCCAGTATGAAGGCGAAACCGATGGGCACGGCGGCCAGCACGAAGGCCAGCTTCGCCGCCGCCGCATTGCCGCCCGTCAGCACCAGCACGGCGGCACCAAGGCCGAGGCCGACGGGGATCATCAGTAGGATACTACCTAAAATGACGCCATAGCCCAGCAGCGCAAGACGCAGCGTGCGGCGCTTCAGCCATTCCGGGTCGCCCTTGGCGCGGGCCTCCACGGCCTTGACCAGCGCAAGGAAGTTTTCGTCGCGTTGCTTGCGTTCCTGCGGCGTCGAAATCGCCACATCCTCCGCCAGCTGCCAGAGCAGGAAGAGCGGCGGCAGCAAGATGGTCATGAACAATCCCATCAGGAAATGCCAGTTGAAGCGCAGGCCGCCAAGCGTGAAACGCATCGAAGCGTCGTGGTCGATATCCCACTGGCTTACCCAGGGACGTTCCGAAATGTTGGTTGAGAAAACAGGGCCTTTCTTGACTTTATGGCGGCTGCTGCGGCCCTTCCCGCTATACATCCATTCGATGACATCGGCGTCGAGCGTGAAGGCCTCGCCACTGCCGTCTTTGCCCAGCATGCCGTGCAGGTAGAGATGCGGCGTCAGGCCCACAAGGTCAAAGCTGCGCGCGCTGTATTTCCAGTCATGCGGCCCGTTCATCTCGGCCACGGGCGGCAGGGGCGATTGCGTAGTCGCATTGGTGATGGTGAACAGCAGGCAGGGCAGCCAGATAGCGATGAACAGGGCGGCGAAGAAAATACGCTTTAGCATGACGCAGCCTCTCAGGCGACCATGTCGGGCTTGTCCGGCCGCCGTTCACCGCGGCCCTCGGCGCCCAGCCTCATCAGCGTGCCGCCGGTGGTGACAAGACCGCTGAAGATGCGCACCATGATGCTGAGCGCCAGCAGCCCCAGCCAGAAGAAAAGGATATAACGCACGGGCTCCGTGCTCTTGAACTCGAATTCATTGGTGCCCGACTTGCCGGAGAAACCCAGGTCGGTCAGCGTGATTTTTTCTTGCAGCATATGCACGAAAGGAACATCGGCGGGGTTGTGCATCACCTGATAGACCGTCACGGCGGCATAGAGCAGCGTGATCATCCCTGCGCCCAGCAGCACCGCGCCGCAGATGATCAGGATGGCGCAAACGCCTTCGGGCATTTTGTAGGATTCTTGTGACATGCGGAGGTCCCCCTTTTGCCTTTCATGCTAGCAGAAGGAAAAAGGGAAGTCCAAACGGCGGATTATGGCTCGCTGCCCTTCAGTTTCAGGGGGCCGCGCACCTTCATGTCCTTGTCGAGCTGCAGCATGCCCTGCACCTCATCGAGCGAGGGCGGGTTGCCGCCGAGCTCCCTCAGCGCGCGGTGGGCGTCGAGGATGCATTGCTTGTTCTCGATCTCGGAAAAGTGCGTGCGGAAGACGCTGGGCGTCTTGGCCTCGTTGTCATAGGCGTGCTGCACGTAAGTGATGCTCTGGAAGCTGTTGAAGTCGTAAACGGTGACGATCACGCCCCAGCGTTCGGCGTCGGTATTGGTGTAGAAAAGGATGGGAAGCTTCTTGCGCTCCAGCACCGTGGTATCGTCCATGTACTGCCAGCCGTACTGCTCGAGCGCATTGGCCTTGCTGAATTCCTTCACCAGTTTCAGGGGGCGCGTATCGTCGCTCACGGCTCGTTACCCCGCAGTTTGATGGGCCCGCGCACGGTAACGTTCTTGTCCAGCGTGACATCCACGCCCAGCACGATATCGATATGCGGCGGATTGCCTTTCAGGTCGGTCAGGGCCTGATGCGCGTCTTTCAGCGCCTGCTTGTTCTCGATCTGGCTGAAGGGGATCACCTGCATCGAGCCCGAAAGCTCGCCGGTGTTGTAGCCCTTGAGGTCGAAGATCGTCGTCAGCTGGAACGTATTGAAATCGAAAATCTGCAGCATGATGCCGTTGCGGTCGCCCGTCACCGGAATGCGGCGGCGGTGAAGCACGGTGTCATCGTCGACCTTCTGCCAGCCTTCCATGCGCCACGAGGCGGTCTCGAAATCGTCGACGAGCTTGAGCTTTTTCTTGCCGGGGTCGGCCATGGCGGTCTCGCTGTGTTATGGGTATCGCCAAACTAGCACAGGAGAAGCTTATGTCAACCCAAGCGGATTCCGCCTATTTTCATAAAATAAATTACTGCGGCGGCTGCGATTTCAAGCGGATAGGGCTGGAGACGGAGACGTCTTTTTTCAAGACCATGTCGAGGCCGTAGATTTCCTCGAGCGGCGGCGGGTTTCCCTTGAGCTCTGTCAGCGCGCGGTGGGCGTCGCGGATGGCCTGCTTGCCTTCCACTTCGGAGAAGGATTTCACGTAGGTTTGGGGATCCGGGCTCTCCTTATCATTGCCCTTAATGCGGTCTTCGCGCTGGATCATTGTCGTCACTTCGAACTTCAAAAAGTCGTAGACGGTCACTTGCAGCGCGTAGATGTCGCTATCGAACCATGTCGCGTAGTAGGGGATTTTCTTGCGCTCCAGCACTGTCGTGTCGTCGACTTTCTGCCAGCCGTATTGTTTCTGCGGTTCGCGGCTGTTGAAAACCGTGACGAGGGTGAGCGGTCTCTGGTCGGGCGACGCGGCCATGGAAAGTCCCTTTTCATTATAAAAACGCTCCCGACTATACCCCGAAAAACTGCATTATGTCAAATATTTCCCTGTTGCCCAAGTCGTGCGGCAGGCTAAGATGCGTCAGCAATTCCAACAGGAGTAAGGTTATGGATATCAAAGGCTTAGCGGTAGTCGTCACGGGCGGCGGTTCGGGCATGGGCGCGGAAACAGCGCGGCATATGGCCAAGGCCGGCGCGAAGGTCGCGGTGCTCGACATCAACAAGGCAAATGTCGAGGCGGTGGCGAAGGAAATCGGCGGCATCGGGCTTGAATGCGATGTGACGAACGAAGCCTCGGCCAAGGCCGCTCTGGAGGCCGCGAAGGCCAAGAACGGTCCCGTCCGTGTGCTGATGAACTGCGCAGGCATCGCGCCGGGTGCGCGCGTGGTGGGCAAGGACGGCCCGCATGACCTCGGCCTTTTCACCAAGACCATCACCGTGAACCTGATTGGCACCTTCAACATGCTGCGCCTTGCGGCTGCGGAGATGTCTACGCTGGAGCCGCTGAATGAAACAGGCGAGCGCGGCGTGATCATCAACACCGCATCGGTCGCGGCCTATGAAGGGCAGATCGGGCAGGCGGCTTATTCGGCATCCAAGGGCGGCGTGGTCGGCATGACGCTTCCCGCCGCGCGCGAGCTTGCGAAATTCGGCGTGCGCGTCGTCACCATCGCGCCCGGCCTGATCGGCACGCCAATGCTGCTCGGCATGCCCAAGGAAGTGCAGGATAGTTTGATTGCCACGACGCTCTTCCCGAAACGTTTGGGCCTGCCGGAAGAATTCTCCAAACTCGCGCTGCATATCATCGACAACGCGATGATCAACGGCGAGACCATCCGCCTTGACGGCGCCGTGCGCCTTGCCCCGAAATAATGGCGGATAAGGGCAAAGGTTCGTTCGGCGCGCAAGTCGCGGCAGTTGTGTTGATTTTGATGATCTGCGTGCTCTGCTTCCCCGTGCCGGGCGGGGGCTTGCTGATCACGCGGCTGACGGGCACGGACTATGTGCCGGAGCCTGCGCCCGTTGCAACGCGTGTTGCAGATGCGCCTGTCGAGGCTCCTGTTATCGCCGCCTCGCCGCCGGCTGTCGAAACAGCACAGAGCGAGTCATCTCGCTTCAGGCAGGCGCTGGATATTTACCCCTCGCACGAAGCCCTGACGATACCGGCCGACCCGCTTGATCCCCTGTCCTCGCCGTCGCGGCGCGATTGGGTCGAGGTGTCGTTTGAAGGCAGGAAGGTATGGGTCGATGCCGGGTCCGCGATGGCCTGGGGCCCGAAGCTCGACGTCGAGCTTTCCGGCATGGGGCAGGAAGATCTCGATCTTGCCAAATCGCTGTGCGAAAAAGAAACGCCCGTTGGCGCCTGGGCGCTGCCCACCGCGCAGGAATTCGATCTCTCCAAAGTCAACGGTATCCTGAAGGTCGACAGCGGCGCGAAGCACAAATGGCTGACATGGCAGAAGATGCCGCCGGATTTCGTTATCCCCTCCGCACGCGGCTATGTGCCTTCGTCGGCGGGAGAAAATTTTTCCGTGCGCTGCATCGCCCGCACGCCGCAGGCGCCGCCGGACGGTTACATGGTGACGGATAACGAAATCTCGCTGAAGGCGATGGCGGAATAAGGTTTCAGAACCGGTAGAAAAAATGTCCCGGCGGATTTTTCGGCGGCTCGAATTTGGGTTTCGAGGTTTCGGGGGCCATGGGGACAAACTTGCGGAGCTGTTCGGTCATCGGGTCGATGCCGGCGTCCTGCAAAATGTAAACCAGTTCCGATGCCGCACGCTCCGCGCGTTCCTTTGAATCGCAGCGCAGCAGGTGCAGGTTCTTCCCTTCGCCGCAGGAAATTTCGGGGCGGTCGGGCGTGAAGGCGTAGTTGAGCAGCAGCAGGTGCTTGATCGCGCGGTCGGACAGCGGGCAGGGCGCGTCGACATCGGTTTTCGATCCCGAGACGAAGAAGAGCACATCCCATTTGCCGGGCGCGTCGGGTGCTTCACCGATGCTGAAGACGGTATAGTAAGCGCTGCCGGCGAGGGCCTGGTCGTGGGCGGTTTTGAGTTTGCGGTTCGGTTGCGGCATGGTGATTGCCTCCGGAAAAAATAGCGACTCAAGTGTGAAAGATGAGCGCAGTATGCGTCATGTTTTCCACAGAAGCAAGAGGGCGCAAGGCGCTGGGAACGCTGGATTTGTCATTTGTCGGAATGTGAAATCGCGCACCAAGAAACATTAACACGCAGCGCTGCGGCAAAGTTCCATCAGGGCTTCGGTTTGAAACGGTGCATTTCATCAACCATCGGCGGAATGCCTTCCTGACCGAAGATATGCACAAGCCGCATAGCCAGATGCCGCGCCTTCTGCCGGTTGGCGGCCAGCAGGATAAAATGATTGCGGTCGTGCTGCTGCAATGCCGGCGCGTCTTCGCCGAGGTGCTTCTTCAACACCTCTGAAATCCTGCGCGGGGAGAGAGGGCAAAAGGCATGCGGGTTTTTCGCGGAACCGGAGAGGAAGAAATCGACCTCCCACTTGCCTTCTTCGAGCATCGAGGCGCCGACGGAGATCATGCGGTAATAGGGTTTCAGGTTTTGCGCCCGCGGGTTGCGGCGGGTGAAAAACTCTTTTGCGATGGTGGTCAGGGATGCCAGCTTCTTCAACATATACCCGCCTAAGGTTATGGCAATCAGGCTATCATGAGCGTTCCAAGCCTTCAAGTGTGATTTTATCTTTAAATATCAATTAGTTGATTGCCTTCATCGCGATTGACTCGCAGCCCATGATTATGATAAATTCAAACACTTCAACGTTTTAACCAAAGGCAGGCCATTACTTTGACCGGACCGCTCCTACCCGAACAGAAAAACGCCCTGAACGAGGCGTTGCGTCTCGCTATGTCGTCCAACGACATGGAGATGATGGGCCTTGCCGTCGACAATGGCGCGGAGGTCGGGATCCTGCTGTTCACCGGCATCGAGAAGCGCGAGAAGGACTGGGTGAAACTGGCGCTCGACAAGGGCGCTGACCCTGACGCGAAGAAGAGCGGCTGGCTGAGCACCGTCGACAGTTCCGGCATTTTCCCCGCCGTGTACTGGCTGTGCGAGAATTTCAATTCCGAGGTCGGCGACGCGCTGGTGGCCAAGGGGGTGAATATCGACGCCACCGCAAACGAGAATAAGACGGCGCTGCACTGGGCCGCCGCGCGTGGCACCCGCGCGTCCATCGAATGGTTCATCGCCAACGGCGCGAACCCGCTGGCCGCCTGCGATAATGGCAAGACGCCGATGCAGATGCTGGGCAACAACAGCAAGATCACCAGTGCCGACAGGACGGAGCTGACCAAGCTGATGCTGAAAGCGATGAGCGCCAAAAACGCGCCCGCGACGCCCGCAGGCGATTTCAACCAGGTATCCACGAAAGACGCGATCGAGGTCAGCAAGCCCATCGAGCTGAAGAAAAGGCCCGGCGGCGGAGGGCTGAACCTGTGAGCCTCGATAACGACCAGAAAAAAGCGCTCGATGAAGTGATGCGGCTGTCGCTCATCCAGCACGACCAGGACGCCATGCGCGCGGCGCTGAAAAAGGGCGCGACGCCCGATACCTTCATCCAGCGCGCCGCCGCCGATAACAACGGGCTGCTGGCGAAGCTGTTGCCCGATGTGCTGCAACTGGCGCTGAAACAGGGCGGATCGGCCGACCTGCTGCTTTTCGCCGCCGTGCAAAAGAAAGCAATCGGCGTCGTGAAGCTGGCGGTGGAGCAGGGCGGCGCGAATGTCAACGTCACGCGCAGACAGGCCGACGGCAACGGCAACGACGTCCACACCGTGCATTTCGTCTACAACAACTACGACAAGGCGATTTTCGACTACCTGCTGGCCAAGGGCGCGGACATCAACGCCGCCGGCGCGGACGGCGCGACAGTGCTGCTGCGCGAAGCCCAGCAGCTCGACAGCCGCTATGGCACGAACGATGTCGAAAAACTCGAATACCTGCTGGCAAAGGGCGGCGACCCGCTGGCCAAGGACGGGCAGGGCAATTTCGCGCTGGGCGTCATGCAGAAAAACAGCAACCATTTCATCGACGACCGCATTAAACTGAAAATGCTGAAACTGATGATGGACAATATGCCCGACGAGGGCCCCGCTGGCACGCCGTCGAAGCCCGCACAGGATTTCTCTGCCGCCGTCACCACAAAGGACGATATCGAAATCGGCAAGCCCATCGAGCTGAAGCGAAAACTGCCCGCGCCCTGAGGCGGAATTATGTATTCCGTCCCATATTGAACATCCCCCCGTTTCCTCTATATTCAGGGCGAAACAACGCGAGGCGGAATCACCATGAAGAATTTCATCAAGATCCTGTTGCTGATGGTCCTGGGCTTTGGCCTGGGCGGCATTGCCGCGACGCTGAAGAAGCCGCGCACGACGAAGACGCCCCCCGCCGTCACGGCAACAGCCACGCCCGATGCGCCGGTGCAGGTGGAAGAAAAAATGGTCACGCAGAGCCTGACCGATCCCGACCCCACGCCGGTCATCACGCCGCTGGGCGGGGATACGCCGGTCGAGGAACCTGCCGCAGTTGTGGTCAAGGCCCCCGAAACAAAGCCGGACGCGGCCTCTCCCGCGCCCGCTGTTTCCGTGTCTTTCCTGCTCACCGACCATAACGGCGTTGCGGTGACGGAAAAATCATGGCCCGGCAAATACCTGCTGGTATTCTTCGGCTTTACCAACTGCCCCGATATCTGCCCGACGGCGCTGGAAAAATTCGGCGTGGTGCTGGAAAAACTGGGCGCCGACGCCGCGAAGGCACAGGTGCTTTTCATCACCGTCGACCCCGCGCGCGACACTGCCGCCGCGATGAAGGAATATGTGGCCAAGTTCGACAAATCCATCGTCGGCCTGACGGGCACGGAGGATCAGGTGAAGGCGGCGATTGCGGCCTTCAAGGTCTATGCCGCCAAGGGCGATGAAGCGACACCCGGCCATTACCTGATGGACCATTCGGGCTTTACCTATTTCACCACGCCCGAAGGGCAGGTGAAGGAAGTCATCAAGATGTCGGAAACCGCCGATGAAATGACGGCCAAAATCAAGCCGGTGCTGGAAGCCGCGCAGTAATACGTAAAATGAAACATCGCGCTCATTGAATCAGTTTGCAAAGCTTGCGCGAGTCATGCTAAATCCGGCTCCGGAATGACTATATATACTAGGGTGCTTACCAAGGTATATGCAGGGACGGTTACAGGATTTAAGGGGGTACAATTGGCTTCCAAAGCAGGAACCCAGGACATCGCAAGGCGCTACGCGACCGCCTTTTTCGATCTCGCGAAAGAGCAGGGGCAGGTTGAACAGGCCGCCGCCGATTTCCTTTCGATCGCCGAGGCGCTCTCCGGTGCGCAATTCTCCGCGTTCATCAACAACCCCATCCTGCGCCGCAGCCAGCAGGCCGAAGCGCTTGAGGCGCTGGTGAAGCAGTTGAAGGTCTCGCCGCTTGCCGGCCAGTTCCTCGGCCTGCTCGCGCAGAAACGCCGCCTTGCCGCGCTGCCCGATATCGTGGCCGCCGTGCAGGAACTGCTCTCCGCCCACAAAGGCGAAGTGACGGCGCATGTGACGGCAGCGCAGGCGCTCGACCAGACGCAGATCGCCTCCATCTCCGCCACGCTCAGCAAACAACTCGGCAAGGCCGTGAAAGTCCAGCTGAACATCGACCCCGAGATCATGGGCGGTCTTATCATCAAGGTGGGCTCCAAGCTCATCGACAGCTCGGTGCGCACGAAGCTTGATCGCCTGCACCGCGCTCTTAAAAACACCAATGAATCATCCGACAAAGCCAAAATGAAAGAGGTAGCTTAAACCATGGAAATCCGCGCAGCAGAAATTTCCTCCATCCTGAAAAACCAGATCTCGAAGTTCGGCGCAGAGGCCGACGTCGCAGAAGTCGGGCAGGTCGTGTCGGTCGGTGACGGCGTGGCGCGCGTTTACGGCCTCGACAAAGTGAAGATGGGCGAGCTGGTCGAATTCTCGAACGGCGTAAAAGGCATGGCCCTCAACCTCGAAAACGACAACGTCGGCGTCGTGATCTTCGGCGAAGACCGCGACATTAAAGAAGGCGACACCGTGCGCCAGACCGGCGAAATCGTGTCGGTTCCCGTCGGCAAGGGCCTGCTGGGCCGCGTCGTTGACGCTCTCGGCAACCCGATCGACGGCAAAGGCCCGATCAAATCCTCCGAAATGCGCCGCGTCGACGTCAAGGCGCCCGGCATCATCGCCCGCAAATCGGTGCATGAACCCATGCAGACCGGCCTGAAGGCTCTTGATGCTCTGGTTCCGATTGGCCGTGGCCAGCGCGAACTGATCATCGGCGACCGCCAGACCGGCAAGACCGCGATTGCCATCGACACCATCCTGAACCAGAAAGAAATCAACAAGTCGGGCGACGAGAAGAAAAAACTCTATTGCATCTACGTCGCCGTCGGCCAGAAGCGCTCGACCGTGGCGCAGCTCGTCAAGACGCTGGAAGACAACGGCGCGATGGAATATTCCATCGTCGTGGCTTCCACCGCCTCCGAACCCGCTCCGCTCCAGTACCTCGCGCCCTACACGGGCTGCACGATGGGCGAATTCTTCCGCGACAACGGCATGCACGCGCTGCTGGTGTACGATGACCTGTCGAAACAGGCCGTCGCTTACCGCCAGATGTCGCTGCTGCTGCGCCGTCCGCCCGGCCGCGAAGCTTATCCCGGCGACGTGTTCTATCTCCACAGCCGCCTGCTGGAACGCGCTGCGAAACTGTCCGACGACCTCGGCTCGGGCTCGCTGACCGCGCTGCCCGTCATCGAAACGCAGGCCGGCGACGTGTCCGCTTACATTCCGACGAACGTGATTTCGATCACCGACGGCCAGATCTTCCTTGAAACCTCGCTCTTCTACAAAGGCGTGCGCCCGGCCATTTCGGTCGGTCTCTCCGTCTCCCGCGTGGGTTCGGCCGCACAGACGAAAGCGATGAAGCAGGTCGCAGGCTCCATTAAACTCGAGCTCGCGCAGTTCCGCGAGATGGAAGCCTTCGCCCAGTTCGCGTCCGACCTCGACGCCTCCACCCAAAAACTGCTCGCCCGCGGCGCGCGCCTGACTGAATTGCTGAAACAACCGCAGTTCAGCCCGCTTGCCATGGAAGAACAGGTTGCGGTGATCTTCGCCGGCGTGAACGGCTACCTCGACGGCATCGCGACGAAAGACGTCAACGCCTTTGAAGCGCAATACCTGCAGGCGCTGCGCTCGACGGGCGCGGGCTTGCTGAAAACCATCCGCGAAGAACAGAAAATTTCGGACGAGACGAAAGCCGCACTGCAGAAGTTTGTGGGCGATTTCGTCGAGAGCTTCGCCGGCAAGAAGGCAGCGTAAGGGGTAGGGGACAATGCCAAGCCTCAAGGACTATCGCACAAGGATCGCCAGCGTGAAATCCACGCGCAAGATCACCTCGGCCATGAAAATGGTCGCGGCCTCGAAATTGCGCCGTGCACAGCTGCAGGCCGAAGCCAGCCGCCCCTATGCCGAGCGCATGGGCGCGATGCTGTCCCGCCTGATGGACAATATCGACATCAGCTCGTCCTCGCCGTTCCTGCTGGGCGGCACGGGCAAGCAGGATGTTCACCTGCTCCTCGTCGTGACGTCGGACCGCGGTCTTTGCGGCGGTTTCAACGCCTTTGTCGCACGCCTCGCGCGTCAGGAAATCAAGCGCCTGACCGATGCCGGCAAAACTGTCAAAATCGTGACCGTGGGCCGCAAGGCACGCGACACGCTGAAGCGCGACCATCCCGACAAGATCATCCAGAGCTTCGAAGGCCTGGGCCGCAAGCGCCTGTCCTTCTCGGAAGCGCAGTCGGTGACCGATTTCGTGCTCGACCTCGCGTCGCGCCGCGAATTCGATGTCTGCACCGTGATTTACAACAAGTTCAAGTCGGTGATCACGCAGATCCCGACGGCGCAGCAGCTCATCCCCGTGCCGGCGGTGCCGAAATCG
This sequence comes from Alphaproteobacteria bacterium, assembly GCA_041287865.1. Taxonomy (GTDB): domain Bacteria; phylum Pseudomonadota; class Alphaproteobacteria; order Micavibrionales; family UBA2020; genus JAPWJZ01. Next base: position 1,576 of record JBGGMV010000078.1, on the reverse strand, counting down.
GTGGAAGCCACGGCTGCCGCCGCCTCCGGCCCGAAGACGCCTTACGAATTCGAGCCCGAGGAAGAAGAAATCCTGCAAAGCCTGCTGCCGCGCAACCTGTCGATTCAGGTCTTCCGCGCGCTGCTGGACAGCGCCGCGGGCGAACAGGCCGCGCGCATGACGGCGATGGACAACGCAACGCGCAACGCCGGCGACATGATCGCCAAGCTGACGCTGCGCTACAACCGCGCCCGTCAGGCCTACATCACCAAAGAGCTGATCGAGATCATCTCGGGCGCGGAGGCGGTATAAGGCATGGGTTACATCGAAAACAACCTGGTAAAGGACGAGCAGGTCGTGGAGACCGGCCTCGTGCACCCGTTTGTTTTCGTGCCGGGCTTTATCGTCGCGGGCCTGGGCGCGCTCTTCGCCGCCACGCCGGAGATTATGCCGGTGCCGGTCGAGATTAAAACGCCGTTTTACGTGGGCGGCGGCGTGTTGCTGCTCTGGGCGGCATGGCTTCTCGGCAGCGCCGCGATCATCAAGGCGACGACGGTGATGGCGCTGACTACGCGCCGCATCATCAACGGCATCGGCGGCAATGCTTCGGCCGTCAGTGACATCAGGCAGCCGCAGAACATCCGCATCAAGGCGCTCGAGCTGATCGACGCCGAACAGAAAAAGAAAAGTTAAGAGGAGAGAAGAAACATGGTCAAGCTCGCAAGCAACAACAAAGGTAACGTCGGCAAGGTCACGCAGGTGCTGGGCGCCGTGGTGGACGTGCAATTCGACGGCAAGCTGCCCCCCATTCTGGGCGCGCTCACGCTCGACAACGACGGCAAGACGCTTGTACTCGAAGTCGCGCAGCACCTTGGTGAAAACACCGTGCGCGCCATCGCCATGGACGCAACCGAAGGTCTCGTCCGCGGCCAGGCTGTCACCGACACCGGCGCCCCCATCACCGTGCCGGTCGGTCCCGAAACGCTGGGCCGCATCATCAACGTCGTGGGCGAACCCATCGACGAACGCGGCCCCGTGAATTCGAAAGTCCACTTCCCCATTCACCGCAAAGCGCCCGAATTCGTCGACCAGTCGACGGAAACGCAGATGCTGGTCACGGGCATCAAGGTCGTCGACCTGCTCGCACCCTACGCCAAAGGCGGTAAAATCGGCCTCTTCGGCGGCGCCGGCGTGGGCAAAACCGTCACCATCATGGAACTCATCAACAACGTCGCTATGAACCACGGCGGCGTGTCGGTCTTCGCCGGCGTGGGCGAACGTACCCGCGAAGGCAACGACCTTTACCACGAAATGATCGAAGGTGGCGTTATCAAGCTGGGCGAAGCGGGCTCCAAAGTGGCGCTTGTGTACGGCCAGATGAACGAACCCCCCGGTGCCCGCTCCCGCGTGGGCCTCACCGGCCTCACCCTCGCAGAATACTTCCGCGATGAAGAAGGCCAGGACGTTTTGTTCTTCGTCGACAACATCTTCCGCTTTACGCAGGCGGGCGCTGAAGTGTCGGCTCTGCTTGGCCGTATTCCTTCCGCCGTGGGTTACCAGCCCACCCTCGCAACCGACATGGGCGCGCTGCAGGAAC
>JBGGMV010000077.1:0-10643 GCA_041287865.1 Alphaproteobacteria bacterium | reverse complement strand
GCTGGCCATGACCGCCGAAAACCGCGGCCGCGACCTGATCGACACCAAGTCGAAAAACGATGCGGCGGTGAAGGCGCTGGTCGAATACGCCACCAAGGAACTGGGCGTGGAGGCGCGGCACGTGCAGACCGATTTCGTGACGGTGGAGCCGCAATACCGCAACTGCCATTACGATGACGAGCTCTCCGGCAAGTGCAGCCCGCTTGAAATCACTTATTACACCGTGCGCAAGGGCGTGCAGATCTGCCTGAAAGACATTACCAAATACGAAGACCTGGTGACGAAGGCGCTGCAACTTGGCGTCAACCGCATCGACAATATTCAATTCGTGACGACCGAACTGCGCAAGCACCGCGATAAGGCGCGCGACATGGCCGCCACGGCGTCGAAGGAAAAGGCCGAGGCCGTCGCCAAGACGCTGGGCATGAAAGTCGCCAAGCCGATCAATATCAATACGCAAAACTATTCTTCCTATTACTGGCACGGCAGCTATGGCGGCGGGCGCAACAGCGGCCAGTACACGGCCCAGAATGCGATCCAGCAGGCGCCTTCGGGCGGCTCTGAGGGCGGCGGTGAACTCGCGCTGGGCCAGATCAGCGTTTCGGCGCAGGTGAGCGTCACCTACGAGCTCGAATAGGTGCCATAATCCGCTACCCGGACGCTTGTTAAAAACCGCTATCTGCGCCATCATGGATGCGGGGTAGGGTGAGATGAAAGTACTCGTCGTCGAAGACAATCCGAAGCTGCAAAAACTGCTGTCGCACCTGCTGGAAAAAGAAGGCTTCCAGCTGGTGAACGCGGCGGGCGGGGCCGAGGCGCTGACCGCCTATGCCGCGCACAAGCCCGATATCATCTGTCTCGACGTCGTCATGGAAGATATGTCCGGCATCAGCGTGTGCAAGCAGATCCGCGAAGCCGACGCAGGCGTCACCATTTTGCTCATTACCTCGAAATCGCGTCAGGTGGATATCGAGGAAGGCCTTGCCGCGGGCGCGAACGACTACGTCATCAAGCCCTTCGACCTTGCCGACATGACGGGCCGCATGCGCGACATCGCGAAGACCCGCATCGCGCGCGACGATGCGCCGCTGTATGCGCGCAGTTTCGATTTCGGCGACCTGAAGGTTTTTCCGGGGCAGCTGCGGGCGGAGCGGGCGGGTGCCACCATCGACCTCAATTTCCGCGACGTGAAACTGCTGAACCTGCTGTCGGAGAACAAGGGCAAGCCGGTCAGCGCGTCGGAACTTGTCCGCTTCTGCTGGTCCGCCACTCCGGGCGCAGCCGAAGACCAGACGGTGCAATGGTACATGGGCCAGTTGCGCAAGAAAGTCGAGGTTAACCCCGAGGCGCCCGATCTGATCAAGTCCGCCGACAATGGAGCCTTCAGGCATGGCTAGCAAGCTCCAGAAACCGCCCTCGCGGCGCGCGCCCTTCATCAACCGCGACCAGCTGGCCATTTACGCCACCAACCACAAGGATTCATGGGTTTACCAGCTGGTGACCGCAGGTATCTTCGTGATACTCAAGCACCGCATGTACGGCATGCCCAGGGGCATTTTCGCCTGGACAATGGAAGGCGGCATCATTGCGCTCTGCCTTTTCATGCTGTTCCACCAGATATCCCTGTACAAAAAAATCCTCGGGCTTGGCAAAAAGCTGCGCGAGGCCGACGTCACCAACTACCTGAACCAGATTTGTATCAACAAGCTGGTCTATATGATCCCTTGGCTGGCGCTGCTGTTCCAGCCTTTGCAGGTGAATAACATTTACCCGCATCTGGTCGGCTATTTCTTCGTCTTTGCGGTGACGGCGACATATGCCTCGGCCTCGGCCGCGCTGCTGCCGCTCCTGGCCTTCGACGTCGGCATCCCCGCTATCTTTGGCCTTGCGGTCGCGGCCTCCAACCGGCATCTGCCCGAAGCGCAGTATGTGGCGGTGGGCATTTGCGCCTTTGTCACCTATGCCTTCATCATCAGCGCAAGTTTGCGCAAATCGACCATGCGCCTGATCGACGCGCGCCGCAACGCGGACGAGGCCAACAGGGCCAAATCGAACTTCCTCGCCCTGATGTCGCATGAAATCCGCACGCCCATGACGGGCATTTTCGGCATGATCGACTTTTTGAAGGAAACGAAGCTGACAGATGACCAGCGCAGCTTCGTCGTCACCATCAGCGAATGTTCCAAAACGTTGCTGAACACGCTGAACGACATTCTCGACTTCTCTAAAATTGAATCCGGAAAACTGGGCATTTCAAAGATCAATTTCCAGTTTCCCGCGACGCTGGAAAATTCCGCGCGCGTGCTGTCGCAGATCGCGGAGGACAAGGGGCTGGACCTCGTCCTCAACATCGCGCCCGAGGTGCCGAAGGACGTTTATGGCGACCCGCACCGCATCCAGCAGGTGGTGATGAACCTCGTCAACAACGCTGTAAAATTCACGCAGGTGGGCGCCGTCACCATCAATGCCACGCTGGTAAAGGACGCAAAACAGCCCATGCTGAGGGTCGAGGTGACCGACACCGGCATCGGCATCAGCCAGGAAAACATCGGCAAGCTGTTCAGCGCCTTTTCGCAGGCCGACAGCTCGATCTCGCGCAAATACGGCGGTTCGGGCCTCGGACTTTCCATCGCCAAGAGCCTTGTGGGCCTGATGGGCGGGCGCATCGACGTGAACAGCGTCGAGGGCAAGGGAAGCACGTTCTGGTTCGAAATTCCTTACGAGGAGCCCCACAAGGAGCTCGAAAACGCCAGCGCCGTCCAGCTGAACGCCGAGCTGCCGCCGATGAATATCCTGGTGGCCGAAGACAACGCAATCAACGCGCGCGTGATCAGCCACCTGCTGAGCTCCAAGGGCCATCATGTCACGGTGGTGCAGAACGGCAGCGCCGCCGTCTCGGCCGTGAAAATCCACCCCTACAGCCTTATCCTGATGGACGTGAACATGCCGGTGATGAACGGCATTGACGCGACGATAAATATCCGCAAGCTGGGCGCGCATTACGCGCGCATCCCGATCATCGGCCTGACGGCCAACATCCTCGACGAATACGTGCGCAAGTGCTATGCCGCCGGCATGAACGCCTATGTGGCCAAGCCTTTCTCGCCCGAGGCACTGCTGGGCGCGATGGTCAACGTGATGAAGGCGCCGGAAGAAAAACCCGCCGGCGAGAGACCGTCAGCCGAAACGCCCGCTACCGCGCCTGCCACGCCGGCAGGCTATACCGTCGTAGGCCAGAAAAAAGAATTTTCCATCGGCCAGAAAACGATGGAAGAAGTGCTGGTCGCGCTGCGCAACGAACTGGGGCTCGATTACCTGAAGCAGACGATTTCGAATGACACTGACGACGTGCAGAAACTCTATGCTCAAGTCGCGGACGAGCATAAGGCCGGCAATTTCGAGAAAATGGGCAAGGCTGCCCACGACCTGAAGAGCACCAGCGGCCTGATCGGCATGCAGCAGACTAGCGCGCTGGCCTCCGCCATACAGGACGACTGCCTGAACGGCCAGCATGACAAGCTGGGGGAAATGATAATCAAACTCAGCGAAATCGTCCCCGCCGAGGCCGCCGCCGCCCGCGAAATCGCCCTGCGGCTGCCGGAAGCTTAAAGCCTCTTGCAATCTTAACTCCTGCGGGTATCCTCTTTGCCATCGGACAATTCTGAACGGGATATTGCATGGCGCGTCGACTGACGAAGCTTGCTCTTGCTGTTACGCTCGCCTTCGGCTTCTGGAAGGGCGCGGACGCCTGCGTGCCTGACCCGAAAGTCACGCCGACGTTCAACGAACAGGCCACACCCGCTGTCCGCGAATACCGCGATCCTGCACTGCAACTGCCCGATACCTCGCAGGGGCAGGAGGTATGGCGCATCCGGCTGGGCTCATGGGAAATGAGCTGCGAGGGGCATCATACCTTCCTCGAATTCTCGAAACTGTCGCCCAGCCCTGCGCCCGATGAAATATACCAGATCCACGGCATCGCCATGGACGTGAAGCGCCATGATTTTGCGCAGCTGGATTTCAGGAAGGCCAGCGCCTACAGCCGTTATATGTCGGGCGATTACGCGCTGAAGGCCTTCGGTGTCAATCAGGACCACAACCGCAAGGTCTTTGGCAAGGAACCGCAGACCTATACAGACGTGTTTTACGGCACGAAGGACGAAGTGCTGCGCAAATACATGGACGCGCTGAAAATGGCGGATGAAATCAACCGGCGCGGCGATGACTATCGCCTTATCGAGCACAACAGCAACAGCGTACAGCGCAGCCTGCTGGAGGGCCTTGGCCTGAAAGTGCCTGCGCTCTATGAAGGGCAGCTTATTCTGGCGCGCGGGATGCGCACATGGGCACCGGGCATGGAAAGCGGCCTGAACCTCGGCCCGCAACCTCGCGGGGATTATGAAGGCCTATCGGGCGCAGAGCTTGAAAAAGCGGCGCGGTCGGTCTCGGGCGTGGCAAAGCTTTGGACGCCGCCGCCGAAACCTTGAGCCTTACTTCACTTGGCTCGTCCTTATTCTGTCATTCTGCGCCGCACAATAATATGGCGTATTGCCAAAATACGCGGCCCGAATATACTCGACCTATCCAAAAAGGAAACAGGCGTGAACAAGAAACGCTTTTTCATCAAGCTGGGCCTGATGTTCGGCCTTGCCGTGGGCGTTTACAAAGGCGCCGACGCGGCTGCCCCTGCGCCTCACCTGACGCAGGTATTCAACAACGCCACAGCCGTTCCCGCAGAAACCGCCAAGGAATACCGCCTGCCCGAATTGAAGCAACCCACGGCCGCCGAGGCAAAAGACCTCTGGCGCGTGCGCGTGGGGGCATGGGAGATCGGCGGAGGCGGGTACCATACCTTCCTCGAATTTTCGCCCTACCAGCAGACCGACGCCGAGAAGATGAAGAAGCAGGACGTCTACCAGCTGCACGGCATCGCCTGCGACGAGGTGCGCCATACATGGGCGCAGCTGAACTACAAACACAAGGAAGCCTATACGCAGTATTTCAACGGCGATTACGTGCTTAAGGGCCTGGGCGTGGTGCAGGACCACCAGCGCACCTATTTCGCCCAGCGCACGATCGCCTATGTGGATATTTATTACGGGTCGAAGGAAGAAGTGCTCAAGATGTTCCTCGACGGCATGCAGATGGCCGACAAGATCAGCCATGACAACAAGCCTTATATCCTGCTCGACCACAACAGCAACAGCGCGGAGCGCACGTATCGGGAAGCTCTGGGCCTGCCGGATCAGCCGATCTTTGTGCCGTACCGCATTTTCGCGCTGGGTGGACGTATCTGGACACCGGGGCTGGAAAAATCCCTGCTGCCCGAAGGCTATGACCGCCACAAGGTGAGGGCCGAGGCGGATTATAAGGACTTCACCGCCGAACAGCTGGAAGCGCGTGCCAAGGCGCTCTGCGGCTCCGACCGGATGTTCTCCACCTTCCGCACGCCTCCGCCGCCTAAAGCGCATTAAAGGGAACTTTCCCGAATACTGCGCTTTTGTACTTTACGGGGGGATACGTACCTAATATATATGCATAATATATGAAATCATCCGCGCGCCAACATAGCCGAGAGCTGGCGAACAACAGGCAACCCGCCCTTGTCACGCATACGCCGTCGCTCCATCAAGTGACGCGCGAAGATATCCGCCGTTATTTCCACGACACTTTTTCGCTCTACGAAAGCCTGTTCGAATGTTTGAGGGGCGACGAGGCCTTTTACGCACGCGCAAATACGCTGCGCCACCCGCTGATTTTCTATTACGGCCATACGGCGGTGTTCTTTATCAACAAGCTGAACGTGGCGGGGCTGATCAATGAACGCGTCTGCCCGAAAATTGAATCCCTTGTCGCCATCGGCGTCGATGAAATGTCGTGGGATGACCTTGACGAGAAAAACTACGACTGGCCGACACCTGCCGAGATAAAGGCCTATCGCGACCGCACGCGCGAGATTGTCGATGCGTTTATCAGCAAAGCCGATGATACGCTGCCGATCGGCTGGGATAGCCCGCTGTGGATCGTGATGATGGGCATCGAGCATGAACGCATCCACCTCGAAACCTCCGCCGTGCTGATCCGTGAATTGCCGTTGAAATTCGTGAAGCAGCACCCCGTCTGGGGCCGCATCTGTCCCGAAAAAGGTGCAGCGCCGGAAAACGAGCTGCTGCCTGTCAAGGGCGGGCATGTGACGCTGGGCAAGGCGCGTGATGATCAATATTACGGCTGGGATAACGAATACGGGCACTTTGAAACCGACGTCGAGGATTTCAAGGCGAGCAAATATCTTGTCTCCAACAAGGAATTTCTGGCCTTCGTGCAGGATGGCGGTTATGCCAAGCGCGAATACTGGACGGAGGAGGGCTGGAACTGGGCGGTCTACCGCAAGGCGCAGCATCCGGTTTTCTGGATCAGTGACGGAGGGTCTTACCGCTACCGCACCATGCTGCAGGAAATTCCTATGCCCTGGAACTGGCCGGTGAACGTCAACCAGCTGGAGGCCAAGGCCTTCTGCAACTGGAAAGCAAAGAAAACCGGCAAGAAAATCCGCCTGCCGACGGAGGCCGAATACAGCCTGCTGCGCAACCTCACGCCCGAAGACCAGCCGACATGGAAGAGAGCGCCCGGCAATATCAACCTCGAAGGCTATATGTCGGAATGTCCGGTCGATAAATTCAAATTCGCGGGCGGCTTCTGCGACATCATCGGCAACGTCTGGCAATGGACGGAAACGGCCATCGACGGGTTCGAGGGCTTTGCGGTGCATCCGGTCTATGACGATTTCTCGGTGCCGACCTTTGACGGCAAACACGCGCTGTTCAAGGGCGGCTGCTGGATATCGACCGGCAACTACGCGATCAAAGATTCACGCTACGCCTTCCGCCGCCATTTCTTCCAGAATGCCGGATTGCGCTATGTGGAAGGGGAAGACATCATGGATGCCGAGCCTAATGTTTACGAAACCGACAGCATGGTGTCGATGTATATCGAATTCCATTACGGTGAAGAACATTTCGGCGTGCCGAATTACCCCAAAGCCTGCGCCGAGCTTTGCCTGTCGCATACGCGCAAAACGGGCAGGGCGCTCGATATCGGCTGCGCCACTGGCCGTGCGAGTTTCGAGCTAGCGCGCAAATTCGACCATGTCGACGGGCTCGATTTCTCCGCCCGCCTGATCGAGATGCCCGCCGCACTTCAGAAAAATGGCCGCCAACGATATGTGGTGCAGGATGAAGGCGAGCTGGTATCTCCACGCGAAATCACCGCTGAAAGCCTGAAACTAGGTGATGCGCTGAACCGCGTCGCCTTCGTGCAGGGCGACGCCTGCAACCTTGCCGCCAAATATAAGGACTATGATCTTATCTTCGCCGGCAACCTGATCGACCGGCTGTACGATCCGCAGAAGTTCCTGGGCATGATCCATGAACGCCTGAATGTGGGCGGCGTGCTGGTGCTGACCTCGCCCTATACCTGGCTGGAGGAATTCACGCCCCGCGACAAATGGCTGGGCGGGTTCAAGGCCACGACCGGCGAGAATTATTCGACGCTGGACGGGTTGAAAGACCTGCTGTCGCCGCACTTCGACCTTGCAGAAACCCGCGACATACCCTTCGTCATCCGCGAAACCCGCCGCAAATTCCAGCATACGCTCGCGCAGGCGACGGTCTGGGTGAAGCGGGCATAACCCCCTGTAAAACAAGCTCTCACTGCCATTGTTTACATATTGTTTACTCTTTTTGACTATAATAACACTAGGTGTTTATTGCCAAATAGTTAACGACGGTGCGCGTGGGGTGTGCCGTTCCGGGGTAGACAAGGGGTAAAAATGGCGAAAGATCCAGCAGCAACTACTGGACCTGTTTCAGACGACAAGACGGCTGATAACGCCACGCTTCTCAACAAAAAGAACAAGTATCGCGACGTGCAGAAAGTCGACGCGCGCCTGCGCGAAGCCGTCGCTTCGGGCGACGAGAACTATGTCCGTTCGCGCCTTGGCGGCGACCGCGTGCTCAGCGAAGCGGAATCCCTGCTGCTGCTCAAGGCCCGTCAGGAAGCGCAGGAAAATGTCAGCGAGCAGATCATCTCGGCCGAGATCGCAGAACAACAGGCCGCGATTGAAGAAGAGGAAGAACAAAGCTTTACCCAATGGGCGCAGCGCTATGTCGCCGACAGGATCGAGTCGCTGCGGCGGCTGGATGCGCAAGGCCGCGATAGCAACGGCTTCAAATTCTTCGCCGACTTCGGTTACGACGGCAAGGGCAACTACAACGACTCCTTTGGCGGTCAACTGGGTGCTGATGGCATCTATAATCATCCCGATGGAATGAAAGTCGACATCCGCCGCGGAGTTGTCACGCATAACAATGCGACCTACAACGTCCAGACCAATGAAGCCATCATCTACGATGAGGAAGATGGTTATTACGTCCATATGCGCCGGGATGAAAATGGCAAGATGGTGCCCGTGGAGGTGGACGGCAAGCCCCACATTATGACGCTGCAGGAAAAAGAACAGCTGGAAGCGCAATGGAGAGCCACTAACCGGCCCATGAGCGATGCCGAGTACGCGATTGAAGAACGCAAAATCAGGGAACTCGACATCCGCCGCGCCGACTATCATGGAACCACGCGCAACGCCAACAGCGCCTCTAGCTCCGAAGCCGGTGCGCACTCAGATGCCGATGTGGTCACCACCACCAGCAGAGGACGAACGGGTTCTACCAGTACAGACAGAAGCAGTACGGATGCCCCCAGTCCTGGCAGCCACATCGGTATAACCTTGGGCGGCGCAGCAGCGGCAGGCATCGAAGGCGCATACGCGGGCTGGAAAGAGGCAAAGCCGAGGTACCAGCGGGTAGCCGAGAACACAGAAAACGTTAGCGAGCGTACGACCGGATGGAGCAGCCAGTTCCAGCGCAGGGAGCAACGCCGCAGGGCTGAAGCTTCCGGCACCGCGCAAGATACGCTCGTTCAGGTTAACGAAGCCGATAGAAAACGGCTTGAAGAGAGAACATCGAAATTCCGCAGCAGCAGCGTTCCTACTTTTGCAATGGGTGAAGCCTCGCGGAACGATACTGCCACCACGAAGTGGGTTAAAGACAAAGACGGTGGCGTCTGGGACGACAAAGGCGGTTATTACGATACCAAGGGCGGTTACTGGGACAAGCAGGGCGGCTATCTCGATGCCGAAGGCAACTATTCAGACCAGTATGGCGGGTGCAAGGCAGCCGACGGCAGCTACACAGATTCGAAAGGCAACTATGTCGACCCTCAGGGCAACCTCTGGCTTGCTGGCAACGACACCGACACACCTGACTTCCCCAAGAAAGAAGGCGTGAATTATATCGACGTGCTGGCAAAGGCCGCCGAGAATCGTTACGGCGAAATGACGAAGAGCAATTCTGGCTTGAGCGCCGAAGAAGCGAAAACCCTTCAGGAGCGGCTGACAAAAATCGACGATGAATTCAAGATCACCAAGGTCAAGAAAATCGCTGGCCCGCAAATGCAGGTTCTCGACGAGGCAGCAGCAGCAACGCCGACGGTAAGCAGCTTTATCAATTCAGTCTCCCCATCCTCGGCAGAGGCCCCGACGGTAGCACCGGCGGAAAAAGAAACGACTCCTGTTTCACTGAAGCGCAATACAGCCTCTACAACCGGCCCGAGATCTTCGGGCTAGGTTTTTCGCGCATTGACCTTGCTGCGCCGCCCGATATGATAGGGCATGAAATATTTCATCCTTGCGTTGATGCTGCTTTATTCCCTTCCTGCCATGGCGGAGGATACCTCCGGCTGGCCGCCGCTGCATGTGGCGCTCCTGCGCGATTTCAGCAAGTGGCAGGTCTATGACGAAGCCTATGGCGACCTGAACGGCGACGGCATCAAGGATGCCGCGGTCATCATGTTCCTTGAACCCAAAGATGGTGAGGAGCGCGGCAGCGCTGCTGTAGCCGTGCTTTTCGGCATCGACAAGGATGGAAAAGAATTCAAGATGCACGCGCAGGCGGGCGGCGCGACCTGCGTCGGCTGCGGCGGCCCCAAGGCCTCGTTCACCGACCCGATGGGCAAGCTCGGCATCACCGACAAGGGCATTTTAACCATCGACTATTCCGGCGGCGCGCGATCGATGTACGACCTCAACACCAAATGGCGTTACGACAAGGGCTATAACCGTATCGTGCTGATCGGCGAAACGCGCGTGGTGACGGATACCATGGGCGAATATCCCGTGGATAAATTCGATATCAACTATTCAACCTTGAAGGCCGAAAGAATGATCGGCGACAAGAAAATCACTTGCCTTATCCCCAAGGAATGGAAAAACCAGGAACTTGCAAGCTTCGACTACGAATTGCACGGGGAGCATTTGTCGGATCTGGGCGGGGAGAACTGCAAGCCTTAAACGGGCGGCTTTTCCTCCTGCTTGGGGAGCAGGGAAATTTCGAACCAGAATTCCTTGAGCGTCTTGATGGCGCCGATCAGCCCTTCGAAGGTCACGGGTTTCTGGATGTAGGAATTCGCGCCTTCGGAGAAACAAGCCGAGATATCTTTTTCATTTTTTTTAGTGGAGAGGATGATGACGGGGATCTGCTTGTGGTCCGGATCCGATTTTATCATCTGCAGCGTTTTGTGGCCGTCGATGC
>JBGGMV010000076.1:0-19985 GCA_041287865.1 Alphaproteobacteria bacterium | reverse complement strand
GCGCTCGAGGTAGAGCTCAACCTGCCCAAGGCCAAGACGACAGACAGTTCAAGCGCGCGCGACGCCGTACGCTTTTTCCTCTCTCCCCATGTCATGATTTTGCGCTTCCGTGCGTCGCACCGCGCCGAGCTGGAAAAAGTTTACGCCCAGGCCGCGGCGGAGGCCGATGCGACGGTCGAAAAATATTCGCAAATGCTTACCCCCGACCTTGGCAGTCTTTTCGTCAAGCTGAATGACAATACGGTCGCCATTTTCTCGCTCGATTTTTCAGTAAACGAAAAACAGCACGCGCAGAGCAAGGAAGGCTGGAACCGCCTGAACGAATGGGCGGGGGCGGTGGTGAAATCCATGCTCACCACGTTGTACCCCGACATGATTTTCCCGCTGCTGAAAGGGCTGAACGAATTTTCCAACGCGACGCAGGATTACTTCGTCTATGACGTGTCGGAATACAAGATTTTCTTCGTCCTCGTCGGCGACCCGCAAAACCCTTACCCCGACCTTCACAAGCGTTTTATCCCCATGAAGACCAACCTGACCTATTGCGTAGAAGGGCAGCCGCAGGAAACCCGCTGGATCGGCAACATCACGCGCACGGGCGCGACGATCAAGCTGAAGGAAGCCGAGATTCATATCAGCGACGAGAACAACCTTGTCGTCATGACGCCGAATACGGACATGAAATGTCTCGAAGTGTTGTGGGAGCTGATTGCTTCGGCGAGCTATTATTACATCGCCATGAACGTGATCAACATCAACCTGATACGTTATATTGGCATTACGTCGGATAAGCACACCAACAAGGGCTTGCGCGTTATCAGCCGCGACATGGAGAACATCATCAATTCCGTCACGATCCTCAAGCTGCGCTACAACGACCTGACGGCGGAGCTGAACGGCGTCGCGCGCAAGATATTCCAGACGCTGCAGAAGGAATGGGATTTCAAGAATATCACCGACAACATGCAGAACAAGCTGGAACATTGCCGCACGAACATCCATACGCTGAGCGTCGAAATGCAACGCCGCAACCAGGGCCGTATCGAAGTGGTGCTGACGGGCGTGGCCGGTGTTACCATCGTCGGTATCTTCATGGATCTGGCCGCCTATGCTTCACAAATGCCCCCGGATCGAAGGCCGATGGTGGGGTCGCTGCCGGGGTTCATGGATCTCGGCTTCATATTCTCGGGCAATACACTGGCATGGATCGGCCTTATACTGGCTTGGGCCGTTGTGGCCTTTACCGTCAAGCATCGTAGTGGCTGATATCTTCTTTTTTCTTCTTTAAATCGGCCACCACGGTTTCGGCCATCAGGTCGAAGATGGAGTGCGGGAAGATGATCCGGCTGGTTGCCGCCGCGATCAGCGCGACCGCCAGCAGCGGCAGAGCCGTCGTCGCCTTGCCGGTGATTTCCAGCACGATTACAGCCGCGGTGATAGGCGACTGTGTGAAGGCCGCGAAATAGCCGGCAATGGCCAGCAGTACCACGGCCGAAACCGGTGTGCCCGGAAAGAGGGGCGATGCGGCGCCGCCCACCGTCGCACCGATCGAGAGGGCGGGGGCGATTGTGCCGCCCGGCACGCCGCTGATGACTGAGAAGATGGTGGCTGCCATTTTGGCGAAGGGATGCCAGATCGCTGGTTCGGCTGTGCCGTGCAGCAGTCCGTGGCCGATTTCATAGCCGCTGCCGAATGAAACACCGCCCGTGGCGATGCCCAGCGCCGCCACCAGCAATCCGCAGGCAGCAGCGAAAGCGATAGGCTGCCTTTTGTCGAAGCCGTTCAGCAGTTTGCCGATACGTTTGCGCCCGGCGGTAATCAGGATATTGAACAACGCGCCGGCAAACCCGCAGATAAGCCCTATGACGATGATCGGCCATCAGTTACGCGCGAGGGTCAGGCCCGATTTGACATGGCCGAAGTAATCATAGTCGCCCATAACGCTTGTTGCGCCGATGGCGGCCAGCAGGATGATGGAAAGGATCGTCAGGCGTTCCTTGTATTGCATCCCGCGCGCCATTTCCTCGACAAGGAAGGCGATGCCAGCCAGCGGCGCGTTGAATGCAGCAGCGAAGCCGGCCGCACCACCCGCGGTGATGAACAGGCGGCGGTCGGGCATGCGGGCGTAGCGCGAGCAGAACAGCATGATGCCCGCGCCCAGTTGAACGCAGGGTCCTTCGCGCCCCAGCGACGCGCCGCAGAGCAGCACAAGGACAACCAGCAGCATTTTGCCAATAACAACGCGGGGGCCTAACAAATAATTATGGCTGACCTTGTCGGTCAGCTGCTGCGCCGCCAGTGTCTGCGGCACACCGCTGCCCGAAGCGGCCGGGAAATAGCGCAGCATCAGCCATACCGAAACCGCGAAAGCCGCGGGTGTAAGCACAAGCGGCAGCAATTTTTCACGCGCGAAGGCGGTAAAAAACAGCGCCTGTGCCTTGTCCGTTGCCATGGCGAAGCAGGCCAGTACCGCGCCCATCAACAAGGCGCCGCCCAGCAGGATGGCATAATCGAGTGCGAATGGCCGGTGTGCTTTGCGTTTTTTTCGCATAGGTTGTTCCCCTTGCCCAATATTGGTGCATCGGGGAAATCGGGGCAACCTTTATAAGCGCGCCGTTGGAATTCTGAAAAACTGGCGTTACTGTCGCGGCGCGCCCGGGGGAGCGTAGCGTTCGACTGTCCGGAGGTTACGCATCACCGTTTCGCCCGACGTATGCGTCATGCAGACGGTGTAGACGGTATTGGCGTCGCCGGGCTTTTGCAGGATGTAGGTCATATCCGTGCTGCCGCCCCAGTAAACCGGTGTCTTGATTTCGCCGTTCTTGTCGCACCAGCCGTAGCCGGCGCGGGCGGTAATCTCGAAGCCTGCTTTTTTCAGGAATGAGCGGTCGCTCTGCTCCAGTTCTTCCATTTTGGTGTCCTGCGCCTTCTGAATTTCTTCCTGTGTCGGGCGGTTACAGCCCACGGTCATCACGGCGGCGGCAGCGGCGGTGTAAAAGGCGAGCATTGCGGCTGTGGATTTGAAACTCATGGCATCCTCCTGAAATACCCGCTGCCAGTGGCAGTCAGGTTTGTTGAGCTGGTGCATGCTATCAAAGAGGGGAATATTATGTCAATAAAATAATGGGGTACTCAGGGAAGTATATTTTAAAATTAAATGATTAATTTCAATTAGTTATCCTGCCAGTAATTCTTCCTCGGCATGGCGGTGATAGAGGCGGGCGTACTGGCCTTTCAGCTCCAGCAGTTCCTGGTGCGTGCCCATTTCGACGATGCGGCCTTCCTCCATCACCACGATGCGGTCGAAATCCTGCACGGTGGAGATGCGGTGGGCGATGGCGAGCACGGAGCGGCCGTGCGAGAGATCGGCAAGCGCAGCCTGCACCAGTTTCTCGGTTTCGTTGTCGAGTGCGGCGGTGGCTTCGTCCAGCAGGATGAGGCGCGAATTGGCGAGCAAGGCGCGGGCGATAGCCACGCGCTGGCGCTCGCCGCCGGATAATTTGATGCCGCGTTCGCCCACCAGTGTTTCGTATTTCTGCGGCAGGCTTTCGATCAGCGGGGCGATCTGCGCGCGCTCCGCGGCTTTGCGGATTTCCTCGATGCTGGCGGAAGGGTTCGAGTAGGCGATGTTTTCGGCAAGGCTGCGGTGGAACAGCACGGGTTCCTGTGATACCAGCGAGAGTTGGCGGCGCAGGTCGGGCAGGGCGGTTTCGGCGATATTGTGGCCGTCGATGCTGATGGTGCCCTGCTGCGGTTCGTAATAGCGGTGCAGCAGCTTGAACAGCGTGCTCTTGCCGCTGCCGGTGCGGCCGACCAGCGCGACCTTTTTACCCGGATGGATTTCAAGGCTGAAATCCGAAATCGCGTCGCGCGACTGGCCGGTGTAGCGGAAGGTGACTTTGTCGAACTTCAGCGCGAAGCGCGAGAGGTCGGCGGTATTCACGTTGGCGGCGCCGGTGATCAGCGGCTGGCGATTTTTCCACGTCACCACTTCTTCAAGGTCGTTCATCGATTCAATGACGTCACGCACGCGGTTGCCGATGCCGTCAAGGTAGAAGGAGATATAACGCTGGCCCATCAGCACAAACATCACGTCGCCGCTGGTAAAGGTGCCTTCGGCCCAGAATTTCGCGGCCAGCAGCAGCGCGCAGAGGCGGCCACCATTGACGACAAGGTTCTGGCAGAAAGACAATATATTCGCGCGTATCCATGCGGCGCGGGCGGCGTTCGCAAAGCGGCGGGCGGCGTGCTGGATGCGCTCGTATTCGTGACGTTCGGCGCCCGAGGCTTTCACTGCAGCGTAGCCGGACACGCTATCCGCCACGGTGCCGCCAAGACGGCTGTCTTCGTCGGCGTAGATGCGGTTCTTGGGTGCCACGAATTTAAGGCTGAGGTAAAGACTGGAGGCCGTGAAGACGATCGCATAGACGACCAGAACGGAGGCGATGGCGGGCGAGGTCTTCCACATCATAAAGATGTTGCCGGTGACTACGACGAGGGCGGGCCAGAAATCGTAGCAGACGGTGTCATAGATGCGGTGCGCGGCGGAACGCCCGCGCTTGATGGCCGTCACGATCGAGCCTGCGAAGGTATTGGTATGCCATTCGGTTTCGAAGCTGTGCACGTAGTTGACTGAATCCGCCGCAATCTCGGCATGGACGCGCGTATTGTTGTGGGCGTTGATAAAGTTCGCCGTGCGGAAAAACACGTGGTAGCAGAAACTGCAAAGAGCCAGCACAACGATGGGCTTCAGGATATCGTCGAAACTGCGGCTGCCCACTGCCGCGGCCGTCGCGTCGACCAGCCAGCCGTAAACCTTGGGGATGAAGATATCGATGGTGCTGGAAACCGACACGCAGAAAAACGCCGCGAAGAACAAAACGGGTTTTCTTCCGTAATGGGCCTTCAGGAACTTATAGATTTCGGACAGCTTGGGCGGCTGGCGTTTTTTGAGGGGTGTGGACATGGGCATTTTATATCAAGCGTGGGAGGCAAAAGCAAAGGTTAACGGCGGGCGGCCGGGGCCTTCACTTTCAATTTGATTTTCCTGTAGGTGAGGTCGCCTTCCAGCCTGGTGGCGGCCTCGCTATTGAAGACAGGCGCGGCGGGCTGTTTCGGTTTCAGGCCCAGTTCTGCCTCGATGTCGACCGGCGCCGGCGGGGGAACGGGAGCGGGATCGTCGCTGAATGTCTCGCCGTAATCGCTGATGAGACCTTTCCTGAAATCGCGCCCGCGTTCGATGCCGACACCGATATTCGCGGTTGCCCCTAGGATGCTCACTTGCGCCGCGACGGCGGCGACGGCGATACTGGTCACGATCATGGAAGCCGCCACCATCGGCACCAGCGCAGGGCAGGTCAAGACTCCAGCCACGATTCCAGACACCACGGCGGGTGTGCTGGGCGCGGCGATCGCGGCGAAAACCGCCTTGCCGGCGAGCCACCAGCCGAACCCGCCGCCCGCGAAGCCGCTGAGCATTCCCAGCGTGCAGGCCTTGCCATGAAGCGAGAAAGCCTTGGCTGTCCTGGAAGTCATGCGAAGCGCAATGCTCAGGGGGAACGTCACCGCCGCCCATCGGCCGGTGCGCATGCGCCTTGTCTGCGAAAGGTAGAGGATTTTATCGACGCCCTTGTAGAAAAGCTCCAGCGGCTTTTCAAAAGTGATGTCCGTATAGGCATTGAATATCTTCTTGAAAGATATCTCGACCGGCGGGCTGTTGCTGGGCGGGTTGATGGCCATGATGGGGGAGTGCCTTGTGACTTGTTATCTTGGGGCGCAAGTTACCATAATATCTTATATTATGTCAAAATAAATGGCCATTAGGTAAAGCAGCATTATTAATCAATGGCTTAACAACGGCAGTCGCGGGTGACGGGGTAGCCGCTGCGCCGTCTTTTTGAGATGCTGTAGAGGGGGGGGCCAGCCATGACCAGTGACGACAACAAAGACGATAAAATCGCCGCCGAAGTTAAAAACAAAGTCGTCAGGCTCGAGGACAAAATCGACAGCAAGCTCGCCCCGCTGCTCGAAAAGCTGGATAAAAAATTTGGCGACGTCGACACGATTGTCGAGAATTTCGAAAAGAAATGGGAAGAAAAGGCCGAAGCCTTCGAAAAGAAGATGATGGAACCGGAAAAGCCGCGGTTCTGGACGGGCAACAGGCGCATCGTTCTTTTTCTTGTCCTGCTGTACATGGGCACGTTCTACCTGATGACGGAGCATGAAACGACGGCGCAGAAGCTGTCTTCGCTGACGATGGGCGCGATGATCGTGCTGGTTTTCGTGTTTATCGGCTGGGTCGCGCTGAAAATCATTGGCGACGGAAAACCGCCTAAGCCGCCAGCTTAAAGCCGCGCAGCCATCCGTCGAAATCATTCAGCGCGCGGGTGCTCAGCGCTTTCTTGCGGTCGCGGCTTTCGACCTTCTTGCGGCCTGGTTGGACGAGGTTGCTTTCGTCAATCGGCGGGAAAAGGCCGAAGTTGACGTTCATCGGCTGGAAGGTTTCCGCATTTGCGCCGGTGGTGATGTGGTTCAGCAGCGCGCCCATGGCGGTGGTGGCGGGCGGCACGGTGACTTCTTGGCCCAGAATTTCGGCTGCAGCGAAGCGACCGGCCATCAGGCCGACGGCGGCGCTCTCCACATAGCCTTCGCAGCCCGTAACCTGCCCGGCAAAGCGCAGGCGCGGCTGGGCCTTCAGGCGCAGCGTGGCGTCGAGCAGTTTCGGGCTGTTGATGAAGGTATTGCGGTGGATGCCGCCAAGCCGCGCGAATTCGGCGTTTTCAAGGCCGGGAATCATGCGGAAGATGCGCGTTTGCTCGGCATATTTCAGTTTCGTCTGGAAGCCGACGATGTTGTAGAGCGTGCCCAGCGCGTTATCCTGCCGCAGCTGCACCACGGCCCAGGGGCGGCGGCCGGCGCGGGGATCGGTCAGGCCGACGGGTTTCATCGGGCCGAAGCGCAAAGTATCGGGCCCGCGTTCCGCCATGACTTCGATGGGCAGGCAGCCTTCGAAGTACGGCGTGTCTTTTTCCCATTCCTTGAATTCGGTTTTTTCGGCGGCCATCAGCGCGTCGATAAAAGCGTAATAATCTTCTTTCAGGTCGAAGGCGCAGTTGATGTAATCCTTGCCCGTGCCGCCTTCGCCGGCGTCGCCGGGGCCTTCTTTATCGTAACGCGACTGGAACCATGCTTTCTCCATGTCGATCGACTCACGAAAGACGATGGGCGCGATGGCGTCGAAGAAGGCGAGGCTCTGCTCGCCGGTCAGCGATAAAATGGCCTGTGACAGCGCGGGCGAGGTGAGGGGGCCGGTGGCGATGATGACGCTTTCCCATTCGGCCGGCGGCAGGCCCGCGACTTCGCCGCGCTCGACAGTGACGAGCGGATGTGATTTCAGTTTTTCGGTGACATCGGCGGAAAACAGGTCGCGGTCGACGGCAAGGGCCGAACCCGCAGGAACCTTGTTCCGGTCGCCTGCTGCCATGATGATCGAATTCGCGCGGCGCATTTCTTCGTGCAGCAGGCCTACCGCGTTATATTCCCAATCGTCAGAGCGGAAGGAATTGGAGCAGACAAGCTCGGCGAAATTGTCGGTGTGATGCGCGTCGGTTTTCTTCACCGGGCGCATTTCGTGGATGGTGACGGGCACGCCCGCGTTGACGAGTTGCCAAGCCGCTTCCGAGCCCGCCATACCGCCGCCAATAATGTGAACGCCTGTTTTCTTCATAGGGCGGTGATAGCATAGATGGCCGGTAATATTCAATAAACTTCGCCAAAAACCAGTGTTTACACTGTTTTAAGCATGTTCTGATATACTTGAAGATAGTGGAAAGTTGCTTTGGAAGTTTTTAAGACTTCCGGCGTTGCGGCCCTGTCCGCCATCAAAAATCAAGCACAAGCACCAGAAATCAAGGCCGGTTCATCCGGCATATTCACGCGACTTGTCGTTGGAGGACAGTTATGCGTCACGCTATTGCCATGTTCGGTTTTTGCCTTTTGTTGCCCCTGCCTGCGCATGCCTGCATGCCGATGGAAGGCTCCATGGGCACGCAAGGCCTTGTCGTTCTGGTGTCATTCTTTCTGGGTGTCATCATGCTGTTCTGCAGCATGATATATGGCGCGCAGTTACTGCGCCTGCCCAAAGGCAGCCCTGCATATCCGGCCCTGCGTCGCAAATGCCGCACAGCTTTCCCGCTGGCGGTGTCCTTTATCGGCTTTTCCTTTTTGAGCGGGTTTGTCGACACCTCGGCCCTCGTCGTTGCAGGCATGGTTGCGGTTCTATTATACAAGATTGTCCTGCCGGTGCTGGTTCGGTTGGTCATGCAGGCTGCTAATGCCTTGCATTCTATTAAAATTGCCGGCGAAAAAACTTCTTCAACACGCAGGTTAGCTGCGGCAGGAGACGTACAATGAGCATATGGATGGAGGAACACAACATGGAACGCGGTTATTATCGAATTTATCTGGAGAGCAGCGACGGATTTAAAATCCCTTACGTTACCTATGCGCTGTCACGCAAGGACGCGGTATCACACGCCCTCGTCAACAACGAGGACATACCTTCGCTGAAGGTGCAGGAGATACAGGGGCCTTACTGCAACATGGTTGCGTTCGAATGCGCCTAGGCTAGCGGCACTTTTTCCAGGTCTCTGCCAATACCTTGGGATCGTCGATGGCGTACTGGCGCTGCTGGTTGGTATCCATCAATTCAGTAAAGATAGCCTGCACGGTGACGCCGATCTGTTCTTCTATGGCGCCGACCTGATCGTCCAGAACAGTCCGGTCGTCGATATGGGGGCCTTGCGGCCCCATTCCCTCCACCGTTTCCCGGATCGCCGATTCGTATTTTGCCGAGAATTCGCGGATGGTGTCGATCGCGGTGGTCACATGGCCATGTTCATGCTCGACCGTCACGTTGTAAGGGCAGCTGCCGCGCGGGAATTCGGACGGGATATAGATGATGGCCGCATAATAAATATCCACCACCACCTCCTTCACGCCCAGGCAGGCATAATCCCCCTCGCGGATGATAGAGGGGGCGATCTTGAAGTTGCTGCCAAGGCGCGCGTCGGTCAACCCGCCGATTTTCATGTCGGTGAAGGTGAAGTTGTTGTAGGCGGTCGCGTTGCCGAAGCGCTGCGTCAGGTCGCTGATGCTGAGGCTCTCGTCATAGCGCGGTCGTTCCTTGTGGATGTTCACCGTGACTTTGGGCGGCGGCGCAATGGGGCAGCTGGACAGTTGAACGAGAATCAGGGATTTCGCCAAGACGGCAGCGAGCTGGGGAGCGATCATTTCATGCCAGCCGCGATGATGCCGCCGAGTGACGCTTTCTCAGCGCCACACTTGCCGTCTTTCAGGTAGGTTTCCTGCGATGTTGCTGCGTCATGCCGCTTGGAAAGCTCGGCGGCCATTTTTTCGATGATCGGTTTCGTCGAGCTATGGATGCCTTTGCGTATTTTCTCCGCCTGCTGGTCTGCTTCGGTCGCAGCGAAGGGGCCCTGTACGCCCAGCGCGCGCAGGTGCCACAAAAATTCCATTTTCAGCTTAGGCACAAATTCGTTGAGCGTCTTGACGTCGATGGCGATATGGCTGTCTTCCCGCGTACGCGCCTCGAGGGAATGGCAGGGAAATTCCTTCAATTCCTTGGCGATGAACACGGTGGGCTTGTATTGTATCACCATGTCGACTTTGTCGACGCTGTAGCAGGTATTTCCCTCCTGGTCTTTGGTAATGTCGAGCGTCACTTTTGTGCCGCTTTCGAAAACCCGGGATTCCAGAAGGCTATAGACATAGTATGCCTGCCCCGGGGATGCGGCTGGAGCATCGGGCAGCTTCAGCGCGGAAGCTGTCAGCGCCTTGACCGGCGCTTCGGTGATGTATTCTGCTTTCTTGGGAAAGAAGTAGACATTCACCTTCGGGATTTCTGACGGCAGCGGGCAGACGGTGAGCGCCGCTAGAGTGAAGCCTTTCATTGCAGCGAGACCTAAATCCATTATTTTCCCCCGTCGAATTTGGGGAACTGTCCGGGGCAGAGCGCGGTATCGCGCCGATAACTGGCTTCTGTATCGATCGTCGCCTGCCGCGTACGGCGCAGTGCGACCAGTTCCTCGACGATGGGCTTCAGCGTGTCGGCAACAGATGCCATGGCGCGCCTTTTCTCGCTTTCGAGCTGTGCCGGTGGGTATGGCCCCTGGGGTCCGATTGCTTCGGCGGCCGCTTTTAATTTGTCACGCAGCGGCGGGAGGAAATCAGTGATGGTGCGGACGTCTATTTTAACGTGGTTCCTTTCATGCATCATGGTGGCGCTGTAGCGGCAGCCCATATTTTTGTAGTCCGAGGCGATATAAATTTCAGGCTTGTAGATGATGGTGTATTCAACCTTATCGATCGCGAAGCAGGTCGCGCCAGTTTGCGTATTGGTATGCGTGGCGAAGGAGGCGCGGTAGTTTGCATCGATAACGCTGCGCGTCATGCCGCTCATCATCCACTTGCCGTCGGTCGAGAGCGTGCTGTCAGGGTCGCGGCCGAACTGGTCGGTCAGTTGCTGTGCGGTCAGCGCTGTCGAAACGGGCGGCGGTGGATTTTCCAGCTTGACGGTGACATCCACTTTACCTTGCAGCGGGCAGGGGGCTAGTGCCGTGCCGGCAAGGATGAACCCCGCCGTGATCTTCGCGAGGGCCGGTCCCAGCATGAAATCTCCTAAAAAAATGTCAGGGTTTTATTTCGATAGGCGTGCCGTCGGCGATGAGGCTCCAGATTTCCTCGATCTCCTCGTTGGAGACAGCGATGCAGCCGTTGGTCCAGTCGTATTTCTGCGCGTATTTCCACCACATCCAGCTTTTGCCGTTGGGCTTGCCGTGGATGAAAATGCTGCCGCCGGGACGCACGCCTTTTTGTTTTGCGCGGTTCAGGTCGGTGGGCTGGGGGTAGGAGATCTTCAGCGAGAGGTGGTAATCGCTTTTCGGATTGCGGCCTTCAATATAATAGAGGCCTTCGGGCGTGCGTTCGTCGCCTTCTTTTTCCTTGCGGCCCACCGGGTTTGCGCCCAGCGAGATTTTATAGCTGCGAATGGTGTTGCCGTTTTCGTCCAGCATGTCCATGCGGCGCAGGCCCTTGAGCACGCGGATCGACGAAGCGGTGACGCCGGTCAGGTTAACGGGCGCTGCTTCTTCATCAGGCAATAACTGGTTGACCGGCGGGCGGGGTTGGTTGGTCAGCATCGCGACTTGCTGGTTGCGCACATCGAATCCGGCTGTGGCTGGCGAGGCGTAGCACGCGAAAAGAACAACAATAGCGAAAAGCCCTGATCTCATAATTCCATTATACTAAAATTACAGCATTCGGGCAACGGGGGTTGTTTGCTGCCGGCGCAGAATAAGGAAGAATGTCATGGCGGTATTGGATAAAACCATCACCACCGGATAGAGCCAGGTGGAGGGGGTAAAGTGTTCGATGGCGAAGAGGGAGAGGAACGCCCCGACAGCGAAAAAAGCATAGCCGGAGGCCGGTTCTTCATGCGGTTTCACCCATGCTTTTCGCAGCGTCGGCAGATAGCCGACCGTGTCGATGATGCAGACAAGGATGACTGACCCCAGCGGAGATTTTGTGATCACCCAGAGCGGAATGGCCGAGAGCGAGACGAGCAACGTCACCCAATCCGCTTTTGAATAGCCGCGATCGCCGCGCATGTATCCGATGACGACTAGAATAAAACAGGTCGCACAGGCGAAGCCGCGCGCCCAGGCTCCGGGGCCTGCGCCCTCCGCCACTTGCGCCGCGAAGCCGACGGCCGAGATTGTCCCCCAAATTAACCAAGAAAAAGCATGGGGTTTTGCACCGTCTTTAAAAATACACTTGAAGTAGAAAACGCGCGAGGCGAGGACCATCAAGGTCGAAAGCATCCCGAAAAGGGCGGTGTCTGTCATGGCTATTGCTCGCGGTAAAGGTTTGCTGGCCATTTATAGCGCGGTTAGATGATTAAGGAAAGCCCTATAACCCGCTGGCTACAGCCGCCGCGCACATATAGAATCATGAGCAGAAGAGGGAGATAATTCCTAATGCACGAAAAGTCCCGCGCACTCACCGCCAAGACGCTTGAAAAGCTCGATCAGCTCCAGCTGAGTTCAAGCCCGCAGCTCTACGAGCTCTGGTATCGCTATTTCGAGGGCGACCCCAGCATCACGCGGGAGATCGACACCTATCAGGGCAAGCTCGACGAAGTGACCTGCCTGCGCATCTATAACCGCCACCTGAGTCCCGCCGCGCAGGATGCCGCCCTGCAAAAGACCAGCGACCAGATCCAGCTGGCGGCCACGGGCATGGGCGCGGTGATTGACGCTGCGCGGGTAGAGACTGTGGCCTACGGCGAGACGCTGGAGGAAGTTGCCGAGCGCATCGAGACGGCCAAGACCCTGAAAGAAGTCGGCGGTGCGGTGGCGGGCGTGCTCAACGACACATGGAAGATGGTGGAGAAGAACAAGGACCTCGAAGTCCAGCTGGCCGCCCAGTCGAAACAGATCGCCGATCTGCGCAAGGAACTCGATGACGCCAAGAAAGACGCGACGACGGATAGCCTTACCGGCATTCCCAACCGCAAGACCTTCGAGCGCAACCTCGCGGCCAATATCGAGGAAGCTATTTCGGCCAATGCGCCGCTGCTGTTGATCATGGCCGATATCGACAAATTCAAGGCCTTTAACGATACCTATGGGCAGCAGACCGGCGATCAGGTCTTGCGCCTTGTCGGTCGCACGCTGGTGCGAAACGTCAAGGGCCGCGATACGGCGGCGCGCTATGGCATCGACGAATTCGCCATCCTGCTGCCCGGCACCGCGCTGTCGGCGGGGCTTAAGGTGGCCGAAACGCTGCGCAAGACGATAGAAACCAAGGAAGTCACCGACCGCACGACGGGCAAGAGCATGGGCCGCATCACGCTTTCCTTCGGCGTCGCGAAATTCCGCGCTGATGAAGATGTGACTACGTTTATCTCGAGGGCGGAAGGCGCGCTGGCCGAGGCCAAGAAGGGCGGGCGCAACAAAGTAAGCGTGGCGCTTGAAAACATGGGCTCGCCGCGCACCGCGAGCGAATAGGGGAATAGCATGGCGAAAACCGACAACGATCTTGTGATCAAGCTGCCGTTCCGCGTCGGGCTCTGGATGGTGCGCGCCGACGAGCAGCGCGGCATACTGGACGTCAAAATGGAACGCGCTGCGCTGAAAAAGGCGATCGAGAACGTGGCGCTGTTCCACGTCAGCTCGGGCTTCGTGCGCACGACCCTTGCGAAAACGCTGGCGCACCAGGACGACTGGACGGATTGGGCGCATGATATCGAAACCGTGCTGAGCGACTGCCCGGTTGGGCTGGAAATGGTGCGCGCGCAGGGCGGCGAGGAGGATTTAAAGCTCTACCGCGCCGTGCTGATGCAGGCCGCGATCTGTGTCGCCGAAGCCTTCCAGGAAGAAACGCCTAAGCCCAAGGCTCCCGATTACGGCCCGCCGCTGCCGCGCAGCGCGAACGACATGGGCATCCCCGACAATATTTCCGGCAATGAGAAAAAAGCGCTGGGCGAATTGCGCGCTGTGTTGTGGAAGTGAAACCTCTTGATATCCTTGCCCGCCGTGCGCGTCGGGCGGGGCGGGCTGGCTTCGTCGCTTTTGCCACGGGCATCCTTATCATTCCACTGCTTGTCACCGGCATGGTGCTGCGCATGAAAGGGGTGCCGGAATTCTGCGCGCTGCTGCTGTTCATTTGCCTGCCCTTCGCGGCGCTGTCATGGTTTTTCTGGAACGGCATACGCTGTCCGAAATGCAAAGCGCGGCTCTGGGCGCTGTTCTTTCACAAAGGGAAGTTTTTCAGCGGTCCGGCAAGCGCGACGAAATGCACAGCTTGCGGCGTTGATTTGTCACTGCCAATGAAGTGATGAGGTATCGTCTGCCGTTTTCGACGGCGGTTTTTTCGACAGGTAATGCGTGCGCGTCAGCAGGTAAACCGCCATCATCGTATTCGTGCAGCCCAGCACGGCGGGGTATAGATAAGTCGACAGGTTATAATTATCAATCGCCAGCAGTGAAAACACCGCGCCGCAGGCCGACAGGATATAGCCGACGTAGGTTTCCTGCTGCGGCTTCTTCCATGCCTTGCGTACTGTGGGAATGTATCCCGAGGTGTCGATCAGGCAGACGAGGATAACGGAATAGACGGGCGTCTTGGTGATGACCCAGAGCGGAATGGCGGCGAAGGCGATCGCGAGCGTAATCCAGTCCGTGCGCGTAATGCCTTTCTCGCCCCGCCAGAAACCCAGCACCATGACGACGTAGCAGGTAAACGACCCGAAACCCCGCACCCATGCCGCAGGGCCAGCGCCCTCCATAAACTGCGCCGCGAAGCCGATGCTTGAAATCACCGACCATATCAGCCACGAAAAGGCATGCGGCTTCGTCCGCCCGCGATAGATGGAGTGGAAATAAGCGCCCCTCGAGCAAACCATTAAAACAATGGCGAGGAGGGCGTAGAGCTCTTTGGGCTGCATGGCGCTTTAGAAGCGCAGCACTTTCACCTTCTCGACCTGCTGTATCTTCGAGATCCTCTCGACGACGGCTTCGGGGATGTACCCGTCGACGGAGACGAGCGCGATGGCGCGGTCTTTGCCGGGGATGCGGCCGAGGTTGAAGTCGGAGATGTTGATCTTGTTGTCGCCCAGAATGGTGCCGACCGCGCCGATCAGGCCCGGCTTGTCGAGGTTCAGCACATAGAGCATTTCATTGTTGAGCGAGGCTTCCGTCGGCACGCCGTTGATGTCGATCACGCGGGGGCGGCCGTCGAAGATCGTGCCGGCCACGGCGGTCTGGCCGCCCTTGTCCTTCACGGTGATGCGGATGACGGTCTGGTAGTTGGCCGATTTGTCGCGCTTGGTTTCCGCCAGTGTTATGCCGCGTTCCTTGGCGCGGGCGGGGGCGGAGACGATGTTCACACCCTCCATCGAGGGTTTCAAAAATCCTGCGAGGACGAGGGCGGTGAGGGGCTTGGTGTTGACGCCAGCCACAAGGCCTTCGTATTCGATCTGGATTTCCTTGGCGTCCGAGGTCGCCATCTGGCCAGCGAAGCTGCCCAGTTGTTCGGCAAGTTTCATGTAGGGTTTCAGCTTCGGCGCGTCTTCGGCGCTGACCGAGGGCATGTTGACGGCATTGGCAACCGCGCCCTGCAGCAGGAAGTCTGACATTTGCTCGGCCACCTGCAGCGCGACGTTCTCCTGCGCCTCTACGGTCGATGCGCCAAGGTGCGGCGTGCATACGACTTTGGGGTGGTTGAAGAGGATGTTTTCTTTTGCGGGCTCGACTTCGAACACGTCGAGCGCGGCACCAGCCACATGGCCGCTGTCGAGTGCTGCTTTAAGGTCGGCTTCGACAATCAGGCCGCCGCGCGCGCAATTGATCAGGCGCACGCCTTTTTTCATTTTGGCGATGGCGGCGGCGTTGATGATGCCCTTGGTCTGTTCGGTCATGGGGGTGTGGATGGTGATGAAGTCGGCGCGTTTCAGCACGTCTTCCAGTTCAACTTTTTCAACGCCCAGCTCAACCGCGCGGTCAGCCGAGAGGAAGGGGTCGTAGGCGATAACCTTCATCTTCAGACCCACGCCGCGGTCGGCGACGATCGCGCCGATGTTACCGCAGCCGATAACGCCCAGCGTCTTGCCGAACAATTCCTGACCCATGAATTTCGCTTTTTCCCACTTGCCCGCGTGGGTCGAGGCGTTGGCTTGGGGAATGTCACGCGCCAGCGCCATCAGCAGCGCGACGGTATGTTCCGCCGTGGTGATCGAGTTGCCGAAGGGCGTGTTCATCACGACGACGCCGGTCTGCGTGGCGGCAGGAACGTCGACATTGTCGACACCGATACCGGCGCGGCCGATGACTTTCAGGTTCTTCGCGCCCTTGAGGATATCCGCCGTGACCTTGGTGGAGGAGCGCACCGCGAGCCCGTCGTAGTTGGCGATTTCGACCAGCAGCTCTTCGGGCTTGAGGTCGGTTTTCACGACGACATCAATGCCGCGTGTCTTGAAAATCGCTTCGGCTTGCGGGCTCATTTTATCGCTGATAAGGACTTTTGGTTTGGCGGTGGTGGTCATGGTTTTTCCTTTTAAAACTGTAATAAAAGATAATACGCCGCCCCCCGAACCCCCTTCAAGCCCTGCATTGCTGCGCCGCACAATTCGCAGCTTTGTGACGGATTCCGTGCTCCCGCCGTAAAAATCTTGCGGGACAGCGGCACTTCGATACCTCATTACGGAAAATTTGCGTGACAACCGCACTAGAAGGCGTATTCTGCCGTCATCACGGAGAAGACACATGCAGATCGCTTTCAACACCGCCGCGCAAAAAATCGTCGATTACGACGAGTACAAACGCCGCCGGACAGAGCTGGAGAACAAGCAGTTCTCGGTAGGCGAGGTGCTGTTCGAAGCCTTCGTCGATATGCCCAGCCGTGCGGCTCTCTGGGTCGGGCGTGGTTTCGCGGAAAGCTATCAGGCGATACGTGGTCGCAAGAATGCTGACGAGGGCGGATACTACTACGACAGCTTCGGCGGAGACCATCGCAAAACCTATTTCGACCGCGGCGTGCTGGAAAGCGACTTAGCCTTCTTCGGCAAGCATGGCGTGGGCACGGCCTTCCAGCAGAAATCGGCGCGCATCGCGCGTCAGGCTTTCGATGAATGTCAGGATTACAGCTGCCTTGTCGAAACCGGCCAGTTCAAGAAAATTATGGCCTGAACCCTTTTTTCTTCAAGTGCTCGACCATCTTGCCCGGGAAGTCGGAGATGATCGTGTCGATCTCCGCAGCCATTTCCTTGTTCTTCAGGCGTTTTTCCAGCAGGCGGTCGTGGCCGGGCCGGCGGCTTGACCAGATGATGATCTTGGCCTTGGGGAATTCCTTTTTCATCTTGCGCAATCCCTTCAGCGAGAAGTTGCGCGCGGTGACAACGAAGAAATCGGGTTGGGCGATCTGGGTCTGCTTGCCCTTGAACGTCCTGTCGTTGAAGCCGGCGTAGCGGCTTTCCTTGTTATCCGTCCACGGATAGATGCGCGAACGCCTGTCGCCCTGCGAGCAAATCAACCCGTATTTGAACTGCGGCGCAATCACGCGCGCCTTGGCAATCGCATGATGGTCGAAAGAGGTGATGACAATCTGTTCCGCCGTCACCTTGCCCGACTTGATGGCCTTGGCGATTTCTTTCAGCACGGGTTCGACGGAACCGTTGCCCTTGAGCTCGATGTTGAAAATCTTGCCCGGGTGCTTGGCGGCCAGCGCGAAAAGCTGGGCGAGGGTGGGCATGGGCGCGCCGTTTTTCAGGCAGAGCGACTCAATGGTTTTATCCTCCAGCTGCTCGATACGCTTCTTGCCGACGATCTTGGCCGAGGCCTTGTTCAAGTATTTACGTAGCTTGATGCGCGAGCGGTGGAAGACGTGGGGA
The DNA here is from genome assembly GCA_041287865.1 of Alphaproteobacteria bacterium. Lineage (GTDB taxonomy): Bacteria > Pseudomonadota > Alphaproteobacteria > Micavibrionales > UBA2020 > JAPWJZ01. Next base: position 2,518 of record JBGGMV010000076.1, on the reverse strand, counting down.
ATGCCGATCGAGCCGACTTCGTGGCACAGGTAAACGGATTTATCCGCCGATACAACGGCGTCTGTTTCTATCCCGTCTGATTCCTCCAGCGACCTTTCGAAGGCCGGCATCGAGTTTTCATCGATGCCTTTGTGCTGGCGGACTCCCCTGTGCCCCAGAACCTTAATCATTTCCCCCCGTAACGGGATTAAGCCGCTTTCGCCTGCTCCTGTGATTTCACACTCTCGTATGCCCAGCTTATCCATTCCAGCACCGATTTAATGTCCGCGGTTTCCACCGTGGCGCCGCCCCAAAGACGGAAGGAGGGGGGCGCGTCGCGGTGGTTCGCGATTTCATAGGCGACGCCTTCTTTATCCAGCGTCGATTCAACCGACTTGATCACCTTGCGCTGAGATTCTTCGTCTTTCGACGTCAGCCACGGATCGACCACTTTAAAACAGATAGAGGTGTTGGAACGGATGTCAACGCGCTCGGGCAGGAATTCGGCCCAGCTGGTTTTTTCCACCCATTGTTCAACGGCCTTCAGGTTGGCGTTGGAACGCTCGATCAGGCCTTTCAGCCCGCCCACGCCCTCGGCCCATTTCAGGGCGTCGAGGCAGTCTTCAACCGCCAGCATGGAGGGAGTGTTGATGGTCTTGCCTTCAAACGGCTCTTCCACCAGCTTGCCGCCCTTGGTGAGGCGGAAAACTTTGGGCATCGGCCACGGCGGCGAATAGGTGTTTAGGCGTTCCACAGCACGGGGCGAGAGGGCGAGCATGCCGTGCGCGGCTTCGCCGCCCAGCACCTTCTGCCACGACCATGTGACGACATCGAGTTTTTCCCACGGCAGGTCCATGGCGAAAACGGCGGAGGTCGCGTCGCAGATGGTCAGACCCTGACGGTCGTTTTTAATCCAGTCGCCGTTGGGCACTTTCACGCCCGAGGTCGTGCCGTTCCATGTAAACACAACGTCGCTGTCGGTATCGACTTGGCTGAGGTCAGGGATGGAGCCAAAGGGCGCATCGAAGGTGCGCACGTCGGAGAGTTTAAGCTGTTTCGTGACGTCGATGATCCACATCTTGCCGAAGACTTCCCAGCCCAGCACATCCACGCCGCGGGCGCCCAGCAGCGACCACATGGCCATTTCAATGGCACCGGTGTCGGAGCCCGGGACGATGGCAAGGCGGTAATCCGCCGGCATCTTGAGGATGGCTTTGGACTTCTCGATCACTTCTGCCAGCTTCTTGACGCCGATAGAGGCGCGGTGGGAACGGCCCAGCGCGGTGCCCTTCAGGGCATCCAGCGTCCAGCCTGGGCGCTTGGCGCAGGGGCCCGACGAGAAATGGGGGCAGGCGGGTTTGGCGGTCGGTTTTTGCATGGTCACACATCCTCTGAAATACAAATCCGCGAGGGGCCAAAAGGCGCCGCTCGCGGATTGTATTATACAGACGAGTTAACGGTGATTACAAGCCGACGACCATCTGTTTCAGGGTGTCATAAGAAATGTCGTGGATGGTATCGACCTCGATCTTGCCTTTGGCAGCTTTTTCAATAGCTTCCTCCGACTGGCCCTGTTTGCGCGCATAGTCGCTCAGGCGTTCGATGCGCTTCTCGGTCATGGGGTGGGTGCGGGTGGCTTTCGCCCAGGCCTTGCTCAGGACGCCCGATTTCGGCAGGTCGCCGCCGAAGGCCTGCTTCTTGGAACGGTCCATCACCACTTCCATTTTGCGCAGGGAAGTGACGAGGGCGAGGGGGTCAGCGCCCAGTTCAACCGCGCCGCGGTCGGCCTGGTATTCAATGCTGCGGCTGAAGGTGCCGCTCAGCAGTGCGCTGGCGCCGCTGACGACTTTCGATGCAGCCCATGCGAAGGCATAGGCGGGCACCATTGCCATCATCACGCCGGCTTGCGCCAACGAGGAAACGGTGGCGGCCTGCTTGGTCGCCTTTTTCTTCTCGGCGATTTCCTTTAGCGTCAGGTCTTCGTCTTTCTGCTTCATCAAAGCTGCCTTGCCGGTGACGGACTTGGCGATCTTGCCGACCACGATGCCGGCGCCGATAGTTGCGAGGAAGGGAACCCAGCCGCTGGTGACCACCATGGCGAAGGCGGTCATGCCGACGGCCGCTGCGGCAACGCCGGTCAGAAGGCGCGAGGGCAGGGTCAGGTGCTGGTGGCGACAGGCGGCATGCGCGAATTCATGCGCAAGCACGGCTTTTTCTTCTTCGTCGTTCAGCAGTTTGAGAAGGGGCGTTGAAATCATGATGACCGGCTTGCCAAGGCGGAGCGCGGCGGCGTTGTGGGTCTTCGACGCCGTATTGTTCATTTTCTCGACCAGCTCGGCGATGATGCCGGTTTTGCCTTTTTTCTTGGTTTCGTCGACCTTGAAGTCGTAGATGGGGAAGCCTTCGGCTTTCAGGCCAGAATTTTTGTAGAGGTCTTCGGCGATCTTGCCGAGGTTGGGGCTGTCGGGGGTGCTGGCTGCATGTTCGACCAAGCGCTCTTCCATCACCTTGCGCGATTGCTTGACCGCGTAGTAGTTGA
>JBGGMV010000075.1:0-7354 GCA_041287865.1 Alphaproteobacteria bacterium | reverse complement strand
TCGCTTCGTACATCGACGGCACGGCCGCGAACATCTCGGGCTTGTACTTGTCGATGACCTGCACGGCCTTCTTGATGTCGGGGATCGGGCGCATGACCAGTTCCGCGCCCAGTTTGAGGGCCAGGTTTTCCTGCACCGTCATCGCGAAGACGTGGAAGAACGGCAGGATCGCGAACATTTTTTCCTGCTTCTCGGGGGCATTGGGGTCTTTCTTGCTGCTGAACCACATTTCGCTCTGCGCGATGTTGGCGGTCAGGTTGGCGTGCGTCAGCATGCAGGCCTTCGGAATACCCGTGGTGCCCCCGGTATATTGCAGCACCGCGATATCGTCGGGCTTCACGTCAACCGGGGCGACCGCGCCCGTGCTTTTCATCATGGACGAGAAAGCGACATGCTTGTCGTCTTCCACCACGTCGAAGAGGTCGATCTTGGAGAAATCCTGCAGCGACTTCTTGAATTTCGCAGCGCCCTTGAGCGGGATCGGCTTGCCATGATCGTCTTTCTGCACCTTCGTGTCGCCCGGCAGTTTGTTGATGAGCGGGAGCAGCGGCGCAACGGCTTTCTTGGCGAATGTCAGAACGGCGAGGCCGTATTTCTTTTTCGGCGGCAGCACGTCGGAGAGGTCGCAAACGATCGTCTTTTTCATCGCCGTGGTGCCCGTCAGCTTGTCGAGCTTCGCCTGCAGCTGCTTGTTGTTGAACGTGACCATCATGTCGGTCTTGGAGTCGTTGATCAGTTCGGCCATTTCCTTTTCGGCGTAGAGCGGGTTGAAGTTGACAACCGTCGCGCCCGCCTTCATCGCGCCGTAATAGGCGATGACGTGGAACGGAAGATCGGGAAGGCAGAGGCCGATGTGGTTGCCCTTGCCGATGCCCTGATCCTGCAGGCTCTTGGCGAAGCGATCCGACATTTCGTCGACTTGTTTGTACGTCCATTGACGGCCGAAGAAGTTGAGGCAAGGACGGTCGCCGTATTTCGCAACAGACTCCTTGAACATTTCGACCATCGTCGTGACGGGAATGTTTGCGTCCCATTTAATGCCGGCGGGATAATTTTTTTCCCAGGGCTGTTCGGTTTTTTCGGTTGCGGGAGCGGAGGATGCGGCGGCGGGTTCGGTCATTGGGGGGTTACCTTCTCAATGCTTGATGTTTTTTATGGGCCTCTATGTACCATGAAAACCCCTTCTGGATTTTCATAACTTCGGGAGAAATTAACCCAGCCCTGCTCCAGTGTCAAGATTTTATGAAAATAATTTTATGGAAATTTTTATTGACATAAAATTACAATTTCGATACTGTCCAGACCAGCCGCTAAACCCGGCAAAAAACCATAGGCATCTGTACGGAGCTCGAATGGCTGACTTACTCACCCACACTATAATGCAAGGCGGCATCCAGCCCGGCGCGAAACCTGAACGCGTGATTATCATGCTGCATGGCATCGGCCAGAACCCCTCTTATATGGAGGAAGCCGCCAAGGCCTGCAGCGACCGCATGCCCAATACCCTGGTCATCATGGCCGAAGCGCCGCTGAAGATGAACTACAGCCCCGAGAAAACCGCGCGCATCCGCGAAAAATTCGACCCCAATTTCGATCCCGATAAAGCCCGCAGCTGGTTTCGCACCGAAACCACGCAGTGGCCTGAACTGATGCTCCGCGTCGCCTTCAACAAGGTGCAGGTGGTGCACGACATTAATAAACTGGCCGACCATTACCGCGACAAATACGGGTTGCAGGATAAAGACCTCGCCTTCTTCGGCATGTCGCAGGGCGCGGCCATCTCGCTCTATGCCGTCACGGCGCGGAAAGAACCCGTAGCAGCGGTGGTCAGCCATACCGGCATGTTCTTCGGCTTTTCGCGCACGAAATCGAAGCCCGATGTGCTGATGATCACCGGAGATAAAGACGAATACCTCTGTGACAACAAATCGAAGATGAAGGGCTTCTTCGTGCGGCCCGAAAACAGCCTGCGCCGCCTGAAACGCCGCAAGCTGCCCGTGACCGAAATCCACCTGGCGGAACTGGCGCATGAAATGACAACGGAGTCGATTGCGGTGGCGGCAAACTACCTTGCGAATGCCTTCAAGGTTCAGGCACCGGCCAACGATGTAACTGTCAAAGAAACCCCTACTCCCAAGGCTTTAGCGATGTAACGGCGGCCCTATAAAAAAGGGCAAAAATTGCTTGACTATGGAAATTAACTATGCGACTGTCTTTTACGAAATTCAGCTACTCCCGCAAATAAAACAAGGAAAAACAAAGTGTTAGAAGACATCAAAAAGAACACCCGCGCTGCCCTCCGTGCCACCGCCGGTATTGCGCTTATCCTTCCCGTTGTCGCGGCCACCGCGCTTCAGGGCTTTGTCGTCGGCCCGCTGACCGGCAACTACACCGTCATCCCCAACGCGATTTACAAGACGATGGGCAAGCTGTTCGGCATGAAGTTCGAATTCAACGCGGCATCGAAGCCGCTCGAGAAAGACAAGCAAACCTGGTTCGTCGCGAACCACATGTCGATCGCCGACTTCATCGTGCTCGGCTCCACCCTGCCCGGCACCTTCGCCGGCAAAGGCGACCTGCTGAAATGGCCGGGTATCGCCCAGATGGCGCGCGCGGTGAAATACATCGGCCTGCGCCGCTCGAAAGAATTCAACCCGCAATCCCGCGCGAAGATCATCAAGAACTTCAACGCCGGCCACAACACCATCATGTTCCCCGAAGGCACCACGACCCCGGGCAAAACGGTGGCGCTGTTCCACGCGGGCCTGATCACCGCGCTCTTCGGTGAAAAAGGCGTCGACAAGGAAGGCAAGGAAGTCGCGCTTGAAAAAGACGTCGTCGTCCAGCCCGTCGCCATCCGCGTCAAGGAAGTCGCCGGCCAGAACGCCATCGGCAACGACGACCTGCGCAACCTCTACAGCATGTATGACGATGACAACACGCTCCGCCGCATCTGGCGCCGCATGCAGATCAAGAGCATGACGATCGAGCTGACGGCCTTTGAACCCCTCAAGCCGACGGATTTCAAAGACGCCAAGGACCTCATCAACAACGCAGCGCTCAGCATCGCCAGCGTGGTGAACCCCGGCCAGACGACGTTTGAAAAAGCGAAGATCCCCGGCCAGAACCTGAACCCGAAAACGGTGACGATGACCACCCCCGCTCCGGCCCCGGCTCCCACAGCCACCCCCGAAGCCGAAGTGGCCGCCACCGCAGCCGCCAACGCCGCCACGGTCGCAAAACCCGCCGTGCAAAAAGGCCCGCAGCTGTAACCAATAACTATCGTCCAGACAAAAAGGGCTTCCGCAAGGAAGCCCTTTTTTTGTTGGTTTCGGTTTACGCCGTCCCCTTTGATCTTAGAGAGCCTTTACGCTGCCCCTCAGGACGGCTTAGGATGGATGCAGAACAGATATTTTTGACCGGGAAACGAAGAAACCATGAAAGCCCTCCACATCACAATGAAATGCCTGCTGCTGCTTGCATTCCTGTCGATGCCGCCCGTTCATCAGTCATACGCCAGAGCAAGGGTCGAGACGCATGAAGTTATCGTCAAGTCGGGCGAAATTTATCAGGGGCTTCAATTCCCTGAAGGCACCAAGCTGCATCTAATATCTGCCAACAACGCTGTCGCTTCTGCAATTTTAAGCCATGATTTCCTGATGAACGGGCACCTTATCAAGGGCGGCACCACCTTGCAGATCTGGAATGACGGCACCCTGATGGAAATTTATACGCAAGACGGGCAAAGGATTAATGATCTTGTTTTTACGCAAGGCGAGGCGAGCTTGCGTTTTTCAGCCGAGGGAAAGCTTGCAACCGCACACCTGAACAAGCCCAAAGAAATCCAGGGCTTTCGGCTGGCAGAGAACAGCAACGTGGAGTTTTATCCCGATGGAAAGCTGGCCTGGGGAAAACTTGCTGATGAGCAGTTACGCGATGGCCTCTATTTTGCGGCGCTCTCCGAAATCAGGCTCTTTCCCTCCGGAAAGCTCCAGCAAGCGAAACTCGCGAAAGAGTCAAAATTCGGCGAGCTGCTTCTCAAGGGCGATCCGAACGCAAACCCCGGCGAGACGTCGTTTTGGCCTGAAGGAAACCTGAAAACAGGAATTTTAGCAGCTGCAGCCACTATTCAAGGCTTCCCCTGCGGCCCCGGCCCGATCACTTTTTTTGAATCTGGCCGCATCAAGACACTAGTTCTCGGGGAAGAAATGAAAATCGTGCTCGCTCCCTACGAAGGACAAACGCCCCACGAGAAACTCGCTAAAGCAGGTGATAGCCTGAACATAAACGAAAACGGCGTTGTCATAGGATGGGGCGGGCCGTAAGGCATAATGCTGATTTACAACTCCGGGCCAATAAAAAAGGCTCCCAACCGGAAGCCTTTTTTTAAATCTTGGTTGCGGGGATAGGATTTGAACCTATGACCTTCAGGTTATGAGCCTGACGAGCTACCGGGCTGCTCCACCCCGCGACAAGATTGGCAATGTATAGACCCTTTGGTGCCCTGCGTCAAGGAATGGTTTCCTGCGCATTTTCATGCATTTAAGGACATTTTTTTGGCCGTCTGCGGCACCAGATGTCATATAACGCGGCCACCGCGTTTAACAAGAGACAAGGGGCTGATTTTTTTGGTGAAAAGGGTAGAATCCATCAAAGACGCCCTCCGCCAGAAAAGGATCCGCCTTGGCTTCGCTCCTGCTGATGATTACCTCGGTCGTGCTGTTCAGCCTTTACGCGCTGCTGGCCACTATCGGGCTGAAGGGTAACGATCCTGTCCTCTTTGTCGCTGTCGCGCATCTGGCGGCGGGGCTTGTGGCCTTTGGCTGGGCGGCCACGCGGTTGCCAAAGAAAAAGAAAAAACTGTTCGAGCTGCCCGCGAAAGTCTGGGGCCTGATCGCCATTACGGCGACGGCCGGCGCGATCAATCATATGTGTTTCATGTTCGCGCTGCTGAAGACATCGCCGGCGGGTGCGACGATTATTTACGAGACCTGGCCGATTTTGACGGCATGGCTCGCGCCGCTGCTGATCGAAAAAGGCTGGGAGCAGCTGCGCCGCATGGATTACGTGTTCGGTCTGCTGGCCGTTGCGGGCGTGGCCTTTATCGTCGCGGGCGAAAACCGCGGCATGCTCTCGGCGATCGATTTTACGCTGCTGCAGAACATCGACCCCGTGCGGCTGGAGGGTTACGGCCTCGCGCTCATCGGCAGCCTTGGCGTGGCGATTTCGACGGGCCTGCGCCGCCGTGTGTCGCGCAGCCTGATGGAGAAATACAACGGCGACCGCCTGCTGGGCGTGCTGCTGGGCAGCGGCTTTACGCGTCTTGCCACCCTGCCCGTCTTTGCCATCGGCTATTGGGCATCGCATGTTGACGGCGGGCTGACGTTGACGTCGCAGGGCCTCGGGCTTGCGGCGGTGACGGGCGTCGGCGTCTATCTGATGGGTAGCCTTTGCTACCTGTTCAGCGTCATGCGCAACCCGAACCCCAGCATTCCTGTGCCCGATTTCATCGCGCCGGTGCTGGCGGTGGCGTGGCTGTGGATCTTCGCCAATGCGGGGCTGACCGATATCGCCGTCGTGGGCGGCTTGTTCGTGATCTCGGCCAATTTGCTGGTCACCGTGCGGGCGGAGGAAGGCTGCGCCTATACGGCAAGCATCCTGACAATTTTGCTGGGCGGCGCCTGGTGTTATTTCACGCGCGGCGCGCCGATGGATGATTATTACGACGCGCTGTCGCTGACCGCCGTGTTCTATGCGATCCAGGTCGCCTTTGCATGGGACAGAGTGCTGGACAGGGCGAAGCGCGAGGAAGCTTTGGAACTGGATATCGCCTATGCCATCGAAGGCCTGCGGCACGGCAAGACCAAACATTCAACGCTGAAACGGCTGGTGGCAGCGGCGCATGCGGTATTCTCGACCACCGACCGCATCGCCATGGGCATCACCTACCGCGAGCTGGTGGCAGTGCGGAAAGAGTTAGGCGAGGACGAGAAAACCAGCAAACTGTATCACGATATCGATACGCTGATATTGTCGAAGACCAAGGATATCTTGCTGTCGGAAGTCGTGCTTCTGTGTCTCATCGGCGGCATCACATTTATCGGCATTCTGGCCTATCGCCCGTCGGGGCTCTGGCCCGATATGATGGCCTTTATCATGGGTGGCGCGATTGTCTTTATCTTCTTCGCGCTGTTCGACCAGCAGGCGGCGCGCAACACGAAAATGCTGCAGGCCGAGGCGGAGGGCGAAAGCCTCTGCCATATCAGCGATGAATCGTTCGAATGCCGGCATGAATTCAAGATGGTGACCATTGCGCTGCTGGCCGTGATGCTGGCGATATTCTTCGGCCTGTTCCGCTATAAATACGGATTCACTTAAGGAGACTTTGACATGACCACCGCGCCCAGGGGATTGCAGTATATGTCCGGCTTCGGCAACGAATTCGCCTCGGAAGCCATACCCGGCACATTGCCGCAGGGCCAGAATTCGCCGCAGAAGGTTGCGCATGGACTGTATGCCGAGCAACTGTCCGGCTCCGCCTTTACCGTGCCACGCGCACATCAGCTGCGAAGCTGGCTCTACCGCATCCGCCCGTCGGTGGTGCACAAGCCCTTTGCGAAGTACAAGCAGGGTGGCTTTGCCATGGGCGCGACGCCCGTGACACCGAACCAGCTGCGCTGGGATCCTCTGAAGGCGCCGGCGAAGAAAACCGACTTGGTCGACGGCATCGTGACCGTGGCCGAGGGCGGCGACGCTGCGTCGTGGTCGGGGCTGGCCGTGCACCGCTACGCCGTGACGGCCGCGATGGAAAAACGTTTCTTCTATAACGCCGACGGCGAAATGCTGTTCGTGCCTGAAAAGGGCGGTGCAACATTCCGCACCGAATTCGGCGTGATTGCGGCGGAACCCGGCGAGATTGTCGTGATCCCGCGCGGCGTGAAATTCGCCATGGACCCACGCGAAAATTTCGTGCGCGGCTATATCTGCGAGAATTTCGGCGCGCCCTTCGTGCTGCCCGACCTCGGGCCCATCGGATCGAACGGTCTGGCCTATCCGCGCGATTTCCTTTATCCGGTTGCGGCGTTTGAAGAGCGCGAGGGCGCGTTCAAGCTGATCGCCAAATTCGGTGGCGCGCTGTGGCAGGCCGCGATCGGCCATTCGCCGCTCGATGTCGTGGGCTGGCATGGCAATTACGCGCCTTATAAATACGACCTGTCGAAATTCATGGCGATGAATACCGTGACCTTCGACCATGCCGATCCGTCGATTTTCACCGTGCTGACGTCGCCCTCGGGCGCGCCCGGCCTGGCGAACATCGATTTCGTGATCTTCCCGCCCCGCTGGAGCGTGGCCG
>JBGGMV010000074.1:0-26391 GCA_041287865.1 Alphaproteobacteria bacterium | reverse complement strand
CTGCTGGAAAAGCTCGGCATCCGCTGGGAAGGCGTGTCGGAGGGGCAGAACGCCCGCATGTGGTCGGCCAACAAGCCGTTCACCGAAGCCGAATTCGCGCGTTTCGACGCCATGCTGGGCGCGACCTATGACGCCTTCCTGACCCGCGTGGCCGAAGCCCGCAAGATGACGAAGGAGCAGGCCGACGCCGTGGCGCAGGGCCGCGTCTGGACGGGCCGGCAGGCGAAGGAAAAAGGCCTGGTGGACGAACTGGGCGGGTTGCGCCAGGCGCTGGTGCTGGCCAAGACCGAAGCGAAGCTCGACAACGTCAAGGACGTGCCGGTCGTGCTCTTCCCCCCGCGTAAATCGACGCTCGAGGCCTTTATCTCGCTGGCGGCGGAAGGCGCGCTGTTCATGCCCACCATCGACGCGCGCGCGCTGCTGCAGCAACTGCAGCTGCCCGACGAAATGGTCGTGGTGCGCTAGGGCTCAGGAGTTATAGCCGAACTTGTCGAGGTTGCTGCGGCGGACGGGCAGTTTTTCCGTCAGCTCGGCCATCATCAGGATATTCTGCGCGTGCAGCTTCTGCAGGCCGATCTTGCTTTTCGAGAAGCCGCTGGACGGGTGGCGCATGAAGCGCGGGTCGTCGTTCCAGATGATGTCGTCTTTCTCGTTATTGTCGTCGAAAACGGGAAGCGCCCGCCCCTTGAAGAGGTCGAGGGGTGTGGCTTTGGGGGCGGGCGCTTTGGCTACGGCAACGTCCTGCGTCGGGTGTGAAGAGGGCGTGGACTTGACGCTGCCGAATTTCTTGGCAAAGAGGTTGTAGACTTCATCGAGGCTGCGGGGCTGTTTTTTGCTGTCGTAGAAAATCGTCTTGTTGGCTTTCGCGGCGGTGGGGAAAAGGTCTTTTGCCAGCGCGTCGCCGTTCATCGCGCGCGCGTTCAGGAACTTGGCCGCGCCGCCCGCGCCCATGAAGTGGGCGAGGTAAAGCTCGGTCGAGCCGACTTTGTCCTTGGTGTTGCCCTTTAAATAGTCCTTGTTGTCGGACGAGAATTCGCCGGCCATCAGCGCCGAAATTTCGGGGTTGTTGCGCAGCGCCAGGATTTTTTCGCGGTCGGCGGTGCAGCAGGCGCGGCCGCCCTTGATCTCGATCTTGTCGGCCAGATCGCCTAGGCCGTATTTGTCGCCATGCTTCTTCACCACGCGTAGCCAGGTTTCTTCCAGAAACTGGAAAAGTCCGCGGGCAGAGGAGCTCTTGGATTTGGCGGTCGGGTTGAAATTGCTCTCGGTGGAAGCTTTTTCCATCAGGAAGGCAAAATCTACCCCCGTCCGGCTGGATGCCTTCTCCACGGCCTTGATCACGTCCTGTGATGCAACGCCTTGATATTTAGCGAGAATATCGCCTTTATACTGTCCGAAGCTTATGGACATAACCTCAACTCCTTTAACCCTGTGGGGCCTTTTGGCCTCCGTCTTACGGTAATCGTTGCAAAGGGTGTGCCAAGCCGCGCAAGGGGTTGCCAGAAAAGGGGTAATTCGCCAGAATGCCCGACATGAAAACCGATACCTCTCCTATATATAAGGGCAGCGACGTCTATGAAGACAATCTGCCCAGCCTGCTGACCCTCTGGCTGCCGCTGGCCTCCATCCTCGCCTATGCCGCCATCTTCTTTGCCAGCGGCAAGGAAGCGGCCGCCAATAGCCTGCTGGAGGACGGCCCCTTCGAGAATTTCCAGGTCCTGCTGGTGGGCGGCGCTTTTCTGGTTGGCGCCTATATCCTCGCCCGCATGCCGCCCCGCCATACACCGTGGCTGCTGGGCTGGGTGCTGCTGACGACGCTGGCGAGCCTGTTTATCGCAGGGGAAGAAATCAGCTGGGGCCAGCGCCTGATCGGCTGGGCCACGCCCGAAGGCTGGGCCGATATCAATACCCACAAGGAAACCAACCTGCACAACCTGTCGGGCCTGTTGAACAACCTGCCCAAGACGCTGCTGGAATACGGCATTTATGCGGGCGTGCTGGGTGTTGCGTTGCTGCGCAAGTTCAAGAAATCATGGCTGCCCGAAAAATTCGCCATTATCTATCCGGCCTTTATGGTCTCGCTGCCCTCGGTCATCATGCTGCTGGCGCTGCGCTTCGGCAAATATCTCGACAAGGCGCTGGAAACCGGCTTCCTGCCGCGCGTGAGCGAACTGTCGGAGATTTACCTTTATCTGTTTATGCTGTGTTACATGCTGGTTCTGAAAAACCGCCTTGCGGTTTCAACGGCCGCAGCAAAGTGATAGGCTGAGCCTCTCGTTTTAAAGGAGTTCGCACCATGTACCACGCCCCCCTCAAGGACATGCGCTTTGTGCTGGATGAAATCGCCGGCATGGATGAAATCGCGGGCTTCGCGCCTTACGCGCATGCGACGCCCGATGTGGTGGAAGCGGTATTGGCCGAGGCCGCAAGGCTGGCCGGCGAAGTCTGGGCGCCCACCAACAAAACCGGCGACCGCCAGATGTCAAAACTGCAAGACGGTGGCGTGAAGACGCCCGACGGTTTCAAGGACGCCTATACGCAATTCGCGCAGGGCGGCTGGACCGGCATCAACTGCGGTCAGGAATTCGGCGGGCAGGCATTGCCGCACGCCATCGGCATGGCCGTGGGCGAAATGTGGCAGGCCGCGAATCTTGCATTATCATTGTGCCCGCTTCTTTCCCAAGCAGCCATCGAAGCAATCGAAAGCCTCGGCACGCATGAACAGAAGCAAACCTTCCTGCCGAAAATGATTTCGGGCGAATGGACTGGTTCCATGCACCTGACGGAACCGCAGGCGGGCACCGACCTCGCGGCCATTCGCACCACGGCGAAGAAAAACGGCGACCATTACCTGATGAAGGGCCAGAAAATCTTCATTACGTGGGGTGAACACGATTTCACCTCCAACATTATCCACCTCGTCCTCGCCCGTATCGACGGCCTGCCGGAAGGCAACGACGGCCTCGGCCTCTTTATCGTGCCGAAATTTATCGTCAATGCCGACGGCAGCCTTGGCAAGCGCAACGACGTGCGCGCCGTCTCGCTGGAACATAAAATGGGCATCCACGGCTCGCCCACCTGCGTGATGATTTACGGCGAAACCGAAGGCGCTGTTTCGTACCTGATCGGCGAAGCCGGCAAGGGCCTGAAGAACATGTTTATCATGATGAACAATGCGCGCCTCGGCGTGGGCCAGCAGGGCGTGGCCTTGGGCGAAGCCGCTTACCAGCATGCGCTGTCCTACGCCAAAGACCGCGTGCAGGGCACGAAACTGGGTGACAAGAGCGGCAAGCGCGTCGCCATCATCGAGCACCCCGACGTGCGCCGCATGCTGCTGACCATGAAATCCAATACCGAAGCGTCGCGCGCGCTTGCCTATTACGCGGCGGGCATGCAGGACAGGCTGAAATACGCGGCCGACGAAAAACAGCGCGCCGAAGCACAGGCGCGGCTCGACCTGCTGGTGCCGCTGGTGAAGGCATGGGCGACCGACCTTGCCGTCGAAACGGCCTCGACCGCGCTGCAGATCCACGGCGGCATGGGCTTTATCGAGGAAACCGGCGCGGCGCAATATTACCGCGACTGCCGCATCCTGCCGATTTATGAAGGCACCAACGGCATTCAGTCGAACGACCTCGTGTTCCGCAAACTGCTCCGCGATAACGGGGCGGAGGCCGCGCGCTTCATGGCCGAGATCAAGGCCTTCGCCAAAAACCTGACGCAGAAACCCAGCGATGACCTCGACGTCATTCAGGGATCATTGGTCAAGGCCGTCGCCGCGCTGGAGGAAACCACCGCATGGATGCTGGCCAACGCCAAATCCAACATGGAAACCATGGCGGCCAGCGCCCAGCCCTACCAGCGGCAATTCTCGCTGGTGGCAGGCGGCTATATGATGGCCCGCATGGCGCTCTCGGCCCATACGGCCCTGCACGGCGGTGAAGACGCAAACTTCTATAACACCAAACTGATCACGGCGAGATTCTTCGCCGAAGCCCTGCTCCCCGTCGTTCACGGCCTCTCCGCCCCCATCATGGGCGGCCAGAAAATGGCCTGCCAGATTGCGAATGACCAGTTTTGATCTTGGCTAGGTTTGTGTTCCCACGGGCGAATTGAAAACCGTGCGCCGAATCAGTTATACTTTTCGCGGATACGGTCGATGTGGAAGGACACATACGAAAAAGGCACTATAGTAGGAATGGAGACGAGTGCGCCCGCAATACCCTCAGCCCGCAAGGGCCGTTGAAGCTCTAGACCATTCAGCAGGTATCAATTCCTGCACCGTGTCACAAATATCCAAAATCAGAAAAAATCCGGCCTGACGGATTACCACTTACTCACATCCCAAGGATCGACCTTGGGCGGATAGACCATGCCGCGGGCGTGTTTGGGCGGGGGGTCGGTGCGGAGGATGTCGGTTGCGAACTGGCGTTCGATGCGGGCGAGGGTTTCTTCGGTGCAGCGGAGCGTGACTTTTCCGCCTTCGACGCCCGGTTCCTTGGTATTGCCGCTGGTGTCGTCATGCTGCCTTTGCAGCCATCTGGCGAGTGTTAAGCGGAAATCATTGGCGTCGCCGCGCACCAGCGTGATGGTGAAATCCTGCAATTCTTTGCCCCGTGCCACGAAGTTGAAGGGGATGAGGAGAGCGTTTTCTTTTTTCATCTTTTTAAATCCCGAAAATATTCCACCATGCCTTTTTGACCTTGGGCAGGGGGATTTCGTCGACTTGCGCGATTTTGCGCGGGAATTCTTTTTGCAGCTCGGCCAGCAGCTTCGGCGGGCAGTCGATACGCAGGCGCGGGTGGTTGCTGCGCGAGACGGGCAGCACCTCGGCCTTGATATTCTTGGACTCGCCGCGCTTTTCGGCCCAGTCCTTGACGCGCGCGAGGAACAGGGTGGCCTGCGCGAAGGGCGGCTTGTCGACGTCCTTGGGGTTGACGCGGTAATCGACGCCCGCATGAGCGGAAAGCAGCAGCACGTAATGATGCGTGCGCCCGTCGTCCTTTTCGGTCAGTTTATTGAAGATCTTCTTCATCGACTTACGGCTGGGGCGGCTTCGTGTTGTGGTCGGGGCGCTTGATCACGCGCTTGCTGCTGACGTTTTCGCGCGTCAGTTCCTGCGTCGTGATCTGCGGGCTGAATTGCGCCGCGACGCGGGCCATGGTTTCGGCCGTGCAGACGATGCGCATGCGGGGGTAGCCATCGGGGGAGGGAGCCAGCGGCTCGGTCGTCAGCGCGTTGCGCTTCTGGTAGTCTCCATTTGCTTCCAGCCAGTTGCCGATCTTCTCGCAGAAGAGCTGCGCCTGGTACATCGGGTCGCGGTCTGCGCCCTTGCTGCCGCGCGCGGGCGTGACGCCGGCATGGGCGGTCAGCTTCAGGTTATATTCGTTGAGAATCTTGCCTGCATCGTTGAAATCGTCGGCAGCCATGGGCGCCTCCTGATGAATCGTATTCAGTTTGGATTGAGCTTACATTAGGCTTCTTTTCATAAGCCGTCAATAGCCTCGCGCGCGCCGCAGCGCAGCAATAAAATAACGTATTTACAGGGGTTTTTGACTGAATTAGTCTTGTCTATTCCTTGGCGGGAATAAGGGTGGTCTGTGGATAAAATGCGGGCCCCATGAAGCACGAAGACGGATTCCATTTTGTTGAACACAAGTGCGCATCGGGCAAGCCCGACGCGCTCATCATCTTCCTGCATGGCCATGCCAACCATCCGGACATGTTCAGGGAGCTGCCGCCGCATCTCCAGAAAGAATTCCCGAACGCCGATATCCTCGTCGTGCGCGGGCCCGAGCCCGTGGGCGCTGCGCCCCAGCACAAGAAGAACGTCGGCGTGCCCGACGTTGACGATTTGTACACCTGGTACAAGGTCGACAAGGACGCCGGCAAGAATTTGCAGATGGCGCTCGGCCATTTCTTCAACAACGTGCCGATCGTCGACAAAATGAACAAGTTCGCCGATGCCCAGCTGGAAAAGCGGGGCCTCAAGGACGAAAACCTCGTGCTTTACGGCTTTTCGCTGGGCGGCGCGGTGGTGGTGCAGATGGCGACGAAGCGCAACGACAAATGCGCGGCCGTCGTGGCGCATTCCAGCCCCGTCTTTCCCGTCATCAACCCGAAATCAAAGCCCGACACGATGCTGATCATGGGCGAGGAAGACCCGCTCTTCTACAAAAAGGCCACGACGGTCGAGCGCCCGAAAAAACAGCATCCGCTGAAAAAAGCCTTTGAAAAGGCGATCGCGCCCATCAGCGTGCATTACAACCATTCCATCAAGCGCCTGCGCCGCGCGGGCCTGCCCGTGACGGGCGTGGTGATCAACGGCATGGCGCACACGATCAACGAGGAATCGTTCAAGCAGTCGATCGATTTCATCGGCAAGAAAATCAACAAGAAGCCGTAGAATGCGCGCAACGCGCGCGGCAAAAAACCCCCGGCCTGGCGGCGCGGGGGTTTTTCTTTGAAGCTTTACAGCTTACGGCTTGCAACCGCCGCCGCTCTTTTTCGAGGGGCAGCATGTTTCGTCGTTTGCAGGCTTGGCCGGTGCTTTAGCGGGCGCGGGAGGAGTAGCGTCGCTCTTCTTTGAAGGGCAGCACTTTTTGAACTCTTCCTTGCAGGCGCCTTTGCCGCATTTCTTGCTCATGTGTGTAACTCCGTGAAAAATGTTAAGGGCTAGTCCTTGGAAGTTATCTTATCCCCAACCGCCCCGCCGTGCTAGTGGCGAGAGTCGTTTTCACGGATATTATGTAATTTGGTTTTTTAGGTTTGTTGCGCCGCGTCGAGCCATTAGGATATAGGCGGAAAATCATGACCACACTTCTCGACATTTTTGAACAAAAACAACAAACCGGCGGCCTCTCGCCCGACGCCGACCAGCGCCGCGCGCTGGAGGGGCTGGAGGGGCTGCGGCAGGCGCTTGCCGGTTATGATCCGAAGAAGAAAACCGGCTGGCTGTTCCGCAAGCGCGCAGCCGCGCCCAAGGGGTTTTATTTGTACGGCGGAGTCGGGCGCGGCAAATCCATGGTCATGGATATGTTCTTTGCGGCGGCACCCGTGAAGGCAAAGCGCCGCGTGCATTTCCACGCCTTTATGCTGGAGGTGCATGATTTCCTGCATGACCTGCGCAGCAACCGCAAAGAGCAGGAAAGCGTCGATGGCGATTTGATTGCCGTCGCCGACAAGATCGCTTCGGAAGTGACGCTGCTCTGCTTTGACGAATTCCAGGTGAAGGATGTCGCAGATGCGATGATCCTGGGCCGCCTGTTCACCGCGCTGTTCGAACGCGGTGTCGTTTTTGTCATTACCTCCAACATAGCGCCCGATGAATTGTACCTTGATGGCTTGCAGCGCGATCGTTTCCTGCCCTTTATCGCCCTGCTGAAGGAAAGGCTGAATGTCTTCCACTTCACCGGCGCAACCGATTACCGCCTGCGTCGTTTGCGGGAATTGAAAGTCTATTTCTGGCCGCACGACCGCGACGCGACGGAACAGCTGGACGGCGTTTTCAAGGCCGTCGCCGGCAGCGCCGAGGTGCTCAAGCTGGATATCGACGTCAAAGGCCGCAAAATCCATGTGCCGAAAGCGGCGGCGCGCGTGGCGGCCTTTACCTTCGCCGAGCTCTGCGAAACCAGCAAAAGCGCGCTCGATTACCTCGAACTGGTCAAGCGCTATTCGGTTTTCGTGGTCTATAGCGTGCCAAAGCTGGATGACAACCGCCGCGACGCCACGACGCGTTTCATCACCTTTATCGACACCGTCTACGACAATCACGCGCAGATCGTGATGTCGGCGGCGGCCCCGCCGGCGGAGCTTTACCGCGGCGATTTCAACGCCAAAGCCTTCGAGCGCACGGCCAGCCGCCTCGTCGAAATGCAGTCACGCGAATACAGGGAGACAGGAAAATGACCAAGCCTAAACGGAAGATCACCAAACCCGACTGGTCGCGCGATATCCGCTTCCGTTTCCCGCTGGTGGTGCTGATCGCGGCCTTCGTCGGGCTTGTGGCCCATGTGAGGCTGGAGGTCTGGGCGATGCCCCTGATCTCGAAAATGACCGCCAACCTCGGCCCGCCGGATGAACAGTACCCGAACCTCATCATCTTCATGGCCTATGCCACGGCCTGCATCAGCGTTGGCCTCGTCGCCTTCCTTTACCGCCACCTCGGCCAATACATGCCGGTGAAGAAAAAATGGCAGCGCGTGCTGCTGCTGGCCGCCATCGTGCTGGAGATAAAGGGCGACCTGATCCGCCAGCCGGTGATGGATTTTATCGTGAATGTCACGCAGGGGCTTGAAACGCCGTTCCAGTTCGTCGTGGTCAACCAGATGGACAAATGGGTGGCAAACCTGCTGCTGGCCGCCATCATCGTCTACCTCTGCCCGCTAAAAAAAGAGACAGCGAAGAAGAAAGCCTGAGATGTTCGGTTTCCTGAAAAAAATCATGGGGCAGGACAGGCGGCGTTACGCGCAGCAGAAAAAGCTGCTCGAAAGCGGCAACCCTGCGGCCCTGAAGGCGCTGGCGGCGGGGCGTGATACGCATCCCGAAATCCTCTACTTCCTCGCCCGCAGCGGCGATGCCGAAACGCGCAACGCCGTCGCGCTCAACCCTGCGACGCCGATACAGGCGGCGTCGCTGCTGGCCAATGACAGCAACGCCGATGTGCGCCTTGTGCTGGCGGGACGGATTGTGGAGCTGCTGCCGGGCCTCTCCGCCGACCGTCACGGGCAGTTATACGCCTATGCCGTGCAGGCGCTGGGGATGCTGGCGCAGGACGAGGTTTTCCGCGTGCGCAAGGCGCTTTCCACAGCACTGCGCGACTATGCCAAGGCGCCGCCCTCCGTTGTCTCGCAACTGGCGCGGGATCTGGAGCGCGAAATTGCCGAGCCCATCCTGCGGTTCTGTATCGCGCTCCGGGACGAAGACCTGCTGGAAATACTGGCCCGCCACCCCGAAAGCTGGGCTGTGCAGGCCATCGCCCAGCGCCCGCAGGTCAGCGAGGAAGTATCCGAAGCGGTGATCGATACGGGCGACCTTCCGGGCTCCGAAGCGCTGCTGGGCAACCTGGGCGCGCGGCTGTCGCCGCAGGCCTTGCAGAAAATCATCGACCGTGCGCGCAACCATCCCGAATGGCACCGCCCGCTGGCGATGCGCACGGAACTGTCGGTAGAGACCGCGCGGCAGCTGACCGGCTTTGTCGGCAACGCGATACTGGAGGTCCTGAAACGGCGCGGCGATTTCGACGCCGCGACGCGGCAGGGCATATTGGCCATCGTGCAGCGGCGCATGGAATACCAGCAGGAAGGCGAAGACCCCGCCGCGCGTTTCCGGCGCTATGCCGATGCAGGAAGGCTGACGCCCGATGTCATCCTCGACGCGCTGTCGTGGCAGGAAAACGATTTCGTGATACTGGCGTTGGCGCATCTGGGTAATGTCGCGCCCGCCACGGTGGGCCGCATGCTCACCTCCGGCTCCGCCAAGTCGATCGTCGCGCTCTGCTGGCGGGCGGGTTTGCCCGTGCGGCTGACAGTCGAGGTGCAAAGCAAGGCCGGCAAGCTCCAGCCGCGCGACCTGCTGTATCCAAGGGGCGGCACCGAATATCCGCTGACCCCGGACGAGCTGCGCTGGCAGCTGGAATTCTGGGGTATCCGGAATTGACTTAAAGCCCCGCCCCGCTAAAATCAGAACAAGGGAGCGCGCATGACAGACGTATTGCAGGACACCTTGATCAAGGCCGAAGGCGGCGACACTGCGGCCATGAAGATGATGTCGAAATGGTATTATCTTGGCTGGGAAACCCTGCGCCCCTCGCCTGAAAAAAGCCTTGAATGGGCCATGCGCGCGGCCGAGGCCGGTGACGCCGAGGCGCAGCGCCTCGTGGGCATTAAAACAGAATATGCCGAAGGCACGCAGAAAGACATGATCGGCGCCTTCGTCTGGTACAAGAAAGCCTATGACGGCGGCGACGCCGACGCCTGTTTCAACCTCGCCCAGTTTTTCGAAGGCCGCAAGGGCGTGGAAGCGCACCTGCCCACCGCCATGGCCTATTACGAGGAAGGCGCCCGCCGCGGCTCCGCCCGCTGCCAGTACCATCTGGCGCTGCGCTGCCTGACGGGGCGCGGCGTGCAGCGCGACACCGTTCGCGCGATTGATTTGCTCGAGCACGCGGGGCAGGGCGGGATGCCGGGAGCCTGGGAATATATGGGTATGCTCTATCTCGAGGGCCGCGACGTGCCGCGCGATCCTTCCATGGCCTTCGACTGCTTTACGCGCGCCATCGCCTTTTTCGATTTCGACGACATGGTGTCGATCGGCAATACGCCCGTTTACTACGCGCTCTGCCTGATGACGGGCACGGGCTGCGAGAAAAATGTGGAAGAGGGGCGCAGGGCGCTCCGCACGGCCGCCGTCGCCGGCAATCCTTCGGCAGAGCAGATACTGGACACGAAAAAAGTCAGCGATCCCTCCGTGCAGGTCTGCTTCGGCTTCGACGCCAACGCGCAATTCAACAAAACCGGCAATATCGACTGGGATATTTCCGCGCTTCTGGCGTGACCGCGATGCCCTGGGATATCTATATACAGGGCGTGTTGGGTTTTCTTTTCTTCCTGCTGTCCTTCGGCAAACGCGTGAAGCAGATTGCCCTCATGGAAATCGAGCATGACCTTAAATCCGGCAAGAAGACCGCCGGCCATCAGGCGTGGCTCAGGCGTAATATGCCGATGTTCTATCGCGTGCTGGGGGCCTTGCTGATGGCTTGCGCGCTGCTGCAATACCTGATCGCGTCAAAGGCGATTTAGGGCGCGGACGGCGCGGAGGGCGGGTTTTTCGGCGGTTGCGCGGGTGAGGGGTTTTCAGGCACTTTCGGCTGCGCCATATCGATCCAGCGCTGGATGCTGTTATCCTCGATGGGCGACATATTGATCGACCAGTTGGCGACGCCCGCGTTCACCGAATACCAGTCCATATCTTTCGCGTTGTCGATCACCAGTTCGTGGTGATAGGGGTCGTAATAGGCGACGCGGCCGCCTTCTTGCGCCAATAACACGATGTAATGGCCTTCGCCTTCCTGCGTAATCAATGCAATGCCCACGTTGCCGTGGTAGCCGCCAGTACCGGCGCTTTCGAAAGGCATATACTGGTCGCAAATAAAGGCCAGCAGGTTGTGGTCTGTGCCGACGGCGGGATCGGGGTTGGCGTAGTCGCGGCATTCTTCATAGGTCAGGCCGCTGTCGTAGATGTTCGACAGCGTCGCCATGCAGGCGGGGCCGCAGGAATAATCATCCTGCTGGCGCACAAAAAATGTGTCGGCCGCCGTATCTTTCAACGGGATGCGTATTTTGGTTTCTTTTGACATGCGGGCAAGGTAGCACGCATGGCTTATTACGGCAATATGGGGAAGGTGTTTGAAATATAACGCTTATTGCGCCGCAACGGGCTTTTTCGGCGTGCAGCGGAAGCCGGTGGCGGGCTTGCCGTCGGGACCCTTCGTCTCGATTTTTTCGCAGGTGACGGGTTCCCTGTCGCGGGCGACTTCGAACTTCATCGCCTCCACCGACATGCCCTGCTGCTGCAGCATCTTGTCCATGAACTCGCGCACGCGCGGGTTGCTTTGTTCGTACATCGAAAGGGCGAGGTTATACATGCCGAGATCGGGCGAGCCGTCGCGTTTCTTCATCGACGAGAGCGCGGTTGCGGCCTGCGCGGTGGCGCATTCTTCGGAATATTTATCGTTACGCTTGTTGACTGAAATGAGCGGAATGTTCATCGAGAAACCGTTGCGCTCGACGCAGTCCTGCGTGCCGGTGTAATTCATCGTCGCGCAGCCGCCCAGGGCCGATACGCCGAAGATCAACGTCAGTCCCTTTGCCAGTTTGCGCATCATTGAATTTCCCCTTTAAAAAATTCCCCTTGGGCGTCAGATGAGCGTCATCCGCCCAAGGGGTTAGTGCCAGAGCTAGTGTGTGTCTCGATTACTTGGCGCAGTCGCAGGGCGGCTTGGGCGTCGCAGCCTTTTTGGGCTGTGCCGCGACCGTGCGAACCGTTTCCTTCGTGTGCACGACGGGGTTGATCACCACCGTGACGCCCTGCTGGGTTGCAGCGGGGGGCTGGGGAGCGGGTTGCTCGACAGAAGCCGGAGCCGCAGGCGTTTTCTTGGTGAAAGCCTTGGCGCCGAAGATGTTCATGACGCTGTCGGGCTCGGCCGCGCCGTTCTTTTCGATGTAGGTGTTGATGCGTTCAACAGCGCTGTCCATCGCGGGTTTGCCGTAGGTCGGCAGCGCCCTGATGAGCAGGTCGATCGCAAAAGTTTCCTTGTTGATGTCGCCGTTGGCGCGGTTCCAGACCTCGAAGGCCGATTTCACCGCTGCGCACTGCTCGACATATTCGGCGCGCTGGTTGCCGCCGCCAAGACCGACGCCGGTATTGCCGAAGACGTTGACAGCCGCGCTCCAGCCGAGAACGGCCAGGCAGTTGTCGACAGCGCCCGACAGGTTCGGCGCGTTGGTGCCGACGAAGGAGCGGAAGGTGTTCACGGTCGACTGGTTCGGCGCGACGTTCACGGGGCCCGTGGTAGCGGTCGATGCGCCGGTCGAGTTGTTGTTGCTGACAGGGCCGGTTTCGACAGAAACAGGGCCGGTCGACGCGGTTGCGCCGTTCAGGTTGGTGTTGCTCACGGGGCCGGTCGAAGCCGATGCGCCGTTGGTGTTGGTGATCGGGCCCGTCTGCGCGGTTGCGCCGGAGGTCGAGCCGGAAGTGGCAATGCCCGTACCGACGCCGGTGCCGGTTGCAGTCGCGGTGCCGGTGCCAATACCGATGCCGGTACCTTGACCGCCCTGGCCACCTTGACCACCCTGGCCGCCTTGGCCGCCTTGGCCGCCCTGGTTGTTGGTCGTGTTATTCGTGGTGTTATTGGTCGTGTTGTTCGTGGTGCGGGGGCCGTTATTGTTGCCGTTCACGTGGGTATGGTTGTGTTCGTTGTTACGACCGTTGTTGCCGCGTTCTTCGTTATTGCCGGTGGCGTATGCGGCTTGCGCAGCAAGTGCCATCACTGACGCAAGCGTCAGCGTTCTCAATGCTTTTTTCATTTTAACCCTCTGTTTTTTTGCTGGTCGCGAGAGACTCGGGAAGGAAGACTCGGGAGAGACTCGCGGCTCATTGAAAGGGGAAGATACGCCCCTTGCTTGCTTATGTCAAGTAAAAAATTACCATAATATATTTGAGTATTTTCAGAATCGGGCGTATGTTCTGGCTTCAGATAAGCCACCCGGGGGTTCGGGGGCGAAATAACAAAAAAATTCAAAGGTGTGAAAATGGCAGCCGCAATGGGCGCCGTTCTGTCCAACGTAAATGTTGACGAACAGGACGCGAAGAAAAAATCGAAACTGAAATGGTTCTTCAACAAGGCGGCCGACATCGCGGGCCGCGCAGCCGTCACGAATACGTTCAAGATCGCGGCCGTCACGATCATGGCCGGTATCGGCGCATCGTCGGTCGTCAGCATCGGCGCGGCATCATTGGCCTCCGGCATCGGCTCCGCGCTTTACGTCTACGCGAAAGAAGCGGTGAAAGATTATCGCGCCGGCACGCCCATCAACTGGACAGATTCCGCGCGGATCAAGAAAGCGCGCAATGCGCTGCTGATCGGCGCTGCGGGCGGCGCCTTCGGTGCCTGGCTCGCGCAGACGGAATTCTTCAAGGCAGGCCTCGACATCGCGAAAGACTTCGGCGGTCGCGCGCTCGACCACCTCATCCCCAGCGCCATGGCGCAGGACGGCCCCGTCACCGCGGGCCAGTCGATGATGCCGGCCGAGGTCATTAACGCGCCGCGCCCGCCTGCCGAAATTCCGGCAGCAAAAGCGCCTGTGAAGCTTCCCGTTGAAACGCCCGCGCCGAAAGCCGCAGTCGTCGCAAAGCCTGTCGTGGAAGCGCCCAAGCGCATTCTGCCCCGCGTGACGGCGCGCGTGCCCGTCGCCATGCCGTCGCCCGAAGCCGTCGCTGCGGCCGCCGCCGATGCGAAGGACGCGAATAATGTTCTCGGGCGCCTCTGGGAAACCGCGATGAAATCCGATCAGGCCAAGGGCAAGTTCATGGCGCAGCTGCTGAAGGCCGATCCCGACAACCTGAATTCAGTCTCTCCGCAATTCCTGAAAGACCGCGCGCATGAAGTGCTGCGCCTGAAAGACATTCCGCTGCAGGACCGCCTGACGCTCGCCCATGATCTGGCGGCAGAGGCGAAAGCGCGCGGCAACAAACAGGCCGTGCAGTTCCTGAAAGACCTTGTGAAGCTGGGCTATGTCGAAACTCCCGTGCCTGTCGCCGTTGTCCCCGTCCCCGCGCCTGCGGTGATCGCGGAAGTGGTGCCCGAAGTCGCCGTCGTGCCGGAAGTGAAGCAATTCTTCACCGAAGCCGCCAGCTGCCTTGTCGCACCTGACCAGACCGTCAATTGCACGGTTGTCGCCGAAACGATGAAGCCGGGCGATTACGTCAGCTTCGCAGCATCCGACAATCCTTCCATGAAAGCCTTCACCCCCCTGACTGAAGGCTCGACGGAGCTGCCCACCCAGACCTTCCTGCATGAAAGACTGGTGGCTGACGGCGTTGGCAAGATCGAAGCCCTGCGCGCGGCCCTGCCGAAATTGCTGGGCCGTACGCCCTGAAAAGTTCATTATGAATATAGAATGTCGATTTTTCGGCATTTCTTATTCATAATAATCCGATTGCGACACAGGCCTTCCGCGGCATAGTAGCCATTTGAAAACAGGCTCTTTTACGGCACGGCGATTTTTTGCGCGCTGCAAGAAAGCGGGCAAAAAAGCACTGTTTTATACATAATAAAACAAGACGAAGCTGAATCCGCGCGCCACCCCCTTTAAAGAAAAATGAAACATGCTAGGTTATTGCAGGATTGCGATTCCTTATAAATAGGATCGCGGGGAAATCAGGTTAATAGTTAGGGAAAACATCATGGCTCGTAAGAAAATCGCCCTCGTTGGCGCAGGTCAAATTGGCGGAACGCTGGCGCTGCTGGCAGGCATGAAACAGCTGGGCGACATTACGCTCGTCG
This sequence comes from Alphaproteobacteria bacterium, assembly GCA_041287865.1. Lineage (GTDB taxonomy): Bacteria > Pseudomonadota > Alphaproteobacteria > Micavibrionales > UBA2020 > JAPWJZ01. The sequence goes on along the minus strand of JBGGMV010000074.1, from coordinate 11,327 downwards.
ACATCGCGGAAGGCGTGCCGCAGGGCAAGGGCCTCGATATCGCGCAGGCCGCTCCCGTCGAAGGCTTTGATGCGCACATGGTCGGCAGCAACGATTATGCCGCGATTGCAGGCGCAGACGTCGTGATCGTTACCGCCGGCGTGCCGCGCAAGCCGGGCATGAGCCGCGACGACCTGATCGGCATCAACACCAACATCATCAAGGGCGTGGGCGAGAACATCAAGAAACACGCGCCCAATGCTTTCGTCATCGTCATCACTAACCCGCTCGATGTCATGGTCGGCATCATGCAGGAAGTCACCGGTTTCAAGCAGCATATGGTCGTCGGCATGGCCGGCGTGCTGGACAGCGCGCGCTTCCGCCACTTCCTTGCCGATGAATTCAAGGTGTCGGTCGAAGACGTTTCGGCCTTCGTGCTCGGCGGCCATGGCGACACCATGGTGCCGCTGGTGCGTTATTCCACCGTCGCCGGCATCCCGCTGCCCGCTCTGGTCAAGATGGGCTGGACGACGCAGGAGAAGCTGGACAAAATCGTGCAGCGCACCCGCGACGGCGGCGCAGAAATTGTCGCGCTGCTGAAAACCGGTTCGGCCTTCTACGCGCCTGCCTCGGCCGCCATCGCCATGGCGGAAAGCTTCCTGCTCGATAAACGCCGCGTGCTGCCCTGCGCCGCATACCTTAACGGCGAATACGGCGTGAAGGGTCTCTACATCGGCGTGCCGGTCGTGATCGGCGCGAAGGGCGTGGAGAAAATCATCGAAGTCTCGCTGGCTGGCGAGGAAAAAGCGATGTTCGACAAATCAGTCGCCGCCGTCAAATCACTTTGCGAAGCCGCCAAGAACGTCAAAACGGCTGCCGCCTAATCTTACACACCAATCCCCGCGTAATGCGGGGATTGCGTTTTCAGGAGAAGACAATGAACATCCATGAGTATCAAGCCAAGGAACTGCTGAAGGCGCGCGGCGTCCCCGTGCTGAAGGGCGGCGTCGCCTATACGGCGGAGGAAGCGCTGGCGGTTGCAAAAACCCTGCCGGGTCCGATTTACGTCGTGAAGGCGCAGATCCACGCGGGCGGCCGCGGCAAGGGCGGCGGCGTGAAAGTCGTCAAGTCGCTCGATGAAGTGAAGGAAGCCGCGAAGAAAATGATCGGCATGCAGCTGATCACGCCGCAGACCGGCCCGCAGGGTCAGGAAGTGCGCCGCGTGTTCATCGAGGAAGGCTGCGATATCGCCCGCGAATTGTACCTCGGCATCCTGCTCGATCGCGCAACGTCGCGCGTTACCATCATGTCCTCGACCGAGGGCGGCATGGATATCGAGGAAGTCGCGCACAAGACGCCCGAAAAAATCCTGAAAACCGTCATCGATCCCGCCATCGGCTTCCAGTCCTTCCAGGGCCGCCAGATCGCGTTCTCGCTGGGGCTGGAGGGCAAGCAGGTCGGCAAATGCGTTGAAGTGGTTTCGGCCATGTATAACGCTTTCATCGGTCTTGACTGCTCGATCGTTGAAATCAACCCGCTGGTCGTGACCAAAGCGGGCGACGTTATCCCGCTGGACGCCAAATTCAACTTCGACGACAACGCCATGTTCCGCCAGAAAGAGGTGGAGCAGCTGCGCGACGTGGCCGAGGAAGACCCGTCGGAGAAACGCGCGAAAGACGCGGAAATTTCCTACGTCAAGCTGACCGGCAACATCGGCTGCATGGTCAACGGTGCGGGCCTTGCCATGGCGACGATGGACATCATCAAGCTCTATGGCGGCGATCCTGCCAACTTCCTCGATGTGGGCGGGGGTGCTACGAAAGAACGCGTTGCCGAAGCCTTCCGCATCATCCTCTCCGACCCGAACGTCGAAGGCATTCTGGTGAACATCTTCGGCGGCATCATGCGCTGCGATGTGATCGCCGAGGGCATCATCACGGCGGCGAAGGAACTGGGCCTGACTATGCCCCTCGTCGTGCGCCTTGAAGGCACCAACGTCGAAAAAGGCAAAAAACTTCTGAAAGAAAGCGGCCTTGCGATCCTCGCGGCCGATAACCTCGCGGATGCGGCGCAAAAAGTCGTCAGCACCGTCAAAGCGGAGGCTGCATAACATGGCCGTACTTGTCGGAAAAGAAACACGCGTCATTTGCCAGGGCTTTACGGGCGCGCAGGGCACGTTCCACTCGGAACAGGCCATCGCCTATGGCACGAAAATGGTCGGCGGCGTCACGCCGGGCAAGGGCGGCACGAAACACCTCGACCTGCCCGTCTTCAACACGGTTCAGGAAGCGGTAACGCAAACCGGCGCGAATGCGTCCGTCATTTATGTTCCGCCGCCCTTCGCGGCTGACGCAATCCTGGAAGCAATCGACGCGCAGCTCGCGCTCGTCGTCTGCATCACCGAAGGCATTCCGGTGCTGGACATGGTGAAGGTGAAGCGCAAGCTCGAAGGCTCGAAAACCCGCCTGATCGGCCCCAACTGCCCCGGCGTTATTACGCCGAACGAATGCAAGATCGGCATTATGCCCGGCCACATCCACAAACGCGGCAAGGTCGGCATCGTGTCGCGCTCCTGTACGCTCACTTACGAAGCGGTTGCGCAAACGACTGCCAACGGTTTGGGCCAGACGACCTGCATCGGCATCGGCGGCGACCCCGTCAATGGCACGAACTTTATCGATGCGCTGTCACTGTTCCTCAACGACCCCGAAACCGAAGCCATTCTCATGATCGGCGAAATCGGCGGCTCTGCCGAGGAAGAAGCAGCCGAATTCTACGCGAAATCCAAGGTGAAGAAGCCCATCGCGGGCTTTATCGCCGGTGCGACCGCGCCTCCGGGCCGCCGCATGGGCCATGCCGGCGCGATCATCGCGGGCGGCAAGGGCGCTGCGAAGGACAAGATTGCGGCAATGAAGGCCGCGAACTTCACCGTTTCCGACAGCCCCGCCGGCCTCGGCGAAGCCGTGATGAAAGCAATAAAGGCAGCCTAACACATGACACGCGACACGCTCAGCTTCCTCACCGCCGCCGGTTCCGACTATATCGCCGAACTGTACGACAAATACACCAAGAACCCCGGCAGCATCGACGCCAGCTGGGCTGATTTGTTCGGCAGCATCGGCGACGAAGGCAAACTGCTGATCGAGGAACTGCGCGGCGCAAGCTGGACTCCCGCGCCCGAGAAACTCGCCGCTGTCCTGTCCACGCCCGCCAATAGCGACGATGCGAAACCGGCCAAGAAGGACGAAAAGGGCGGTAAAGCCGCGCCGTCGCCTGCCGACAGCCGCGCCGTGGTGTCTGACAGCCTGCGCGCTTTCCTGCTGATGCGTTCCTATCAGGTGCGCGGTCACCTGATGGCCGACCTCGACCCGCTGGGATTGATGGAGCGCAAATACCATCCGGAACTTGACCCCAAAACGTATGGGTTCACGGATGCCGATATGGACAAGCCCATCATGATGGGCGGGGCGCTGGGCATTGATACTGCCCCCTTACGCGATATCGTGAAGCTGTTGCAAGATACATACAGCGGCACCATCGGCGTCGAATTCATGCATATTCAGGTGCCGGAACAAAAGGCATGGCTGCAAAACCGCCTTGAAAAATCGCGCAACCGCCCCGCATTTTCGGCGCAGGAGAAAAAACATTTCCTGAAACGCCTGACGGCGGCTGAAGGTTTCGAGAAATTCCTCGATACCAAATTCACCGGCACGAAACGCTTCGGCGTTGAAGGCGGCGAGAGCGTTATCCCCGCAATCGAGGAAGTCATCAGCCGTGGCGCGCAGCTGGGCGTGAACGAAATCATCCTTGGCATGGCCCACCGCGGCCGCCTGAACGTTTTGACCAACGTGATGAACAAGCCCTTTACGGCCATGTTCTCCGAATTCCAGGGCACACCGGCAAAACCTGACGACGTGCAGGGCTCGGGTGACGTGAAGTATCATATGGGTACGTCGTCGGACCGCGATTTCAACGGCACGATGGTGCATATGTCGGTCGTGCCGAACCCCTCGCACCTCGAATTCGTCGACCCCGTCGTCGTCGGCAAGGCGCGCGCGAAGCAGCACCTCAATAAAGATTCCGAACGCCAGAAAGTATTGCCCATCCTGATCCACGGCGACGCCGCGTTGTCGGGGCAGGGCATTGTTGCCGAAACGATCATGATGTCGGAACTGCCGGGCTACCGCGTCGGCGGCACGATGCATATCGTCATCAACAACCAGATCGGTTTCACCACCGCACCGCTCTATTCGCGCTCGGGCAGCTATTGCACCGATGTGGGCAAGATGGTGCAATCGCCCATCTTCCACGTCAACGGCGACGATGTCGAAGCCGTGATGCACGTCAGCCGCATGGCCATCGAATACCGCCAAGCCTTCAAGAAAGACGTCTTCGTCGATATCATCTGCTACCGCCGCCACGGCCACAACGAGTCGGACGAACCTGCCTTTACGCAGCCGCAGATGTACAAGGTCATCAAGGAAAAGGCCACGACGCGCACCGGCTATGCCGCGAAGCTGGTAGCAGAAGGCTCCCTCTCTCAGGCCGAAGCCGACCAGATCAACAAGGATTTCTTCGACCATCTGGAACGTGAATTCCAGGCCGCGACAAGCTACAAGCCCAACCGCGCCGATATGCTGGAAGGCCACTGGAGCGGATTGAAACTCGCCTATGGCGAGGAACGCTCCGGCGAAACCTCGATCACCAACGACCTCGCGCAGAAAATCGGCAAGGCTTTGACCACATTGCCCGCAGGATTCGATCTTAACAGCAAAATCGCCCGCCAGTTGGACGCGAAAAAGAAGATGTTCGAAACCGGCGAAGGTTTTGACTGGGCGACTGCCGAGGCGCTTGCCTTTGGCGCGCTCTGCACCGAAGGCCACCGCGTGCGCCTCTCGGGTCAGGATTGCGGGCGCGGCACCTTCTCGCACCGTCACGCCGCGCTGACAGATCAATCAAACGAACAACGCTATCTGCCGCTCAACAATATCGACGACAAACAGGCGAAGTTCGAAGTGCACGACAGCCCGCTGTCCGAAGCCGCCGTGATGGGCTTCGAATACGGTTTCTCCACCGCCGACCCCAATGCGCTCGTGTTGTGGGAAGGCCAGTTTGGTGACTTCGTCAACGGCGCGCAGGTGCTGATCGACCAGTTTATCGCCTCCGCCGAAACCAAATGGCTGCGCATGTCGGCGCTCACGCTGCTGCTGCCGCATGGTTATGAAGGGCAGGGGCCTGAACACTCCTCGGGCCGTCTCGAGCGTTTCCTGCAATTGTGCGCAGAGGATAACTGGCAGGTGCTGAACTGCTCCACCCCCGCCAACTATTACCACGCGCTGCGCCGCCAGATGCGCCGCGACTTCCGTAAGCCGCTCGTTGTCATGACGCCCAAATCGCTGCTGCGCCATAAATTGTGCGTCTCCACGCTGAAGGAAATGACCGGCGATACGCGTTTCCACCGGGTGATCGGCGAAACGCAGAGCCTCGACAAAGACATCAAGCGCGTCGTTATCTGCTCGGGCAAGGTTTACTACGACCTGTTCGAAGCGCGCGAGAAAAAGGGCATCAAGAATATCGCCCTTGTGCGCCTTGAGCAGTTCTACCCCTTCCCCGAAAAACCGCTGGCGGACGAGCTGCGCAAATACCCGAACGCCGAAATCATCTGGTGCCAGGAAGAACCTGAAAACCAGGGCGGCTGGCTCTTCCTCGACCGCCGCATCGAAGGCGTGTTGAAGTCGATCAAGCACAAGGCCGGACGCCCGTCGTATGTCGGACGCCCCGCCGCTGCGGCGCCCGCCACCGGCTCGCTCAAAACGCATAACAAGGAACAAGAGGCGCTTATCAACGGCGCGCTCACGCTTTAGGAGTATTGAAAATGGCAGTCGAAATCGTCGTCCCCGCGCTGGGTGAATCGGTCAAGGAAGCCACCGTCGCGAAATGGCTCAAAAAAGTCGGCGACACCATCGCCGTCGATGACCCGCTGGTGGAACTTGAAACCGACAAAGTCACGCTGGAAGTGAACGCCAAATCCGCAGGCGTGCTGAAGGAAATCAAGGTGCAGACCGGCGGCAACGTTGCCGTCGGCGCCGTCCTCGGCAGCATCGGTGAAGGTTCCGGCGCAGCTCCCGCCCCGAAAGCGGCGGAAGCCAAAGCCCCCGCCAAAACCGAAGCGCCCAAGGCACAGCAGGCGGCATCGAAACCCGTTTCCAACGACAGCTTCCTGTCTCCCGCCGTGCGCAAGCTGGTGGACGACAAAAAAGTCGATACATCGGGCATTCAGGGTACCGGCAAGGATGGCCGCCTGACCAAGGGCGACGTTCTGGATGCTCTCAGCAAACCCGCATCCGCCCCCGCCGCCAAAGCCCCCGCAGCCCCCTCGGGCCCGCGCAGCAAGGCCGACCGCGAAGAACGCGTCCGCATGACGCGTCTCCGCATGCGCATCGCCGAGCGCCTGAAAGAAGCGCAAAACACCGCCGCGATGCTCACGACCTTCAACGAGGTCGACATGAGCCACGTCATGGCGCTGCGCACGCAATATAAAGACAGCTTCGAGAAGAAACACGGCGTGAAGCTCGGCTTCATGTCCTTCTTCGTCAAGGCCGCCATTCAGGCGCTGAAGGATTTCCCCGCCGTGAACGCTGAAATCGACGGCGACGATATTGTCTATAAAAACTACTACGATATCGGCGTGGCGGTTTCGACCCCCACCGGCCTGATCGTCCCCGTGCTGCGCGATGCCGACGAAAAAGGCTTCGCCCAGATTGAAAAATCGATCGGTGACCTCGGCCTGCGCGCGAAAGACGGCAAGATCGGCCTTGATGAGCTCTCGGGAGGCACCTTTACCATCACCAACGGCGGCATTTTCGGATCGCTGATGTCCACGCCGATTTTGAACCCGCCGCAGTCGGGCATCCTGGGCATGCACAAAATCCAGGAACGTCCCATCGCTGTGGGCGGTCAGGTCGTCGTGCGCCCGATGATGTATATCGCGTTGTCCTACGATCATCGCATCATCGACGGTCGCGAGGCGGTCAGCTTCCTCGTCCGCATCAAGGACGCGATCGAAGATCCGCAACGCCTGCTGCTGGACGTCTAATCATTGCGGAAGCTATTCGCAGCTCTGCTCATGCTACTGCTGGCGGTGCAACCTGCGCTGGCGGATAAGGGCGACTATGTCGTCCTTCTGCACGGCATCGGCCGCACCGCCGCCACCATGACCAGCCTGCAGCGCAGTCTTGAAAAGCACGGCTATACCGTGCTCAACCTCGATTATCCGTCGCGCAAATACACGATCGAGGCGCTCGCGCTCCGTCTGAAGCCGAAGATCGAGGAGTTTAATGCCGGCAACGGCAACAAAATCCATTTCGTCGGCTATTCCATGGGCGGGCTGGTGATACAGTCCTTCCTCGCCAAATACCGGCCCGATAACCTCGGCCGCGTCGTGGTGATGGCGACGCCCAATGAGGGTTCTGAGGTGGCGGATGCGCTCAATGCGCGGTTCGTTTACAGGTCTTTCTTCGGCCCCGCCGGCGGCCAGCTGACGACGGAACACCGCACCGCAGGGCTTGAGGTGCCGGAGATCGACTACGACCTCGGCTGCATCGCGGGCGACCGCACGGTCGATCCTATTTCTTCCTATATCCTCATCAACGGCCCCGATGACGGCAAGGTCTCGGTCAAATCCGCGACAGGCGTGAAGGGCGCGAAGGATCATATCGTCGTCCACGCCAGCCATACCTTCATCAACATGAACAGCGACGCCATCAAGCAGACGCGCTACTTCCTCGAACACGGGAAGTTCAGGCGCGCCAAGGCGCTGACGCCGTAGTTTGCCGTAATCATGCGCTAACGGATGATTAATCCGCACCTGCTACACTTGCGGAGGCTTGTTGTTTATTCCTTTCAGGGCGGTTTTCTCATGAAAAAATTTCTTCTGGCGCTGGTCGCGGCACTCTTCGCGTTGCAATCCTTCGCGGCTTGCGCCGAAACAGGGCCGAAGGACGAGGAATACCTCAAGCTTGTCGACGCCGCGATGGCCGACCCCGCCAAGGCCGACTGGGCCAAGCTGCGCGAGACATATATCGACACAGGTTTCTATTACAGCCACAACGGCTTCGGCTTCCCGATCGACGCCGGCACGGCGGTCGACAAGGCCGCCGCCGACCCGACTCCTGAAAATGTCGCCAAGGCGAAAGAAGTGTTGCGCCAGCACTATGCCTGCATGGGCGCGCATTTCGCCGCGCTGAAGGCGCATGAAAAAAGCAAAGCCACCTTCATCAATCCCGAGGCCGAGAAAACGGCGATCAAGGGGCTGGTCGACGCCTTCAGGGCGACAGGCGACGGCCGCAGCATGAAAACCGCCTTCAAGGCGATCACGATCGAGGAACAGCATGTCTTGATGCAGTCCTACTACGGCCTGAAGTTCAACCGCAAAACGCTGGAGCAGGGCAACGGCCGCATGTACGACGTCTTCCAGTTCCCGAACCAGGGCGACAACGTCGTGCCGGAAATGTTCTTTGACATCACCGCGCGTTTCCAGCGGCTCGACAAAGGGCCGATGGGCGAGCTGGAGCGAAAGCTCGCGGCCGCGGGCAAGACGGCGAAACTGGCCAGCGCTTCGCCAGCGCCGTCAGCGCCGCCGGTCAAGCCCGAAGACGCCGCCTATCTGAAACTGGTCGAGGCCGCGATGAAAGATTCTGACGCCGCCGACTGGGACGGCATCCGCGCGCAATTCGCGTCGTCCAGCTATTACAAAGCCGTCGGCGGTACGCGCCTGGCCAGCAACGGGCGTGATGCCGTGTTCTATGTGGCGCGCCGTGAAACGCCGGAAGCCATCGAGCTGTTCACGCAAATCCAGAAGAATTTCTTCGGCAGCATGGCCATGCATTCCTATGCCCTCAACCTCTATGACGCGAAAAAGCCCGTTTACATCAACGGCGATCTTGAAAAAGCGGCCTTCAAGGGTCTGCTCGACAGCCTGGCCCGCAGCGGCGAGGGCACCGCGGAAAAACCCTACCGGCCCATCAGTCTCGAGGAAGCGACCTATTACGCCTCCCTGCGCTACAAGCCGACGGACAAAAACATTCATGAACTGGTGGAGGGGCAGCTGCAGATTACCTTCGGCGTCACCGATCCCGACGGCAAAAACCCGCGCGATCTTGTCTTCCGCCTCGACCCGCGCGCAACCGAAGGCCTGAACCTCGACAAGCTGAAGGTCGGCCCTATCCGGCAGGACAGCCAGAAAAAACCGGAGAAGCCGTAGAGGCGGAAATTAACCGCGCCGCGCAATAAAAAATCCCGCGCCCTTCCGGTGCGCGGGATTTTTGAGTGTCTAAATCTCAGAAGCGATGGCGATAGCCGGTGACAGGCTTCTGCTCGGACGTGACTTTTTCAACGCCGGAGATTTCCTCGATCGTGTTTTTCACGCTGCTGTTGGTCGCTTCGACTTTCATCGTGCGGGCAGTTTCGTCTTCCGACAGGAACTTCGCGCCTTTGGTCATCAGCACTTCGTCGCGGGCGCGGCTATAGGCCGATGCGCTCACGCGGGTGTTGAATTCGATGGTCAGGGTGGGGTTGGAAGCTTTGGGGCCGACGAGGCTCATCTGGTATCTCCTGGATAAATAAGTGAACGAAAATATTAACCAGGGGATATTATAGAAAGAGAAGGTCGGGTCAATACGGCAAATGATTTAAAAATATCGAGATAAATCAATGGGATTTAAAAACGTCCATCGTCATTTTGTCTGTGACAATAACAGAGCGCCGCAAGTACAATTGCCCGTAAAATGAAAACCGCATTCAAAACCCTGCTGCTGCTGGCTGTCCTGCTGCTGACCGCAGCGCCGGCTTATGCCTCGGGCCCTGATCGGGAGGTGCTGTATTCTTTAACAGCCATTCCCGTCCTCGTCGCGCTGGCATCATTCGCCATGATGAAGGCGCCGTGGAAAGCGGTGCGGGTTATCGGGCTTATCATCTGCCTCTTTGCTTTTCCTGCCGCGGTTCTGGGCCTCTGCCTTGTCGGTATGCCCTATTTCTGGCTGCTGGCCGACCGCATCGGCACGGGATGGTTCGCGTTGCTGCTCATCCTCGTGTTTGCGGGCGTCACCTTCCTTCTCCTGCGCAAGCGGCAGAAGCGATTGAAACGCGAAGCAGGGGAAGAGTGAACCTTACCGGATGCAGCACGCTCTTGCGCGCCTGACAGGCCTTACGGCTTGAACAAGTTCTGCTGCTGCGCCTGCGGGGGCTGGGTTTGCGTCGCGGGCGTTTCGGCTGCGGGCTTCGTTTCCGGCGCAGCGGGGGCCGCTTCCGGCTCTTCCATGGGCGTGAACTGGTGCGCGCCGACCACTTTCCAGTGGAGGCTCAGGAAGATGGGGCGTTTCTGCGGGTTCTGCAGCTGCTCGTAAGCGGCTTTCGCTTCGGACAGGTTCAGCGAGGGCGTGGCCAGCATATGCACGTTTTCACCGCGCAGGGTTTCCTGGAATTCGGGCGGCACATCCGCCACTTGCAGCAGGATCAGCTTGTTCCCGTTCGGGTAGGTGAAGGTGCGGGGGGTGCCGCGCAGCACGCCGCCTTCACGCTCGCGCGTGTTCTTGGTGGCGGTGAACTTGATCAGGCGGGGGTAATCTTTTTTCGGGCGGCGGAATTTCTCGGCGTCCGTCTCGGCCTTGTAGGTCTTGTTCAGCAGTTCGCGGAATTCATCGCGGCTGTCGACCTGGAATTCTTTGACCTTCATCACGTCGCCCTTGTAGTTGACGACGGTTTTGTCCAATCCTTCCTCGCCGCCTTTTTCGCGGATGGTCTCGATCAGCTCCAGCACGTCTTCGACGTTCTTGGCGGCGGCGGTGACGTAGTTGCCGCGCTTGAGGGTAGAGGGTTTGAAGACAGCGTCTTTCACTGTCATGTTGAACACGCCGGTCAGGTTCATGTTCACGTTGAGGACAATCGTCTTGCCTTCTTTCAGGCCCTGCTCGATGCTTTTCTTGCCCTTGGCCATGATGGCGAAGTTTTCGTGCTCGGTGCAGTCGGCCTTGTGTTCCTTGATGGCTTTGGAAACGAAAGCGGCGGTGCGCAAGCTTTGCGCGCCATGCGTCAGGCTTTCGCGGCGGAAGACCATGCCGGCCTCGCAGTTGGGATCGGCGCAGCGCAGTTCGCAGCCGTGGGCTTCCTTGTTGTACTGTTTCGCCAGAATGACCTGGCCGTCGGGAAGACGTGCTTTTTTCATTATATTGACCCTCTAAAAACTGGCATTAACATAACGCAATACCCCATCCCGCGCAAGCAAATATTTGACATAATAGTTAATAAACAGGGGTTAAAAGGGATAGACGGAAGGGGTGTAGAACGGCCTT
>JBGGMV010000073.1:0-13113 GCA_041287865.1 Alphaproteobacteria bacterium | reverse complement strand
GTGACAGGGCGACGCTCTAACCAGCTGAGCTACTCCCGCCGATTCCTTAAAAGCTTGGTATTTATTGTGCTTTTCGGCTGGAAAGTCAATGTCTAAATAAGACATTCAATTTCAGTCGCTTAAGGACGCATTTTAAGGCCAAAAACCAGCGTCCGGTTTGATTTATGAGAAACACGTTGCGGCGATACTTGCTTGTGGGCTTGCCATAGAGTAGCTTCGCCGGAGTTTTACACAACATTTCACGGGAGCAAAACCATGTCTTTCAAAACCCACGCCCTCACCGCCGCCTTCGCCCTCGTTGCCGGCGCCGGTCTCACCGTTGTTGCTGCTGACCAATACGTGAAGCAAAAAGCCGTCACCGAAAACAACCCCTGCGCCGTTTATCAGGTTGTCGACAACCGCATCAACGCCCACTATGCCAAAGTAAACGGCGAAGCATCGGGCTCCGCATACAAGGAAACTGAATTCCTCGGCATGAAAGGCTGCGTTGTCGCGGCTGGCTCGAAACAGGCTCCCGCGAAATAATTAAACAACCGTCTCCGGCGCAAGCCTGCATTGCTCGCGGGTATTCCCCTGCTCCACCTGTATCGTCACATGGTGGATCTGGTGGAGTTCCTGCAGCTCGAGCGCGACTTTGTGCAGGAAGTTGTCGTCGACGGGATGACCGGGGCGCAGAAGGTGGACGGTCAGCGCGACTTCGGTCGTGCTCATGGCCCAGATGTGCAGGTCGTGCACGCCCGTCACGCCGGGCAATTCATGCAGGTAGAATAAAACGTTTTTCCGGTTGATGTGCTTGGGCACACCGTCGAGCGACAGGTGCAGCGCTTCCTTTGCAAGGCTCCAGCAGCCCACCAGCACGATCACGGCGATCACAAGGCTGGTCGCGGGGTCGATCCACTGCCAGCCCTTGAGCCAGACGATCGCACCGGCAACGACGACGCCCAGCGAAATCGCGGCATCGGCCACCATATGCATGAAGGCTCCGCGCAGGTTGATATCGTCTTTCTGGCCCTTCCAGAACAGCATGGCCGTGGCCATGTTGATGACGATGCCGGCGGCGGCGACAGCCATCACCATTTTCGTCTGGACGACTTCGGGGCGCGCGAAACGCTGCAGCGCCTCAATGATAATGCCGCCGATGGCAAGGAACAGCAGGCATGAATTGGCCAGCGCCGCCAGTATCGACGCGCGCCTGTAACCGAAAGTGCGTTCATCCGTCGGGCTGCGGCGCGACAGCCATGCCGCGCCCCAGGCCAGCAGCAGCCCGATGACGTCGGCGAAATTGTGCACGGCGTCCGACATCAGCGCGAGCGATTTCGCCATGTAGCCGTAAGACAGCTCCGCGCCCACAAACGCAAGGTTCAGGAACGCGCCGATCGCAAAAGCTGAATCGAAATTTTTCGGGACATGGTGATGATGCCCGTGACCATGGCCGTGCGAATGACCATGGCCATGGCCATGGTTATGGCCGTGGTGATCGTGCCCGTGATGATCGTGCTTCTCGTGTGGCATTGAACCCTGTTTTGAAACGCCCTTTAGAAAAACTTACATGAAACAAGCACTTGAATACAGTGCGCATTTCCACAGGCACGAAAACGATTCGTTATGCTCACTTTATGCATTAATTATACTCATGTTAACAATATTTTAAGATATTGATTATTAATGATATTTTAAGAATGTTTTGACAGCCCTTTTGGATTTGATAGGCTGAAACTACAGCAAACGAAAAACATAAACTGAGGAGCACGCACAGAACGGACTGAACGTCTAAACCCCACTAACACACACCCACACACACCCTGACACACATATAATTCCACGGCGGCTGCCCCCCTCAGCCGCCGTGACGTATTTCAAGGGATACTATTTATTCACGCCTGATGTATTGCCGTCACCGAACCACGAAGAGTTCGTATAAGGCAGCGTAATGCCCGTGCCGAGGTCGTATATCTGCCCCGGATGCATCTTGGCGGTGCTGATGCGGTTCAGGCACTTGTCCACCCACTGGATGCGTGCGAAGTCTGGTCCTACCTGCAACGACAGCACTTCCTCAGGCCACTTGGAGCCCTTGCCGGGCGACAGGCGCTTGTTGTTCAGCCAGATCGTCCAGTGCGCGTCGTCTTTATACTCGATCTTCGTTAACGTCAGGCTGCGCGGGGATTTGCAGGCGCTGGGCTTATACCGCGCATCCTCCGGCAACTGCGCACAGGCGGCGAGCAGGAGCAGCGGCAAAGCGAACAGGATATTAAGATGTTTCATCGTCAGGCCTCCCCCAAGGCATGGGTTTATTATGCCATGGCCAGGCCCTGTTGTCGTTAGTAATCCGTCACTTCCGGATGCGCCTTCTTCCAGTCTTCCAGACGCTTGTACAACTCTCCGTCCGGCTCGATATCCCCCCGCCCCAGCGCGTGCCAGAACAGCGCCTCTTTGGCGTCCTTCGCCACGCCGCACTTGCCGGTTTCATAACATTCCGAGAGCTGCAGGATGGCAGGCCGATACCCCTGCTCCGCTGCTTCCTTCAGCCAGCGGAGCGCGAGTTTCAAATTCTGCCCGGTTCCGATATTGTGCACCGCCAGTATATAGCGCGTCGCCTTGTCACCGTTCTGCGCGAACTGGAACGTTTCGGGCGAATTGACGTCGAGGGGGTTGATCATCTGTCCCTTGATACTCAAACCCTGCGAACCCGTAATCGCGTAAGCAGACCCCCAGGGCATTGCCAGCGCCAGAAGCCCGCCGGGTTTCACTTCAATGCTCCCGCAGACAATTTCACGAGGGTCCTCTATTGAGGCGGGCATCTTGCCCAGTTCTTCTAGCATGTCCTCGGCCGATGCCGCCTTGTCGAGCCGCGCTTTGCGCGCCGCCATTTTTTCCGCGTTTTCCGCCTGCCCTATTGCCCGCGTACTGCGCACAGGTTCGCAATCATCCTCCGCAGGCACGGCAATAAAAGCTGCCGGCTTCGTCAGCAATTCCTTGTCGGCGAAAAATGCCGCGTCAACCGAAGAGAGCATCGCCATTGGTCCGGCACCGTTACCTCTGCTGACGGCTTGAATTTTGACAGCCGTGTCGCAGTTGTTTTCAATCCGTATCGCGGGCCCCTTCCCGTCCGTCCCGTAAACCTGCTGTTGCCCGAAAAGATACGACGGACGCACTGTGATGCATGCAGGCTGCACTTGCTGCTCATCAATCGCAGCAGGAGGAACAGCGATAGCTTGGGCGAATTGAATGGAGAGAAGCAGAAAGAGAAAAGTAAAAAACGTTTTACTCATCCCTAGTATCATCTTCCTCATCCGGCACCGCGGGCGCGGGGGCGTCTTCGTCGAGGTCGGGGGCGATCAGCAGCATGCCGAACCAGCGCCAGCTTTGGGGTTCGCCGGGGATGATGGTGTCGTCGGGGAGCGTGCAGTTGACGCGGGTGCGGCGCACGTCGAGGGGGTCTTTCAGGCGGATCTCGACCCGCCCGCCGCCTGGGCGCGCGGTTTCGGCCTTGCCTGCGCCGGAGAGGAAGCAGGAGAGCTTGCCGAGGCTGGCGATCTCCGGCGTTACGGTAAAGCCGATCATCGGCGGGTTGTCTTTAATCAGCGTGTCCTCCGGCGTCACATCGCTGACGGGCAGCGGCAGCGCGCGTGCGGTCAGCTGGAAACGCTCGAGGTCGCCAAAGGCATCCGTCATGGTAAAGCGCGGCAGCGCCGTGAAATCCGATTTCGCGTAGACAACGCCCGAATGCTGGCCGAAGGCCGCCTTGAAGTTATAGCCGCCCACCTGCTTCCGCAGCGCCGACGAAAATTCGCCATAGGGATAGGCAAAATATTCGGGGTCGTCGCCGAAATTCTCTTTATAGCGCGTCATCGCCTTGTTGATGAGGTTTGAGCTCTGCTCCGCCGGCAGTCCCGCGAGGTGCGCGTAAGCAGAGGGCAGAATGCCCAGCGTCACGCCTTTTTTCTTGCGCAATGATTTCAGCTGCGACCATGTCATATGCGAAGGGTTGCTGCTGTCGGCCATGTCGCTGGCGAAGAATACGGCGTAGGGAAGCTCGGCCTCCTCCAGCACCGGCACGGCGTTGTTGAGGGTGGATAAATACCCGCCCTCGAAGGTGATGCCGACGGTCTTCATCGGCAGCGTTTCGCCCTCTTTCAATACCTCGATGATTTTGGAGAGCGGCAGCACGTTATAACCGCCGGTTTTCAGTTCCTTGATATGCGATTTGAAGGTATCGATGGAAATACTGCTCGACGGCTGGCTGTCTTCGCCCACCCTCTGGTAGACGAAAATCACGGCCGAGGCATGGTCTGCCTCGATCAGCGCCTGTGCAGGCGATGCCAGCAACAGCGCCATGCTTAAAATGGCGCTGTACAAAAGGCCTGATTTATGTTTTTGAATAGACAACATCTTTTGACAGTTCTTACCGGTAATGAAGGGATTCTAGCATGAGCGCGAACACATTAACAGACCAGGGTTTTGACCTCATTTTCAGGCAGGCACGCACCGCCAACGGCTGGCTGGACAAGCCGGTTTCCGACGACGTGCTGAAGAAAATCTACGACGACATGAAATGGGGCCCGACCAGCGCGAATTCCTGCCCCTTGCGCATCGTTTTCCTCAAAACCCCGCATGGCAAGGAACGCCTGAAGCCGTTTTTGATGGAATCCAACGTGCCGAAAGTCATGACCTCGCCCGTCACAGCGGTCCTCGCTTACGATACGCAGTTCTACGACCACCTGCCCAAGCTTTTCCCCCATGCCGACGCGCGGTCGTGGTTCAAGGGCAATGATGCGCTGATCGGGGAAACCGCGATGCGCAACTCCTCGCTGCAGGGCGCGTACTTTATGATTTCCGCGCGCGCGCACGGGCTCGATTGCGGGCCGATGTCCGGTTTTGATCAGGCGAAAACAAACGCCGAGTTCTTCCCCGAAGGCCGCTTCAAGGTGAACTTCATTTGCGCGCTGGGTTACGGCGATCCCGCCAAGCTCTTCCCGCGCAGCCCGCGCCTTGGCTTTGACGAGGTCTGCCAGATCGTATGAAATGTCTCGCCGTCAATACGGCCAACAGCATCCTCTCGGTCGCGCTGGTTGACGGCGAAAAGCTGGTCTATGCCTATGAAACCGCCGAAACCCGCGATCAGGGCAATTTACTGCTCAGCCATGTTCAATTCGGGCTGAAGGAGGAAGGCTGGAGCTTTGACGACCTGAACCTGCTGGCCGTCGTGACAGGCCCCGGCAGCTTTACCGGCATCCGTATCGGTCTGGCCGCCATGCGCGGTATTGCGCTTGCCTCTGCCAAGCCAATCGTCGGCATTTCCAGCTTTGAATTGTTTGCCGAAGCGCGGGGCGGATTCAAAAACATCATCTGCCTTGAATCATGGCGGGAGGAACTTTATATCCAGCTCGACGGCGCGGAGCCGGTGAACGTACCGCCGGAAGATTTCGCCAAAACCCTGCCCGCCGGAAACTATTTCATTTCGGGCGACGCCGCAGAAAAACTCGCGCCGTTTATTCCCAAGGCGGCTGTGTCGGACAAAAAAACCACTTCCGCAGACGCCGCGCGCCTCGGCATCGCCAAGTTTAAGACACAGGGCGCGCAAAAGCCCCTGCCCTTCTACCTGCGCGATGCGGACGTGACGATCTCGACTAAAGTTTAACGGGCCAGCGGTATCGGCGGAGCAGCGGGCTTAGGCGCAGCTGCATCATTCGCAGGTGCAGGCGCGGCTTCGGTTTTCGCTTCCGGTTCCGCCTTGTCGCCGAAGAAATCGCGCAGCTTAACGCTCGCCTTGTGGGCAGTACCCGCGACGGATTCCAGCGTTTCCACACCCATGGCGGGTTTCTTGCCTTGCTCTTTCGCGTTCTTTTTCGCAGCGCGCAGCGTTTTCAGCAGGCTGCGCAGGCCCATCTCGCCCGCTTCCAGACCGCCGCTCGTAACGATGTCTTCAACCATGCCGGCCACGGCCAGCTTCGTGCCGAAGAAACCGCCGACGCCGCCGACACCAACGCCCAGCACCGCAGCGCCAGCCGTCAAAAGATAGCCCGCGCCGAAATGTCCGGCGATCATGCCGCCCGCTATCCCGCCCAGAACAAGGCCCGCCGGCACCAGCGTCGCATAGAGCACCGCTGCGATGATCGCGGTCTTCACAATCTTGCGGCCCACGCCCAAGACCTTGCCGTAGATCTCGTCTTTGGTGACTGATTTCAGGTCTTCTTCTTTTTTAACTTCGGTCATCTGCTTCATCCTCTCTATATATATTGTCATAATGAATAGCTCGTCAGCCTTAACGTGTCAAGCGAAACGCTATCATCCTGTTGATCTTGCTGTGAAAAGGCCGCCCCGATGGCTAGAGGCGGCCTTCCCAGTACAGCGAGTACTTCGGTTAACCAGACCTCCTTAACGTGCCGGAGCCGGCGCAGGCGCATGAACCGCGGCGGGTGCCGGGGTAGGAGCCTGCGTCTGGCCTTGGACGGCCTGGTTGAATTGGTTAGCAGGTGCCTGCGGCGCGGGTGTCGAACTTTCGCACTTCACGTCCAGCAGGTAGGGATAAGCCTGCAGCCAGTTGGCGATGCGCCAGCGCGCGCCGTAGTAAGTCACGGTGCATTTGTTGTTGGCGCCGGGAGCAACCGGGCCCACCACGCGGTCAGGCATGAAGAACGGGTCGCCTTTGGTGCGCCACTGCCAGATGTCATGCGCCAGGCTGGGCTTCACCTTAAACAGCACGGTTTCTTCGACGCCGCCGTTCGGGGTGGTCGTGCCTTTGACAACCCAGATGTTTTCGGCTTCGTTCACGACGTGCTGGTCGTTCAGGTACATCGTCTCGCTCTTGTGCATGAAGAGCGCCATGCGGATGCCGTCCGACACGGGTTCCGTCACCGCACCGATTGCCGTGCGGGCGGGCGTGCCGATCATGCCCGGTACTGCAGCCGAGGCTATGAAGGCAGTCGCCAGGATGAAGGCGCCTGCGCGGTTGCGCGACAGGTGCTTCTCGCCGGTTTTCTTGTCCTTCTTGTAGCAGACTTTGTTGAAGGCCCACATGTAGCACTTGGCCACGCGGCTCGTCACCGGCTTGATGAAGTCGTAGACCGGGGACAGAACCTTTTCCCAGGCCACCAGCGCCGCGTGTTTCAGCACGTGCCAGCCGCCGCGGACTTCCTTGGCGGTCTCGTTCACCGCCTTGATTTCCTTCAGCGTGTCGGTGATGACCGAGCCCTTGATCTCGGTCTTCTTGGCGTTAGCCCCGCTCTGCTGGGAGGCGGAGCGCATGCGCCTCGCCTGTTCCAGCAGATCGTCGGCTGACTTGACTGTGTTGGTATTTGCCATCTTAAAGTATCTCCTTACTTCTATATCGTTACTTTTTCACCTTGAACGCCGAGGCAGCGGAGGGTACTGCCGCTCCCTTGTTCTCGTTCGCAGGCGGAGCCGCAACCTTTTCCTCTTCGCCCTTCGGGATGAAGGTCTGCGAGGTTTTCTTGGTATCCGGATCGTAAGTCACTTTGATCGTGCCTTCTTTGCCGGGGTTGCGCAGCATCGTGTCGGAAATATCCGAGGTAATGCTGTTCTCGATATACTGCTGGATAGAGCGGGCGCCGCCGCGCGGGATGTATTCCTTCTCGCACATGGCTTTCTTGTCCGCTTCGTCCATCTTGATCGACAAGCCCTGCTCGGCGATCCAGCCGTTGATCTCCTTGAAGTTCTTGTCAGCGATCATCAGGATCTCGGGCTGGCCGAGGCGGTTGAAGCAGAAGATGCCCGTGAAGCGGTTAAGGAATTCGGGGCGATAGCCGGAGCCGCCTTTTTCCTTGTCCGGGTTCCAGAGCACTTCAAGAGCGCGCTTCTTGGCTTCGTCGAAGGTGATGTCGGGGTTGAGGAAGTGCTCGGCACCGATGTTCGAGGTCATGATGTTGATCGAGTTGGCGAAGGACGACGTCATCCCGCGGCGGTCGGTCAGCATGCCTTCGTCAAGGATCTGCAGGAAGATGTCGAACACTTCGCGGCAGCCTTTCTCGACTTCGTCGAAGACGTTTACGCAGTAGGGCTGGCGGCGCATGTTGTTGGTCAGCGTACCGCCGTCGGCGTAGCCTTCATAGCCCGGGGGAGAGCCGATGAGGACCGATACCGAGTGCTTTTCCTGGAACTCGGACATGTTGTAGACCTTGAGTGCGTTCTGGTCGCCGAAGAGGGCTTCTGCAAGCGCTTTCGCCAGTTCCGTCTTGCCGACGCCCGAGGGGCCGAGGAAGAGGAACGAGCCGATGGGCTTGTTCGCCTTTTTCAGGCCCGTGCGGCCGCGGCGAACCGACTTGGCAACCGCTTCGACCGGTTCGTTCTGGCCGAAGACGCGCTTTTTCAGGGTTTCTTCGAGGTTCAGCAGCTTGGTCGTCTCGTCCTGGCCAAGGCGGCTGACGGGAACGCCCGAGAGGCGGCTGAATTCGGCAAGCACGTTCTCGTTCTTCAGTTGCAGACCATCGTTGAGGTCTTTGGTGATGTCATCGAACTGCTTCTTGTTGTCGCGGACCAGTTTTTCCCACATGACGCGCTTTTCGTTCAGTTCGCGCACCAGGCCGGTTTCAAGTCCGCCCTTGCCCATCGAGAAGCCGAGGCTGCGGGTTTTCTCGCCCGTAACATCCTTGCCGGCGGCCTTGTCGGCTTCCAGCTTCTTGCTGTCTTCGATCTGCTTCTTCTTTTCAGCTTCGATCTGCTCGTCAAGGAGGCGGATGTTCTCCTCGCCCGTGCGCTGTTCGCTGTAAAGTTCGCGCAGTTTCTTCTGGGTTTCTGCCCACTGTTCGTTAATGAAGCCGATCTGGCCCGTGGCTTCGATCTTCATCGTCGCCAGCTCGCCAGCCGATTTGCCGGCCAGCTCGGGCGCGGTGCCCTTGCCGGCAAGAGCGGCTTCGATGTTGGCGAGGCGGACTTCGACCGGTTCCAGAGCCGTCGGGCGCGAATGCGCGCTATGGCGCAGTTCGGTGAGGGCGCCCTCCAGCAGC
Source organism: Alphaproteobacteria bacterium (assembly GCA_041287865.1). Lineage (GTDB taxonomy): Bacteria > Pseudomonadota > Alphaproteobacteria > Micavibrionales > UBA2020 > JAPWJZ01. The sequence goes on along the minus strand of JBGGMV010000073.1, from coordinate 4,150 downwards.
ATGAAGGTACGTTTCGGCTGCGCACTGTCCAGTTCCTTGATCATGTATTTGCTGGTCAGGTCGACGGCCGACTTGATGGCGTCCGGGCTGATGGTGATCTTGTGGTGTTCTTCCAGCTTTTTCACGCCGGCTTCAACCATGGAGGTCAGGGTCGCCTTGTTCGGCTCCTTGATTTCCATCAGGGTGAAGATTTCGCGCATGTCGGAATGAGCCTTCAGCGCCTCGCCGACGTCGCTGTCGCGGACTTCAAAGACCGCCTGCAGCGACTTGTTGACGCGAAGTTCGCGCATCAGGGCGTTGATGACGTTGTTTGCGCCGGTATTGCGTACGCCTTCAAGGAAGTCCTTGAAATCGTCGATCACAAGAACCGTATCGGGCGAGCGCGTAAGGGTGGCGAGCGCCTTCTGGAAGCCTTCGTTGACCTTGTTGGCGTCACCGAGCGAGAAGAGGCCGTCGGTATCCAGCCAGAAGAAGCGCTTGCCGACGATGTCGAGCGGGGTATTTTCTTCGCTCTTGCTGGCCTGCAGACCCATGACGACCGAGGAGACGCCTACGCCGGCCAGGCCGGTCAGGAGCAGGTTGTTGCCGTCTTTGCGCATCAGGACGTTGGAGACTTCTTTCATCTCTTTTTCGCGTCCGACCGCTTTGAAATCAGGATGCTTGGCGAGGTAGTCCGAGCCGCGGAAGAGATAGTCGCTGCTGGAGCCTTTCGTGACTGCCGGGTTGGGTTTGTTGTCGTCTGCCATCTGTTTTGTGCCTTTTCGTGTTTTTAAGTTTTTTATGTAGCTCACCCGTTAACCAGGTAGTGTAATTTCGCTGTACCCTGGTTTAGGGGCCCTTCTCCGGCGGGGCTTTTGGCCCCGCCGGTTCAGGCTTCGTTTTAGCGGTTGAACTGCTTGAAGGGGTCCGAGCTGGTGCTCTCGGGCTTCTTCGGCGCAGGCTTGTCTTCGTTCGCGGCCGGCTTTGCAGTTCCGCCGTTCGCTTCAGAGACTTCGGCTGCGATACCGATGGAAGCTTTCACTTCCTTCTGTACTTCAAGCGTCTTCTCTTGCAGGTTCGCCAGGATGTCCTTCATCTCGGTCAGGCCTTCGCGGCTAATCTGCGAGGTTGCCTTGATGGCTTCGGAGTAGGACGCCAGGTCTTCGATCGCCTTGTTCAGGCCATCGTTGGTGTCCTTGATGCCCATCGCCGAGCGGATCGCTTCCTGCATCGCCACCTTGTTCGTCTTGTCGTTCATGGTGCCGAGCGTCTGCTTAGCCATTTCCGCCGATTCATTGAGTGCCGCGGCGGAGACAGCCTGGAGGACCGTCGAGAGGCGGTCTGCAACACCGGCGACGCCGGAAGAGTGCAGTTCGCGCGTCTTGGCGATCTGTTCGCGGTTAGCATCCTTCATCGACTTGATCCGGAAGCCCTGCGTGGACAAGTCCGCGAAGGTCTTTTCGGTGTCGACGGTGGAAGCACCCAGCGAGGAGACGTGGTCTTCGACCGCCATCTTCTTGCTTTCGCGTTCCATCTGCTTGATCGCGCTCTCTTTAGAGCCGTCAGCCGGAGGTTGCAGCGTATCGCGCACCTTGGCGTTGGCGTCCGCTGCTTCGCGGGAACCCTCGCTCACGATCGCGTAGATGCTCTGCATGCCGGAGTTGACGTTGAAGAGACCTTCGATCTGGTCGCCCATGCCGTCCAGGTGACCGAGGACGGAGCCGACGCGGTCGCTCGTCGAGTTGACGAAGTTCTGCGCAGCGCCGACCAGTGCTTTCTGGCGGTCTTTGTGCTCTTCGGAAGAGATGTCAAGCAGCTCGCGCAGCTTGTTCTTCTGTTCCGCGAACTGGGCGTATTCGGTAGCGCGTGCCTTGTTCGGGTCTTTCAGCTCTTCCAGTTCCTGCGCGGTCTTGGCGACGGAGGCGTCGATATCGGCAAGTTCGGTTTTTTTCGCTTCGATATCGCGGATCGCCTCGTCCTTCAGGCCGCCGAGGCCGAAGAACTTGCGGTGCTTGCGGCTGTTCTGAAGAACCGCGAGGTCGCCGTTGACGTTGCCGATCTGGCTCTGCAGACCGTCGAGCCTCGCCTGCTTCTCGATCAGGTCCTTCTTGCGCTGTTCTTCCGCCGCCTGGTCCTGCTTGATCTCCTTGAAGACGCCGAGGACGGTTTCGCCGCCGGCAAGACGGAGCTTGTAGACCGCGTCGATGATGTCGGTGAGCGGGGTCATGCGGTTTTCGAAGTCGATAACCGCGCCGTTCAGTTCATCATAGACCTGCTTCAGTTCGGAGAATGCGCCGGTGTCGGTCAGCTTGATGATTTCCTGAGCCATGCGCTTGCGCTCGAACTGCAGGTATTCCTTGAACTCGGTGAATTCCTTCAAGCGGGTCATGTTCTGCTCTTTGGTATCTTCGAGCTTGAAAGTCAGGGCCTTGGTGACCTCTTCCTTCTTCTGCTCGGGAGCAAGTTCCTCGTTGAAGATAATTTTGTAGAAGGTATTCGTCTTGATGTCCGAATACTTGTCGTCCGTCTTGGTCTGGGCGACCGCGTTGCCCTCGGGCGTCGACGTTTTCTTCTTCGTCGCCTGACGGGCCTGCTCGATCATCTCGGTGATCTGCTTTGCCTGGGTGGAAGTGTTTGCCATCTAAGTAGTACTCCTCTTTCTGTGCTTCTTCGTTTGGGTTGTTGTGTGTTGCGTTGTTTTCGTCTTCAGCTTTTATTCTCTAGTGCCGGTCTCCTCGTTTCGTCTTCACTCCTTGTTTTTTGTTTGGCCTGAATTTCGAATAAAGTTCGCCCGCGCGTGGAATCCGCCTTTTCGGATCTCCCGTTGGGGTAGTGCGTTAAAGTTGTTCGTTACGTGTTAGCCAGGTTGTCGCTCGAAATAGAAAGAGCCGGCTCTTGCAAAAAGAATTCCGGCTCCCGCTTCTGCTAGTCTGCTATTTTTTAGTTCGATGTTTATGTAAAACAAGATCTAACCTGTTGTTGTTTTCACGCCTCTAAACCGTAGCAGGTATGATAATACCGTCAACACCATCCTGAAAACGCCATTAGTTTCAGTAAGTTAACAGTGTTGAGATTTTTGACCCTGAATCCGAATCGAAACCCTACAAAACTTATAGGATTGAAATCGTTCGATAAACTTCTGCTAGCGATTCTTGATGAATTTTTGGTGAAGAAATTCGCGCCTTGAAAAATTTTTCAGGCGACGATTGTTTCTTTTCTGCGAAACAGCCCGCGCAGGCAAAGAAAAAATCCGCTCGCGCAGAGAAAAGCCAGCGCAGCAAGCACCGCAACTGCCGTCAACTGTCCTTTGCTCGTTTCGGGTTCTCCGCTGCTTGTGCCCCACCGCAGCACGCCGTGCTCGGGATATGACGGATGATAATACACGGTCGCCCGCGCGCTTCTTTCGCTCAGTTGCGCACGCGTCGTTCCGTCGCGCGCCTCTGACCATTTCGTTTTAATGATACCAAGGTTGTCTGTTGCCGCGCGTTGTGCTTCCTCGCGCGATGAATAATAGATGTGCGTCACTTCGTATTTGTCGTTCTTTATACGCTCGCCGCCAACGACATAGCTGAATTCTGCATAGATAGAATAAGTGCCGCCGCTATCGGGTTCTACCGCGAGGCTGGACATCGCGGCTTCAGTAGACACCCATGCCGGCAAATCACGCTCGGCCAAAATCTCCGTTATGCCGATGTAAAGCGCTACGCCAAGAAACAGGCCGACGAACAGCGTCACCAGCATGCCAAGCACGCAGAAGAAGGATTTCATCGGTTAGAGCGCCTTATATCAGGGCTTGGGCTGTTTCGGGGGTTCCACAGCGGCGGCGACGGCCACGGGCGCTTCGGCGGGAGCAGCGGTTGCTTCCACTTTTGGGGCCTCGACCTTGGGCGCTTCCACCTTGGCGAAACGCTTAGTCAGCACGGCCATCATCGCGCCATGCACTTCTTCGTGCTTGGCGACGTTATAGACGGGAGCGTTCAGCTTCGCCGCGAGGTCCTTGATGTTGCCATCGCCCGCCAGCAGGCCGACGTTGATGAAGTCGACAGTGATGCGGGGGTTGAGCGCCATGGCGGCGGTCAGCATCTGCGCGGTGACGTCGATGTTGTCGGTCGCCTTGCCATCGGAGATGATGACGTAGTGCTTCTGCCTGTCGGTCGTCTTGTCGGGCGTG
>JBGGMV010000072.1:0-109975 GCA_041287865.1 Alphaproteobacteria bacterium | reverse complement strand
GCTTTCGACCCAGTCGCCGGAATTCAAATACAGTTTGCCGCCGCTGTCGCGCTTCGCGCTCATGTGGAAATGGCCGCAGATGATGCCGTCGTAATTGTTTTTCTGCGCGTGGTCGATGGCGGATTGTTCCATGTTGCCTTTGCTGCCCGATAATCCTTCCAGCGTGGTGCGCACCTTTGAAAACAATCCGATTGACCGGTGCAGCACATGTTCCGACACGCGGTCGATGGCGCTGCTGATGCGCGAGGCGGCATCATATCCCTTGTCGACCATTAAAATGTATCCGGCGCCGATTGGATATTTCAGCGCCTTGGGCAGTTTATCAAGCTTCGAGGCGCCCTGCTGCATCGGGTCGAACCGGTCGCCGTGGCAGACAAAAATCTTTCGCCCCTTCGGGTCGGTGAATTCGAATTCATGTTCGAGCCTTGCGCCCAGAACATTCTTGCCGGCAAGGCCGCGCCTGCGCAGCTCGCCATCGTGGTTGCCGGGGATGTAAATCACATCCACGCCCTCGGCGATTTTGCGGTTGATGGCGTCGAGCACGCGTTTCTGCGCCTCGGGGAAATCGGCTTCTTTCTGCCGGTTGATGCGCCAGCCGTCGATGATATCGCCGTTCAAAATCAAACGGTCGCAGGTGGTGTTCTGCAGGAATTCGACCAGCAGGTCGGTCGAGGTATTGCCCATGCCGAGGTGCGTGTCGGAAATGACGATAACGGGGTAATGGTCGGGTTTCTGTTTTTGTGCAGTGCGGCTATTCTTTTTTTTCAAAGGCGGCCCCGTGCGCGTAACAATAAAACAAAGAATGGGGTTATTAGACCATGGCGGAGGGCTTCCGTTAACCCCCCTATTAAGCGCTTCACATTTGCCCCCCGAAGCCGTATTTTTGCGCCGGATATCAACCCTCATGAAAGAGGCCGTTATATGTCAAAGCCCCGCACGCTCTTCGAAAAAATCTGGGACAGCCATGTCGTGAATAAAAACGACGACGGCGTTTCGGTGATTTATATCGACCGCCATCTTGTCCACGAAGTCACAAGCCCCCAAGCCTTTGAAGGTTTACGCATGGCCAACCGCAAAGTGCGCCGCCCCGATGCGACGCTGGCCGTGGCCGACCACAATGTGCCGACATCGGCCGACCGCCTGAAAGGCATCGCCGACCCCGAAAGCCGCGTGCAGGTGGAGACGCTGGAGAAAAACGTCAAGCAATTCGGCATCGAATATTTCGGCATGGCCGATAAGCGCCAGGGCATCGTGCACGTGATCGGCCCCGAACAGGGCATGACGCAGCCCGGCATGACGATTGTCTGCGGCGACAGCCATACGTCGACGCATGGCGCGTTTGGCGCATTAGCATTTGGTATTGGTACGTCGGAAGTCGAACACGTGCTGGCGACCCAGACGCTGATTCAAAAACCCGCCAAGAATATGCGCATCACGGTGGAGGGCGACCTGCCCGTGGGCATCACGGCGAAGGACATCATCCTCGCCATCATCGGCAAAATCGGCACCGCCGGCGGCACTGGCTATGTGATGGAATATGCGGGCTCGGCCATTCGCGCGCTGAGCATGGAGGGCCGCATGACGGTCTGCAACATGAGCATCGAGGCCGGTGCGCGTGCTGGCCTGATTGCGCCTGACGAAACGACCTTTGCGTATTTGAAGGGCCGTCCGATGGCGCCGCAGGGAGCAGACTTCGACAAGGCCGTGGCCTATTGGAAGACGCTGGTAACAGATGCGGGCGCTGTGTTCGACAAGGAAATCAAACTGGATGCGAAAGATATCGCGCCGCAGGTAACATGGGGCACAAACCCCGAAGCCGTTGCGCCGATTACGGGCTACGTTCCCGACCCGTCGAAAATCGAAGACGCAGGCCAGCGTGACTTTATCGTCCGCGCCATCGACTATATGGGGTTGAAGGCGGGGCAGAAGCTGACCGATGTGGCGATCGATAAAGTCTTTATCGGCAGCTGCACCAATTCGCGCATCGAGGATTTGCGGGATGTGGCGCGCTTGGCAAAAGGCCGCAAAGTGGCGAAATCGGTTTACGCGATGATCGTCCCCGGCTCCGGCCTTGTGAAGGAACAGGCGGAGAAAGAAGGGCTCGATAAAATCTTTATCGAAGCGGGTTTCGACTGGCGCGAGGCGGGCTGTTCCATGTGCCTTGCCATGAACGCCGACAAGCTGCAACCGGGCGAGCGTTGCGCCTCGACATCAAACCGCAACTTCGAAGGCCGTCAGGGCCGCGGCGGGCGCACCCACCTGATGAGCCCCGCCATGGCGGCGGCGGCTGCCTTTACGGGCCATCTGACCGACGTTCGCGAGCTGGAGAAATAACATGCAGAAATTCACGCAACTCAAGGGCGCCGCAGCACCCCTCAACATGGTCAACGTCGATACCGACGCGATCATTCCGAAGCAATTCCTGAAAACCATCGAGCGCACGGGATTGGGCAAGTTTTTGTTCAACGACCTGCGCTTCACGCCGGAAGGCGCGGAGAAGCCGGAATTCGTGCTGAACAAGCCGCAATACCGCAAGGCCTCGATCTTGGTGGCTGGCGAAAACTTCGGCTGCGGTTCATCGCGCGAGCACGCCCCCTGGGCGCTGAACGATTTCGGCATCCGCGCCGTGATCGCCCCCAGCTTCGCCGATATTTTCTTCAACAACTGCTTCAAGAACGGCATTTTGCCCGTCGTGCTGCCGAAGGAACAGGTTGAGGAACTGATGAAGGATGCGGAGGCAGGGTTAGAACTTTCCATCGACCTCGCCGCGCAGACCGTGATCGGCGGCAACCGCAAGACGTACAAATTCGACGTCGAGCCCTTCCGCAAGAAATGCCTGCTGAACGGGTTGGACGATATCGGGTTGACGCTGGAACATGAAACCAAAATTTCCAGCTTTGAAGGCGGCCAGAAATCCGCACAACCCTGGCTCTACGCTGCCGAATAATGGCGACGAAACGCGCGCCATTCCCGCTTGCGACTGCGCTCCGTGACGGACTTAAAAACTATTCGTGGAAAATCTTCCGTGACGACCTGACGGCGGGGCTTGTCGTCTCGCTGGTCGCGCTGCCGCTGTCGATGGCGTTGGCGATTGCGGTGGGCCTGCCGCCGCGCCACGGTTTGTATACCGCCATCGTCGCGGGCATGGCGGCCGCGATTTTCGGCGGGTCGAAATTCCAGGTCAGCGGGCCGACGGCCGCCTTTGTCGTGATCGTTGCGCCGATTGTCAAAGATATGGGCCTGCACGGGTTGATCTGGTGCCAGTTATTGGCGGGGATGTTCCTGATTATCATGGGCAGTCTGCGCCTCGGGCGATTGGTGCATTACGTGCCATACCCTGTCGTGACAGGTTTTACGGCGGGTATCGCCGTGACCATCGCCATGCTGTCGCTGAACGATTTTATGGGCCTTGGCATCGAAAACCTCAGCGGCCCCTTTATCGCCAAGGCGGGGATGATCTGGGACAGCCTGCGCATGGCGAAGGCCGCCGATATCGGTGTGGGCGCTGTCACGCTGCTGGGCATCCTGCTGTTCCCGAAAATCACGCATAAAATTCCGGCGCCCGCCGTCGGCATCGCGCTGGGCGCGGGTCTGGCCTATGCGCTCTCGCACTACGGTTTTGATGTCAGCACGCTGAACACAAAATTTTCCTATGTCGACGGCAGCGGCGTGACGCACCCCGGCATCCAGCCCTATGCGCCCGTGCTGCACTGGCCGGGAGGATCAGACCCGCTGTTCGCCTTCCCCACCGTCGACCAGTTCCGCACGCTGTTCCGCGCGGCGCTGGTGGTGGCCGCGCTGGCGGCGCTTGAATCTTTGTTATCAGCTACAGTTGCCGACAGCATGACGCGCACGCATCACGACCCCGATGCTGAACTGAACGGCATCGGCATCGCCAATATCTTCTCGGGCCTCGCCAGCGGTATCCCCGCGACCGGCGCCATTGCCCGCACGGCGGCGAATATTCAGGCGGGGGCGAAGACACCCGTAGCGTCATTCATCCATGCGCTGCTGATTTTGGCCTATGTGCTGACACTGGCCCCTTATATCAGCTTTATCCCTATGGCGGCGCTGGCCGCGCTGTTGCTGGTGGTCGCGTGGCGCATGTCGCATATCCACCAATGCATCAGAATTTTCCGCCTTGCGCCGAAATCGGATACGGCGGTGATGCTGATCAGTTTCTTCCTGACTGTCTTTATCGACATGGTGGCGGGGGTGCTGGTGGGCATGATGCTGGCGACGCTGCTTTTCATGAAGCGCATCGCCGATTTCTCCACGCTCAGCATTTCGTCGCACAAGAAACCCGACGATTTCCACGGCAAGGTGCCGAAGGGCGCGATGGTTTACCGGTTTGAAGGCCCGCTGTTTTTCGGTTCCATCAACCGCACGCTGGAGGGCGCGGATTACATCGACAGCGAGGTGACGCGCCTTGTGATCGACCTCTCGGCCGTGCCGATGATCGACATGACCGGCATGTTCGGCATCAAGACCTTCCTGATGACGGTGGCGCAGCCGGGGCGGAAAATTTTCGTCTGCGGCGAGAGCAAAATAACCCACCGCATTCGCCGCAAGATCAAGGGCGAAAGCTTCGCGTCATCGGTGCGTTTTGTGACCGATGTAGAGTCTGCGCTCATGGCATAATATACAATATTATCAGACTATTAACCGGCCTGTATTGACGTAACTATGCCCCGGTGCTAGTTTGACGCGGCTTAACATTTTTGAGGAGTGTGAACCATGAACCTTCCCGGCAAAAAGAGCCTCTGCAAGGCCTTCGCTGTCGCCGCCGCTGCTGTCACCATGACGGGCTGCGCGATTGTCCCGATGGATCCCTATTATCCCGCGCCGGTCGTTGTCGTGCCCGCGCCCGTGATCGTGCCCGGCCCCGTGATCTATGGCCCGGTTTACCGCCCGCATTATCCGCACGGCCATCACCATCCCGCGCCGCCGCGCCACCATCACCACTACCGCCGCTAATAGACAAGGACTGACAGATGACCAGACATGTGACGCTGCTGCAAGGCGACGGCATCGGGCCCGAAGTAATGGCCGAAGCCGTGAAAATCATCGGCTGGTTCAACCAGCATTACGGCGCGAAGATCGAAACATCGGCCGGCGATATCGGCGGCATGTCGATCGACAAGCACGGCGTTCCGCTGTCGGACGCCACGCTGGAGCAATGCAAGAAATCCGACGCCGTGCTGTTGGCCGCCGTCGGCGGGCCCAAATGGGACAAGGTGGAATACAATATCCGCCCCGAGGCCGGATTGCTGAAACTGCGCAAATCGCTGGATCTTTTCGCCAACCTGCGTCCCGCGAAGGTGTTCGACGCGCTGGTGGAAGCCTCGACCCTGAAGGCATCGGTCGTCAAAGGCCTCGACATCATGATCGTGCGCGAGCTGACCGGCGGCGTTTACTTCGGCGAGCCGCGCGGCATCGAAACCCTGCCCGACGGCCAACGCCGCGGGTTCAACACGCAAACCTACACCACATCCGAAATCCACCGCGTCGCGCGCGTGGCGTTTGAACTTGCCCGCAAGCGCGGCAACAAGGTCTGTTCATCGGAAAAAGCGAACGTGATGGAATCGGGCAAGCTGTGGCGCGAAGAAGTCACCGCGCTGCACGCCAAGGAATACAGCGACGTAACCTTAAGCCATATGTACGCCGACAACTGCGCCATGCAATTGCTGCGCAACCCCGCGCAGTTCGACGTGATCGTGACCGACAACCTGTTCGGCGACATTCTGTCGGACGAAGCGGCGATGCTGACCGGATCGCTGGGCATGCTGCCCTCGGCATCGCTGGGCGCGCTGCAGGCTGACGGCAAACGTGCGGCACTGTATGAACCCATTCACGGCTCCGCCCCCGATATCGCGGGCAAGGGCCTTGCCAACCCGCTGGCGATGATCTTGTCGGTTTCGATGATGTTCCGTTATTCCTTCGACATGAAGAAGGAAGCCGATGTGCTGGAAAACGCCATCGAACAGCTGCTGAACCGCAAACTGCGTACCGCCGATATCATGGCGGAGGGCTGCACGAAACTCAGCACCACCGAAATGGGCGCCGCCCTGATCGACCAGCTGAACGGCACGCTAAAAACCGCAAAGACGGCTTAAGGAGATAAGAAATGGACAACGTAAAAGGTTTTTTGAAGGCGGCCCTTGATAAAGCCGCGCCGCTGAAAACCTTCGACGTCGTCGCCCTTTCCGCCATCTGCGTCGACCAGCGCATCGAATGCGCCGACGAACACCTTGAAGCACACGGCGTCGCCAAAGGCCTGTCGAACCCGACGACGGCCGGGACCGTTGCCAAACTGGCCGCGGGCCAATCGCCCGCCACCTATCCCGGCAGCCCCGGCGTGAATGTGGTCGCAGGCGTGGCTCTGCGCGGCGGCAAGGCCGCGCTGATCGGCCGCATCGGCGATGACGATCATGGCAACTTTATCGCCACGCGCATGAAATCGCATGGCGTCGACTATACGCCCACTCTTTCATCCACTTCGACAACCGTGGTTCTGGCGATGATTACGCCCGACCGCGAGCGCACCTTCGCCTTCGCGCCCGGCGCTGGCGGCGAGCTTGCGCCTGCCGATGTGGACGACAAGCTGTTGAAGCGCGCGAAAATCACCTATCTCGACAGCTACCTCTGGCTGTCGCCCACGGGCAAAGAGGCCGTGCATCATGCGGCGCACATCGCAAAGCAATCGGGCGGCAAAGTCGCTGTGTCGCTGAACGACGCGAAGCTGGTGGAAAACAACCAGAAAGAATTTCACGCGCTTGTCACCAGCCATGCCGATATTCTGGTCGGCGACCTGCGCGAATTCTCCGCGCTGTTCAAAACCAGCACGACCGAGGAAACGCTGGACGCCATGTGCGCCACGGGACTGACCGGCGCGATGACGATGGGCGCAAAGGGCGCCTTCGTTTTCAAGAACGGCGCCTGCACGCTGGTGCCCGCGCAGAAAATAGACAAAGCGCTGATCGTCGACACCAATGGCGCGGGCGACCAGTTCGCGGCGGGTTTCCTTTATGGCCTTGCCAAAGGCCTGACCGCGCTTGAATCCGCCGAGCAAGGATCTAAATGGGCGTCGGACGTGATTCAGCACCATGGCGCGGAGCCGCGCGTGGGCAAGAACGCGCCGAAGACATCCTCTTCCGGGCCCGCATCACCCCAAACACCTGTTCCGTAAATAAAATCCCGCATGGGGTATCCGGTTAACCCAATTTTATGGATTAACCGTTATCCTAAATGTATGGGGTACATCTGATTATTTTGCTAATCTGCGAAAGGCGCCGAAAAGCGCTGTCTCGCGAAGGGGAGGTTTTACCCATGCGTCGTTTACGCCATTTGAACAAGAAGTTTTTGCAGGCCCTGAGCCTGATGCTGGTTGTCGCGGGTTTCATGATGCTGATGCAACCCGCATCGCGCGCCGCAGACGAGGATGACGCCGGCAAGCCGCTGGCGCATGTCGTCACCATCGACGGCATCATCGGCCCGCCGACGCTGGAACTGGTGCAGCGCAATATCGAGGGCGCGACCAAAGCCCATGCGGATGTGCTGATCATCGAACTGTCGACGCCGGGCGGGCTTTTTGATTCGACGCAGGAAATCATCAAATCGATCCTCGCCAGCCCCGTGCCGGTTGTGACTTACGTCAGCCCAGCAGGCTCGCACGCGGCCTCTGCCGGCACTTACATTCTCTACGGCAGCCACGTGGCGGCCATGGCGCCCTCGACCAATATCGGCGCGGCCACGCCCGTTTTCCTGAACGAACAGGGCATGCCCGCGCCCGATGCGATACCGGGCATGCCGGGCGGCGTCCCGAAGGCGATGGAGCACAAGATCATCAACGATGCCTCCGCCTTTATCCGCGGCCTTGCCGAGCGCTTTTCGCGGAACGGCGAATGGGCTGAAAAGGCGGTGCGCGAAGCCTCCAGCGTGACGGCCTCCGAAGCGCTCGATAAAAAGATCATCGAGATCATCGCCAAGGATATCCCCGACCTGCTGAACCAGCTGGACGGCCGCATTGTTAAAATGGATACCGACCGCACGCAGAAGCTGAAAACCAAGGACGCGAAGGTCGTCAAGTTCAAGGCTGACTGGCGCACCGACCTGCTGGGCCTGATTACCGACCCGAACGTCGCCTTCCTGCTCATCACCCTTGGCGCCTATGGCCTGATTTACGAGGTGATGAACCCCGGCGTCTTCCTGCCGGGCGTGGTGGGCGCGATCTGCCTGCTGCTGGGGCTTTACGCGATGAACGTGCTGCCCGTGAACTATACCGGCCTTGGCCTGATGGTGCTGGGCATCGCGATGATGGCGGGGGAGGCCATGACGGCGGGCTTCGGCGCGCTCGGCATCGGCGGGACAATCGCTTTTGCAGTGGGGGCGACCATGTTGATCGACAGCACAGACCCGAATTTCGGCATCGACCTCTGGCTGATCGGCACGATCACGCTGCTGACGCTCGCGATCTTCTCGCTGCTGCTGGCGATGGCGGTCAAGGCGCACAAGCAGGCCGTTACCACAGGCGTCGAGGAACTGAAGCAATCGACCGCCGAAGTTTTAAGCTGGTCGCAGGGACAGGGCGAAGTGCGCGTGACCGGCGAAGTGTGGAAAGCGGTTTCGCCGCCCGGCTTTATCATCAAGCAGGGCGACAGGGTGAAGGTGCTGGAAATCGAAGGCCTGTTGCTGACCGTCGCGCCCGAAAACAAAGTATAAGATTCAAATTCAACCCCACGAAAGGATTTACCAATGCCAGGTATTGCAATTACTTCGATCCTCTTGCTCTTCGGCCTTATCTTCCTCGGCTATTCGCTGCGGGTGCTCAAGGAGTATGAGCGCGGCGTGGTCTACTGGCTTGGCCGTTACCAGGGCGTGAAGGGCCCCGGCCTGATCATCCTGATCCCCGTGCTGCAGACCATGACGCGCGTTGATCTCCGCGTGCGCACCATCGACGTGCCCAGCCAGGACATCATCTCGAAAGACAACATTTCGGTGAAGGTCAACGCGGTGGTCTACTTCCGCGTCATCGCGCCGGAAAAGGCGATGAACAACGTCGTCGACTTCCTGCGCGCAACGTCGGAACTGTCGCAGACAACCTTGCGCGAAGTGCTCGGCAAGCATGACCTCGACGACCTGCTGTCGGAGCGCGACAAGCTCTCGTCCGCCATCCGCGAACTGCTCGACAACCAGACCGACCAGTGGGGCATCAAGGTGCAGAACGTGGCGCTGAAGCATATCGACCTTGCCGAAAGCATGATCCGCGCCATCGGCCGCCAAGCCGAAGCCGAACGCGAACGCCGCGCGAAAATCATCTCGGCGGAGGGCGAATTGCAGGCCGCAGATAAACTGGTGGAAGCAGCGACCAAGCTGGGTTCCTCCGGCGCGATGCAGCTCCGCTATCTTTCCGCCTTCCAGGATATCGCCAACGACAAGACCAATACGATCATCCTGCCGCTGCCGCTCGACCTCATGAAAAAGATGGGCGTGTAAGGCTTTCGTGCAGGTATCGGCGCTTTATATCTATCCGGTCAAGGGATTGCGCGCGGTGGAACTTCAGGAAGCTGAAGTCACGCCGCGCGGCCTGCGCCATGACCGCCGCTGGATGCTGGTGGATATGGATGGTAAATTCATCACCCAGCGCGAACAGCCGAAACTGGCGACTCTCTCCGCGCATGTGACACCGGCGGGCCTGCGGATTGCGGGTAGCGGAAAATCCATCGACATCTCCGAACCGCTGGCAAACGCGCCGCGCCTGCCCGTTAAATTGTGGAAGCAGGATATCGAAGGCTTCGCGGCGTCAGGCGAAGCGGATGCGTGGTTCAGCGATTACTTAAGCCTCCCCTGCCGCCTTGTCTATCAGGGCGACCTGCCGCGCGCGGCGTCGGAGAAATATGCCGCCAATGCGCAGGTGAGCTACGCCGACGGCTTCCCCATTCTCGTCACCGTCACGGAATCGCTGGGCGACCTGAACGTGAAAATGCCCGCAGCTCTGCCGATGGATCGCTTCCGTCCAAATATTGTGGTGACAGGCGCAGGCGCATGGGCGGAGGACAGCTGGAAAAAAATTAAAGTCGGCGACATCACGCTCGATATCGTCAAGCCCTGCACGCGCTGCGTCGTCACCACCACCGACCAGCTGACCGGCGAAAAACAAAGCAACGAGCCGCTGAATACCCTCAAGACCTTCCGCCTGCTGCGCACGCCCGACCTGACCGGTGTCGTCTTCGGCCAGAACGCCGTGCCGATGCATGCCGGTATTGTTAAAAAAGGCGATATCGTTACGGTTGCGGCCACGCAGGCCCCGCCCGCCTTCGCAAAATTGGCTTAAATTACTGTTATTACAGGGTTTAATTAATGTTGAACGCGCAAGGTGATTCAGCGTAATCTGCTTTACCGAAATTGACGTTTCCAGCGGAAGGGTGGCCGAGTGGTTGAAGGCGATCGCCTGGAAAGCGGTTAAACTGTAACAGGTTTCGTGAGTTCGAATCTCATCCCTTCCGCCATTTCATTAGTTGCGCAGATTTTGCACACAAAAGCCCCCGTATTGAATTGAACCCGCCGTCACCGCTGCATATCTGCCTGCCATCATGGGGATATGCAGCAAACAATTATCACATCCCCCGCGTTACCATTTGACCCCCGCAAGGCCGTTATCGGCGCGGGCATGCTGCTGATGGCGGCCGAGCCGCTGCGCTGGCTTGCGGCGTCCTGGACAGATCCCGCTTATGATTCGAAAGGCCTCTGGGTTTTTGCGCTCTGCGTGGCGTTGATTGGCTGGAGCCTGTCGAGCGGGCGCACGGCGCAGCAGCTTGACCACCGTAAAGCCTGGCTGCTGCTTGCCGCAACGACGCTGGTGCGGGGCGCGGGGCAGGTGCTGGCGGTGAACGTGATCGGCGCGCTGGCGCTGGTGATCGACGTTTATGCCCTCGGGCTGCTGGCGGGGCTGAAGGGCCGCAGGCGCGCACTCTCCCCCGGCTGGCTGGCGCTGCTCTTCGCTTTCTGCCTGCCCCTAGAGCGCATTTTGCAGCGTGTCGGCGGTTTCCTGCTGCAGCAGGTGTCGGCGGGCGGCGCCTGCCTGACGCTGAAGGGATTTTTCGACGATGTCGCCTGCAACGGCGCGCGCATCATCGTCAGCGGCCATGACGTTCTGGTGGACCTGCCCTGCTCCGGCGCGCGCATGCTGATTCTAATCTGCATCCTCTATGCGTCGCTGATGGCGGTTTACAGGCCGAATTTCACGCGCGCCGCGCTGATCGGGTTTGCCACGCTGGCGGGCGTTTTGATCGCCAATGCGCTCCGCATCACCGTGCTTGCCGCGCTGATCGCGCACCCCGTTGCGGGCATCGACGTGATGGCGCAGCCCTGGCATGATATCACCGGCCTTGTCTTTCTGGCGGCGGCGGCGGCACCGCTGATTTTCCTGTGCAGCCGCATCCCGCAAGCACGCACCGCCGTTACCTCCGCGCCGGTGCGGCAGGTAAGACCTGTCACATGGCTGCCCGCCTGCCTGTTCCTGATCCTCGCCGCCGCTATTGTCGCCCTGCCGCGCAAGCCCGTGGATGTCGCCGCCGCCGCGCCCGTTGAAATTGCACTGCCGCTTTCAATTGATGGCAGTTATGGCAGGCCTGTCGAGCTTGCCGCCCGCGAGAAAGACTACTTCCTGCAATTCGGCGGCATGGCGAAGAAAATGGCCTATGGCGATAACAGCGTGATGCTGATCCAGACGTCCTCGCCCCTGCGCCACCTGCATGCGCCCGATGAATGCCTGCGCGGCATGGGGTTTGCCGTTGACTATAAAGGCATGAGCTATGCCCCGCTGCCGACCGCCACTTATATCGCAACATCGCCGGATGGCGCGCAATGGCGGATCGCCGTGACCTTTTATGCCGGCCGCGACAAAACCGCCAGCAATGTCGCCGAAGCCGTCTGGCGCTGGATGCAGCGCCCCGGCACCACATGGCACGCCCTGCAACGCATCACCCCCGCCACCCTGCCGGACGCAGAAGCGCGGCAGTGGGACGGTGCCGTTTTTTCCGCCCTCGACTTAACCCCTCACCACGCCCAGGAGATCGCCTATGCTGAAATTCATTAATTTATCCCTTTTCGTAACGCTGCTGTTGCTCGCACCCGCCGCCCGCGCCGATGTTTCAACCGATATCGTGGGGGGACGGATAGAGGCCGCGATGGACGGCCAGCAGGTCAGCTTCCCGCTGCTGAGGGAAGATATCGTCGCCGATATCAAGGGCGACCTTGCGAGCGTGACGGTGAAGCAAACCTTCTCCAACCCTTACGAAAAGCCGCTGCATGCGACATATCTTTTCCCGCTGCAGCACGACGCCGCCGTGCACAAGATGGTGATGATCGTCGGCGACGAACGCGTCGAAGCCAAAATCCACCGCATCGAGGAGGCTAAACAAGTCTTCGAAACCGCCAAGAGCGAAGGCAAGGCGGCCTCGCTGCTGGTCGAGCACCGCCCGAACATGTTCACGCAGGACATCGCCAACCTGATGCCCGGCAAGCCCGTCGAAGTCACCCTGACCTATGTATATGCCCTGCCCAAGGTTGACAGCCAGTATGAACTGGTGCTGCCGCTGGTCGTGGGCCCCCGCTACCAGCCGAAGGGCGCGGGCGTTGCGCCCACGCCGCTTACACAAACCGGCAGCAAGGATAAATTCGGCCAGTGGGAGGTAGAGCAGCTTCCCGCCTATCCCGCTGTTGCGGGGCTGACCATTCCCGACACCATCGAGAAAGACCGCGTGTCGATCGAGGTGCGGCTCGACAGCGGCCTGCCCATCACCGGCATCAGCAGCAGGACGCATGACATCGCCGAGGAGAGAATTTCCGACAACCGCCGCGTGATCAGGCTCGCCTCCGGCCGGACGATCGACAACGCCGATTTCGTGCTGCGCTACAGCCTTGGCGGCACATTGCCGCAGGCGGGCCTGCTGGCGCACAAGGGCGAGCGCGGCGGATTTTTCAGCCTGCAGCTGGAACCGCCCGTACTGCCCGAAAGCGCCGATATCGTGCCGCGCGAAATGGTTTTCGTCGTCGACACCTCGGGCTCGATGAACGGTCGGCCCGTCGCCACCTGCAAGGTCTTCATGAAGCATGCGCTGGCGGCGCTGCGCCCGGGTGATTATTTCCGCATCATCCGTTTCAGTAACAATGCCGAGGAATTCACCACCGGCCCCGTGCCAGCGACGCCCGACAACGTCCAGCGCGGGCTCGACTACGTGAACGCTCTGCAGGCCGACGGCGGCACGGAGGCGAACAAGGCGATCGTGCAGGCCTTCAGCATGCCGCCGCAGGCAGGCACGCTGCGTATCGTCGTTTTACTGACCGACGGCTATATCGGCAACGAATCCGAAGTGCTGAATACCATGACCTCGAAAATGGGGGCCGCGCGCGTCTATGCGCTGGGCGTCGGCACTTCCGTCAACCGCTTCCTGCTCGAGGAAATGGGCCGCATGGGCCGCGGCTTTGCGCGCTTTATCGACCCGACCGAAAAGGCCGATGACGTCGCGATACAGCTGGCCGGAAAGCTGGAAACGCCGGTGCTGACCGATATCAGGCTCGACTGGGGCCGCCTGAAAGTGGCCGACCAGACGCCGCAGATCATCCCCGACCTCTTCGCCGGCGGCGCGATCCGCATCCAGGGGAAATATACGGAGCCCGGTAAGCATACCGTCACCGTCCGCGCCATGGTGAACGGCCGCAAGGCCACGCTGCCCGTCACGGTCGATTTCCCTGACAGTTCAGATGACACGAACAACCCCATCCCGCTGATCTGGGCGCGCACGAAAATCGCCGAGGACATGCGCCAGCTGAACATGCCGCCCGCTTTCCGCGCCGATGGCATGTCGGATGACGCGTTGAAAACGGAAGTCACCGGCCTCGGCCTCGATTTCGGGCTCGTCACACGCTGGACATCCTTCGTCGCCGTCTCGAAAAAGATCGTCAATGAACATCCGGAGCTGGCGCAGCAGACAAATGTGCCGCTGCCGATGGTGAAAGGCGTGACGCAAAAGGCCTATGGCAGCAGCATGGAGCATATCGCCTCTTTCTCCGGCGGATCGGTGCCGGAGCCTTCCACCGTCGCGGGCCTTGCCGTGATCGGATTGATGGCTTTGCTTGCCGCCCTGCATCAGCGGCGCAGGAGGATCGGGCATGCGCGTTAAACGGCCGGTATAGTACTCCTCAACTCCATACAGTAGCCGGGCGGAAAGGCCAGAGGCCTGACTTATGCCAAATAAGGCAAGGTCAGGCCTCTGGCTGAAAAATGCCCCGCCATTTGCTACCATCAAAACCCGAGGTGGATTGATGCTGAATTTCACGCAAGTGGTCGAGACCTTTCCTTCCGTGCGCATTCCGTCGCAGGCGGACGGGCTGGCCGTGGAGGTCTCGCTGATCGCGCAGCTGGGCCACGGCGCGGGCAACCATCTTTTCGCCAGCGTCGCCTCGCGCCAGCGGCAGCACGGCAATTTTATCGACGAGCTGGATGAACCATCCGCCAAGCTTGCCGCGACTGATTTTTCAAAGGGCGACGCAACCGCGCTCTATTCCTTCATCGTCGGGCCCAAGGGCCACCCCTTCCACCGCCATGCGGGGCACCGCATTTTCACCGCCGTATCGGGCAGCGGCGGGGCGCAGTTGCGTTTTTCCACGGCTTCGGGGGAGCAGATTGCGCAGGACCCGCATAGTTTCGTGCGCGCGCTGCGCTTTATCAATATCCCGCCCGATTGCATGTTCACCGTGCGCTTCGGCGGGGAAACATGGCACCAGTTTTCGCCGCTGTCGCGCAATTCGCTGCATCCGGTCTTCTTCGCGCTTTCCTGCCACACCAATGAACTGGGCGGCAACCTGCCCGACGCGCTGCGGCAGAAAGTGCTGGCCAACGATGCCGATATCCCCTCGCTCACCGAGCTGCTGCTGCCGGAAGTATTCGCGCTGATGCAGGCGAAGGATTTTTCGCCGCAGGCCGTTCCCACCACGACGCTGTCGCTGGACGCGCCGGAAGGAACCTTCCACCGTCTTGTCTGCAATAACGTGCGCAGCGGCGCGGGCATGCTGCGCGGCCTGTGGGGCGACTGGAAAGACGCGGGCGGCTTCCTGACGCAGGGCGCGCCGGAACGGCACGTGCAGGAACTGGACGGGCCGCTGGAAAATTCGCTGCTGAGCAACCAGCTTGCGGGCCTGCCGCTGCATCACGAAGACACGTTTTGCCTGACGGTGAAGAATACCGGATTGAAGGACGCCGGGGCCGCGAAACTGCTTGCCGCGGTGCTGGAAGGCTTCCTGCTCAACGCCCCCAGCGGGGTCGGGCGGCTGATGGCGATACGCAACCTGATGGTCAAGCCGCTGGGCCTGCGCACCTCGCCGCTGGGCTGTCCCGTGTCATCATTGCTGTCGCCCAACACCAGCAACCTTTTTGCGAACCAGTATCCGGTGCTGGACCAACGTGTAAACAGCGACGACACGCGCGCGGAAGTGATCCTTGGCGCCGACGACAAGCACCTGACGTTCAGGTCATGCGTGGGGGTCGAGATCAAGGGCGCAGGGCAGGCCGACATCACGCTGGGCACGCGCGTTTCCTGTAAAAACAACTTCGGCAGGTTCTATATGGCGGTGATCGACTATACGCACCGCAAATACATCACGCCGTCGATGCTGCGGCGTGCGGTTGACTATGCGATCGCCCGCCAGACACCCGAAACGTAAGGAGCATCATGCCGCTGATCGCCAAAATTGCTCTCGGGATTGTCGCGCTTGTCATCGTCGCGGCGACGGGGCTTTATGTCTGGGGTGTTGTCGCCACCACCCCGCCAAAGGGGCCGGATAACCCCGCGCGGGAGGGCATCGTGAAGCAGGCCGTGGCAGAAGGCCCGCAGCCTGTTTACTTCGGCATCGGCTGGCGTGACGGGGAAAATGGCCCGGTATATACGGTGTCGGCAGGCCCGCCGACGGACGACATGGGCGGCGAGGATATTCTGCGCGTGACGGGCAAGCCCGTTCCCGCCGACCTGAAGGCCCCCGCACAGGGCAAGGTGGAAATTATTTTCGACGGCAAGCTGGCGGATGGCACAGATACACTCGCCATCGACATCGGTGCGGACTACCGGGTGAAAAAGGTTATCGAGGTTGATAACGGCGTGGTTAAGCCTTAGGCGCTGATTTCTTAGCGGCCTTCGCGGCGGCGCAATCTTTCCAGATTTTATCGGTGCAGTGGCTGAGCGGTTCGATCACGATGCCCTGCGCCTGCAGTTTCTGCACTTCCGGTGTTTTCAGCAGGGCATCGTCGAGGTAAACGCGTTCCAGCTTGAGCGTACCGAGACCGGCGGCGGGCAGTTTCATTTCATTCACAAATCCGCCACGGCAGCGCGCAGTGGCCTGGCTGTTATCGGCATAGACCATGATCGCGCCCGCGCGGTCGGCATCCGTGGTGGCCGATTTGAGCTGTTCTTTCGCCCATGACCGCGCAGCCATTTTCAGTGCGGCCTTGGCGAAGATACCCTTCAGCCCTGTCGGGAAGTTCGGGTTCAGCTGCGTGTAGCGCTTGAAGAAATTTTTCTCTTTCAGAGATCCATTGCGCGGCCCGTCGCCGGTTGCAAAGCAGAGCGCGCCCGCGAGGCTTTCGGGACGGTTGCCGTCGAAGGTGTAGAAATAGCCATCCTTGCTCGGCTTCACGTCGCCGTTCTCGAGAATTTTAAGCGCCGCACCCGCGCTGGTGCCGTGATAAAGGGACATTGCCGTCTCCGGTTGAATTGAGGCTACAGTATAGCTATTATTTTTCATAATGCAAGATTTTTATAGGGCACAACGCCCAGGGTTTACGCTTGTTTTTCAAACCTTTAACGCAGGCAACAAAAAGGCGGCCCGCATGCCATGGGACCGCCCTTTCGCTTCGCTAGTATGCCGTCTAGAAACGCGCGCGGATCCAGTCGCGTGCGCTGCGTATAACGCCGTCGCCCGCATTGCGGGAGGCCTTATAGATCAGCGCGGCTTTTTGCGCCTTCGTAATGTCGTATTTTGAATCGTCGGGCGCGAGCGCAAGATCTTTCGGTTGCGGTACGGCGGCATGGTTGAACAGCGCCTTGACCTCGCCCGCATTGTAATAGCTCATCTTCCCGCTCATATAGCCGATCGTGCAATGGGGGTCGGCCAGAATCATTTCCCTTATCTGGTCCATCCCTGACATGGCGGCATGTTTCGCAACATAGCTTTCCAGCTCGTCGCGGTTCGCGCCTTCCCTTAAATGCAGGACGCCCTTGATGCCGCGCAAGGCCTTTATCAGTGCAGGCATATCCGTGCCTTCGGCGACGTCGGCGATATAGAATTCCTTGTCCTTGCAATTTTCCGCGAGCTTGACGTTCGAGAGCGCCGTCATCGCGCAGACTTCTTTCAGCACGGTTCCCAGCTCGCCGGTTTCCTTCTTGGCGACAGGCCTGAACATGATGGCAGTCATCGGATCTCCTTTAAATTTTCCGTTATGCAAAGCGTAGCAAATACCGTGAGAACCATAATTGCGAATATTATTTACATAATCTTGAGTTTTTAAAAGAGAGATATGCCAGAGCAAGGACTTAGCGGCTCACTAAGCCCAGTGCTTCTTTTTCGATGTCTGGCCCACGCCGGGGTTGAGGGCGTTGGAGGGATCGAGGGCGCGGTAGGATTCGGCAAGGTTCACTGGCGCCTTGTAGAAATGGCCGACGTTGTGTTCAGCCGGATATTTCGCGCCGCGCGCTTCCAGCAGCTTGATCACTTCCTGCTTCAGCGCGGCGCAATCCTCGCCTTTCTTCACGATGTAATCCTGATGGAAAACATGGCAGAGGAAATGGCCGCAATAGAGCGCCTTGACCAGTTTCGACGAAACAGATTCCGGCAGCACCTCCAGCCAGTCGCGGTCGTTGCGGCGGAGCGCGATGTCGAAGGCGACGATATCCTCGACCTTGTCGGGATGCATGGCGCGGTAACGCACGCCCGCGCCCGCGACGGCGAAGCGTTGCAGCAGGGCCTTTTTCTTTTCCTCGTCCGTGCATTCGAAATAGGCGCCCACACTGCTGTTGGCAAAGAAGGAAGAGAGGTAGGCAGCGGCCTCGGCCACGCCATCGCCCGACATTTCCAGCAGCAGGTGATGCTCGAATTTACCGCGGAAGTCTTTAATGCGCGCTGGCAGATGCGCAGGGAACAGTTTTGACAACCGCTGCAGCCAGCGGTCGCTGAACCGCTTGCCGAACATACCGTCGATGCGGCCCTTGAGCGCGAAGAGCGGCGCGAGAAAACGCGTGCCGAGATGGTTGATGATAAGAAAAGTATCCTTGCCGTATTCCTCCGCCACATCAAAGGCGTCGCGGTGGATATATTCGCCCAGCACGGGCAGGTTCTTGAATTCACCCAGCACATGGCGGCGCATATCGGCCAGCGCGCGGGCATCGTTGCAGCCGATATAAAAGAGCTTATGCGTGCCTTCCGCCGCAAAGGTATCGAGCCTGACGGCGAAAAGCGCGAGTTTCCCTGCGCAGCCGGAAGCCTCGAACAGGCGGCGCGGATCGGCGTTGAAGCGCGCGGGCGTATCGGCGTCGATCATGCGCACATGCGCCGCATAGTCGTGGTCGGAGGCATGGCCGCCGTCCTGTATGTCGCTTTCGCGGAATTTGCCGTGATCGAGCCGGCGCAGAATTTCTTCCGCTTCCCCGCCCAGCGCGACGCCGAGGTGATTGACAAGCTCCAGATGCCCGTCGGCATGGATGCGCGCGTAAAGCGCCAGTTGCGTATAGGCAGGCCCGCGCCTGACCAGCGCGCCGCCGGAATTGTTCGCAATACCGCCCGCAACGCTCGCGCCGATGCAGGAGGAGCCGATCACCGAATGCGGTTCGCGCCCCAGCGGTTTCAGTTCTTTTTCCAGCCTGTCGAGCGTCGCGCCCGGGAAACAGATCACCTGCCGGCCGTCACGGATCATGTGAATTTGTGAAAGGCGCAGCGTGTTGATGATGACGATATCGCGGTCATAGCCTTCGCCGTCGGGGGTGGAGCCGCCGGTCAGGCCCGTATTGGCGGCCTGCATGATGACGATCTTGCCCTCGGCCGTGCAGGCCTGCAGCAACCGCCATTGTTCGACCAGCGTGCCCGGCCGCGCCACCGCCAGCACCTTGCCCCCGCCATAGCGGAAGCCGGTGGCGAAACGGCGCGTCTTTTTCTCGCCCGTCAGCACATGGCGATCGCCGACGATGGCCTGTAATTTATGAATAAATGCCTCGGTCATGGGCGGGATAGTACCAGAAGCATATTGACCTTCAAATGGTTTGATTACACACTGCGGCCATGTTTACCAAAACCCGCATTGCTGCGCTATTCTGCCTAACGCTTGCCCTTGCCGGCTGCGGCGTCGTGACCGCGCACAACGCCGTGCCCGAGGAAGGCATCCAGCGGGCGCAGGTCGACGGCTTCCCCGCCGGCATTCGCTATGTGGGCGACGAAGCGCCCGAGAACCTGACCTTTATCATCGAGCGGCGCATCGGCCAGTACAAGGCCGCCAACGAAGATTACTTCAAGGCGCATGGCGATTATCCGCCCATGAGCTATCTTGCCGTTTCGGGCGGCGGCGACAACGGTGCCTTCGGCGCGGGCCTGCTGCACGGCTGGAGCACGACAGGACAGCGCCCCGCTTTCACCATCGTCACGGGCGTTTCCACCGGCGCGCTGATCGCCCCCTTCGCCTTCCTGGGGCAGGAATACGACGAGGACCTGAGGAAATTCTATACCACGCTAAACACCAACAGCCTTTTCATCGCCGCTTTCTCGACCATCTGGGAAGGGTTAACGGGCGGCATGTCGCTGGTCGACAATGCGCCGCTGGCGCGCATGATCGAGCAGAAAATCACGCCCGAGATTTTTACCCGCATCGCGGCAGAACACCGCAAGGGCCGCAGACTGCTGATCGGCACGACCAACCTTGAAACCCAGCGCAGCATTATCTGGGATATCGGCACGCTGGCGAATTCCGGCAACCCCAAGGCGCTCGAACTGTTTCACAAGATCATGCTGGCCTCTACCTCTATCCCCGGCGCTTTCAAGCCGGTATTCATCGACGTGACGGTGGACGGCAAGCGTTACAACGAAATCCACGTCGACGGCGGCGTCACGGCGCAAGTGTTTCTCTACCCGCTGCAGTCGGCAGTGAACGAGGGGGAGATTTTCAGCAAGCATGGCATCCACCGCAAGCTGTTCATTCTGCGCAACGCCAAGCTGTCGCCGGAATATGCCACCATCACGCCGAACCTGATCCACCTCTCGCAGCGGTCGATCGAGACGCTCATTAAAAATCAGGGCATCGGCGACCTGTTCAAATTGTATGCGGGCGCGAAACGCGACGGGATCGAATATAACCTTATCAACATCCCGCAGGGCTTCAATGCCAAGCCCAAGGAGCTGTTCGACCCGGAATATATGTCGCAGCTATTTGCGCTGGGTGACGAGATGGGAAAAACCGGCATTCCCTGGATGCAGGCGCCGCCCAATCTGGCCTATCGCCAGCCGTCCGCACCCGGTACATCCGCGCCTATTAATCGTTAAAAATCAGATACTTAAAACAAAAATATTCTGGAATTGACCGGCGGTGGAAATAGAGAGACACTACGCCCGCAATTCAATTGAATCACGAAAGGATTCCCCATGCCCTTCTTCAACAAACAACAACGCGAAGACGTGAAAGACTTCCTCGACTCCGTTCTCGACGATGCCGACCTGAAAGCACAATTCGACAAAGCCTCGAAACAGGCAAAGATCGAATGCCAGGACCATCGCGCGGCCATGCTGGGCCAGTATGCGGGCATTCTGAAAGAAATCATCGAAGACCGCGCCAAGCCGCTCGACATGACCGGCGTCGTGCAGGGCCCGAGCCTCGAGCAGCTGAAGAAGAAATTCCTCAAACCCAAAAAATAAGCTGACCCCAAATGTCCGGCGCGCTCACCATCCTCGTTGTAGGCGGCTACGGCACCTTCGGCGGACGCATGGTCGAGCTGCTGGAGCATCATGAGGGGCTGACCTTCATCATTGCCGGCCGCTCGCTCGACAAGGCCAAGGCCTGGTGCGCCGCCCGCACGGGTGCGAAGGCGAAGCTGGTGCCCGCGCAGTTCGATCGCGGAGCAGATCCCTCGCCCTTCAAGCCCGATATCGTTGTGGACGCCAGCGGCCCGTTTCAGGATTACGGCAGCGACGCCTATAAACTGGTCGAGGCCTGCATCCGTGGCGGCATCAATTATATCGACCTTGCCGATAGCTCCGACTTCGTCATGGGCATTTCCGCGCATGACGCAGCGGCCAAAGCGGCAGGAGTCTTCGTGCTGTCAGGCGTGTCGAGTTTTCCCGTGCTGACCGCCGCCGTCGTGCGGCAATTGTCGGCCGATATGCCGAAGGTGGAGAGCATCAAGGGCGGCATTGCGCCCTCCCCCTTCGCCAATGTCGGCATGAACGTTATCCGCGTGATCGCAGGTTATGCGGGGCAGGATATCGATGCGGGGGGGCGCAGGGCGCGGCCCCTCACCGAAATCATGCGCTATACCATCGCCGTGCCGGGCCGCGTGCCCGTCGGCAACCGCCTGTTCTCGCTGGTCGATGTGCCTGACCTGCGCATCCTGCGCAAAATCTGGCCGGACGCGCATGTCTGGATGGGCGCGGGGCCGGTGCCGGAGCCGCTGCACTGGTCGCTGGTTGGTTTTGCATGGCTGGTGCGCCTTGGCCTTGTCAAATCTCTGGCCCGCCTTGCGCCGCTGATGTACTGGGCGGTCTGCAGGCTCAGCTGGGGCGAGCACCGGGGCGGCATGTTCGTGGAAGTGTCTGGCGGCGGCGTGACGAAATCATGGCACCTGCTGGCCGAAGGCGCCGATGGCCCGCTGATCCCCTCGATGCCGGCGGCGTCATTGGTAGCAAGACGCCTTGCCGGTGAAAAATTCGCAGCAGGCGCACGCGCGGCGCTGGATGATATAACGCTGGAGGATTATCACGCGCAATTCTCCCCGCGCACAATCTATACCGGCACGCATAACGATACAGCGGAAGAAGCGCTGCCGCTGCACCGCCGTATCCTCGGCGACGCCTGGGACAGGCTGCCGCAAGCTTTACGCGACATGCACGGCGTGGAAGGCCTGACGACGGCCGAAGGCACCGGATCGGTCGCGCGCGGCAGCGGTCTGCTGGCAAAACTCGCCTGCCTGTTGATGCGCTTTCCGCCTGCGGGCGAAAACCTGCCCATTAGCGTGAGATTCGACGTCAAGGGTGCGACGGAGAAATGGACGCGCAGTTTCGGCGACAGCCGGTTCAGCAGCCGCATTTACCCCGGCACGGGGCGTTCGGCGCGGCTGATGATAGAGCGTTTCGGCCCCCTCGCCTTCGCGCTTGCGCTGGTGGAGGAAAACGGGCGCTTGTTGCTTGTCCTGCGCCGCTGGAGTATTCTCGGCCTGCCGCTGCCGCTATGGCTGGGCCCGCGCGCGGTTGGCAGCGAATTCGTTCAGGACGGGCGCTTTAATTTCGACGTCAAGATTTCGCATCCGCTGACCGGCCTGATCGTCCATTACCGCGGCTGGCTGCAGCGCAAGGCATAACAGGAGACAAACATGGGACTGTTTTTCGACATCAAAACGCCCGAAGACAAGAAACTGATGGACGCCTACGACCAGTCCGTCCTCGTCTTTCGCACCGAAGTCGCGAAAGCGATGGAGGCCGCCGCCGCGAAAGAGCCTTCGATCGCGGAGCCGATGCTGGCCGCTGCCGAAGCGATGCGCCTGCGCCCCCTGCCCTCGGAAGCCAATAGCAACACCGATGCGCTGAAACGCGTGACGCTTTCGGCGGTGACGCTGGAGCAGGCCTTCGCGCGCGCCTTCGCGCTGGCCGACAGCGACGATGCGCGCAAAGCTATCATGTCCGTGCCCGCCGCCATGCGCGACATTGGCAAGACCACCACCAGCCTGCCGGAATTCGCAGCCCTGACGCAGGGCGCGCAGCAGGCCATGGCGACGCTGAAACCCGCCGTTGCCGGCGAAATGGCCGGGCGGACGCTTGACCAGCATGTGCAGGAATTGAAGAAACTGGCCGTGAAACCCGCGCCGAAAGCGCTAACACCGAAGGCTCCCAAACCATGACCGAACCCGCACCGAAGCAGAAAAACAACACGCTGATGACCGTCGCCATATCGGTTGTCACGACCATTGTCGTTGTCTTCCTGATCCATGCATGGCTCTTCCCCTCCGCCTTCAGCCCCGTGACACTGAGCAGCAAGGAAAAGGTTACGCTGGACAGCAAGGTTCATGCGCTGGGTATCGAAATCGGCGAGCCCGTCAAGGTCGACACGCCCAAAGGCGAGCTTGTCCCCGAAAAATACACCGAGACCAATGCCTCGCACCAGATCACCTTTACCGAGCGCGAGATCAACGCGCTGGTCGCCAATGGCAACGCCGACCTGGCATCGCGCGTCGCCATTGATCTTTCGCCTGACCTCGTCAGCGCGAAGGCGCTGGTGCCGCTCGACCCCGAGCTGCCGATTGTCGGCGGCAAGATCCTGCGCATTTCCGCGGGCCTCGAGCTGAAATTCGGCGACAGGCGCCCGATCGTGATCCTGAAGGGCGTGACCGTCTGGGGCGTCGCTATCCCGAACAGCTGGCTCGGTAACTTAAAAAATGTCGACCTTGTGCATGAATTCGGCGACGCGGGTTTCTGGAAGGCTTTCTCGGAAGGTGTCGAGGATATCAAGGTCGGCGACGGCACGATTACCGTGAAGCTGAAAGAGTAACGCGGATAACATACTGTTTTTACAGTATAAATATCGGTTGCCTTCGATCTCTATACATAATATAGTTTCCCTATTGTTTAAAGCATTTAGGGACTAGACCGATGGCGCAGCCGCAAAAACGACTGACCTTTCCTGCCTCGACGCTTGACCGCGTGATCGCCTGCCCGGGCTCGGTCGCGCTCGAACAAACCGTGCCGCGCAAGGAAACTTTCTTCACCGACGAAGGCCATGCCGCGCACACGCTCGCACAATGGGCGCTGACCGACGGCGGGTTCGATGCCAAGGCCTATATGGGCAAGAAAATCCTGCTCCACAGCCATAAAGGCACGCCGCAAGAAACGAAATACGAATTCACCGTCGACGCGGAAATGTGCAAGCACGCGCAGACCTATGTCGACCACGTCAAAAACCGCATCGACGCCTACAAGGCCGATGCGAACGTCAAGAACGTGAACCTTCACGTCGAAAAACGCATCGACACCAGCCCCGTGGTGGGCGTGCCCGGCCAGTCGGGCATTGCCGATACCCTGATCGTCGTGGAATTCAAGGACGGCACGGGCCTGATATCGGTCGAGGATTTCAAGTACGGCCAGTCATCTAAAATCAACGCCAAGAACAACACCCAGCTGATGACCTATGCCGCCGGCGCGCTCGAGGCTTACGGCAAGGATATCGACATCACCACCATCAACATGGTCATCCACATGCCGCGCCTGCGCCATACCAGCGAGACCAGCGTCAGCGCCACCGAGCTGCGCGCCTTCGCCAAGGACGCCAAGGCAGGCGTTGCGCAGGCGGTGACGGAGCACAAGCTGTTTCAGATCAGCAAGAACAAGGATGACTTGACGCTGAACGCCAATGCCGCCAAGCAATGCCGTTTCTGCCGCGCGAAAGACATCTGCCCGGCCTTCAACGCCGTCTCGGGCAAGACGCCACCGAAACCGGTGACACCGCAGCCGCCCAACCCGCCGTCGAAACCGATGCCGGATTATCCCTTTTAGCCCGCCTCAAAAAAATCAGGCCGCGTTACGGCGGCCTGAATTCCAGTTCATCTGGGCCTCGGGTTAACCCCGGGTCAGTTACAATCCCGGCTTGCTTGCGCGCACGGGTGCTGCGGCCGGGGCGAAATTCATCGCTCCATTCACGACCGGAGTGCCTTTGACGCTTTCCCCTGTCTGCAGATAGTTGGGGTGGAAGAGGAAGACGCTGTCAAATGTGTATTCGCCGTTCTTCAGGTTGAAGGTAAAGGTATCGTCGTTCCAGAGCTTGACCGAGAAGACGCCGTCATCGGGGTTGCCCTTCAGCTCGAACGCGCGGGTGTAGCCTTTGGAGCCCTGACCCATCTGCTCGAACGTCCAGCCGTTGGAGGGCGCCTGCACGCCGGAACCCAGCTGCGTGGGGGATTTCATGGACACAGTCTGCGTCAGGCGCTGCGATGCGGGCGTAGCGTTGAAAACAACGGTGCGACCATCAGAACCGACAGCTTCCTGACCGGTTTTGGTGTAGGTGAAGCGCGAGCCGCCGTTGTTGTTGACGGGGAACACTTCGAGGCGCGTGCCGGCATAGGGGCCGGAGGCGATGAGCAGGCTGAAACCGCCCTTGTTGAACAGCGCGGCATGGACAGCGAAATCCTGCCCCTTCTGCACTTCGCGGCCGTCAACGGTCAGGTAGGCCTCTGCGGGGCGGCCAGCCTTGTCGTGGAAGACGGCTGACTCGTCGCGGTAAATGACGCTTTCCTTGGCACGGACGCTCTGCTGCAGCAGCTGGCTGGCCGTTGCGGCGGGCGCGGTGTACTGGCCCTGCGGCTCCTGATACTGCGGCTGCGTGGGTTGCTGTTGCTGGGTTTGCTGCGTGGGCTGCGGCGCGGGGGGCGTGTTGTCGTTCTTCGACGCACCCGAGAAGACAGCCGTCAGGCCGACGACGAGCGCGAGGCCCGCAACGCCGCCGCCGATGATCCATTTCTTGCGTGTCGCGGCTGCGGCGTTTTCGGCTGCAACCTGCTTGTCGGCATTGCTCTGCGCCGTGCCGTCGCCCTCGATATTGATCTTGCCGAGGCCCTTGTCGTCGCTTTTTTTATTCGGATTGAATTTGAAAGGCATAATGAACTCCCTCTAAACTTTTCTTATTACGGCTTCGGCGGCGTGGCCGGCTTGACCGGCGGCGGCAACAGGCGGTCACGCACGAACTGCTTCGCCTTGTCCATCCGCTCGGGCATCGTGGCGATGCGGTCGAGCAGATAGACGGGGGTGCCGGCGCGGATGAAATCGTCGACCTGTTTTTCCATCGCGGGGGAGTAATCCTGACCGCGTTTCAGGGTCTGCTTGAATTCCTCGACCATGATCTTGAAGGCTTCTTTTTTCTCTTCCAGCTCGGCGGAACGCTTGGTGCCGGGCAGCGTCACGGCGCGCTCGGCCAGGTTCTTGTATTCGTATTTCAGGTCGAGCAAGTCGAGGTAGTTGAGCAGGTCGTCGATATCGCCCTGCTTGTAAACGCCCTTGCGCTCCATCAGGTCCTTCTGCTTGCTGTCGGCAAGCAGCTGGCGGAAATAATCGAGGCCGCGGGCGGCGGTAAACAGGATACTGTCGACATCGGCTTCTTTCAGCGGATAGCCGATTTTGTGGTCGAGATAGCGCAGCGTCTCGACGGCTTCGGGGTTTTTCATCAGCTCAACGCGCACCTGGCGGCTGTTCAGGTCGATCGTGCTATCCCAGTCTTCGCGCGCGACATGGCAGGCGCGGAAGATGCCGTCGGCCAGCTCGGCCTTCAGCTCGTTGATCTTGGCGATTTTCTCGGGCGTGAAGAACTTGTCCTGCGACATGGCTGCCGGAAGATCAATTTGATCCTTGCGGGTCGGGTCTTCGAAGAACTTCTGCACCTGTTCCAGCTTCACGCCGGCGTAATGAACAAGGATATCGGTGAAGAAAGCCATGTTTTCGAACATGCTGATTTCGCCGAAGCTGTCGAGGTCGTCGTCGAGCGAGGTTTCGGAGACGAACAGGGGATCTTTGCTGTGGATCAGCTCGTTCAGGATATTCTCGCCGCGCAGGCCTTCCTGGAACTGCTGCAGCGCGTCGAGGTCGGCTTTCAGGAACTTGCCCTCGTTGGCAGGATAGATGTCGGCCACTTCGGCGATCTGGCCCGTGATGCTGACAAGGCAATTCTTGCGCATCAGGATGTCTTTGAAGTGGTGACGGCCCACGCCGGCGCGGTCGTTGCCGGGAATGGGCGAAGCGCCCTTCGCCATGCGGGCCAATTCCCACACGGCCAGATACTCCACCGCTTTTTCGAAGGTCAGCGGGCCTTCCTTGTCGGTGCCGAGCGTCTTGACGACGCGAACAATAACCTCGCCCTGCGGCACGCTCTTGTTATACTTGTTCGGTTCTTCCTGCACGGTGATGACGTACCAGCCGTGCTTGTTGCCGGGAACGGGCGTCATGCCCATCCATTCGACAACGTCGGAATTCTCGCCCTCAGGCGTGAAGCCGACCGTCCGGCCATCGATTCGGGCCCGTTTTGCAAGGGGCGCGTTGGCGCCGCTGTTGAACAACTTGCTGACGGGGTTCTGATCTGATGCCATGACGGTCGGCTCCTGCCGTTTTAGGTTTAGAGGCTGGGCTGCTTCGAAGCTGCGGAGGGTGCCGGCAGCGCCTTGATGGCGTCGTCAGCAACCTGCTTGGTAGCAGCAGGATCGTAGACTTTCGTTGCAGCAAGGCGGAACTGGCGGCCGGCTTCATCAAGCTGCGCGCGCTGTTCGACCATCTTGGCGTTGAACTGATCGATGAAGACCATGTCGTCCTTGATGTCCTGCGTGCGTTTTTGCAGGTGCTGGACAACCTTCACCGGATCCAGCGTACCATGGCCGAAGGACGAACGGGCAAGCGCCTTCGTCATGTCGGCGAGCGACTGGGTCTGTTCGAAGATCTTGTCGCCGAAGGCGTCAGCAGCGGCAACGGTCTGCGCCATGTTGCCGATCTGGACCGCAGTTGCGGCTTCGGCCAGCAGCGCCGTCCATTGGCCCTGCGAGATCGTCAGGTGGCTGTCGATCTTGAGCGAGCACATGGCAAGCGCTTCCTGCAGGTCGTCGATGGTTTTCAGCTGCACAAGGCTCGTCTTGTGGAAGCTGTCCATGTCGGTGCACTTGGCGTTGAGAACCGTCATCGCGATTTTCGCGTTGCGGTATTCAGCCTGTTTCAGCGGGCTGGAGCCTGCTTC
Organism: Alphaproteobacteria bacterium; assembly: GCA_041287865.1. Lineage (GTDB taxonomy): Bacteria > Pseudomonadota > Alphaproteobacteria > Micavibrionales > UBA2020 > JAPWJZ01. Next base: position 81,978 of record JBGGMV010000072.1, on the reverse strand, counting down.
TTCCTGCAGTTTCGGCAGTTCTTCCTGCACGCGGCGCAGTTTTTCCAGCGCGGCGCCGAGGTAGAGGCCGTATTCGCTGTAGGAAGCAAGACGAGCCGCTTCCAGCGTGTTGAGGTCGGTCTGGACGCCCGGGATCTTGTCTTTCGACTGTTCCAGGTCGGCCATCACGTCGCCCAGCTGGATGAGGGACTTGTCGATTTCGTGGGAAATCTTGTCCATCGAGGCGTTGCGGCCGGTAACGCCGGTGATGGCGTACCAGATTTTCTTGATCGGGCTGTTCCAGAAGGAAATAGCCGCCATCGAGAGCTTGCGGTCGACCATTTTCGCGTAGTCGCCTGCCATCTTGCCGACGGTGTTGAAGTCGAAGTTGGCGAGCTTGTCCTTGATCGAGCCGAAGGCGCCGAGGAACGAGGTTGCACCCTGCGCGCGCTTCACGATGTCTTCCGACGATTTTCTGAGAGCGTCGGTCGGTTCTTTCGCGAAGATGGTGATGGTGTTGAGGTCTTTGCTGTCGATGGTGGCGATCAGCTTGTCCATGCGGGCCTTGGCATCTGCATCGGCGGTCGCATAGTTGACGACGTCTTCATAAAACTTGTTCGCGTTGTCGTTGCCGGCGGTGGCAGCGAAAACCTTGGCAATCGTCTCGTCTCTCTTGGTGGGTTCGTTAGCCATGTTGTCGTTTCCTTCTTCTGTGTTGGTTTGTTCGAGTATTTTTAAGTAATTTTGTTAACGGCGGGCAGGGCCTGCGCTGATGTCGTCATCATTGCCGCGACGCGAGGAGGTCGAGGAGCTGATGTCGTCATCATTGCTGTTGTTGTAGCTGGGCGTGGACACCGTGGGGTGGTTGTTGCGGGCGGCGTTGGCCTGCGCGCGGGCGATGTCGTTGAAGGTCTCCTGCATCTTGCGCTGGCGTTCGGCCTCGATCGCGGCCTGGCGCTGGCGCTCGAGTTCGCGCAGGCGGGCCTGCTCGCGCTCGTATTCCTGCACTTCGTTATAGACGGCCGTTTTCAGGCCGCCGAAATCGAGCGACAGGGCGTTGCTGGTGTATTCCAGCGCGCCTTTCGATTTCAACGCATCGGCCATGCCGGACTGGCTGGCGCCTTGCTGCACCTGATAAACCTCGATGGCGTCGCTGGCTTCGTTGACGCTGGAGGCCGTGCGGCGCGCGGTTTTCGCGGCAGCGCTGACCTTGCGTGACAGGTTGTCGAGGTCGTAGTTGACCGTCTGGTTGCCGACGCGGCCGACGGCGCTTTGCAGGTCGTCCTTCACATCCGCGAGATCGCGGAGCGTTGCTTTGGCCTGCTCCAGCTGGCTGGAAGCGACTTTGGCGACCGGTTCCAGCGCCAGCAGTTTTTCGAGACCGAGCGTGGCGTTGGTGGCTTCAACCGTTTTCGTTTCGTTGATCAGCGCCTGGCCGAGGTTGCGGTTGCCGGTCAGGGCCGAAATGATGGCGGAGCGGATGCCCTCGGCGATGCCCGTCGGGCCTTTGTAGCTGCCGTCCAGCTGGTCCATGCGGTTGCAGATGCCGGAGAGCTGGTTGTAGTCCTTGGTCTTCTCGGCTTTGTCGCCTTCCAGTTTCTCTTCGTTCTTGCGCTGCTTGGCGATGATGGTGGCGCTTTCGTAATAGTCGCCATATTGCTTGGTATAGCCGTTGATGACGCGGTAGGCGTTGTATTCGCCGCCCCATGCGCCGAAGCACCAGCCGACCACCCACTTGCAGAAAGCGCCGAACTTGAATTTTTCGAAGCCGTCGTGGTTTTCTTCGGTGATCTGCGCGTTCGGCTTTTCTTTATATTTTTCGTTATGCGCCTTGATTTTCGCGGTGGTCAGGTCGAAAGCGTCGATCTGCGGCGAAATATCGGCAAGGGCCGTGCTGATGAGCGTGATTTCGGAGTGAACATCGGCGGCTTTCTGGCCGACTTCGGTGCGGCTGCCCCAGGCTTTCACGAGGCCGGTTTTCTCGTCGCGATTGACGATGTCGAGACGCGTCCATTCCGCGACTGTCGCGGTGTAATCCTGGCCGATGTTCGCGGCTTTTGCGGCGGCGGTCAGCTCGGCGTAACGGTCTTTATCATCGACCTTCACCAGCGCGCGGATGCTCTGCTCCATCAGCGAACGCGCGGAGCGCTTGTCGCTCGCAACGTTGGAGGCTGCGGATTCGAGCGTGCGGATACCCGCTTCCTGATCTTCGATCAGTTCGCCGACCGTTCTGTTGATGCTGGAAATTGAATTGTTACTGCCGAAGGAAGAATAATAGGACACTGGACACACTCCTAAAAAGTGACACGCTGCCCGTTTGACATAACCAATCGAGCGCGACACTTTTTAGGATGGTTTTAATGTTATGTCAATCATCGAGTTCATTTGACGCGCGATTACAAAAATTAAGCGGCTGAAATTGAAGGACTAATTAAATTTGCGCCTAAAGGGCCCGTTCTGCCTTTGTCCCCGGCGCAGCGGCAGCCCTTTATATTATAGTCAGGCGATTGACGCCCCCCCGCCCCGCGCTAGACTGAAAAGCCCTGCTTTTCCCGACCCTTAGGATATCAGCCATGACCGCCGCCGCGATGCCAAAGCGAATCCCCCGCACGCCCGACAAGCCGCTGGCCTTTATCGGCTATGTGCTGAAACATTGCTCGCGCCGCATGAAGATTCAGGCGCTGATCTGCCTGATGTTCGAAGTCGTGGCCACGGCATCCGACACCATGGTGCCCTGGGTGCTGGGCCGCATCGTCGGCGTAGTGACGGCCGCGAAGCCTGAAGAACTGTGGGCGGGGGTGGGGTACGAGTTGCTGCTGCTCTCCGGACTCTGGATGCTGCGCAACGCCGCATACCGCGGGCGCGAGTGGATGGAGCGGCGCTATGTGCCCGAGCTGCTGAATACCACCCGCGCGCTGCTCTTCGCGCGACTGATCCAGCAGAGCCAGGCCTTCCTGCACGCGAACTTCGCGGGCGTGCTGGCCAACCATGTGCGCCGCGCGGGCGACGTCATCAGCAGCCTGCGCGACAAGCTGCAGTACAACATCATTTCGCTGATCGTGCGTTTTATCACCGGCGGTATCCTGCTGTGGAGCATTACGCCGATCTTCGCGCTGTTCATCCCGGCCTTTATCGTCTCCGGCGCTATCTGTGCCCTGCTAACCGCGCCGAAATGGACGGCACTATCCACCCGCCATGCCGAAAAATCATCGCAGCTGACGGGTTATATCGTCGACAGCACCACCAACCTGACCATCGTGCAGCAAAACGCGGGCTGGCGGGAGGAACTGGGGCGGCTGGATTTCGCGCAGGAAGGCATGACGCAGACCTTTCTAGACAGATATCGTTACGTCAGCTGGTTCTGGGGCACTTTCGATACGATCATGACCTTCTTCCTCTGCGGTTTTATGGCGCTGGTCGTCTATGGCTGGCAACAGGGGCAGGTGAATACGGCGCAGCTGGCCATGACGGTCGGCCTTGCGATGAACATGTTCGGCGCGCTGGCGGGGACGGTCAGCTTGCTGTCATCGAAATTCGACGATGTCGGCATTTTGCACGAGGCGCTGCATAAAATCTCCACGCCCTTGTCGGTGGTGGATGCAAAAGACGCGCCGGATTTGCAGGTGCCGAAGGGCGAGATTGAATTCCGCGACGTCGATTTCAGCTACATCCCGGGGCAGCCGGTGTTCGAAAAACTTAACCTGCGCATCCCGGCAGGGCAGAAGGTTGGCTTGGTCGGCGTCAGCGGCGCGGGCAAAAGCACGCTCTGCCAGATTCTCTTACGCGCGCATGATGTGCGGGGCGGCGGCATTTATATCGACGGTCAGAATATCGCCGAAGTGACGCAGGACAGCCTGCACACCGCCATTTCCGTCATTCCGCAGGAACCCGTGCTGTTCCACCGCACGCTGGGCGAAAATATCCGCTATGGCCGCTTGAGCGCAACGGACGAGGAAGTCCATGCAGCCGCGAAAGCGGCGGAGGCCGACGGCTTTATCGCCATACTGCCCAAATCCTACGACACGCTGGTGGGCGAACGTGGCGTGAAGCTGTCGGGTGGTCAGCGTCAAAGGGTCGCAATCGCCCGCGCGATTATCAAGAACGCACCGATACTGGTGCTCGACGAGGCCACATCGGCCCTCGACAGCGAAACCGAGAAGGCCATCCAGCAGGCGATGCTGACGGCGATGGAGGGACGCACGACTCTGGTGATCGCACACCGGCTTTCCACCCTGTCGCGCATGGACAGGATTATCGTGATGGAACACGGCAAGGTGCTGGAGGATGGATCGTTCGATGAGCTGATGGCCAAGGGCGGGATCTTCGCGCGGCTCTGGCGCCTGCAGGCGGGCGGCTTCCTTCCTGCCGAACTGCCTATTGCGGCGAACGGATAAGCCATGGCATTTAGCGCAACACAGGCAGAACTGGCAAAAGACATCCGCCTGCTGGGCGGCATATTGGGCGAGGTGATCGAGCGCTTCGAAGGCAAGCCGTTGCTCGACAAGGTAGAACGCATGCGCAAGCTGGCGCAGAAAGCGCGGCTTGGCGACAAGCAGGCGCACCGCGGCATCGAGAAAGAGCTGCAAAGCCTCTCCCACACGCAAAAATATAAAGTCGCCAAGGCCTATACCGAATTCCTGCGCCTTGCGAATTTAGCCGAGCAAACGCACCGCATCCGCCGCCGTCAGGCACACCGCGTCGGTGGTTCGGTGGCGCAGCGCGCTTCGCCGCTCGATACCTTCACGCGCCTGCGCGAAAGCGGCGTTGCGCCCGCCGCGATCAAAGCCGCGCTCCGCGATGCGCAGATCGAACTGGTGATGACCGCGCATCCGACTGAAGCCATGATGCCGCAGGCTATCCGCGCCTACCGCGACCTGTCGTTCACCCTGCTGAAACTCGGCAGCCCCGAACATGACGAAACCGAAAAAGAACTGATGCTGCGCGATGTGCGCTCCATCATTACGCAATTATGGCTGTCAGGCGTGGTGCGCGAACGCAAACCCACGCCGGTTGATGAAGCCCGTTACGGTCTTGAATTCGCGGAGCGCATCCTCTGGCGCGCGGTGACCGATTTCCATCACCAGATGTCCGCCGCGTATAAAATCGCCGTCGGCGACATGTCCGACCTCTTCCCCCGCCCGATCCGTTTCGCGTCATGGATGGGCGGCGACCGCGACGGGCATCCCGGCGTGACGGCGAAAACGACGCGCCGCGTTCTGCAGGAAACGACTAAGGCCGCGACATCGCGTTATCTTGCCGCATTGAAAGAACTGCGCGAGGCCTTCCCGCTCGATCATGAAGGCATCGGCGCAAAGGTGCAAAAAGGATGTTTGAACCGCATCGCGGGCATGGAAAAAAAGCTCCGCGCCTTCAGGAAGGACACCGGCAGCTTTACGCGCCGCGACTTCCTTGACCGGTTGTATAGCCTGCAGGATTTTTTGAAGGAAAGCGGGGCCGAGGCCTTTATCCGCACGCCCTTGCAGGAACTGATCTGGCGCGTGCGTATTTTCGGCCTGTGCTTCCTGAAACTGGATATTCGCCAGAGCGCGGATATCCATGCGGCCGCGCTGGCGGAACTGCTGCCGGGATATGCGCAGGCTGGCGAAGCCCATAAAATACGGCTTATTTCCTCGGCGCTGAAGCGCGGGCAAAAACCGTCGCGGGTTTCAAAGAAGACAGCGGAGGTGCTGGACACGCTGCGGCTTTACCGCGATATGCCGCATGAATTTTTAGGGCCTTATATTATCTCGATGGCGTCCCATGCCTCCGACCTGCTGGGCGTTATGTTCCTGATGAAGGCCGCAGGCGTGGACAGCGGTGTGCCCATCTGCCCCCTGTTCGAAACCCCCGCCAGTTTAGAGAGCGCGCGGGAGGTGATGGAGAGCCTTTACCGCCTGCCCGCCTACCGCAAGCACGTTGGCAAGGAACAGCAGATCATGCTGGGCTATTCCGACAGCGCCAAGCGCGGCGGTTATATCGGCGCGGCATGGGAGATTTACCGGCTGCAGTCCGACCTGCTGGTCATCGGCAAGAAACATGGCATCCGCACGACATTCTTCCACGGGCGCGGCGGCAGCGTCGCGCGGGGCGGCGGGCCGATTGAAACCGCGCTTCTGGCCCTGCCCCGCCCGCACCTGACGAAGCGAATCCGCGTGACGGAACAGGGCGAGGCGATCGAGGCGAAATTCGGCCTGCCCGGCGTCGCGCAGCGCACGATGGAGCTTTACCTGTCCGGCTTCATGGAAGCCATTTTGTTGCCGCCACCCAAAATCGCGCCGGAATGGATGAAGGTGATGGAGCGCCTTGCCCGCACCTCTTCCGCCGCCTTCCGCAAATCTGTTTACGAAGAACCGGATTTCATGGCGCATTATACGCAGTTAACACCCACCGCCGAGCTGGGCCTGCTTAAAATCGGCAGCCGCCCGGGCAGGCGCAAGAAAGACGGCGGTCTGGAATCCTTGCGCGCTATCCCCTGGGTTTTCGGCTGGACACAATCGCGCACCCTGCTGCCCGCATGGCTGGGCGTCGCCGACGCGCTGCAGGACGAAATAAAGTCCGGAAACCTCGGCACGCTGCAGGCGATGTACAAGGACTGGCCTTTCTTTAACGCGATGATCGACCTTGTCGAAATGACCGTGGCGAAGGCCGACCCCGCCATCACCGAATACTATTCGGCGCTGCTGGTGGAGCCACGCCTGCAGTGGCTGACGAAGGAATACCTGAAACGCCTTGCCGATACGCGCAAGATGCTGCTGAAGGTTGCGGGGCGCGAGGAACTGCTGGCGGAAAAGCAGGTGCTGGCAAGGTCTATCCGCCTGCGTACGCCCTATGTCGATGTGCTGAATATTCTGCAAGCGCATTTGCTGAAGGAATACCGCAGCATGAGGCGCCCGCCGCGCGATCTGCGCCGCACACTGGCGCTTACCATTGGCGGCATCTCGGCAGGGATGAGGAATACGGGTTAACCGTGGCTGTGCAATTGCGGCGGCACGACAGAAGTCAGCTTCTTGCCTGACAGCTCGCGCAGCAGCACGTAGAACACCGGCGTGAGGTAAAGACCGAAGAAGGTCACGCCCAGCATCCCCGAAAAGACCGCCACACCCATCGCATGGCGCATTTCAGCGCCAGCACCGGACGACAGCACCAGCGGCACCACGCCCATGATAAAGGCGAATGACGTCATCAGGATGGGGCGAAGGCGAAGGCGAGCGGATTCGACCGCCGCCTCGACAGGCGTTTTGCCTTCCAGTTCCAGCTCGCGCGCGAATTCGACGATCAGAATCGCGTTCTTGCACGCAAGGCCGACCAGGACGATCAGGCCGATCTGGGTGAAGATGTTGTTATCAAGGCTGTCGAGCCAGACGCCGAAGATAGCGCAGAGCAGGCACATGGGCACGATCAGGATCACCGCCAGCGGCAGCACAAGGCTTTCATACTGCGCGGCCAGCACAAGGAAGACCAGAATGACGCAGAGCGGGAAGATATAAAGCGTCGAGTCACCGGCCAAAATCTGCTGGTAGGTCAGCTCCGTCCATTCGAAGGTCATGCCCTTGGGCAGGCTTTCTTTCAGGATTCTCTCGACCGCGCTCTGGGCATCGCCGCTGGAGACGCCGAAATTGGCCGTGCCGTTGATGTCGGCGGAGCGCATGGCGTTATAGCGCGTGGAACGTTCGGGGCCATAGCTCTGTTTGATTTTCAGGAAAGAACCCAGCGGCACCATCTCGCCCGCGAGATTGCGGACTTTCAGTTTCGCGATATCCTCCGCCTTGGCGCGGTAGGGCCCGTCGGCCTGCGCGATGACCTGATAGGTGCGCCCGAATTTATTGAAGTCATTGACGTAGAGCGAGCCCAGATAAACCTGCATGGTTTCAAAAATGGCATTGATCGGCACGCCCAACTGCATCGCGCGCGTGCGGTCGATGTCGACGTAAATCTGCGGCACGTTGATTTCATAGCCGCTGTAGGTCGCCATGGGGATGAAATGCGGGTCTGCGCGCATCTTGTTCAGTGCGCCCTGTACAGCGCCATAAAGCGCTTCGTTGCCGAGGTCGCCCTTGTCCTCGACCTGCACCTTGAAGCCGCCGGTCGTGCCGAGGCCGATAATCGGCGGCGGCGGGAACATGACAGCGAATGCGTCTTTATAGCCGCCGAATTCACCCATCAGCTGGCCCGCGATTTCCACGGCCGACATGCCGGGGCCCTCGCGTTCCTCGAAGGGTTTCAGCGTCACGAAGACGATGCCGGCGTTTGAACTGTTGGTAAAGCCGTTGATGGAAAGACCCGGCAGCGCGACCGCATGCGCCACGCCTGGCGTCGCCATGACTTTTTCCGACATGCGGCGGATGACATCTTCGGTGCGGTCCAGCGTCGCGCCATCGGGCAGCAGGGTGAAGCCGATCAGGTATTGTTTGTCCAGCTGCGGAATATAGCCGGTGGGCACCGTGTGGAAACCCAGCCAGGCGAAGCCGATCAGCACGAAATAGATCACCATCGCAAAGGTCTTGCGGCCCACAGTACGGCGCACGCGGCCGGAATAGCTGGTCGACCAGTTCTTGAAGAAGGTGTTGAAGCGCGTGAAGAACCAGCCGAGAATTTTTTCCATCCCGACTGTCAGCTTGTCGGGCGGCGCGTCGTGGCTTTTCAGCAGGATGGCGGTAAGGGCAGGGCTGAGCGTGAGCGAATTGAAGGCGGAAATAACGGTCGAGATCGCGATGGTGAGCGCGAACTGGCGGTAGAACTGGCCTGTCAGCCCGCTAACAAAAGCGATGGGCACGAAAACGGTGATGAGCGTGAGCGCAATGGCGATAATGGGGCCTGAAACCTCGCGCATCGCCTGATATGTCGCTTCGCGGGGGCTCTTGCCTTCCTCGATATTGCGTTCCACGTTTTCGACCACAACGATGGCGTCGTCGACCACGATGCCGATGGATAGAACAAGGCCGAAGAGCGTCAGCGCGTTAATCGAAAAGCCCATGGCCAGCATGGGCGCGAAAGTGCCGACGATGGAAACCGGCACGGCCAGCAGCGGGATGATGGAGGCGCGCCAGGTCTGCAAAAAGACGATAACGACCAGCACCACCAGCGCAATCGCCTCCAGCAGCGTATGCACGACGGCACGGATCGATTCTTTCACGAAGGTCGTGGGGTCGTAGACGATGCTGTAATCCACGTCCTCGGGGAAATCGGCCTTCAGCTCGGCCATGGCTGCGCGCACGCCGTCGGAAACGGCGATGGTGTTAGAGCCCGGTGCCTGAATAATGCCGATGCCGATGGCGGGCTTGTTATCGAGCAGGGAGCGGAGCGCATAGTTGGTCGAGCCCAGTTCGATCCGCGCGAGGTCTTTCAGGCGCGTGATCGCGCCATCGGGCGATGTCTTGACGATGATATTGGCGAATTCTTCCTCGGTGATCAGGCGGCCCTGCGCGTTCACGTTCAACTGCATGGCTGTGCCGGGGGGCGACGGCGGCGCACCGATGATGCCTGCGGCGACCTGCAGGTTCTGGCCGCGGATGGCGTTGACCACGTCGCCAGCGTTGAGGTCGCGCGCGGCGACTTTTTCGGGGTCGAGCCAGACGCGCATCGCGTAGTCGGACGCGCCGAAGACCATCACGTTGCCGACGCCGGGCACACGCTGCAACCGGTCGCGGATGTTCAGCATGGCGTAGTTGCCAAGGTAGAGCATGTCGTAACGCTGGTTGGGCGACAGCACGTGGACGACCAACGCAAGGTCGGACATCGCCTTGATCGTCGTGACACCAATTTGGCGCACGATATCGGGCAGGCGCGGCAGGGCCTGGTTCACGCGGTTCTGCACCAGCTGCTGCGCATGGTCGGGGTCGGTGCCGATTTTAAACGTCACCGTCAGGTTCATCGCGCCGTCGGAGGTGCTTTGCGAGGACATATAAAGCATGTCCTCCACCCCGTTGATCTGCTGTTCCAGCGGCGTTGCCACCGTTTCGGCGATCACCTGCGGGTTTGCGCCCGGGTAGTTGGCGATGACGGAGATGGAGGGCGGAACGACTTCGGGGTATTCCGCAACCGGCAGGCGGAATACCGACGCAAGGCCGGCAATGAAAATCAGCAGCGACAGCACGCTGGCAAGGATCGGGCGGTCGATGAAATAGCGCGAGATATTCATTTACTGGCTTTTGCCTTCACCTTCTTTGGGTGTTTCAGCAGGTGCGGCTGACGGGTCAGCCGGAGGCGCTTCGGCAGGCGGTGATGACGCAGGGGCATCCATCGGCACCATGTTCGGCGTCGCGGGCATGCCCGGATGCACCTTCATGTTCAACCCGCTGATGACGATCTTGTCGCCCGGCTGCAGGCCTTCGGTCACGACGCGCAGGCCCTCGACGGGGCCGCCAAGGCGCACGGGGCGGTATTGCAGCATGTTGCCCTCGCCCAGCACCAGCACGAATTTCTTGTCCTGATCGGTGCCGACAGCGCGGTCGTTAATCAGCAATGCCTTTTCCTTCGCATCGCCGCCAATACGGATACGCGCGAAGAGGCCGGGCACAAGCTTGCCGTCAGGATTGTCGAACACGGCGCGCACGCGGATCGTGCCGCTGCCGGCATCCAGTTTGTTGTCGAAAGATTCAATGCGGCCTTCGTGCGGTGTGTCTTTTTCAGACGAGAGGCCCAGTTTCACGGGGATGGGGGCTTCGCCTTCTTTCTGGCGGGCGTATTGCAGGTAGGTCACTTCATCCATTTCAAAATCGGCATAGATCGGGTCTTCCGACACGATGGTGGTGAGCGTTGTCGCCATGCCCATGTTGCCGGCCTGCACCATGTTGCCGACGGTGACCTCCGCGCGGCCGACGCGACCGTCGATGGGAGCTTTCACCTCGGTATATTCCATGTCGAGTTTTGCGCGGTCGAGCGCGGCAGCGGCGCTTTTCAGCCCGGCCGCGGCCACGTTAAGCGCGTTCTGGCGCGTGTCGTATTCGCGCTGGGAAACCGCTTTGTCCTTGAACAGAGCTTCGGCGCGGGTGAATTCGGTCTGCGCCAGCTTCGCGCTTGCCTCGGCCGATGAATAAGCGGCTTCATGCTGTTCCAGCTCGGCGCGGTAGGGGCGCTGGTCGAGTGTGTAGAGGATATCCCCCTTCTTCACCATCGCGCCGTTCTTGAAATGAATCGTTTCAACCTGTCCGCTAACGCGCGGCTGCACCACGGCTTGCTCGAACGCCGTAAGACGGCCGGAGAATTCGTGCCACATCAGCACTTCTTTTTCCTGCACCTCGGCCACATCGACCGGCACGCCGCCGCCGCCCATCATTTCAGCGGGCGGGCCCGGCGGGTGCATAGCCATATACTTCCGGTACCCCAGAAAACCGAAGCAACCGATAATAATTATGAAAAGTAATATTTTAGGAGCCCGGCTCGCCATTTTTTATCTCCATGCAACCGCTTGCGCGAATATAGCTACGACTGTTCAAGTTTCAAACCCGCCAAGCCCTTTTCGGCGATTTATTTCGGGCGAGTGCCCTGCAAACATCATGCCCCTACAGTTTCTTTGACTCAAACGGGCCGAAGTGCTCATATATACATATGAAGAACGCGCGTCGCATTTCTGTGCTGTCCTCGACCCGGTGGTGGGCGTAAGCCCCCTTTACCCTGTTTTTCCCAATTTTATCAATGCTATAATATCCACCTGAGTTTTACAGGACCGCTGCACCATGAAAATCGCCCATACCGACGCCACCCTGCCCTTTAACGACGGAATCGGCTTCCTGCTCGACCAGCTGGATGCCGAGAAGGGCGTCTATATGGCCTCCGACACCGATTACCCCGGCCGCTACTCGCGCTGGGACATCGGCTTCGCCGCGCCGCCGGTGGAGATTCTGGGCTTCGCGGACCGCACCGAATTCAGGGCGCTGAACGCCCGCGGCGAGACGATCGTGAAAATCATCGCGGCGCTGTTCAAGGCAAACCCTGACGCCTCGTTCACCGTGGATGACGGCAAGGTGCTGACGTGCCGCATATCGCCGCCCGCGCGCCGCTTTGCGGAGGAGGAACGTTCGCGCCAGCCCTCCCCTCTCTCGCCGCTCCGCCACCTGATGAAGCTGACACAATCGGGCGAGGGCTTCGCCGGGTTTTACGGCGCGTTTAAATACGACCTGCTGTTCTGCTTCAACCCCGTGCCGCTGAAGCACAAGCGCGGCGAGGATTCATCGGTCTTCCATCTTTACCTGCCCGATACTATCCACCTGCTCGACCGCCGCAAGGAAACGGTTTTCCGCCGTGACTATGAATTCAGTCATGGCAGTTTGACCACGGCAGGCCAGCCGCGTCCCGCAACACGAAAAGCGAACGCGCCCGCCGCTGTGAAACCCGAGATCACCAGCAACCTTTCCGACGAAGGCTATGCCGATATGGTGACCCGCGCGGGCGAGCATATCCGCAAAGGCGATGTGTTCGAAGTTGTGCTGAGCCGCAAATTCACCTCGCCCTGCACAACGCCGCCGTCAACGCTGTTCCGCAATATCCGCCGCATCAACCCCAGCCCTTATGAATTTTTAATCCAGATGGGCGGCGAACAGCTGGTGGGCGCTTCTCCCGAAATGTTCGTGCGGGTGGAAGGCAAGCGCGTCGAAAGCTGCCCCATTTCAGGCACCGCGCGGCGCAGCAAGACGCCCGGGCAGGCCGCCGTGATCGAAGACGCGAAGATTTTGCAGGAACTGCTGAACTCTAAAAAAGACGAAGCCGAATTGACGATGTGCACCGACGTCGACCGCAACGACAAGGCGCGTATCTGCGTGCCGGGGTCGGTAAAGCTGCTGGCCCGCAGGCAGATCGAGGCTTATGTTGGCCTTTACCACACCGTCGACCATGTGGAGGGCACATTGCGCGAAGGCTTCGATGGCGTCGACGCCTTCCTCTCGCATATGTGGGCGGTGACGCTGACCGGCGCGCCAAAAAACGAAGCCTCCAAGATCATCGAGAATTTCGAGCCTGCCGCGCGCGAATTCTATGGCGCGGCCGTGGGCGCGCTGCATTTCAGTGGTGACGTGAACACCGGCATCACCATCCGCACACTGCACCTGAAAAACGGCGTCGCCAACTATCAGGCCGGCGCCAGCATCGTTTACGACTCTGTGCCCGAAGAAGAAGCCGCCGAAACCCATACCAAGGCAACATCGTTCAAGCGCATCCTTGCAGGCGACGTCGCGCCGCCTACCGATCGCACCGCGCAGCGTACGGGCGAAGGCAAAACCGTCGTCCTGATCGACAACGAGGACAGCTTCGTCCATACACTGGCCGATTATATCCGCCAGACGGGCGCGACCGCCGTCACTTACCGTCACGGCACGCCGCTGGAGGAAATAAAAGCGCACAAGCCGCACCTGATCGTTCATTCGCCCGGCCCCGGCATGCCCGAACAATTCGACGTGCCCGGCATGGTCAAGCGCGTGGCGGAGGCCGGCATTCCGCAATTCGGCGTTTGTCTCGGACTGCAAGGAACCTTTGAAGCATTTGGTGGAACTTTGGGCTATTTGCAAAACCCGCACCACGGCAAAACCTGGAGCATCAAGCATACCAGCCACCTGTTGTTCGAGGGCATTGCGGCCCCGTGCACTGTCGGCGCCTACCATTCCATTCACGGCCTTGTTTCGACCCTACCCGATGATCTCGAAGTGATCGCCACTAACGACAATGGCGTCATCATGGCCTTGGCGCACAAGAAACTGCCGATCTGGGCGGTGCAGTTCCATCCCGAATCCGTCCTGTCGATGTCTGGATATGCCGGGCACCGGATGATCGAAAACGTCATGAAACACCTTGCGGGGAAAGCATGAAGCCGAAACAGAACCACGCCGACGAAGTCGACAAGAAATGGGAAGCGGTGATGGCAAAGCTCTGCGACGAGAGCTTCCCCGCCGCCAGCAAGGCCCAAGTGCTGCAAAACGTGAAGGACGAAGACATCACCGGCGAAATGCTGGCCTCCTGCGCCCGCGCGCTGATGCACCGCGCCCTTGCGCTCGACCTCAAGGGCATCGACGTCTGCGGCACCGGCGGCGACAAGAGCAAGAACAACGTCAAGACGTTCAATATCTCTACCGCCGTCGCCTTCGTGGTGGCAGCGGGCGGCGTGTCGGTTATCAAGCATGGCAACCGCGCTGTGTCCGGAATCAGCGGATCAAGCGACGTACTGGCCGCGCTGAAAATTCCTGTCGCCACCAACGCCGCCATGGCAAAGATGCAGCACCAGAAGCATAGTCTGTGCTTCGTTTCCGCCCCCGCCTTTCATCCGTCGCTGGCATCGCTGGCGCCGGTGCGCAAGGCGCTGGGCCGCCCGACTTTCCTGAACCTGCTGGGCCCTCTCTGCAACCCCGCGCGCACCTCGCGTCAGCTGGTCGGCGTCTATGGTTTTCAGGACGAAGTGGCCGATGCCGGCAAGCGCCTTGGCCGCAACGATATGATGGTGGTTAAAAGCGAAGACGGTCTTGACGAGATATCCTTGAGCGACCTTACCCGTATCGTGCGCGTGCGCGAGGGCAAGGTAGAGGAAAGCATCATCTGCCCCGAAGACGTGGGCCTGACCACCACCCCGCTCGACAAGCTGCAGGGCGGCACGGCTGAGCAGAACGCCGCCATTATCAAGACGGTTTTCGAGGGCGCGGAAGGCGCACCGCGCGACATCATCTGCCTTAATGCCGCCGCAGGCTTCGTCACGGCAGGCAAAGATCCCGACCTGAAGGCCGGTCTTGCGCGCGCGCAACAAGTGATCGCCGATGGCCTCGCGCTGAAAAAACTGCAGGCCATGAAAGGCGCAGGATGAGCGGTTTCCTTCAGAAAATCGCCGATATTACGCGGGAGCGCGTCGCCGCTGCCAAGAAGACGACGCCTGCCGCGGCGCTTGAGGCCAGCCCGCTGTTCAGCCGCACGACGCATGATGCAAAGGCCGCGTTTTTACAAGACGGCTACAATATCATCGCCGAAATCAAATTCGCCAGCCCATCGGAGGGTAGCATCCATCCGGCATCAGACCCTGTGCCGATTGCGGAGGGATACCTGAAGGCTGGCGCGAAAATGCTGTCGATCCTGACCGAGCCGCAGTATTTCAAGGGCGAACCCGCCTATCTGCAGGCCGTACGGCAGAAACGCCCCGATGCCGTGCTGCTGCGCAAGGACTTCATGGTCGATGAATACCAGTTGCTGGAGGCGAAAGTATGGGGCGCGGATGCGATATTGCTGATCGTCGCCATGACGGATGCAAAGCTGACAAAGGATTTGTTCGACGCCGCGCGCGCGCTGAAGCTCTCGCCCCTTGTCGAAGTGCATGACGACGAAGAATTGGATGCCGCGATTGCACTGGGTGCCGATTTTATCGGCGTCAATAACCGCAACCTCAAGACGTTGAAGACAGACCTCGACACCAGCCGCCGCCTAGCGTTGAAGAAACCGAAGAATGCCGCCTTTATCTGCGAAAGCGGGCTATCCACGGCTGACGACCTGCGGGATATGCGCGCGCGGGGCTACGACGGTTTCCTGATGGGGACGTCCTTCATGAAAAAGCCAGACCCCGGCCGTGCGCTCGAAGAACTGCGGGGCCAATTATGCGCGTAAAGATATGCGGGCTGACACGCGCGGAGGACGCGCGCATGGCGCAGGAACTGGGCGCCTGGGCGCTGGGATTTATTTTCTATCCCAGATCGAAACGCTATATCACGCCCGCCGCCGCGAAACCCGTTATCGCCTCCCTGCCCGCCGCCGCGCAGCCGATCGGCGTGTTTGTCAACCAGACACTGGAGGCTGTTGCCGTTGGTAATGATCTGGTGCTGAAAGGCCTGCAGCTGCACGGCGACGAAACGCCGGATGAGTGCAAGCGCGTGCGCGACAATTTCGGCGGGTTGCTGATCAAGGCGCTGCGGCCTGAAAAAGAATCCGATCTCGAGGCAATCGCTGCCTATAAAGGCATTGCGGATTACATCCTGCTGGATGCCGCGGTTGCGGGGCAATATGGCGGCACGGGGCAGACGGGCGACTGGTCGCTGGCCGGCAAAGCAAAAACATACGGCATTCCCGTGATCCTCGCGGGAGGGATCGGGCCGGAAAATATTCAATCCGCCATGGCGGCGCATCCCTTTGCCTGCGACCTTGCGGGCGGGGTGGAGGCAAGCCCGGGCGTGAAAGATCCTGAAAAACTGAAGGCGCTGTTTGGCGCATTGAAAGGCATGGCAGCATGAAAACCAACGCACGGAGCAATCCGGATGACCGCGGATATTTCGGCGATTTCGGCGGGCGGTTTGTTCCCGATACGCTGATGGCCCCGCTGCTGGAGCTGGAGAAGGCCTATAACGAACTATCCGAAAAAGAATCTTTCTGGGCCGAATACCATAGCCTGCTGAAAAACTTTATCGGCCGCGAAACGCCGCTGCAGCATGCGGCGCGGCTGTCCGATCACCTCAAGGGTGCGAAGATTTACCTGAAACGCGAAGATCTCGCCCATACCGGCGCGCATAAAATCAACAATGCCATCGGCCAGATTTTGCTAGCGCGGCATATGGGCAAGACGCGTATCATTGCCGAGACGGGCGCAGGACAGCACGGCGTAGCGACCGCAACCGCCGCCGCGCAATTCGGCCTTAAATGCGTCGTCTATATGGGCTCCGAAGATATGGCGCGGCAGGAGATGAACGTCTTCCGCATGCGCCTGCTGGGCGCGGAGGTCGTGGCGGTGAATGCAGGCTCGCGTACACTGAAAGACGCGGTGAGCGAGGCAATGCGTGACTGGGTCAGTAATATCGCGGATACGCATTACCTGCTGGGCTCCGCGCTGGGCCCGCACCCCTACCCGCGCATGGTGCGCGATTTTCAGGCTATCATCGGCAAGGAGGCGCGCGCGCAGATACTGGAACATGAAGGCAAGCTGCCCGACGCCGTGATCGCCTGCGTGGGCGGCGGCAGCAATGCCATCGGCATTTTCTCGGGCTTCGTCGATGACAAGGGCGTTGAACTGATCGGCGTCGAGGCCGGCGGCACGGCCATCAAACCCGGCGAGCACGCGGCGCGTTTCGCAGGCGGCACGCCTGGCATTTTTCAGGGCATGAAGACATTTATATTACAGGACAATGACGGACAGGCGATGCCGACGCATTCGGTGTCGGCGGGCCTCGATTATACCGGTGTCGGGCCGGAGCATGCCTATCTGCACGCGCTGAAACGCGCCAGCTACACCAACGTCAGCGACGACGAGGCCGTGACGGCCTTTCACCTGCTGGCCCGCACCGAAGGCATTATCCCCGCACTCGAAAGCTCCCACGCAATCGCCCATGTCTGCAAGGTGGCCGCGCAATACAAGAGCAAGACGATTATCGTCAACCTGTCGGGACGCGGCGACAAGGATATCGGCATCATCCAGAAATACGACGGAGGAAAGAAATGAGCCTTCGCAGCACATTACAGGCGGCTAAAGACAAAAAGTCTTCCGCCTTTATCCCCTTCGTCATGGCCGGCGACCCCGATATGGCGTCTTCGGCCAAGGTGATTGCCGCGCTTGAAAAAGCGGGGGCCGATGCGCTTGAACTGGGCGTGCCCTTCTCCGACCCTGTCGCCGACGGCGTGACGGTGCAGCAGGCGGCGGAACGCGCGCTGGCCAAGGGCGCGACACTGACGGGTGTACTGGAACTGGTGAAACAGGTACGCGCGCAAGGCGTGAAGATGCCTATCTGCCTGTTCTCTTATCTGAACCCCATCTACAAGATGGGCTATGAGGCCTTTATCAAGGCGGCGCAGGCTGCGGGGGCGCAGGGCGCGCTGATTGTCGACCTGCCGCCGGAAGAAGCGGGCGAATACCGTGCGCTTGCTCAAAAATATAATTTCGAGACGGTATTCCTCTGCTCCCCCACGACCTCGCCAGAGCGGCTGAAGCTGGTGGATGAAAGCTCCAGCGGCTTTGTCTATTACGTTGCACGTGAGGGCGTGACGGGTACGCAGGCCGCCTTGCCGCGCCAGCTGGAAGACCGTCTGGCGGGCCTGAGAACAGCTTTAAAGAGCCCTGTCGCCGTAGGTTTCGGCATTTCGACGCCCGAACACGTACGCGCGCTGAATGGCAAGGCCGATGGCATCGTTGTGGGCAGCGCATTGGTGAAAATCATCGCCGACAGCCCCGCCAATGCGGCCGAGGCCGTGGCGGAACGCGTAAAACTGCTGAAATCCTAGCGGCCGGAAGCGGGGCCGTCAGCCTTCGGCGCGGGGGCAGCGGGCTTCCATGTGCCGTCGCGCATCGAAATCAGTTCTTCCTGCGTGGGCAGCAGGCTCTTGTCCGTGCCGGGCGGCACGATCATTGCGCCGGTCGGGTTGGATGCCAGCACCTTGGCTGCAATACGACGGACGTCAGCGACAGTCACCTTCTGCATCGCCTCCGCCTGCTCTGACGGCACGACAAGGCGGCCCTTGTCTTGTGCTGCCACGGCATAGGCGTTGCAGGCCTTCTGGTTCGCCTCCAGCCCTGCCAGCACGCCCATTTCCATTTTGACGCGGACTTTTTCAAGGTCGGCTTCGGTCACAGTCGCCGCGAGGTCGCGTATGCACTGGTACATGGCGTTGACAAGCGGCTTTACTTTCTGCGCCTCGACCTGCGAGGCCATCAGGAACGTGCCGCAGTTGCGATAGGCCATGTTACCCGCGCCGACGCCGGGGGCGAGGTGCTGTTTATCGACAATCTCGCGCTGCATGATGGCCGAGGCCCCGCCCGACAGCAGCGTGGTAAAGGCGCGCCATGCTTCGACATCCGGATCGGTCTTTGATGCCCCTTCGGCCGCGATATGCACGGCGACCAGCTTGGCATTTTTGTTCTCGATCGCCTCCGTGCCGCCGGTATAGGCCGGAACGGGCAGCGGCGCGGTTTCCATGGGCTTCAGGTGGCCGTATTGAGCCTCGATCTCCTTCACGAAATCCTCGTGCTTGACGGGGCCGACGGCGCAGAAAATGACCTTGTTCGGGGCATAATATTGGTCGCGATAGTCGCGCAGCATCTGGGCGGAAATACCCATCAGCGATTCCTTCGTGCCCAGCACGGGGCGGCTGTGCGCCGTGCCCGGATAGGCCAGGGCGTCCATAAGCTCGCCAAGGCAGCTGGAGACGTCGTCGGCATACATGCGCATTTCTTCAAACACAGCTTCGCGTTCACCCTTGGAGATGATTTTTTCGCCCTTGGCGTTAATCACTTCCTTGCCGCCCGCGTATTCGACTTCATCGATATTCGCGAAGAATACCATCTGGCCGACAATGTCGACGATTTTCGGCATAGCCCCGGCTTCGAGGCCGTACATGTAGTAGCAAGTTTTGTCCTTGCTGGTTCCGGCGTTGAGGCTGCCGCCCAGCTCGCCTTCGACGATGCCGGCGATCGAGCCCGGGGCATATTTGGGCGTGCCCTTGAACATCATGTGTTCGTTCATATGCGTGGCGCCGTTGAGTTCCGGCGTTTCGTGGTCGGCGCCGGCCTCGACCCAGGCACCGGCCGACAGCGGGCCGGGGCGTTCGACGGTGATGATTTTCAGGCCATTGGGCAGCACGGTGATTTTCGGCTCCGGCAGCGTGGCTTTCTTCTTTTCCGCGGCAGCGGCGAAGGTCGCGCGCAATCCACCGGTATGCGCGCGCGGCGGTGAAACGAGGTCTTTCGACACTTCGGCCATTTTGGCGATGATTTCGTCCTGCGTGGGCAGGGTATCGAGCGGGCCGACGGCGGTCAGCGCGCATTGGCCCGATTTCAGCATATTCGCGCAGACGCGGCGGATGTCGTCAGTGGTCACGGCCTCGATCTGGGCCTTGAATTCGCCCTCGGGCACGATGCGGCCCTTGTTCAAAATGTGGCCGGCATTCTGGGAGGCGGTGCGCCCCGCCGTTTCGGTGCTATTGGCAAGCTCGCGGAAAATGCGGCCCCTGGCCTCTTCCATCGCCTTGTCGTCAAAGCCTTCGCGCGCGTATTTGGCCAGCATTTCCATGACGGCGGGCACAAGCTCGCCCGCTTTGCCCTGACCCGTGCCCGCCACAACGACAAATGTGCCGGTGGTGTCGAGCGGCATGTATTCCGCGCCCGGGGTATAGACGAGGCTGCGCTTTTCGCGCAATTCCTGGAACAGCGGCGTCGACATGCCGCCCGCCAGCAGATCGTTCAGCAAGATCATGGCGAAGCGGTCGGGATCTCTCAGTGAAGGCGCGGGGAAGCCCATAAAGATGTTCAACTGGTCGTTTTCTTTTTCCTCGGCATAATAGCCGGGGGTAAAGGTATAAACGGGCGTGGTCGTGATTTTCGGGCCGGCAAGATCGCCGAAATGCTGTGCGACGATTTTTTCCGCAGCTACGGGATCGATATCGCCCGAGAAGGAAACGACGATGCGGGACGGGTCGGCCAGCAGCGCGGCATGGCGGGCCTTGAGGTCGTCGGAGGTCAGCGTCTCGAGACTCTCCAGCGTGCCCGTCGCGTCGCGGCCGAGCGCCTGGCCCTTGAAAGCGATTTCAAAAAATTTCTTTTGGGCGATCGCCTGCGCGTCTTCGCCGGAGGCGATAATGGCCTGCGCAAGCTGCTCCATGGCGTTCTTGGTTTCGCCGGGGTCGAAGACCGGGTTGCGGATAATGTCGGCCAGCACAGCGAATGTTTCACCGGTGTAGCGGGCCAGCGACATGGCGCTATAACTCGTAGCGTCCTGCGTCACGTTGCCGCCCAGCCCGCCTCCCTTTGATTCAACTTCTTCGGCAATCTGCTCGCGGCTGCGCGTCTTGGTGCCGGCGACGGTGACTTCCTGCATTAAGGTTGTAAGGCCCTGCTTGTCGTCTGGATCCTCTGCCGCACCTGATTTGATGGCGATCTTCATGGCCACCATGCCGGTTTCGGGGCGCTGGTCTACAACGCAGGTCACGCCGTTGGGCAGACGCAGGGTTTTAACCATTTGATTTTGTTTCCTCTTTTTAAGGGAAGCTCAAATTGCCATAATAAATGATATGTAAATATAGAGTATATGTGTACCCCTTGTCAAAGCTTTTTGCGCCCCTGCATGCCCTTGATAATGCTATTTTATTCAAAGAGGAAAAGGAGTTCGGGATGAAACCTGAAAAACCCATCGGCGCGCGCTATGCGGTTGGCGACATGGATATACGCCCCTGGGGCACCTATGTGGTGCAGGCCGTCGGCGTCAATGCCGCCGGCGAGGAAAGCTGCGAGAAAGAGATACATATAAATGCGGGACAGGCGCTGTCACTGCAGTCGCACGACCACCGCCGTGAAAACTGGCGCGTGATGGCGGGCGAGCTGACCGTGATACTGGACGGCAAGCGCATCACGCTTCAGGCGGGCCAGACGATCCAGATCCCCAAAGGCAGCGTGCATTGTATGGCGAACCTGACCGAGCGCACCTGTATCGTAAAAGAACTGCAGCACGGCATCTGCCGCGAGGAAGACATCCACCGCTATTACGACGCCAACGGCCGCAAGACCGAGGAAAGCGCCGACGAGCGCGTGGTGGCAAGCCTTGCGCTTTACAAGAAGCTGCTGGAAGAGCTGGACAAGTAAAAATGCGCATCGGCATCGACTTCGGCGGCACCAAGACGGAAATCATCTGCCTTGACGAACGCAACGGCAAGGAACTGTATCGCCAGCGCATCCCCACGCCGCGCGGCGATTATATCGTCACGGTCAAGACACTGGTCGAACTGGTGCAAAACGCCGAGCGCATCATGAAGAAAAACGGCACGGTGGGCATCGGCATCCCGGGCACTGTCGTGCCGGAAACGGGACTGGTGAAAAATTCCAATTCGACATGGACGAACGGCCAGCCGTTGCAGAAAGACGTCGCCAAGGCGCTGGGCCGTGAAGTACGCATGGAAAACGACGCCAACTGCCTTGCAGTGTCGGAAGCGACCGACGGCGCGGGCGCGGGGCGCAATGTCGTATTCGCCGTCATCATCGGCACGGGTTGCGGTGGCGGTGTGGCTTTCAAGGGTGAAGCGCATCGCGGGCCCAACTGCATCGCCGGCGAATGGGGGCATAACCCCCTGCCCTATCCGCGCGCAGGGCTTGACGGCGGAAAATTATTTGCGGGGTTTGAAGCCGCGCCCAACGTGGCGGATAAGCTGAAAGACCTTTACTTCACCGATGCCGCAACCGGCGAGTATCCGGGGCCGCTCTGCTATTGCGGGCGGCGCGGCTGCCTTGAAACATGGATTTCGGGCACGGGATTCCGCAACGACTATAAGCGCGTGACCGGCGAGGATATGTCGACGCACGATATCATCGCCAAGGCGACCGAGGGCGAACCGAAAGCGCAGGCAGCCTATAACCGCTATGCCGACCGCCTTGCCCGCGCGCTGGCGCAGGTGGTGAATATCATGGATCCGGATATCATCGTGCTGGGCTGGGGGATGAGCAACGTGAATGCGCTCTACCGCGACCTGCCGCAGTTGTGGGGAAAATATATTTTCTCCGACACCGTCAAAACCCCGATCGCACCGGCGCGCCACGGCGATTCATCGGGCGTGCGCGGCGCGGCCTGGCTCTGGGGCCGGCACGGATAAAAAGAAAAGGGGGCTGTTAAGCCCCCTTTTCTCGTATATTTATGACTGTTTATTCCCAGCCTTTTTTCTTCCAGCTGCGCGGGCTTTCGACAGAGCCCTTGATCCAGTTGATCTCGCGGCGGCTCCAGACATGCGGGTCGTCAGGCTTGGTGCCCTTTGCGCGCATGATCGTTCCCTCGCCTGGCTTCAGCTTGACGCGGCCGCCAGCGTTGGACACGTCGATCTTTCCAGATTTCAGGTAGATCCAGCATTCGCCCTTGTGCATGGAGCGCCAGACTTCGGTGCCGCGGATGCCGATCGAGCCAAAGTCGACATTGACGGTGACATCGGCCTCCTTGTCCTTGCCGATCTTGCCGCTCACCCATGAAAAGGCGGCGCCGAGGACGGAAAGCTTCGCCTTATCCTGCTTGCCGTCGCGGGGGCTGAAGTCGAAATCATCGACATGCATCGAGCCCTTGCCGGCCAGCACGAATTCGGTCTTGTCGACGAAGACGATCTTGACCCGAGAATCCTTGGCCGTTTCGATGAGATCATCCTCCATCACCGCGTCGCCGTCATGGAGCGCGCGCGAGGCTTTGCTGCCCGACTGGGTAGCGGTCACCTTGCCCTCTACCTCGTCGACGACACCCACGCGCTCGCCCGCGAAGGCGGGGGTAACCGCCATCACGAGGCAAAGCGAGATCAGCGCGAGAAAGCGGCGGATCATTTCAACATCCCTTCGGGAATGTTGAGGAAGTTGCCGCCCGAACCGCCGCCGAAAATACGGGGCAGTTGGCCGTCCCATTTCAGCACGGCTTCGTACATGATGAGCGACTGGTTCTTGGTCAGGGCTTCCGTCTTGATCTGCATCGCTTCGGCGTCGGCTTTGGCGGCGATCACGCGCTGGTTGGCTTCTTCCTGCACGGTGACGGTCTTGTTCTTGGCGCGCTCGGCTTCCTGCACGGCGACGACCTTCGATTCAACGGCTTGCTCGAAAGCGTCCTGGAAATCGATGTTGGTGAGCGAGAAATCGTTGATCGTGATGCCGCGGTCATGCAGCGTCGCGGAAATCATCGTCTCGATGTCGTTGGTCGCCTTGACGCGGTTGGCGATCAGTTCCATCGCGTTCCATTGGCCGATGACGTTCTTCATCGACGACTGGATGACCTGCGGGATCAGTTTCTCCGCCCAATAGACGCCCACTTCGGAATACATCTTCACCGTCGCGTCCTTGTTCAGGCTGTAGTTGACGACATAAGCGATATTGGCCTGCTGCACGTCTTTCGAATAGACGGCCGTATTGTTTTCGAGGCGCAGCACGCGGTTGTCCATCTGGATGATACTGGTCGTGAGCGGGAAGACGATGTAAAGCCCCGGCGTCAACCCTTCGTCATCCACCTTGCCGAGCGTTTTCTTGACACCGGTAAAGCCCGCATCGACCACGACGATGGTAGAAGTGAAAAGCCAGATACCGACGATAAGGAGGAAGAGGACGAGGATAATCTTCGTAATAGAACTGCCTGACATGCCTTGGTTCCCTTGATTGTTTGAATTTGAAACGACGACGCGCGGCATGATGCCGAACCTCCGGTTTGAAATGACTAGTTGAATTTTAGGGGTGCGCGGTTAACGTGGCAATAGGCGGGGTTTACATATCAATAGTCTATCGAGATATTTTCTTGTTCAAGAAAAACCTCGTCGCAATTCTTCTCCGGCCCGCCGCGATCGATCACCATGAATTCAGAAACATGGTCAAGCGCAAGGCTGTAATGATGCCATGTACCCTTTGCGTAATTCACGCCCTGCTTCGGGCCGGCCAGAAAGGCGCGGAGCTTCGATGAATCGAACTCGCCCCCCGGCGCCACCACAACCATAAAGGGACGGTTATCGAGCGGGTAAAAGGCCTGGCTCGACATCGGGTGGCGTTCCATCACCTTGACGGCAATCGGGCGCGGCAACGGTTTGGAGCGGAAAATGCTGACCAGCGGCTGGCCATTCGCCGCCGCCAGATCGAGCCGTGCCAGATCATGGAAGCGCTCGGTATTGCCGTAGTTGATGTTGCGCAGCTCCCGCGCTGTGCCGGTTTCCAGCACATCTCCATAAGGAGCAAAGGCGGCGGCGGTGAGCGGTTCGGGCTTTAAAATACGCTTTGTCATGATGTTTTCCGGATTGCAATGGCTGGCTAATAGTTGCATAAATTTGGGCAGCAAAACAAGCTTAACCAAGGTTGCACCATGCCCGCCAAAAAGAAAACGACGACAAAAGCCGCAAAACCCATTCCCGCCATCCTGATCGCTTATTCGGAATCGGATTTCACCAACCCGCACGAAGCCATGCTGGCCACCGAGCCGAAGGATTGCCGCGGCGATTTCACGCACATGGGCGCGAAATACTGGGGTTTTGAATCACGTCGCCACATGGCGACCACGGTCGTGCCGGGCGAGAACGAACTGGAATACGACCATAACGCGCATGGCTGGATGCTGATCGGCCTGAAAAAACGCGGCAAGATCGATAAAATCACCATCAGCACCAAATGGTACACCGGCAACCAGGTGCGCGCCGTTTCCGTCTACCTGACTGACGAGCTGACCGGCAACGCGCAGCAGGTGCTGGAGCGCCAGAGCCTGAAACCCGACAGCGAGCATGTTTTCAAGATCAAGCCCGTGATCGCAACACAGGCCTATGTCGAGGTTTATTACGAAGGCGGATTGAGCCGCATCAACTTCTTTGGCGATACCGGCGTCGAGCAGCCTCCCGCAAAGAAGGATTTGCTGGTGGGCGCGAAGATCACCCATGTGTCAAACGTGCATTACGGCGTGCCCGATCGCTGCGTCGGCGGCGACCGCCAGCAGATGTATATGTACGGCTGGGAATCGGCCCGCACCGGTTGCGGCGAACAGGCGTTGTTTCATTTGAAAAAACCCGCCGTGATCGACGAAGTGATGGTCGACACCTACCTGCACCGCCTGAATGCGCCGCTGACAGCGCATGTCTTTGCCATCGACGCCAAGGGCAAGGACATCAACAAGCTGATGAAACAGGCGCCCAAATGGTGCGCGGTTTTTGACGGCAAGAAAGTCGTCGTTCCCGACAACTTCAGCGATTACATGATGAACCAGAAATACCTGAAGGAAAAAGGCGTGAAGGATAACGAGCATTTCCGCATCCGCCTGAACATCCCCAAGGGCTGCCCCTGGAAAGCGGTTGTGCCGTTTGAGCCGTTGTCGCCCGATACTTTTCACCGTTTCCGCGACGTGAACGACGTCGGCCCCGTGACGCATGTGCTCTACATGCACTACGACAACGGCGGCATCCATGGATTGAAAGTCTTCGGGATAGAAGAATAACTATTTCCCCAGCACGGCCATCAGGCGCAGGCGGGCGATTTTGTGAATCTGCTCCAGCGCTGTTGCGAATTCCTCGTCCTGCGCGTTATTGAGCCGCGCGCGGAAGGCGTCGAGGATATCGAATTTCGTCAGCCCCTTCACCGCGATGATAAACGGAAAAGTGAATTTCTGCTGGTAGAGGGCGTTGAGGTTCTGGAACTCGCTCGCCTCCGCCGGTGTGCACTGGTTTAACCCTGCGCCTTTTTGTTCCGACACGGAATGTGTGGTCATTTTCGCGGCCTCCGCAGGCGGCGGGGCGAGATAGGGGTGCGCGCGGATCAGGGCCAGCTGTTTATCGCGCCCGCCTTCGTCGACAGCCTTGCGCAGCGCGGCCAGAAATTCTCCCACCGTATCGATGCTCTGGTCTTTCTTCGCGTAAACGGCTTCGACGATCCACGGCGATTTCTCGTAGAGCGCGCCGTAAATCTTCAGAAACGCGGGCAGCGCAAGGTCGGCCGGCTTGTGCGGCAGGGGCAGGTCGTCGTTGCTATCCACGGGAATCCTCCAGATAGGGATGATGCGCGATCCAGTGCCGTGCAATGTCGATGCGGCGGCAGATCCAGACGCGGTCATGGCTCTTGATATGCTGGATAAAGCGTTCCAGCGCGGCAATGCGCCCCGGGCGGCCGACGATGCGGCAGTGCAAGCCGACCGACAGCATCTTGGGCGCTGTTTCGCCCTCCGCATACAATACATCGAAAGCATCGCGCAGGTAGGCGAAATACTGGTCGCCGGAGTTGAAGCCCTGCGCCGTTGCGAACCTCATGTCATTTGAATCGAGCGTATAGGGCACGACCAGCTGCTTTTTATTGCCGCGCACATCCCAGAAGGGCAGATCGTCGCTGTAATCGTCAGCGTCATAAACAAAGCCGCCCTCCTCCATCACCAGATCGCGGGTATTGGGCGAGGTGCGGCCCGTGTACCAGCCCAGCGGACGTTCGCCCGTGACGCGCTTGATGATATCGATGGCTTTCTTCATATGCTCGCGCTCGGTCTTTTTATCCATGTCCTGATAATTGATCCAGCGGTAGCCGTGCGAGCAAATCTCGTGCCCGTCACGCACGAAGGCTTGGGCGATTTCAGGATATTTTTCCAGCGCCAGCGCGACGGCGAAAACTGTCACAGGCATTTTGTATTTTTTAAACAATCGCAGCAGCCGCCAGACGCCGGCGCGCGTGCCGTATTCGTAGATGCTTTCCATGGAAATATGGCGGCCCTCGATACGCGGCGCGCCGATGATTTCGGAGAGGAAGGTTTCGGAAGCTTTGTCGCCGTTGAGGACGCAGTTTTCGCCGCCCTCCTCGTAATTCAAAACAAACTGCACGGCCACGCGTGCGCCGCCCGGCCAGTTGGCATGGGGCGGGTGTTCGCCATAGCCGACGTAATCGCGCGGATCGCGCGGGGAAGCGGATTTCTTTTTCGCTTTCGGTTTAGCTTTTGGTTTTTTTGCCTTCGCCATGTGGCCTTACAACTCCGGTTACGCGCAACAAGGGGAATGTGTGGAAGCGCTTGTTCTGGTTTTCACCGCGCAACGTCGTCTCGCGACGCCCGCCATGTTTCCCCGCAGACCCCGATAGAATTGCCATGATCCCCCCTTGGTTGTCTTTCGAATATAACTGTGAGATGTTATATAAAAGTTAAGCCATTTTTTCATAAGGGAAGATTATGGGTAAACTCACGACGCATGTGCTCGACACCGCCCACGGCTGCCCCGGCAAGGGCATTACGCTGCGGCTTTACCACGTCGCCAAAGGCGGCACCGAAACGCTTGTCGTGACGAAAAAGACCAATGCCGATGGCCGCGTCGATGGCCCCATTCTGGCCGACAAGGAAATGAAGACCGGCACATATCGTCTCGAATTCGAAGCCGGGAAATATTTCAAGAGCATGGGCGTAAAACTGCCGAAGGTGCCCTTCCTCGACGTGATCTCGCTCCATTTCGGCATCGGGGATACGACCGCGCATTACCACGTGCCGCTGCTGGTATCGCCCTATGGCTACAGCACCTATCGCGGCAGCTGAGGCTTCAACGTCAGTTTTTTGCAGAGTTTAATGGCGGATTGCAGCGGCATTCCCTGCTGCCCCTGCGCGTCGATATCCTGCAGCAGTTTTTGCTGCGTGATGGCCGCAGCCTCCGCGGCTTTGCTGCGGCGTGTTTTTTCGATACCGATCAGTTTTGAAACCGTTTGATGACCGTTGCGTGCAGCAAGCCATGACGCGGTTTCGCCGACTTTGTTCTTCGCATCGATCTCCGCGCCATGATCGAGCAATATCTGCGCGGTGCTGGCATGGCCGTTGGCGGCGGCGAACATCAGGCCGTTCATCCACGCGCGGTTGCGGCGGGTGAGCAGCTGGGGACCGTATTTATCGAGCATCGCCACCACCACATCGTCACGCCCCTTCACCGTCCCCTGCCAAAAGGCTTCGAGGTCGGCGTGCGGCGGCTTTCTGGTGGTGTTGAATGCGGCTTTCATTTGCATATTAACTATCATGCGGCGCTGTCGCGCGTCAAGCAAAGCGCTATTTACCAAGCAATTCCAGACCGATGCCGAGCTTCTTCCGCTCCTCCGCCGTCATGCCGGTTTCATTACCCAAAGGCATCGTGTCGGATTTCACCGCCTGCTCGATAATACGAGGCGCGTTCTGCTTTATCTGTTCGATAGTGTCGAAGGCCGTGCCCTTGGGCGCTTCGGTCACGCTGGCATGCGTGGGCGTGTCGCTGTGGCAGCCGCTGCAATGCGTGCGTACGATCTGTTTTACTTCCGCAGGTGTGACGGCGACGGCGGTCTCGACCGTTTTCGCAGGTGCAAAAAGGCCCGAGGCTGCGCAGATGGTGAAAATGAAGCCCGCGACGCCCACAATCCACCAACGGTGCTGCGTGATGCCGCGATCTCTCAGGTTAAAGAAATGGCGGAAGGGCCACGACGACAGGCCAAGGCCCGCCAGAATCGCCCAGCCCCATTCGCCGCTATAGAGCATCGGGTAATGGTTGCTGATCATGATGAGCAGCACAGGCAGAGTCATATAGTTATTGTGCATCGAACGCTGCTTGGCGATCTTGCCGTATTTGACGTCCGGCTTCTCGCCAGCCAGCAACGCGGCCACAACCTTTTTCTGGTTCGGGATGATAACGGCGAAGACGTTCGCCGTCATGGCCGTGCCGATCATCGCGCCCACATGGATGAAGGCGCCGCGCCCCGTAAAGATATGGCCGAGGAAATAGGCCGCCGCCACCAGCGCCGCCGCCCAGATCACGCTGAAAACCTTCACGTTCTGGCCAAGGCCGCTTTTGCACAGTTCATCATAGAAAATCCAGCCGCCTCCCAGAAAGGCCAGGCCGATAAAGGTCGCCTGCGCGGGCGTCAGCGACATCTTGGCCTTGTCGATCAGGTACATATCGGCGTTGAAATAGTACATCAGGCAGAGCAGCGCAAAGCCGCTGATGAAGGTCAGATAGGCTTCCCATTTGAACCAGTGCAAGTCATCCGGCATGCCTTCGGGCGCGACGAGATATTTTTTCTTGTGGTAAAAACCGCCGCCGTGGACAGCCCATACTTCGCCGCTGACTCCAGCGTCACGGTCGGCCTTGGATTTGGCGGGGCGCAGAGCGAGATCGAGCCACACGAAGTAGAACGACGCGCCGATCCACATAATCCCCAGCATCAGGTGGAACCAGCGGAGCGCGAGGCCGAGCCATGCTGTGACATCGATTTCCATCAGGCGCGCTCGTACTCCAGAACCTTGTCGTAGGCCTTGGTGGTGATGAAATCATCCAGCGTTTCGGCCATCACCATGCCGGAGAACATCTCGACGGCGTCTTTCAGGTATTGATCGCCCTTGCCCAGTTTTTCGGCTTCATCCTGCAGGAAGGATTTCATCAACGCATCATCAATGACGCGGCCATCCTTCAGCTTCGCCTGATGGCGCCGCCATTGCCAGAGCTGCGTGCGGGAAATCTCTGCCGTGGCGGCGTCTTCCATCAAATTGTGGATGGGCACGCAGCCCTGCCCCGACAGCCATGCTTTCAGGTACAGCAGGCCAACGTTGATGTTGCGGCGCAGGCCTTCCTCGGTAATATTCCCCTGCGGCGCGGTCAGCAGGTCGGCGGCGGTAATCGACACGTCTTCACGTTTTTTATCAAGCTGATTGGCAGCAGGCATCGCCTTGTTAAAAATCTCCATCGCCAGCGGCACCAGCGCGGGATGCGCGACCCATGTACCGTCATGCCCGTCGGCGGCCTCGCGTTCCTTGTCGGCGCGCACCTTGGCCAGCGCGGCGTTATTGGCGGCTTCGTCGTTCTTGATCGGTATCTGCGCCGCCATGCCGCCCATGGCATGCGCGCCGCGGCGGTGGCAGGTTTTGATCAGGTTCAGGCTATAGGAGCGCAGGAAATGCGCCACCATCGTCACCTCGCCCCGGTCAGGCATGACGTATTGCGGATGCTTGCAGAATTTTTTGATGAAGCTGAAAATATAATCCCAGCGCCCGCAGTTAAGGCCGACGATATGGTCCTTCAGCGCATGGAGCATCTCGTCCATCTGGAAGGCCGCCGTGATCGTTTCGATCAGCGCCGTCACGCGCACCGTGCCGCGCGGCAGTTTCAGCGCGTCCTCGGCATGGGTGATCACATCGCTCCAGAGCTGCGCTTCCTGCCAGCCTTCCATCTTGGGCAGGTAAAAATAAGGCGCTGTGCGGTTGTGGAACAGGTAAAGGCCGAAATCGAAGAAGCTCGCCGACATCGCATGGCCGTTCAGGTGCAAATGTTTTTCTTCCATATGCAACCCGCGCGGGCGCACCAGCAGCACGGCGGTTTTATCCTTTAATTTATATTCCTTACCCGAAGCGGCATCCTTGAACTCGATCGTGCGCGCGTTGGCGTCGCGCAGGTTGATCTGGCCACTGATCTGGTTTTCCCAGGTGGGTGTATTCGAATCCTCGAAATCCGCCATAAAGCATGACGCGCCGGAATTGAGGGCGTTGATGACCATCTTGCGGTCTACAGGGCCGGTGATTTCGACGCGGCGGTCCTGCAGCGCGGGCGGGGCGGGGCGCACTTTCCAGTCGGCTTTGCGCACCTCTGCCGTCTCGGGCAGGAAATCGGGCGTCCAGCCGCTATCCAGTTTCTGTTGTAATTTCTTGCGCTCGTCCATCAGGGCGCAGCGGCGCGCACCGAAAGCAGTTTCGATGCCGGCGAGAAAGGTCAGCGCCTCTGCCGTCAAAATCGTTTCCTGCCCCAAGGTCTTGGGAGCGGTGATGGTGAAGGGGGCGGCGGATTTAATGGCTGGCTGTGTCATGCCCTAATCTACCATGACCGCTTCAACCACTAAAGTCAGATTACTCCTTTACAGAACCCTTTTCGGCAGGTGCTTCGTTCACATCGATGCGCATTTCATCGCTGCTGGCGCGAATTTCGGGAACATACATGGCATGTGATTGGTTAGGCATAGCGTGGAACTTTCCCGGGATCTCGGCACGCAGCTCGTAGCGGAACAGGTGCTTGCCCTGTTTCAGCTTCGAGATGAAGAAGGCCGCTTTCTGGTCACGGAATTCCTGATAGAGCGGCGTCTGCTCGCCCGTTTCGCGGCCCTCCCTGTCCAGCATCACGGCATAGCCCGGGCCGCTTTTCAGTTCGACAGCTTCCAGACCTGCCGGTTTGTAGTCTTCTGCCACCAGATATTCATAGTGGTTTTTGGCCTCCATCGTCACATCGACGCGGATACGGTCGCCGCTGTTGACGGTCTGGCCGTCTTTCAGCTCTTTCCAGTCGTTGGTATAGCCCTTCATCAGCGTTTCCTTGACCGACTGGATGAAGTATTTGCGGGTGACAAATATTTCATTGCCGGCTTTGGTGATGGGTTCTTCCAGCGTGAAATATTTGGCATAGGCCGCCATATAGAGCGCGCCCGTACCGTCCATCGTCACAGTCACAACGTTATCACCATCGCGCAGCTGGTCGGCCGGAATGTCGATATTACGGTTGAAGGTGAAGACGTTGCTTGCGTCAACCTTGCCCTCGCGCACCGTCGTGCCGTTCAGCGTCACCTTGTACGTATAGCTGGGTGACAGCTCTTTCGAGGCCTTCAGGTATTCGGTCAGGCCAAGAATGGCAATTGCCGTGTCGCGCGTGTTTTTCCAGCTGCCGCCGCGGCGGTTGAGCGTCAGCCATTTCACCGCAGGCTCCAGGTACGCGCTTTGCGGATCAAGCTGCGCCAGCGCGCTGATCGAGAAGGCGGTGGATTCCACCCCGCCGTCGCTCCAGCGATAATGCACGCCGCTTTCGCCCCAATGCGCGGTGGCATTGTCTTTATCCTCCGACACGCCGTTGATGACGTTACGGGCAAGCGTCGCCGCGCGTTCGCCATTGCCGAATTTTTTCTCGGCAATCGCATAGAGGGCGCGGGTATAGGGGTTCAGCTTGTCGCGCATATTCCACAGGCGGTCGCGCTGCTTATCTACAAGACCGCTTGTTCCTGTATTGGAGCCGGGGAGTGCATGGAGAATCCAGGCGAGGTTATCGGGACTGTTCTCTTCCTCGACAAGCTGCGTCTGCAGGAACCGTGCTGCGGACAGGATAACGCCGTCGCGGATTTCGATACCCGCGTCACGCGCAAGGCTCATGCCCCAGACGACATAGGCCGTCATGAAACGGTCGCTATCGCCGTCTTTCCACCAGCCCCAGCCGCCATCGGCGTGCTGGAAGTCGTAGAGGCGTTGCAGCCCGTCGCCCGTCATCGATTTCAGGCGCGAATAAGTGGCATCGGCGCGGCGTTGCGGGTGGCCTTTCGGGTCGCCGCGTGCCTCCAGTACGTCGCTGATATACCCTTCGACTTCGCTATCCGAAATACCCAGATCCTTCATCGTCTTGCCGACGATAACGACGGGCAGGAAGCGGCTCATCGTCTGCTCGACGCAGCCATAGGGATAATCGGCAAGGTAAGGCAGGGCATCCAGCAGGTTTGCGGCCATGGAGGGCGAGAGTGACAGGCGCAAGCTGGTAGCCTCTTTGATGCGCTCTTTCGGGATAGAGATTTTAATCTCCTTGGTGCCGCCGTTTTTCATGGCCAAGGATTGCGCCACGAATTTTTCGATGCCGTGCGGAATGACGGGATAGGTTTTCTGCATCGCATCGGCCATTTTGCCCTTGCCGGCGGTCACGGTGATCGTGGCCTTGCCCGCCGTTTGCGCGGCAACAGCCCAATCGACGCGTTTCTGCCCCTTGGCGGGGATTTCGACGGGGCCCAGCTCGCCCTTCACGAACTGGCCGTTTTGGTAAAGACCGGTGACAACCAGCCCGCCTTCGACCTTGATGGCCGGCATCACGGTCACAGCTGTGTCGGTCATGTTGTCGATCAGCGCGGAAACCGCCACAAGGTCGCGTTCGGTGAAGAAGCGCGGCGCCTGCAGGCGGACCATCAGGTCCTTGTTGGATTTCACTTCATGCGTGACCGAGCCGATTGCCGTGCCGGTGGTGACGGCGCGGGCCGTCAGCTTCCATGTCGTCAGGCTGTCGGGATATTTCACCGTCACGCGCGCCTTGCCTTCGGCGTCTGTTTTCACCGACGGCTGCCAGATAACGGTGGAGCGGAAGTCGTTGCGTACGGCGGGCGCTTCGCCTTCCGCTTCCCCTTGCTGGGGCGTCTTCATGCCGCTGGCGTCGCTTTTTTTCTTGTCTTCTTCAAGGCCTGAAGCAGCGTCGGCTGCCATCATGCCTTCCTTGGCGACGGATTTTGCCAGCATCGGCGCGGGGGCGGACGAGGGCACAGCCTGCATCCTTGCCGCCCTTTCCTCGCGCATGCTGCCCACGGCATTGCCGGCGCCTTGGCGCAGTTCATCCCTAAGTTCCTGCGCGGGGCCATCCTGCCCGTTCTGGTCTTTGGCGCGCAGGCGGCGGGTGTTTTCGTCGTCGCTGATCAATTCGTTGTTATCGCCCCGCACCAGATGCACGTAGGGCCGCTGGTAGAAGCTCGCCTGCGTCTGGATGCTCAACTGACGCTTTTCGCCGTAGAAGAACTGGCGGATATCTGGCGCCAGCTCGCTCTGGATGTAATAGACCGAGGCATCGACAAGGCCGAGCGAAATTTCCGCACTGACCGGCTTGCCATCAGCGTCGGTTACCGTTACATCAAACACGCCTTCTTCCTGCGGCTGATAAACGGCTTTGTCAGACGTTGCCGTGACATTCAGGAATTTGGAGCGCGGCGGCACGATCAGCTGCAGATTGTTCATCTTCAGCTGGAACTGCTCCGCCCCCACGGCCGACAGGAAGACGTTCGGCACGAAGTTTTCGGCGACTTTCACGTCCAGCATCTTGACGCTGCCTTCGATATGCACCATCCGGTAATCATAGATGCCATCGGCTTCGACCGTGAACAGGGCCCAGGTATCGGGCTTGTCGGCCACCAGCATCACGCGCGCTGTATCGCCCGCCGCATAGGTGTCCTTTTCCGCGATAATCTGCAACCCGCTATAGCGATAGCCGATGTTCGTCGCCGCGTTATCGCAGACGAAGACGTTGACCGCGCCCTTCACCTCGCGCCCGTCGTCAAAGCCGGTGAATTCGATGGTGTAGTAGCCATTCGCGCCGGGCTCGAATTCGAATACGGCTTCGCCGCGTTCGTTCGTTTTCACGAATTTAGTGAACATTTCCTGCCCGTTGTAACCGGCAGGCGTCGTTTGACGGCCGTCGTTGATGACGGCATCGCGCCAGCTGTTGCGCAGCACGGAAACCTTGCCTTCGACGGCCATCGGCTCGTCATTGGCAGTGAGGGTCTTGATCGCCACCTGCGCCTTGTCGCCCGGACGGTATATGTTCTGCTTCGCTTCAAGATAGGCAAAGAAAGCGTTTTTGGTGACCTTGATGTCGGATGTGCCGCGGATTTCGCGACGGCTCTGGTCCACCACGCGCACTTCCACGTGATACTGCTGGTCTTCACCGTCCTTGGGCGTTTCGACCTTGAACGTGACCTTGCCATCCTTGCCGGTTTTCAGCTTTTCGGTCTTGATCATGTTGCCGTTGCCATAGTTATAGGGCTGCGGATACATGTCTTCGTAATACCAGTGATAGGCGCGATAGGGGCGGAAGTACTGGTACAGCGGTTTCTGGTAGACAAGATACTCTACTTGCGCATCAGCCACGGCGCCGCCGAAGTAGTATTGCGCGTCAACCTCCATCTCCAGCGTATCGCCAAGACGGAAGACAGCGGGGCCTTTGTCCGACTTCGGTTTTGCCTTCACGCTGACGGTGTATTCCGGCAGCTTGTATTCCTCCAGCTGGAACAGCTGCGCGGTTGAAATCTGGTTGCCGTTGTCGGCAGTGAAAAGCTGCAGCGTATAGGCACCCAATACAGCTTTTTCATCCAGCACCAGAGTGTCGTCGAACGCGCCGTAATCATTGAGGGTATAATCGCCCTCCTTCACCTGCGTGCCCTGCGCGTTATAGATGCGGGCCTTGACCTTCATGCCGGCGGGGTTGGAGAAGGCGCCTTTATCGGGGCGGCGCAGGATGCCCTTGAAGCTGACCGTTTCGGTCGGGCGATAGGCGGGACGATCGGTAAACGCGTATAGCCACCATTCACCCTTGTTATTGTAATAATTGCTGTAGAAGTTGCTCGACACAAAGGCCTGCTTTGCGCCGGAGGATGCCGCTGCAAAGACACTATGCTGCTGGTAATAAGAATGGTTGCTTTCATTTTTCAGCTCGACAACGGCAAGGCCGTCATCGCCGCTTTTGGCCTCGCCCTCCTGCCACTTGGTGTTGTTATTGGCGTCGTAATAGGAATAGATATAGCGCAGCTTCGCGCCTGCCGCCGGCTTGCCGGTTTTGGCGTCCACAGTCACAAATACAGCCTTGTCCTTCGCCACTTTCGTCACCAGCGCAAGATCGCTGACCAGCACAAGGTCATAGGCACGCTGGCCGCCGCCCGTGGCGACCATCAGGTATGCGCCGACGGGCAGCACGCCCGCTTTCGGGTCGGCCTTGTCATCGGGATCGCCCCTGCGCCATTCGGCCATGCCCTTGTATTCGCTTTTCGGCACATGCTTGCCGTCGTCGTTCAAATCGATTTCCCACGAGGTTTCGACGGGCAGAGAATTGTAGCGCGCCGTTTTCTCGACCATGTTGTTCAGCAGCTCGCTGTGGCCGGAATAGCCGTTGCCATCGGGGAACAATTTCAGCTCCTCCGCCATATCGAAGCGGTAGAGCGTGATCTTCACTTTATCGATGTTGCGCCAGTTAAGCCCGAACTGCACTTCGGATTCCGGCACGAAGGTATTGCTGGCGCTGACCGAGAGCGTGGGGTTGACGATATATTCAACCTTGCGCTTCACATCGTCGATCCACTGGGATTCGCCGGCCTTGAAGTGATTGAGATAATCTTTGTAGGTCGAAACAGCCTTCACGTAGTCGGCCTTGTTCTCGTAATAGGTGCCCAGCTGGTACCAGGCGTCATCGGCCCATTCGGTCTTTTCGAAATCGTCGATGACTTCCTCGAACTCCTCGACGGCTTTTTGCTTCTTCTTCTCGTCGCCGGAATAGTCCTGCATATAGGTCATGCCGAGACCATAGTGCGCATGCGCCTTGTCTTCGTCGGTTTTGGCGACCTTCAGGATTTCCTCGAACAGCACCTGCAGGCCCATATTGCCCTGCGCCGCAGGCACAGGCGCGATGGATTTCTCGCCAAGGCGGATGGGGCGGATATCGACGTTGTACCAGCCCCAGTTTTTCGTCATCACATCGGCCAGCTGGAAGCTGATGGAAATAAACTTCTCGCGCGCGAGATCGACGTCGGAGGAACCCGCCCACCAGTCACGCGCATTGTCGAGCCAGCCCTTGATCGCGTCGCGGTTGCTCCAGGGATCGCGCTCGCCCAGATGCTGCGAGATAGAGACGGCAGCCTCTGCCCACCACCGGTCATGATCTTTGCCGTCGGCCATTTCGCGCAAGTTCTTTTCTGCCGTCTCGCGTTTGTCTTCCATCTTGGCCTTCAGCACGCTGTCAGCCCATTTGAACTGCACTTCGCGTTTCAGCTCGGGCGTGGCATCTGCCGTCAGCAGTTTTTCGAATTCATTCGCGGCCAGCTGATAGGATTTTTCATCGTAGAACCTGTTCGCCGCCGCCATGTCGTCGGCGGTATAGGCAAAGGCCCGCAAAGGGATCAGCACGAGGGCGATAAGCGCCAGCATGACGATGTTTTTCATGGCAATCTCCTTGGGTGAAAATGCGGCCTGTTATCCATTAGACGCCCGGTGTGCGGCAATCCTTGGATTTTACTTTTTTGGGCTTAAGAAGCTGTTAATACTGGAAATTCCGGAAAAGCCTATTGCGGTTCCCAGACAATCGGCAGGGTAAAGGTAAAGACCGTTCCCGCCCCTTTTTCGGAAGTCACGCGGGCCGTGCCGCCCAGCGCGACCACGGACGCTTTCACGGCGTCGAGGCCAATGCCGCGCCCGGCGTCTTCAGATACCGATTCGCGCGTGGAAACCTTGGCGTCGAAGACATGCTGGATCAGGTCTTCGTGGCTTTCGGTCGATTTCAGTTTTTCGCGCAGAGCATCCGCATTGATGCCCGCGCCGTCGTCGGCGATGGTGATCACCATCTTGGAATTGAATTCGCCGAAGCCGACATCGACCGACACGTTGAGCGCCGGCAGTTTTCCAGCCGCCTCCCGCGCTTCGGGCGGTTCGGCGGCGTGGTCGACGATATTGCGTGCGATATGGACGAGAGATTCAAAGAAGGTTTTGTAAACCGGCGCGAAGACCTTGACCTGGCCGCTGGCCGGCATGGTGATGCTGATGTCTTTTTCCGCCATGACCGCGAAGAAGCTGAGCTGCGTTTCAAACGGGATCAGCAGTTCGCGCACCTGCTGCGCCACGATTTTCTGGAAGAAGCGGAAGGCGAGCCCTTGCGCACCCTGCTTACGCAGCTCGATGCCGAAATCGGTGACATAGCGGAGCGGCAGCGTGACGACTTCTTCCTGGATCTCGAAATTGTTGCCCCAGATTTCGTGGCCGTACCCTTTGGCTTCCGCGAACAGGGTGCTGATGGCTTCGCGGCAGACCTCGAGCATTTCCTTGGTGGAAACCTTTTCCTCGCCGCCCAGCACCGTTTCCATTTCGTGGATGATGCCGGCGATGGCATTGAGGTGGAAGAAGCGCGACATGCCCTTCAGCGTATGCAGGTCGCGTGACAACTCGTCATGCGGGCGTTCCGTGGGCGTGCCCAGCAGCACGGCTTCCATCTTCCGCAGGTAACCGACGAAGGCCATTTTGTCCTTGGCAATGCGCAGCATGCGCGCGATGCGGGCCTCTTTCAGCCTGATCTCTTCGCGCGACGCTTCTTCCTTGGTGATATCCTCGGCGATCAGCAGGATGGACGACAAACGGCCCGAAGGCGCGTACATCGGCCGGTAGCGCAGCGCCACCGTCAAGCCCCTTGAATGTGCGAAATTCTTTGGTGCCAGACGCATCAGGTCTTCGAAGGGGAAAATGGTCGTATCGCCCTCGAACACGACGTCGATCAGCCCCTGCAGCTGGTCGCGGCGGTCGGCGTCGAGCCCCAGCACATCGCCCACATGCCTGCCGCCCGGCTCTGATTCCAGCAGCGACAGGCAGGCCTTTGAATAAACGTTCGAGCAAAGCCCCTTTTCATCGAAGAACACAAGGCCGACGCCAAGGCTGTCGAGCACCGTGGTCATCGACGAGTTTAGCATTTCAAGCCGCGCATTCGCCTCGGTCAGCTCGGTCGAGCTGAGGTCGAGGTTGCGCATCGCCATTTTCACGCGGCTATCCAGTTCGGCATAGGCCGTGTCGATATCGCGTAAAATCGCCGGAAGGTTCGAGAGCAGGCGCGGCGCGCCGCCCTGTCCCCGCATTTCGGTTGCGATTGCTTCGGCATCCGCCGGCGGGAAGTGGCGGCGCAGCTGTCTTGCGAGTTTCTTGGTAAGGCTCATCCGCCGGCCTCCACGATATGCGTGACAGCCATCGACTGGTTCTGCAGCTCGGGCGCGTGCTGCGCGCCGGTGGGCGAAAACGCGCCGTAACCGTAAATGCCGGCGCAGGCCGAACTGCCGCCGATCGCCTTGTGCACGGCCTCAACCTCTTCATCCACATCGCTACCCAGCGCGAGCTTGCGGCCAAGGCAGCTGACCATCAGGGTCGCGGTTTCACCGGCCGCGCCCCAGATACCCGCATCGCGGCCCGCCAGCCCCGCGCCCTCGATCAGCGTGTCGGTATCGACATGCATCAGGCGCACCTGCGCGCCCTGCGCTACTTCACCGGCCAGCACGAGGGAGCCTTCATGCGGATTGACGTTCACCAGCGTGCGGACGATGCCGCTGTCCTGCCGGCTGTCGCCCTTCATCACCGAGAGCGGATATAGCAATCCGCTGGCGGGCAATTCCGCCGCCTTGTCGCCAAGATATTCGCGGTAAAGGGCCAGCGCGGGCTTGCCGTCCAGCTCGAACAGGACATTGCCCGCCGCACGCGTCACGCGACGCAAGGGGCCGAAAGATTTCCAGCCGCAGCGTGACCCGTGTTTCACCGTGACATGATCGCCATAAACGCCGAAAGCAACGACGCGCGACTGCGATATCCTGCCGTTCAGCAGGGTAAAGGTATTGGCAAAACTGGTGCCGTCGCCCGCCATGCAGCCCGACACGACGACACCTTTATCAAAGGCGCCGGCGAGACCCTTGGCAAGCGCGGAGCCGTTCACCCGCAGGCCGGGGCTGAGGACGAAAACGCCGCGCAGCTTGGGCCCGTTCAGCC
The DNA here is from genome assembly GCA_041287865.1 of Alphaproteobacteria bacterium. Classification (GTDB taxonomy): domain Bacteria; phylum Pseudomonadota; class Alphaproteobacteria; order Micavibrionales; family UBA2020; genus JAPWJZ01. The sequence goes on along the minus strand of JBGGMV010000072.1, from coordinate 42,355 downwards.
CCTTGCCCAGCATCTGACCCGCGTAGAATGATTCTTCCGGCGCATTCAACGCGGCTTCCGCCACCTTGACCTGTGCGGTATCGAAACGCATCCCCAGCGCCGAAATGCTGTCGGTGCGCGCGCGAGGGCCTAAAATCTCGCCGGCGGTGGAACAGCCCAGCACCTGGCAGCCCTGCAGCGTCGCGCAGGCCTCTTCCATCGCCTTTTCATCTTTCCACAGCCCTGGCGTCGCAAAAACGATCGCCACTTGCGGCTTGATGGATGACACTTTCAACAGCGCCTCTTTCAACCCTGCGCGGGGGGCGGTGACGGCGATTGATTTCATCGTCGCCTCCTCAGGCTCTCGCGGCCTGTTCCTGCATCCGGATGTTGACAAGGATGCCCGCGTCGGCGCCGCCGGGCGTGCGGCACTTGAAATTCAGGTGCGCCGCCCCGTCTTCGTTGCTGGCATCGCCCTGCGCACCGGTCACGATCGGAATATCCATCTCAAAGTCATAACCGCGGCCGTTCAGGAAGGCCTTGACGCGCGAGCCCACGACGTTGGCGACCGCGCAGGCCATGTCTTCGCAAATAGCGTCGATCGGCAATTTCAGCGTATCGATGGAATAGGATTCATTGGCGATAGCCAGCAACAGGTCTTGCGCGAACTGGAAGCGGAATTCGACCTGCACCGGCCCCTGCGCCAGCGTCACGCGGCTGCATATATCCTGATTGTCGCCGCCAGCCAACCCGTCGCCCGATTTCCAGCCCGAAATGTCGCGGCCGAACATCGTATCGAAGGTATCGGCCATCGTGCGTCCCACGATGTCGGACACGAAGGATTTCATGTCGCGGATGTTATCCAAGGGATGCTCCTTAAGCCGGCTGGCGCGCTTTTTCGGCGCGGCGTTCCATCCATGCGATGACTTTGTTGACATGCTCCTGCAAAGTGCCCTCGGCGACCGGCTTGACGATGTATGACGTCGCCCCTGCCTTCAGCGCCTCGATAATGTAGCGCTCCTCGGATTCGGCCGAGACGATCACAAAAGCCGTGCCGTCGTAATTGTTGTCCTGCCTGCACTGCTGCATCAGGTGGTAACCGCTTTTGCCGGGCATGTTCCAGTCCAGGAAAATGATGTTGTAAGGCGTGACGGCCATTTTATCGGTCGCCTCCTTCACATTCGACGCCTGCTCGACATGGGCACAGCCCATGCCTTTCAACTGGCGTTCGAGATCGCAGCGGATGAGCATATGGTCATCGACGACGAGCACTTTCATTTCTGCAATATTAGGCTTGGTCATAGCTTTAGCCCTCCAGCTTAAAGCATACGCGAGGAATGGCTAATAAAGGCCTAATATCGTTATGAAAATCTATTTCTCGACATAATCGAGGTCATCGTGGAAAGTTTCCCTGACCATGTAGACGCCAAGGAAAGCCAGCGCCATCACAATTGCAAAAACCACCAGCCCGCCGCCCATAACGCCCACAAAGGGGATAAAGGCGCGGAAGGCCAGGGTGATCGGGATCGCAAGGCCGCGCGCGACATTGGGCGCGCTGGTGGAGGCCGTGGCGCGCAGGTTGGTGCCGAACTGCTCGGCCCCGATCTGGACGAACATGCACCAGTATCCTGCGCCGATGCCCAGCAGCAGACAGAAAGCATAATACTGGAAAAGCGTCTGCGGCTCGACCAGCGCGAAGGCCGCCATCACAATCGACAGGAAGCTGAGCGAGATGAAGATCGCTTTACGGCGGCTCTGCAGGTACTGGCTGATCAATCCCGTCAGCATATCGCCGATGGCAAGACCGATGTAGCAGTAGAGGACGGCATTGGCCGCCGTCGGCATATCCTTCATGCCGAAATCGGCCGCGAATTCGGGGGAGAATGTGATGAATACACCCACCACGCACCATGTCGGCGCCCCCACCAGCAGCACGGCGGCATAGCGACGAAAAAGATCCCAATTGCGGAAGAACATCAGGATATTGCCGCGCTTCACGCTGTCGCACTGCTGCTCGATTTTCTTGTACATGCCCGATTCACGCACCCCCATGCGGAGCGCCAGCAGCAGGAAGCCCATCAGGCCGCCGATCACATAGGCTTCGCGCCAGGTAACGAAATTGACAAGGATGCCGGCCGCTGTCGCACCCAGCACGCCGATGGTCGCGATAAAGGTCGTGCCAAGGCCGCGCAAGCCGCGCGGCAGCAGTTCGGAGGCCAGCGTCACCCCCACGCCCAGTTCACCCGCAAGGCCGATGCCGGTGATGAAGCGCAGGACTGCGTATTGCTCGACGTTCTGCACAAAGGCATTGGCAACGTTGCCGACCGAATAAAGCACGATAGAGCCGAAAAGCACCGACAGCCGGCCGAACTTGTCCCCTGCCACGCCCCAGAGAAAACCGCCCAGCAGCAGCCCCGCCATCTGGGAATTCAGCAGCAGTACGCCTTGATCCAGCAATTGCGCTTCCGCCACACCGAGGTCTTTCAGGCTGGGGATGCGCAGGATGTTAAACAGCAACAGGTCAAAAACATCGACAAAATAGCCGAAGGCGGCGACAAGGATCGTCAGCACGACCATCTTGTCCTGCATCAGTTCGGCCAGCGCGCCCCTGCCGGAAACGGTATCCGCCATTTTTTTTGCCTTTTTTGAAATGTCGATGGAACTTTATAGCATAGCTGGCGTTAAGCGAAAACGAATACGGCTGCGTGCGCAAGACACTGAAAGTAAATGATAATTCTCTGGTAATTCTTTCGTGATAAAATAGAATGATTAGCAGCATATAAGGACAGTATGGTTCCCCTCGGCTCCCATAGCGGTAAAGGCGATGATCCGCAACCTATGCATATCCTTCTTGTCGAAGACGACGAGGTGGATGCGGAGGTTGTTGCGCGCGTGCTGCGGCGTGAAAAAATCGGCAATCCCTTCTTCCTCGCCCGCGACGGGGTGGAGGCCATGAACCTTCTGAATAGCGACAGCTGCCCGCAATTGCCCTGCCTTGTGCTGATGGATATCAACATGCCGCGCATGGACGGCTTCCAATTGCTGGCCGAAATGCGCAAGCAGGAAGGCTTCAAGGATAACGTCGTTTATATGCTGACAACATCCAGCCGCGACCAGGACAAGCAAAAGGCCGAGAGCATGAACGCCGCAGGCTACATCACCAAGGAAAATATCGGTGCGCTCGTCGACGTGCTGCGCCGCCATTGCAAGCCTGAAGACGAAAACTGATTAGCCCGTCTTAAGTGCCGAACTTGCTTTTGGAAGCGGGATCGCCGCCTTCTTTCTGGTTCAGCATCTTCGCAAGCAAGACCTGCACAAGCCCGCCGCCGCTGCCGTCGGCACCCGTGCCGTTAGCGGCGCCGCTCACCATGATATCGGGCGTGATCTTCAGCCCCGCGCCCGAAATCGCCTTCATGATCTCGACGGATGTAACGCCGGGCGCGGTCAGCGCACTGGCCTGGTCACGGTAAGCTTTCGCCTGCGCCTCGCCCTTGGCCTGGATGATCGCGGCTTCGGCGTCACCGGTCTGCTTGATCTTCAGCGCTTCCGCCTCGGCCAGCATCCTGACGCGGGCGGCATCGCCGCGGGCGCGTTCTTCGGTCTGCTTGGCTTCGTGCTGGGCGACAAGAATACCCGCCTCCGCCGTGATGATCTTGACCTGCTGGTCGGCTTCGGTCTTGGTTTTCTCGAACTGCACACGGCGCGTTTCAGCTTCTTTCTTCGCGTCGAACATCGATTTTTCCTGTTCGGCGAGGTTTTTCTGCTGCGTGGTGCGCATCAGCGCTTCGGGCAGGTGGATGTTCGTCACCATCACGGAGACAATATCGACCCTGTATTTGGTCAGATCGGTGCGCACCGCTTCCTCGGCCATTTTCTGTTCTTCGGCGCGGTTCTGCTGATAGGCGATGGCGGGCGAGCGCGCCACCTGCGCGCGGAAGATGCCGTCGATCTGCGGGTGCAGCACGTTGCCTTCAAGCTGCGCGACAGACCCGATCTTCTGCACCACATAGGGCGCGTTTTCGGGCAAGATGCGGTACTGGCAGCGCACTTCCACCTGCATCGGGAAGCCGTCGTGGGAAACCACCTGGAACGGATCGAAGCTCTCGGCACCGGCCGACTGGTTATCCTCGGCGCTCCACTCGACGGAGCGTGTCACGGTCGGGATCACGATCACCGAATAGGCGAGCGGGTTGATGTTGTAAGCGCCGGGGCCCAGCACTTCGCGCTGGATGCCGCGGTAGCCTTTCGACACGACGTGCCTTGTCTTGCCCTTGTCGTCGGACGCGTCTTCGCCCGCAGCAGTCTTGAATTCGGCGGGATCCTTGCCGATGTTCGAAATCATCACGCCCACTTCGCCCTGCTTGATGATCGTCTGCTTGTGGCGCGAGACGGAGAAGAGGTAGGGGTTGATGTAATACATGCCGGGCGTCAGGATATTTTCCTGCGGGCCGCGCTGGCCGCCGTTATCGAGGAATTTCTGGCCGTTCTGGAAGTTTTCGTGCTCGGCCGGCGTCTGCACGACAACCTCATGCTCGTTCATGGGCAGGCCGTCGCGCGCCTCGACCACGCCGATCTCGTTCTCGCCCACTTGCACGGCGTCCTTGATCTCGACCTCGAAAATCTCGGTGTTGATGTTGTAGGTGCCGGGGCGCAGGAAGTCGATCTGCGGGCCCTTCTGGCCGCCGTTTTTCAGGAACGATTCGGCCTTCTGGAAGGCGTCATGCCCCGCCACGCTGTGGCCGAGCAGGCTGTTGAGCGTCGCGCCTTCTGCCGCCGTCACCACGCCGATCTTGCCTTCGGGGATGAAGGTTTTCTTGATCTTCGTCACCTTGAATAGGAAGGGATTGATCTTGAACGTACCGTTCGTCAGGAAGCGCAGCTGCTTGCCGCGAATGCCGCCGTTCCGCATAAAGGCGACGGAATCCTGGAAGTTGTTGTGCGAATTGCCGGCGGGATCGTCGGCGAAAATGCGGCCCGAGGGCAGCGCCTGTCCGTCGGTTGATTCGATGATGCCCAGTTCGTCCGCCGCGATGACGAGAAACTGCGGCTTGTACACAACGCGCATGATGGGCCAGAGGATGAAGTGCAGGCCGGGCGCGAGATAGTCGGCTTTCAACCCCACCTCGCCCTCCATGGCGAAGACGTGGCCGGGAGCCAGCTGCTTGCCGAAGAAGCGGCGTTCCAGCACGGCGATTTCCTTCGACCCCACGTTGACGAGGAACCGGGTCAGCAAAAAGATGCCGACGGCGATAACGATGACGGTGGTGAAGAACTGACCAGAAAGAATGTTTTCCATGTGCCCTGAAACTCCAGAAGAAAAGCCTGCCCTGCTCCGGCATCATGGACTGTAGCCAAAAGACGTTAACAAACCCTTGTCGGCGCAAATGCGGCGGATTAGGGCAAAAGTCTTGTCACTGCTTGAGGATTCTGGCGAGTTTTTCGCGCAAAGCGGGCGCCAGATCGGGCCGCTCGAGCGCATAGGCGACCGAGGCCTCGATAAACCCTGCGCATTGCCCGCAGTCGAATCGCTGGCCTTCGAACTGGAAGCCGTAGACCGGCTGGCTCTTGGCCAGGCGCGAAATGGCGTCGGTCAACTGGATTTCCTTTTTGTCGATGCGCGTCGCGCACATGGAATCGAGGATGGGAAAAATCTCGGGCTGCAGCACATAGCGCCCGATGATGGCGGTATTCGATGGCGCTTTGTCGCGCGGCGGTTTTTCCATCAGCGATTTTACGCGGAGGTGCCCCTTTTCCTGCACGCCGTCGACGACACCATATAAACTCACCTGCTCGGGCGCGACATCCTGCGCTGCGATCAGGCTGCAGCCCGGCTCGGCCTCGGCGAAATCGACCATCTGCTTTAAAACACCGCGGCCCTTGCATAAAATCGCATCGTCCGGCAGCAGCACGGCGAAAGGCCGTGGCCCCACCACGCCCTGCGCGACATAAACCGCATGGCCCAATCCCAGCGGCTCGTCCTGATAGACGATCTTCACTGCGCTTTCGGGCAGCGAACATTCGCGCAAGAGCTTGGCGAAGGAGCCCTTGCCAAGGCCTTCGAGGTAATGCTCCAGCTCCGGCATGCGCGCGAAATGTTTTTCGATGGCTGATTTGCGGTGGGAGGAAACGAAGATGAATTCCTCGAACCCCGCCTCAAGAGCTTCCTCCACCGCATATTGCAGCAGCGGCTTGTCCACCAGCGGGAAGAGCTCCTTGGGCACGGTTTTGGTCGCGGGCAAAAAGCGCGTCGCAAGGCCCGCCACAGGAAACACGATTTTTTTGATTTTCTGCGCCATCGTTACCTCTTATACCGCAGCTTCCTTAATTTTTGTCAAAATGCGCACGATTATTTTTCATACAAGACTCCAAAATACGTTCTGAAAACCCACTGCAATCCGTTACCCAATTTTAATAAATGGTTGTTAAAGTCGGGGGCAGCCCCTGTTCTGCGGGTATCATGGAGCATCATCACGTGACGACTGTCGAAATCGAAGAAAAGAAATCGCGCCTTGGCGGCTTCCCCCTCAACTCACTCGTCATTCTGGCGGCTGGGTTTGGCGCGCTTTACTATTACCAAGCTGTACCGGCAGCCGTGATCCTCATCCTCTCCGCCATAGTCGTGTTGCTCATCATCTTCGGCGAGCGTTTCAAGATCGACCTCTGGCTTGAATCGCGCGGCATTCCGGGACGCGAAGCAATATTGCCCATGATCGCCATGGCCCTCGCCATTCACTTCGGCGCCGTGCACCTGGATACCATTCCACGCGTTTTCGCTGAAAAAATCGACATCATCGTCTTTATCCTGTCCTTCGCCATCATCGCCGAAGGCATCGGGCGTTCGGGCTATTTCGCTTTCGCGGCTTACAAGATCGTTTATAAATGCCAGGGCAATACCACGCGCCTGATCCTTTATTTATTCATCCTGACCTCGATCCTGACGCTCTTTACCTCCAACGACATCGTCGTGCTGGTGCTGACGCCCATTATTATTTCCGTCTGCGTGCATGCGGGCATACGAAATACGCGCCTGTTGCTGCTGGCGCAGTTCATGGCGGCGAACACGCTATCGATGGGCTTGCTGATCGGCTCCCCCACGAACATCATTCTGGGCAAGGCACTGAACATCGACTTTTTCGAATATTTCGGCCTGATGATCGTGCCGGCCATCCTTTCCTGCATGCTCAGCATGATCGTGATCGACTGGATGAACCACCAGTCTAAACCCGGCACCAGCGGTCTTTTCGTCAAGCGCTGGTCCTACTCCGACAACTATCGTGTGCCCGCCTTCGCCAAGTCCGCGCATTTCACCGACTCCATGCAGCGCTGGCTGGTGCTGTTCCTTGTGGCCGTCGCCTGGCTTGCCGTTGTCTCGGCCATGGAATGGTCGCTGTTCTGGTCGGCCATACCCACCGCGCTGATCTCGTTCTATTATCTGTACAAGGACTCGGTGCAGGAAAAGGGCAGCCCCGCGGAAGCGACAAAAGACCTCGTCCACATGATCAGGTTCCTTCCCTACAGCGTTTTCTTTTTCGCCATGTGCTTCTTTGTCTTCGCGGCCGAAATGGCGCAGCTGGATTACGTCGAAAAAGTCGTTCTTCCGTTTGTGCGCACGCATTTCCTTGACGATATCGTCCATGCGTCGCTCAGCATGACTTTCCTTTCCGGCGTCGTCGTCAACATGCTGAACGACCTGCCGGCGGCGGCGCTGCTGTCGGAAATGCTGCAACAGATGGAGGCCAGCGGCGGCGCGCTCAATGAATATATGCGCATCGTCATCATCCAGGCTTTTCTTGTGGGCCTTAACATCGGCTGCTACGTGACGCCCATCGGCGCGCTGGCGGGCATTTTGTGGTTCGACATCCTGAAGAAGGAAGAACGGCGCCAGCGGAAATTGATGGAACAGCACGGCGGCGGAAAACAGCGAGAAATGCTGATCCCCAACCGCATGGACATGGTGCGCTACGGCCTGATGCACTTCGTCTTCGTGTCGCTCGTCATCGGTTACCTGCTGCCCTTCTTTATCCAGGTCGTCGATATGCTGATCAGCAGCCCCGAACAATCGAACAACAGCCCGCTGAACGGAATATTGTCGATCAAGACCTACCTGCCCTATATCGGCATCGGCCTGCTGGCCTTCACCTTCCTGACGTTCCGCAACGTGCTCCGCCGCGGCAACGTCCTGCTGGGCCACATGCGCGAGGTTTTCGTGGTGATGACCAAGGTCACCATCTGGGCGATGAAAAACCGTGGGCTTTATTTCGCCGTCATGTCAGCAATACTGCTGGCGGGCGCCAGCGGATTGCTCTATTGGTCGGAGGCCGCGCATGACTCGATTTACGGCGCCGCCGGGCAAAAACCGCTGTTTGACAGCGTGTCGGGCTTTATCCTCTGGGTCATGGTCTTCACGGGCTCGGGCATGTCCGAAGCCTTCAAGCCGCATTCGACGCTGGGCCTTGCGCTCACTTCCGTCCTGCCGCTGATGGTGATCGGCGGTATCGTGCTGATGGCGCGCCTGTCGACAGACAAGAGCGTGACAAAGCTGTCAAAGCGCCTCGCCAACGGCGAGATCCCGAGCTATCGCATCGTTATCATCAACTATAACAGCCGCTTCGAAAGTTTCGTGCGGAACGCGCTCTACACCAAGGATGCCTCCATCCTGCTGCTCTGCGACCATGCGCAGTACGACCAGGCGCTGTCCTTCGCGTCGGAAACGAACCAGACGCATCTGGGCTCACACCGCCTCTATGCGGCGGTGAAGCACCCGGATCCGTATCATAACTTCCACGAATACCGCATCGAGCAGGCGGACGAAATCTACCTGCTGTCCGACATGACGACGCAGGGCGAGTACGAAAAGCTGCGCTATGTCACCAAGCTCGACGCGTTGCTGAACTCCACGCGCGTCACGGCCGTTGAAGCCGTTGACGCGGGCGTGACCGGCAGCGGGCATGACAACGCCTCCGAAGCTGACCTCGACGATCTTGCCGGGATGCCCCGCATCTTCATCGAGACGCCGTCGGAACGCTTCCGCGAGCTGTTGCAGCGCTCCAGCAGTCCCCTGATGCTGCGGACCGCCATTCAGGCGACCTTCGACAGCGACGTGGGCGATTACCTGATGTCCGACATGGACGAAAGCCTGAGCCAGCTGAACGGCTATTACCACACCGGCCGGCCCTCGCGCCTGCCGCAGCTGTTCATCGACGGCAAGAGCCCGCTGGAGAAATTCTCGCTGCGTGATTTCGAGCTCGACGCCAAGGGCAAGGATTTGTTCCGCCACCACTTCGCCGGTCTCGACCCCTCGAAGGAAGGCCATGCGCAGCATATGCGCGCGCTGCGCCAGTTTTCGATCGGCGTACGCGCGGGCGTGGCGGAAAAAACCGCCGGCGCAAAATACCTTGAAGGCAAGGAAGCGAAGCCGCTCGACTACAGCCGCCTGATGGGCCTTGGCATGCGCATCGGCGACAGCCTGATGCACATCGGCATCCCCTCGGCCGCGTTGTCCATGCAGGCGATCAAGGCGGAAAAGATCATCATGCGCATGCCGGCCGACCAGCCCGTCGAAGGCAGCGCGCCGGCTCTGTCGGAGGACGGCAAGGTATTCATCTATAACTTCACGCCGCATTCCAAGAGCTTCGTCGAACGCCTGCTGCCGCTTTACAAGGGAAGCAAGAAGCCGCGCGTGGTGATCATGGCTTTCCCCGATCAGGTCGTGCCGGACAGCATCCGCGAAAGCAATGCCGTGCATATCCTGCAATACGCCCAGACGGAAGAAATGATCAACCATATCTGCCCCATCGCAGAGAAGAAAAAATCGGCGACCAAGGAAGGCTTCAAGCCCGTGCTGCAAAAGGGCGACCGCATCTACGTCTTCCTCGACTTCGACCGCCCGAATCCCGACACGCCTAGCATCGACTTTATCGACAGGCTCGACCGGCAGCTGCACCTGCAGTCGGATCAGCCGGGCGCGCTCACCCACCCCGACCTTTATATCGTGGTGGAAACGGCGAACATCAACAGCCGCTCGCTGTTCGAGAACTTCTTCCTCGACAAGATCATCGACAGCTCGCTGCCGCGCCAGAGCTACATGGAGGTGCTGTCGAAAATATTCCACCGTTCGCTGTCGGACAAAACCCTGCTGGGCTTCGCGCATGGCACGGTGTCGCACTTCCACCTCTCGTCCAAGATCGCCGCCTACCTCTGCCGTTACTTCGTCAAGTATGCGGAAGATGTGTCGCTGAAGGACCAGACAGGCGCAGAAATCCGCGTCACCGGCAAGACCTTCGCGCAGGCCGTGCATGAAATCCGCTCCTACTCCATGCCGCCGATGCAATTGGTTGCGCGCGTAAGGCTTGTGCCGCATGCGGAGCAGATGGACAAGCATGTGCGCCGCACCTTCCGCCTGGCGGAGATCCCCGAGAGCGAGCCGATACAAGACGGCGACCTGCTGCTGAACATCCCGATGCTGTAACCATGGCAAGCGCGCCCGCACCCTTTATCACAAAAGGCCAGCGGCGCGAGATGGCCTACAACGGGCCCATGCGTTCGGGCCTTGTCATCGACAGCCGCGCGCTGCTGGTCAAGGGCTACGAAAACTATCAGATGGAATTGCTGGCGAAACTGAACCCCGCAGGCTCGGGCCAGTGGTATGCGCCGCATATGCAGAACCGCGGCAACCGCATGCAGATCGACGTCGATACGCGTCGCGGGCGCACCATCATCCCGGGCTATTTCATCGCGCGCGGCATCGCGGGCGAAGCGCTGGCCTCGCTGCTGGCACAAAAAGGCCTGCCGGCGCGGCTTGATTCTCCTGACAAAGCGGCGACCTTCCACATTTCCGCGATCGACCTGCGGCTTTACGATATGGGCTACGGCTCCGTCACCTTTGCGGGTGAGCTGGAGGCACATGGCGACATGAGTGTCGAGGAGTACCGCGACGCGGCGGAAAAAATCGGCTCCGCGCTGGCCGATTTCAGGCCCCTGTTTATCAGCACCTTCGAGCAGGTGTCGGCGGAAGTCAGCACGGAATTCGTGGCGCTCAGCTTCCACGGACTGCGGCCCACAAATGCCTATTGGCGCAACAGCCATCTGGGGCAGAATATCGGCGACCTGTTCTGGGTGCACCGGCTGTTTTCCATCGAATGCCAGAACCACCAGCAATTCCTGCGTAAGAAAGACCTGTGCAAGCGCCTTGTGGTGAGCGAAGCCGCCGAGACGCTCGAGGATATGTCGATCGACCCGCATATGGCGATCTATCCCGGCAACGGCAATTCCGCCGTTATCTTCGAAAAAGGCAAGCCCAAGCCGCAGGATATCAATACCCTTACCAGCATGGTGCGCGCGCAGAATATTTTTTATGTGGCTGCGGAAGATATCGACCGTGATATGTTCTATTTATCGAACGAACTCGACCGGCAAAAACATTCCAAAAACATGTCGCTACTTGAAAAACAGTCGGAAGTGATTGTCGATTACCAATCAAAGGTCACCTTCTTCAAGGCGATCTATGACGATTTCGACAACAGCCTCGACCCGCAGGGGCTGAAGGTCTGGCATGCGCTGGAAAAATCATGGGCGACGCGCGACCGCTTCACAAACATGAATACGAAACTGGAACTGGTGGAGAAAATATATAACCGCATCCGCGAAAACCTGAACCATCTGCAGAACAAGCGTATCGGCACGTTTATGCTCGCCTTCACGCTGATCTCCACGCTCTCGGTCATCGTCGATACGGTCGATTTCACGCAGGGCGCGGATTTGAAATACCCCAGCATCATCCGCATCGCCGTGCTGGTGATGCTGCTGCTGGTCGTGATCTTCTTCGCAGTGGGCGTGATGCGCGGCGGTAAAAGGCGCGTCTAGAGGCTGAACTTGCCCTTGGATGCCGGGCCGCAGCAACGCACGTCATCGCGGTTACGCAGCTCGTTCACAATCGCCCAGTCGATATCCTTCACCCAGAAGGTGCCGGTCAGCGCGACGGCGATCTTGCCCTTGCCGTGCTTGTTGAAGACTTTTTTTAGCTCGGTCACGGCTTCGCCATGCGGAATATCCATCATGACGATAAACTCGTCTTCGGGCTTGATGGGGTGCGCTTTCTGGTATTCGGGGCGGTCGCTGGGGGTCAGGGGCAGAGCCATGGTTAAGTCCTCTTTTTTGGGAACGTCCCGTTATAGCCAATAATTATTTCCATATCAATAGCCTTTTTAGCCCCAAAAAGCCGAATCAATTGCGCTGTGGCCCCCGCTTTAGGATTATAGCGCATCATTTATAAGGAGCGCCCCGATGCCCGCCACCGCCCAGCCCCTCCGCCAGCCTACCGAGAGCAAGAAAACCCACGATACCGTGGTCATCCTCGATTTCGGCTCGCAGGTCACGCAGCTGATCGCCAGGCGCATCAGGGAGGCCGGCGTCTACTCGGTGCTGCTGCCCTTCAATTCCCCCATTGAAAAAATCCTGGCGCATAGCCCCAAGGCCATCATCCTCTCGGGCGGGCCTGCCTCGGTGCACGAAGCCGGCAGCCCCCGCGCCCCCGCCGAAATTTTCACGCTTGGCATTCCGGTGCTGGGCATCTGCTACGGCTTGCAGACAATGTCCGAACAACTGGGCGGCAAAGTCACGCCCAGCCCCAAACGCGAATTCGGCCGCGCGCATATCTCGGTGGAGGATAGCGCCTCCCCCCTCTTCGCCGGCATCTGGAAGGATGGCGTAAAGCCCCAAGTCTGGATGAGCCATGGCGATAGCGTGTCAAAAATCCCCGATGGTTTCAAAGTCATCGGCAAGAGCGACACCTGCCCCTATGCCGCCGTGGCGGATGAAAAGCGGAAACTGTATGGCGTGCAGTTCCACCCCGAAGTGGTGCATACGCCCGAAGGCAAGCAGATTATCAGCAACTTCATCCTGAAAATCGCCGGTTGCAAAAACGACTGGACGATGGCGGCCTTCAAGGAAGAAACCATCGAGGCCATCCGCAAACAGGTCGGCAAGGAACGCGTCATCTGCGGCGTTTCCGGCGGCGTGGATTCCACCGTCGTTGCGGGCCTGCTGCATGCCGCGATTGGCGACCAGCTGACCTGCATCTTCGTCGATACCGGCCTGATGCGCCAGAACGAAGGCGAGGAAGTTGTCGACCTCTTCCGCAACCATTTCAATATCCCGCTGGTGCATGAAAAGGCCGGCGCGCTGTTCCTCGACCGCCTGAAGGGCGTTTCCGACCCCGAACAAAAACGCAAAATCATCGGCAAGGCCTTTATCGACGTCTTCGAAGACGCGAAAAAACGCGCGGGCGAAGCCCCCTTCCTCGCCCAGGGCACGCTCTATCCCGACGTAATCGAATCCGTTTCCTTCACCGGCGGCCCCAGCGTCACCATCAAATCGCACCACAACGTCGGCGGCCTGCCCGAAGACATGAAATTCAAGCTGGTGGAACCGCTCCGCGCATTGTTTAAAGACGAAGTGCGCAAGCTGGGCCTTGAACTCGGCATCCCCGAAAAATTCATCAAGCGCCACCCCTTCCCCGGCCCCGGCCTCGCCATCCGCATACCCGGCGATATTACCGAGGAAAAACTGAACATCCTGCGCAAGGCCGATGCGATCTTTATGGAAGAACTGCACAGCAACAAACTGTACGACGAAACATGGCAGGCCTTCGCCGTCCTGCTCCCCGTCAAAACCGTCGGCGTCATGGGCGATGGCCGCACCTACGACCATGTCCTCGCCCTCCGCGCCGTCACTTCGGTCGACGGCATGACCGCCGACTACGCCCCCCTGCCCCATGAATTCCTCGGTCGCTGCGCGGTACGGATTGTGAACGAAGTGCGGGGGATTAATCGCGTTGTCTATGACATCACCAGCAAACCGCCGGGGACGATAGAGTGGGAGTGAGTAAAGCGACTGCAAAATTTTGGTGCATGGCGCTTGCCGGTATTTTGGTCTTGTTAGCTATTGCCGTTCAATTTTTCAATAATGTATCAACTAGTTACTCTCAGTTGGTACAGCGATATATCGAGCGTGATCTTAGCTCGGCTATGGATTGCTCTGAAAAATTGAACTGCCCTCACGCTATAAGGCTCAGTGCGCATAAAGAGACAGGTTGGGACCATATCTGCCTGACAGGCTTTGATCAATCAGGAAGCAGCGCTGCTGATGGCCTTTCGATAGCTAAAAACATGTTAAAGGAAATAAATTTTTCAGGTTTCGAAGTTGCCAATAAAATATATTCGGATTCTGAAGAGTCTAGATATGGCCTCATTTTTATCAGTAAAGAACAGAAGTTGGTTGTCGTTACGGCTTTCAAAAATAGGGCTTTTCCCGCTGAAAAACGCTGCGTACAAAACCAGCATGAAAAAACTATAGGGTGGCCTGTGCTTGAGTTCAAAGGTGATTGTAACAAGAAATGCTTAGTCTCTCTCTTTGAAGTCGCGGTTATTCCCGCACGTATTGACTATAGCCCGAAAGAATCCAAGGGAACAAAAGGGTCGGAGTAAATTGAAATTTGCCTTCCTTCTCTTCTGTTTCCCCCCCCCTCCTCACGCAATAAGAGCATATTTATAGCTTCCCAATTTTGATCCCCGTGGTCAATGAAACGATGTGAAACGCTTTGAAACGCTCTGAAACGCATAAGCCGGATCGGGCTGTTAATACAGGCGAATAGGCGTGTTGAAACATGCGAGTTTTTGGCACGAATACCCCACTTAAAAAGTGACATGAAACGCTCTGAAACACTCTGAAACGCAACCGGTTTTCGCGGACTCGGAAATTCGCGTGGCGCGGCAGGCGGCTAGCCGCGCCCGCTGCCGTGCGCATTCGACACCCGCGCGGGGCGCTTTTCCCGAAACGCACCTAGAATGAAGGTGTTAGCGATTGCACGCGCCTGCGCACCAAACGCCGGAAATTATCCAATGATTTGGTAGAGATTGAAGAATCAAAGGGGTCAGCGTAAATTGAAACCAGCTGCATTTCTTCCGCAAGGAAATTTCATGACAGAGAAAAAAGAACAGACAACCGCTTCGCTGCTGGTCAGCTTTGTGCTGATGCTGGCGATCAGCGGGTATATTATCAACATGGCGATTTCATCTGATAATTTTAGGGTGGATTACGAATTGTACCAACACGGCAAGATCGCGCCCGGCAAGGTGAAATCGGTGGTGCGGTCATTTGAAACCCCGCGCAACGGCAAGAGCAATAAGCCCTACGAAGTCTATGACCATATTATCGCCTTCGAAGGCAAGGAGCAGGATTTCAGGCTTATGCGCCCGCTCGCCGTGGATCAGGAACTTGATATTTACTATTCATCCCGCAACAGGGCCTTTGCGCGCGTCAAGGAACCGTCCCACCCCTTCATCTCGATCGAGGCTGTGCTGCTGCAGCCGAATACGCTCATTTTCGTCGGCATAGGCCTGTTCGGCATTTTGAGCGCGTTCTTTATCCTTGTGCAGGGGATTTTCAGCAAGATAAAGGCCAGCCGGGCGAAAGAGAACGAAACGGTTTAAGTACAGATGACAGACAAAAACGGACAGGACAAAAAGAAGGCCAATAGACTTCTCTCCGGCTGGCTCCGGTTTCTGGGATGGGGCTGGCTGCTGCTGCTGGGTGTGGTGGTGGTGCCGATGGCGGCGATGCTCATCCTCGGCTGGGCGGGTTTTCTGGATTAAGGTTAAGCCATTTATTCATGGACATTGTGCGCTGCGTCATATATAAAGAAGTGCAATCATGACTTTTCAAAGGATGGTTGCGCCATGACGAAAGCCTCCAAAAAATCCCCCAAAATTTTCGAGAAAATCCGCGCCAACGACGGCCTGACGTTTGACGTCGTCCTGCTGCTGCCGGGCGCATCGGAGATACAGCCGCTGGAGGCCGATACATCGACGCGCATCACGCAGAATATCAGGCTCAACATCCCGCTCGTCTCCGCCGCCATGGATACGGTAACGGAGGCCGAACTGGCAATCGCGCTGGCTCAGGCCGGCGGGCTCGGCATTCTCCACCGCAACATGGACGCGGCGGCGCAGGCCGATCAGGTGCGCCGCGTAAAACGCTATGAATCGGGCATGGTGCTGAACCCCATCACCATCCACCCCGATGCCACACTGGCCGAGGCGCTTGACCTGATGAAACGCTTCCGCATTTCGGGCGTTCCCGTTACCAAGGCGAACGGCAAGCTGGTCGGCATCCTGACCAACCGCGACGTGCGTTTCGCTGAAAATCACAAGCAGCGCGTGGCCGAACTGATGACCTCCGAAAACCTGATCAAGGTTTACAACAAGGTGGATAAAGGCAAGGCCAAGAAACTGCTGCACCAGCACCGCATCGAAAAACTGCTGGTGGTTGATGACGAAGAACGCTGCATCGGCCTTGTCACCGTGAAAGACATCGAAAAGGCGCAACTGCATCCGACGGCCTGTAAGGATGAAAACGGCAGCCTTCGCGTGGGCGCGGCTATCGGCACGGGCGACGCAAACTTCGCGCGCGCGGAGGCCCTGATGGATGCCGATGCTGATATCATCGTCGTCGACACCGCACACGGCCATTCCAAAAACGTCATCGATATGGTGCGCAAGCTGCGCCGCACGAATAACAAAGTACAAATTGTCGCCGGCAATATCGCCACCGGTGAAGCGGCCAAAGCATTAATCGACGCGGGCGTGGACGCCGTGAAGGTCGGCATCGGCCCCGGTTCCATCTGCACCACCCGCGTTGTCGCAGGCGTGGGCGTGCCCCAATTAACCGCCATCATGGACACGATGGAAGAAGCCAGCAAGCGCGGCATCCCCGTGATTGCCGACGGCGGTATCAGATCATCCGGCGACTTGGCCAAGGCTGTCGCTGCAGGCGCGGATTGCGTGATGATGGGCGGCATTTTCGCAGGCACGGATGAAGCGCCCGGCGAAATCATCCTTTACCAGGGCCGCTCCTACAAAGAATACCGCGGCATGGGTTCGGTCGGCGCGATGGTGCGCGGCTCAGCCGACCGCTATGCCCAAGGCGCGGTGAAGCAGAGCGAAAAACTGGTGCCGGAGGGAATCGAGGGCCGTGTGCCCTCCAAAGGCCCCATTTCAAACGTCATCCATCAGATGGTGGGGGGGCTCCGCGCTGCCATGGGCTATACGGGCTGCAAAACCGTGGAAGAGATGAAGGAAAAGGCCAAATTCATCCGCATGACGGGCGCGGGTTATCGCGAAAGCCACGTCCACGACGTGACAATCACCAAGGAAGCGCCCAATTACCGCGCGGAATAAGCCCGGATTCAGGTGTTGACTCGGGGCCGCCGGATATTATATAAAATCCCTATTGGGGAGTAGCCTCCACAGCCTCCCGGTGGGATGAAACCAACATACTTGCATTTCGGTGCATGGTTTCATCAGCGGATCATTCCGCCTGGCAAGACCAATACAGCGCGAAAGCCCTTACCGGCTTGTCTTTCGCAGGCTGTATTGTGTTTTGAAGCCGGCGGAGATTAAAAAAGTGGGCATCCTTTCAACCGCCATCCTCGCCTTCAGCATGTCGACTGACGCCTTCGCCGTATCTATCGGCAAGGGCGCGGGGCTGCATAAACCGCAGCTGCGCGAGGCTTTTCGTACCGGCGCGATCTTCGGCGCGGTGGAGGCATCAACGCCCATCATCGGCTGGCTGCTGGGCCTTGCCGCCAGCGCCTATGTCGAGAGCATCGATCACTGGATCGCCTTTTTCGTCCTCGGCGGCATCGGCCTTAAAATGATTATCGAGAGCCGGCGCAAGGACGTCGAGGGCGCCCCCTTACGCACCAGCAACGGCGTATGGCGCCTCGCGCTCACGGCCTTCGGCACCAGCATCGATTCGATGGCGGTCGGCGTGAGTTTATCGGTTCTGGGCGCGCCCATCGCCGTGACGGCCGCCAGCATCGGCTTCGCCACCTTCGCCATGGTGACGATCGGGCTTATGACAGGCCAGTACCTCGGCAGCCGTTTCGGCAAGGGCGCGGAACTCTGCGGAGGCGCGGCGCTAGTCTTCCTCGGTACGAAAACGTTGCTGGAACATTTGGGATATATTTGACGTTTGGATACTACCCCCGTGCTACTTATAGCGCGGGGCAGGCGGGGGCGACTGGACGCGTTCCCGCCTTTTTTTTCAGCAGCTGAAATCCTGCGTGCCAGTTTTGATAACCGCCATGCCGTTGCCGGCGGTGACGCGACCGATCATCCAATAGGGTTCTTTCATCAGGCGCAGTTTTTCGGCCAGTTTCGCGGGTTCGGACGTCGCAATCACGAAGCCGATGCCCATATTGAATGTTTCGTAAAGATCCTTGCCGTCAAGGCCGGAGCGTTTCACCAGTTCGGCGAAGATAGTCGGAATTTCATCCAGCCCCGGCAGGCTTTCGATTTTGTAATCAAAACCCATGTTCATGCGCGATATGTTCGAAAGGCCGCCGCCGGTGATATGCGCCATGCCGTTGATAAGCGGCAATGCCTGTTTTACCACCGGCCAGTAGATGCGCGTAGGCGTTAACGCTTCCTGCAGCAACTTCTTCTCGTCTTCCTTCAGCAACTTGCGCAGCAGCGAATAACCGTTGGAATGCACGCCCGAGGACGGCAGGGCGAAAAGCATATCGCCTTCTTTCACCTTCGATCCGTCAATCAAATCCTTTTTCATCACTTCGCCGACGCAGAAACCGGCAAGGTCATATTCCCCTGCGTCATACAGCCCCGGCATTTCCGCCGTTTCGCCGCCGATCAGCGCGCATTCGGACTGTTTGCAGCCCTCCACCACGCCCTTGATGATGTCTTCGGCGGTTTTCAGCTCCAGCTTGCCGGTGGCGAGGTAATCGAGAAAGAATAGCGGCGTCGCGCCCGTGCAAATCACGTCGTTCACGCACATAGCGACCAGATCGATGCCAATGGTATCGTGCTTGTTCAATCCCTGCGCCAGCTTCACCTTCGTGCCGCAGCCGTCGGCGCCTGTCGCCAGCAGCTTATCTTCGGTGATCTTGTACAGCGCCGCAAAGCCGCCCACGCCGGATTCGACGCGGTTGTTATAGGTCGATTTCACGCGCGCCTTGATGCGCTCGACAAATTCATCGCCGCGCTCGATATCGACGCCTGCGTCCTTGTAGGTGACTTTGGTTGCTTGCGTCATGTTAATGCCTGAAATGCCTTCTGCCGGTGAACGTCATGGCGATGCCGGAATCGTTGCAGGCGGCAATCACCTCTTTGTCCTTCACACTTCCGCCCGGCTGCACGATATACTTGATACCCGCCGCCGCCGCCACGCCGATATTATCGGCAAAGGGGAAGAACGCGTCCGAAACCAGCACAGCCTCGGCCAGATCCTTGTGGCCGTTCTCGTGCGCTTTTTCCACCGCCTGCCGCATGCTGACCAAGCGGTTGGGGTTGCCCATGCCCGCGCCGATCATGCTGAAGCCTTTATCGTTCGCAGCGAAGATGCCGATGGCATTGCTCTTCAGGTGCTTACAAGCCATAACGCCAAAACGCGCGAGGTCGGCGCGTGCAGGCGTGAAGGGCACATTCGTCGCGGGCTTGAATTCCGCATCCACGCCTTCGTCTTCCTGCTGCACTACCCAACCGCCCGAGATGGAGCGCACCATCATCGATTTCTGCGTGCCGGTATAGGGAGGCAGCGCCAGCAGGCGCAGGTTGGCCTTACCCGCAAACACTTTCTTCGCGCCTTCGCTAAACGACGGTGCAACAATCACTTCCACAAAGCGGTTCGACAGCCAGTTAGCGACGTCTTCGCCGACTTCGGTATTGAAACAGAGGATACCGCCGAAGCTGCTGACCGGATCACCCGCCCAGGCGACTTCGAGCGCCTCCAGCGGCGTCTTGCCAAGCGCGAGGCCGCAGGGGCTCAGGTGCTTGATGATCGATACGGCTGCAGGAAAGGCCTTGTTTCCGAGCGCTGAAATATCCCCGCAGGAGCGCCAGGCCGCATCGGCATCGAGCAGGTTGTTATAAGACAGCTCCTTGCCCTGCAAAGGCTCCGCGCCGGCGAGGCCGGGATTGAACGGGTCGGCGTGAACCCATGATTTCTGGTGCGGGTTTTCGCCGTAGCGTAATGCTTTGCCGGTATTGGTCGGGATGGCGATGGTGCGCTGTTCTTCGCCCCACTCCGCCTCCATCCGCGCCGCAATCATCGAATCGTAGTTCGCGGTATGGCGGAAAGCGGCCAGCGCCAGTTTCTGGCGCGTTTCGGCGCGGATGCTGCCGCCGGTTTCGTTCAGGTCGCGGATCACGACGCCATATTGCGAAGGTTCGGTTATCACAGCGACAGAGTCATAGTTTTTGGCGGCAGCGCGGATCATGGTCGGCCCGCCGACATCGATATTCTCGATAATTTCCGCCCAGTCCTTGCTTTTCTTCGCCGTCGCCTCGAAGGGGTAGAGATTGCAGACAACAAGGTCGATCGGTTGAATTCCCAGTTCCTTCGCCTGCTTCTCGTCCTCCGCATGGCCGCGGCGGAAGAGCAATGCCGATGAAATCTGGAAGCTCAGCGTCTTCATGCGCCCGCCGAAGGCCTCGGGATTACCGGTGACTTTTTCGACAGGCGTATAGGCGATGCCGTTATCCTGCAAAAACTTGCCCGTACCGCCGGAGGAAATGATTTCTACCTTTTTCTCCGCCAGCTTGGCGGCGAGTTCGGCAAGGCCCGCTTTGTCGCTGACGCTGATCAGCGCGCGCTTAACTTCAGACTGCTTTGCGTTCATAACCGCTTTCCTCGCCTTTCATGATGCGCATGATGTTGTCGAAAATCAGGGCGCCATCACCCTTCTCCGGTGCAGATGCGCCCGCGTTTTTATATGTCTCGCGGAAGATAAAGGCCTCCGGATGCGGCATCAAGCCCAGCACCATGCCCGTCGGATCGGTCAGCGCGGCAATGCGCCCGTATGATCCGTTGACGTCTTCAGTATAGGTCAGCGGCACCAAACCCTGATCAATCAGCGCATCGTAATGCTGCTTTTCTTCGCCCTTTTTGAAGGCGATGCGGCCTTCGCCGTGACGGATCGGCAGCTCGATCTGCGTTTTCTCCATCCCCTGCGTCCAGAGGCAGATGCTTTGCGCATCGACGTTCAGGCCTACCCAGCGATTGATAAAACCGCCCTGCTCGTTCGCGGCCAGCGCGAGGATACGCTCCTCCGCATTCGGGTAGGGTAACAGGCCCAGCTTCACCAGCACCTGAAAACCGTTGCAGATGCCGATCACAGGCTTGCGGCCCTCGACCATCTTGAAAAACTTGTCTCCCAGTTTATGCCTGATTTTCAGTGCAAGAATCTGGCCCGAGCCAAGTTCATCGCCGAACGAAAAACCGCCCGGAATAGCAAGTCCGTCCCCCGATTTCAACATTTCGGGCGAAGCGATCAGGTCGTTCACATGGACGATTTTCGCTTCCGCCCCGGCGAATTCAAGCGCAAAGGCCGTTTCGCGTTCGCAATTGATGCCGTCCCCGGCCATGACGATGAATAAAGGTTTTTTCCCCATCTCAAAATCCTCTCTTCCAAGCAGTAACAATATCATCCAGTAAAATTTCTTCATGCCCCAGCGACAGCTTGCCATCGACTTCGACCGTGCCGAGCAGGCTGGCAACAGAAACGGCTTTTTCGAATGCCGCTTTCTGCGCAGGCGCGACGCTGACGACAATGCGGCCCGGTGCTTCGCCAAAAAGCGTCGCGGCATTATTGGCGATATCCAGCTTCGCGCCCAGCCTGCCGCCCAGCATGCTTTCGGCGACTGCCACCAGCAACCCGCCCTCCGACACGTCATGGGCGGAGCGGATAAGCCCGGACTTCAAAGCGCCGTGGAAAGCGCGGTAGAGCGCAAGGTTTTTCGTCATATCAATCGCGGGGCCGTTATCTTCCGGCACATCGAAGGCATAGGCGTATTCCGAACCGGCGAGACCCGCCGCGTCCTTCGCACCCAGCAGATATATAAGATCGCCAACCGATTTAAACGCACTACCGACGGAAGCGCCCATCGGCACTTTTGCCATGGCCGTTACCATTAGCGTGGGCAGACAGCTGATATTGATATCCATTCCGCGCGCGTCTTTGCCGCGAAAATCGTTTTTCATGCTGTCTTTGCCCGAAACCAGCGGCGCGCCATAGGCTTTGCAGATATCGTAAAGACCCTGGCAGGTGCGCACCAGCTGGCCCAGCTTGTATGCGCCTTCGGGATTTTTTGCCGAGGTGACAGGATCAGGCCAGCAGAAATTGTCGAGCAGGCAGAGCATGTCGGGATCGCCGCCTGCCGTTACAACGTTACGCACAGCCTCATCCACTGCGCATTGCGCCATGCGGTAAGGATCGATGGGCGACATACGCGGCGCCATGCCGCAACCGACTGCAACGCCGCTATCCTTATTGCCACCATGCGGATAAAGCCAGATCACGCCAGCATCCGAAGGGCCATCGGTTTTCGCACCCGCGAAAGGTTTTACGTGAGTGGAGGCCTGAACCTCATGGTCGTAAGCACGCACCCATTTTTCCTTGGAAGTAATATTGGGTGATGACAGCAGCGCCAGCAACGCATCGCGCGTCGAAGGAGGTGCTATACGTTTTGCTTTCAACGCCGTCGTGTCAGACCAGTTAACCCGCGCCTTCGGCCCTTTCCATTCCGCCTGCAATTGCATCTGCGGCAAAGATTCATGAAGGAAATGCAGGTCGAGCACGCCGGTCAGCGCGCCCTTATAAAGCACTTCCAGCCTGCCGGTATCGGTGAAGGAACCGATATCGGTCGCCACAACGCCACGGCGGAGCGCGAGGGCCAGAAAATCCTTCAGCTTCTTCGGCGGCACGGCCAGCGTCATGCGCTCCTGGCTTTCCGACACCATCAATTCCCACGGCGACAGGCCGGGGTATTTGACGGGGCAAAGGGCAAGGTCAAGCGACGCGCCACCCGACATCTGCGCCATTTCACCGACGCTGGATGAAAGCCCGCCCGCACCGTTGTCTGTGATGGCGGCATAAAGACCAAGATCGCGCGCCTCCAGCAGGAAATCCGCCATGCGTTTTTGCGTCAGCGGATCGCCGATCTGCACCGCCGTTGCGGGCGCGTTTTCATCCAATTCCAGAGAGCTGAAGGTCGCGCCGTGGATGCCGTCCGCGCCGATTGCGCCGCCGACCATCACGATACGGTCGCCAGCAGAAAGTTTCTTTTCCGCAGAAGGGCGCCCATCGGGCAGCTTGGGCGGCAAAACACCGACCGTTCCGACAAAAACCAGCGGCTTGCCGACATAATCGCGGTCGAAGAAGAATGCGCCATTGACGGTAGGAATGCCGCTCTTGTTACCGCCGTCCTCCACACCCTTGTGGACGCCTTCGAGAATGCGGCGAGGCGGCTTGGGCCCAACGGGCATAAATTGTTCTTCGCCCTTCGCAGGCAATGTGGGAGGCGCAAAGCAGAAGACGTCGGTATTGGCGATGGGCCGCGCGCCAAGGCCGCAGCCGAGGATATCGCGGTTGACGCCCAGAATGCCCGTCAGCGCCCCGCCGTAGGGGTCGAGCGCCGAGGGGCTGTTATGCGTTTCGACCTTGATGCAAAGATCGATTTTATTGTCGAAGCGCACGATGCCCGCGTTATCGCTGAAGACGGAGATCAGCCAGCCGAGCTTGCGTTCCGCCTCGATCTCTTTCGTGGCGCGCTTGATATAGGTTTTATAGAGGCTATTGATCTGCTCTGTCTTCCCATCAGCGCCGGTGAAAGCGATATTGGCGGCAAAAATTTTATGTTTGCAATGCTCGCTCCAGGTCTGGGCGAAGACCTCGATTTCGACATCGGTCGCGTGCTGCGGCAGGCCGAGTTTCTTGCGCTCTGCCTGCGTTTCAGGCTTGCGGTAGTAATCACGGATATGGCGCAGCTCGGGTAGCGTCATGGCAAGGAAGCGTTCCTTGCTGAGCTTTTCGAGGCCCGCGTCATCCAGTTCCAGCGATACTTCTTCGGGCTTGGGCGGATGGGTGAAGAGCGCCTTGGGCAGCTTTACTTCGTCAAAGCGTTTCAGCTTCACGAATTCCGCATAGGGCCAGACATCGATTTTCTGGATCAATTCGTTCGCCAGCAATTCACGGGCGATTTTCTTTGCGCCCACGGCATCGACGCTGCCGAAAAGGAAATAAAGGCTGCCGCTGGCAACTTCGGCCTGCAGGCCGGTCAGCGACAGCGCTTCTTCGGCCGAACGCGCCGGGTTATCGGTAACGCCGGGGCGATAGGTAATTTCGGCGACGAAGGCGGGCGTGTCTTTGAACGTATAAGCGGCAGCGCCGGTATGCGCGCGGGCGAGGACGGGGTCGGAGAAAACCTTGCCGATCTTGGCGGGGG
Organism: Alphaproteobacteria bacterium; assembly: GCA_041287865.1. Classification (GTDB taxonomy): domain Bacteria; phylum Pseudomonadota; class Alphaproteobacteria; order Micavibrionales; family UBA2020; genus JAPWJZ01. The sequence continues at coordinate 18,080 of JBGGMV010000072.1, read as the reverse complement.
CGTCGTTAGCGGGGGCGAGCGGCAGGATTTTGTAGACTCTCACTTCCTCGATCGATGCGACCGGCACGCCGAGGTATTCGCGCGCCTCCCGCGCCCATTTTTCAAGGCGGCGGTCGGGGATTTCGGCTGAAACTTCTACCCTGATTGCTGCGCCCATTTTTCCTTCGCTTTTTCTTTGCCAAGACACACGATTTTCTTGTCCGTGCCGGGGATTTTTTCCAGCCGCCACGTGCCGTCGATAAGGTGTTTCAGGAATTCCGCGTAAATCTCGTATTCAAGCGCCATGCCGCGCGCGCGGAACTTCTCGAAAGGCTCTTCGTCCTCCGCGCGCTCGAAGGCGCGCTGAAGGATGATGGGGCCGGTATCGACGCCGTCGTCGACAAAATGCAGCGTCACGCCCGAGATTTTCACGCCCGCGTTAAAGGCCTGCAGATAGCTGTCCGTACCCGGGAAGGCCGGCAGCAGCGAGGGGTGGATATTGACGATGCGGTTGATGCCCAGTGCTTCGTCATGGAAACCCTTGACGAAATCGGGACTGAGAATGCGCATATAGCCCGCGAGGAATATCCAGTCCACCTTGTGCTTTTTCAGCACGTCGGTGATGGCTTTTTCGTGATCTTCCTTGCTGATGCCCTGCTTGCGCTGCACGACTTCGCATTCGGTGCCGAATTTCTTGGCGCGCTCGATCACGCCGGCATAGGGCTGGTCGGTCAACACGAGGATCGCCTCGATGCCGTCAAGCTTCTTGCAATGCGTGAGGATATTTTCGGCGTTGGTGCCGTTGCCCGAGGCGAAGACGGCGGCGCGGATGGGTGAATTATTTGCCAATATCTTTCCTCCAGTGCGCGCCGTTGAATTTTATATCCGCGATGACCTGATAGGCGCGCTTGCGGGCCTCTTCCATCGTCGCGCCGATGGCGGTGACGCCCAGCACGCGGCCGCCTTCGTTCGTCCAGTAGGCGCCGGTTTTCTTGGCACCGGAAACGAAAAGCATGCGGTTGTCGTTTACCCCTGCGCCCAGCATGTTTTCGGGCAGGTCAATTTTCTGGCCCAATGTCATGCCCGTGCCGAAGGTTTCGGGATAGCCTTCGGAGGCCATGACCACATGCACGGCTGTTTGCTCGGCGAGGTTAACTTTCTCGCCCTTCAATTGCCCCGCAGCAGCGGCGGCAAAGAGCGGCACGATGTCGTTTTCGATCAGCGGCAGCAGAATCTGCGTTTCAGGGTCGCCGAAGCGGGTGTTGAATTCGATCACCTGCACGTCGTCGCCCTCGATCATCAGGCCCGCGAAAAGGATGCCGCGGAAGGGTGTGCCGCGCGCCTGCATGCCTGCCAATACCGGCTTGAAGATTTTTTCGGCGATAAAATTGCGTGATTTGGCGGAGGGCCAGTCTTTCGGCGCATAGCCGCCCATGCCGCCGGTATTCGGGCCTTCGTCGTTGTCGCGTACCCGTTTATAGTCGCAGGCGAAGCCCAGCGAGATAAAGGTCTCGCCATCACACAATGCAAAAGCCGAAACTTCGCGGCCGGTGATTTTTTCCTCCAGCAGCAGCTGTTCGGTTTTAACCTGGCAAGCGGCGTTGAGCATGAAATCGTCGACCGTCTTTTCGGCCTCGGCGCGATCGTTCGTCACAACCACACCCTTGCCAGCGGAAAGTCCATCAGCTTTCAAAACAACGCCTTTGCCCGCGATATCCCAGCCGCTCAGGGCCTGCAAAGCAGCCTGCGCGGTGGGGCAGATTTTATAGGGCGCCGTCGGGATGCCGAATTCAGTCATGAATTCCTTGGCGAAGATTTTCGAGCTTTCCAACTGCGCGGCGGCGCGGCTAGGGCCCAATACAAGAAAACCCGCCTTTTCGAGCGCATCGACAACGCCGGCGGCCAAAGGTTTTTCAGGGCCGACCATGATGAGGCCGGGTTTCAACTCCTGCGCCTTTTCGACAACGAAGGCGACATCGGCGGGGTTGCCCGCGATGCAGGTGACCTTTTCCAGCGCGGCCATGCCGTCGTTACCGGGCAGCGCATGGATGCGTGTGACAGCGGGCGACTGGGACATTTTCCAGGCGAGCGCATGTTCGCGCCCGCCCCCGCCCAGCAGCAATACCGATGTCACGACCTGCGTCATGCCACTTTACCCGGCTTGGCCGCAGGGGTTTTCACGACTTCGTCGAGATCCCAGGCATCGGCGAAAATCGCCTTGCCATGGAAGCGCACGGAGAGCGCCTTGGCGATGCCCTTGTAGATCATCTCCACGCGCTGCTTGACCGCAGGAGCGAGGATAGGCGGCGTCACCTGCAGCTCGTCGGTGCAGATTTTCTTCCAGTCTTTCTCGCCGCGCTGCTTGGCGATATCTTTCGCCGTTTCGAGGCCTTTGTACCAAGCCGTCGGGCGGTAGAAACCACGGAGAGCTTCTTTCGAGAGGTGATGGCCTTCGCGGATCAGGCGCAGCTCGTCGGGGCCGATGCTGTCGACCAGCATATAATCGCGGTTGCCCTGCCGGTTTTTCGCGCCGAAGCCGAATTCCAGTTTGCCGTCCCACAATTCGATGCCGATCGCGCCGAAAACGTCTTTCAGACGCAGCGCGACGAGGCGCGCCAGTACGCCGAGCGCGCGGAACTCTTCCGCCGACAGGCCTGCAATTTCCTGCGCTTCCGCATAAGGCAGATAACGGTCGGAGGTTTCGAGCTTGGTGGAATATTCGATCACGGGAATATCAAACACCTCTCCAGTGACGGGCGGCTTGGAAAGCCCCAGCGCCTTGCAATATTCCGCGTTGCCGGTGCGCTGCAACAGCGACGAGCCTTCGGGAACGCCGAAACGGAAGATAACCTCCAGCGGTACCAGCGCGTGTTCGGGCTTGGCGCGGTAGGGCGTGTAATCCCAATGCAGCTTGCCGTCGATGACGCTTGATGTCGGGTCGATCACGTTTACCGGCGTCACCGCAAGGCAGCGCGTGGGCGAGAGGAATTCGCGCTGCAGCGGAATTTGCCGCGCGTCATGGTCGACAAGGCCCAGCATATGATGTTTCAGGCCCGTTTCGCGCAAGACCCGCAATACGCCGTCCTGCTCGTAAGCGGCGGGCGCCTGCCAGTTCTGCCAGTTTTTCGCCTCTCCCAGGAAATCGAAGAAGAACCAGCCCATAAAGGCCAGCGCCGCGCCCTTGTCGGTCAGCAGGTCGGGCATCTGGCCCCAGTCGAAGATGGAATAGCGGTCGGAGAATTCGAAGATATAGGGCGCAACGCCTTCCTCGCCCCTCACGTTTTTGACCGAACCGGTATAGAGAATGTTTGGCAGCGTCATGCGGCTCTCCCTTGTGCGATTTTTGCAGCGGCGCCGAGGCGCGATACGGATGCAACGGCGTTGCGCGTATTGTTGCAGCCGACCCAGAGGCCGCCCTTGTTGGCCCATTTAAGAATTTGCAGGTATGTTTCCGGTTTTTGCGTGGCAGCCTTGGAGAACAGCGGCACATGCAGGCAGAATTCACCCGGATGGATATGGACTTCTTCAGCTACAAGACGCACGTCGAAGGCGCCGTTGGTCGAGGATGCAGCGGTCAGGCCGACCTCGATCCCCCTTTCCTTCGCAGCCGTGCGGGCCTTTTCAATCTCGGCCAGCAATTCCGCATCCCCCAGATATTCGGGCGAGGGCGCGACGAAATTGATGCGCGACATATCTGCGCGGGTTTTGCTGTAGCCTTTCAGGAAGGTCACGATTTCTTTCGGGTTATCCGGCCCTGCCGTCATCACCGGCACGCCGGGCGGCATCTGCGCGATGGAGGCGAAGCTGTCGAGCCCGCCGAATTGCGATGGCACGGCCACACCGAAGACGGGGATTTTAACCATGGCGGCCACAACACCGGGCAAGGCAGCCGCAAGGCCTGCGCCCGCGATGACGGCGTCGCCCTTCCAGTCGTGCATTTTGGCATGGAGCTTATCGAGGTCGCGGTGGGCGGAGATGGCTTCGTATTCTACCTCGAAATCCTTTTTCAGCGCGTCGACCAGAGGCAAAGAAACGTTTTCGTCAGACTTGCTGCCGAAGACCACAAAAATTTTCATCCCGCATCCCCCTTGTTGAATAAAAACTATGAATACAAACTACCCTGCCGCGCGCGCCTTTTTACGTTCCTTTGAAAAATGGTCGCCCTCGGCAATCACCGTCGGGTATTTCGCATTGATGCAGGCCATGCAGAGCTTGCTGATGCCGATGGCCTGCCGCAAATCTTCCTCGTCGAGGTAAATAACCTTCTTCACGCCGATCATTTCGGCAAGGTCTTCCGCCGTCTTGTCATGCGCCACCAGGTCTTTCGCATCTGGGAAATCGATGCCGTAGAAACAGGGGTGGCGGATGGGCGGGCAGGTGATGCCTAATGTTACTTCTTTCGCGCCGTTTTTTTTCAGCAGCGAAACAATGTGCTTCGACGTCGTGCCGCGCACGATGCTGTCGTCGACCAGAAAGATATTCTTGCCCGCAATCTCGCCGGCAACGGGGCTCAGTTTCAACTCCACCGCATGCTCGCGCTTGTGCTGCGTGTTCAATATAAAGCTGCGCGCCACATAGCGGTTCTTGATCAGGCCTTCGCGGTACGGCAGCTCCAACTCGTCGGCCACCGAAATGGCGGAGGGGCGGCTGGTGTCCGGCACGGGCATCACCACATCGGGCGAAATCTCGCCGCTGGCGATCGCCGCCGCGGCCTTCTGCCCCAGACGCTCACCCAGTTTCAGGCGCACGCCGTAAACGGGATGATGGTCGATAGAGCTTTCCGCGCCAGAGAAATAAACCCATTCGAACATGCAATGGGCTTTTTCTTCCTTGCGCACCACGGCGCTCTGGAAGTTGCCTTTGAGGTCGATGAAAATCACTTCGCCCGGCTCGACATCGCGTAAATATTGATAGCCAAGGTACGTCATCGCGATGGTTTCGGAGGCGATGCACCAGGTCTTGACGCCCTCCTCTTCCTTCATGCCCAGCGCCATGGGACGGATGCCCTTGGGGTCGCGAAAGGCGACCATGCCCTGCCCCGCGATCAGCCCCAGCACCGCATAGCCGCCGATAACGGTATCGAACATCTTCGACGCCGCATGCTTGATATTGTCGAAGGTAAATGTCTTTTCCGTCGGCAGCGCATCGCCGTTCATCAGGAAGTGGCCGAAGTAGTGGATCAGCGCTTCCAGATCATTCGCAGTCAGCAGCTGGTGGTGGAAGCGCTCCGACAATTCCTGCTTGAGACTATAATAATTGAGCGCGTTGCCGTTGTGGACCATACCAAGGCCGAAGGGGATGCCCTCCACCATCGGCTGTATGTCGCGCGTGCCGTCGCCGCCGGCGGTGGCATAGCGCGTATGGCCTATGGCCATGTAACCGCTCAGCTTTTCGATCTTTTCGCGGGTGAAGACATTGGCGACGAGGCCGAGGTCTTTTTCCATAGCGAACATGCGGGAGACGTTATCATATGTCAGAATGCCGGCGGCGTCCTGCCCGCGGTGCTGCAGCGCCAGCAACCCGCGGAAGGCTTCGTAAGCGGCCGAATAGGACACTCTTCGACTCCCGTTTTCTTCAGGGCCGATAATGCCAATAATTCCGCACATTTAGCGATTACCCGTTCTATCAGATGATAGCTTTGATTGGTGAGGTGACTATACGAGGATTCTCGCAGGATATGCCAGCGATTTTTGATTGTTTTTAGCGTGCGTTTTCGCGCTTACGGGAAACTGCATCGTGCCTGTTCAAGCCGCGCCGAAAAAGGCATGATTGTGAAAGCAAAAACCAGTTCAGGAATTTCATCGCCATGGCCACCGACATCACCAAAGACCCGCGCGTCACCGCCACCATCGCCCGTATCAAGAGCATCCTGCTGACGCCCGCAACCGAATGGGACAAGATCGAAGGCGAGCCTGCCGATATCCAGAAATTGTTCCTGAACTACGTGCTGATTTTGGCCGCTATTCCCGCCGTCTGCACCTTCCTGCATTTCCTGCTGTTCTCGCCCGCGCCCACCGTCAGCATCGGCAATATCACGGTCGGATATTCGGCCGGCCATTTCCTGGGCTGGGCGGTTGTCGCTTACATCACTTCCGTGCTGATGGCTGGCATTATCGGCCTCGCGGCTGAATTCCTCGCGCCGCATTTCGGCGGCAAGCAGGATCGCGGGCAGGCTTTCAAGCTGGCGGTTTATTCGCTGACTGCCATGTGGGTGGCGGGCGTGCTGGCGCTGCTGAAGCCGGTTCTGGCCACGCTGGTCGGCCTTTATTCCTTCTATCTCTTCTACCTTGGCGCACCGAAGCTGATGAAGGTGGCGAAGGACAAAGCCGTCATCTATACCGCCATCGTCACTGTCGTGTCGCTGGTGGTGAACGCCATCGTTATGACGATTATGCGCTGATTACGCGCGGTCGCTGATGCGCAAATAATTAAAGTCCGACGGCAGGCTTTTTACCCGTATTAAGGTTCGCGGCCTTGCGGCGGTATTCGGCCGCCGTGTCGAAGATTGCCGACATCTTGGTGGGCGTGGCGAATTGCGAGAAGCCGTTCTGCTGGATGTATTTGTACAGCGTGCCGACCTTCATCTTGCGCCCGTCCGTCGCGTTCGGCGTCCACATCTGGTAGCCGAGTGCCATGCCGAAATCATTGTCGATTAGTGCGCGGGAAATCAGGCTCTGCGCCGTATGGCCGCCCGTCAGTTTTTCGAATGACACACCGTCGCGCTTGGCCATGCGTTCAAGGCAGTAAATCGCCATCTGCGCCAGCTCCGGCTTGTGGAAGGCACCGATGTTGGGGGTGCGGAGCGAGGACTGGTGGTCGATGTTCTTGCCGTAGGTGGCGCAGACCGGGCTGCCGTGTACCTTGAACTGCGCATGCGACCATTTTTCGTACGACAGGCGCACGCGGTCATGCAGCGTTTCAATATCGTCGTTGGCGAAGTTTTTATCCTTCTCGCAGTTCTGGAAGACTTCGGTCGGGTTGTTCTTGCGGTCATCCTGCGCCGAGGGACGGTCATAGAGCATAAAGTGCGAGATAACATCCATCTGGCGGAACGTGCGGCCCAGCTGGTCTTCGTCAAACTGTGTCACCTTGCCATCCGCGCTCTTCGGCTGCAATTCGGCCGAGGGGCGGTTCTTCAGCACCCAGAAGAAGGGCTGCACGGGGGCGACACCGCCCTCGAGGCCATGCTGGAACAGCATCTGCATGTGATCGAGCTCGCGCTGCTTATCTTTATGGGCGTTACCCGCGATCATACCGCCATGCAGGTCGCCGCCCCAGGTCGCGTAGGAGTTACGGCCTTCGTCGAGGTTGGGGTTGGAAATAGCGATCTTGTTCTCGACGTTGGAGAACAGCATGATCAGCACCTGACGCAGGCGCGCCTGGATGTTTTCGTAGGCAATCGAATGCTCGTCCTTGGCAGTCGAGAGCACATCGCCCGCGACTTCCTCGAACGTCGATTTCAGAACATGGATGCGGCGGTCAAGCTCCTCCGGCGTCGTGTCATCCTTGCGCGTGCGCAGGATGGCAGCCAGTTCTTTCCTGATTTCGGTGTCGCGTTCGTCAGAAACCTGCCCCGGATTCACGCCGGAGTAAATTTCGGCATAAACTTCGACCAAACGCTGCACGTTGCGGTATTCGAAGACACCGCCGATGCCTTTGTAGGCCTTGCCGTCCGGCGTCACGCCGCCCTCGATCAGGGTTTTTGCGGCGCGGAGCGTATCTTCGGACGAGTTGTCGGTACCCATGTAGACGCAGGTCAGCATCTTGTCCATGCAGGTATCGATGGCAGCATCTTTACCGCCCGATTTATAGGCGGCGAGGATATCTTTCTTGTACTTCAGGTGGCTCATGGCTTCGACGAAACCTTCGACGCCCAATTCGTTCACGGCCAGTTCGACCATGAAACGTACTTTGGCAGCGTTGTAAGCGGAGTCGGCGCCGCCCGAAAGCGCCTGCGTGACGCCCTGAATCTTGTTCTTGCGCATATAATCGAAAAGCCAGAGCGTTTCGTTGCGCATCTCTTCTTCCATCTCGCGTCGGGGGCCGTGTTCCCACGGGGCGGGGCCGTCCTGCACCGGAGCCGTGTGTTTATCAGCGAAGCTATGCTCGATGGTCACATGCGGCGCATGGCCTTTGTCTTTGGGCGGCGTCACAGTGACGGTCTGGCTGGTATAGGCCATATCGCTGAAGCTCGCGCGCACGCCTTCGGATATGATCTTGCCGTCCTGCGCCATGAGGCGGGAGCCGAATTGCGCGTAGGTGGAGCCGCTGCTGCCAAGGCCGTCGGTATGCACGATCACGTCGCAATGGCGCGTGGCGAGTTCGCACAGCTCGTAATGCTTGTCGATCTTGTTCGCCGCGGGCGGGCTGGCGTTGGGGTTGATCATCACGGTGATGTCGTAGTTCTGCGCCTTTTGTGCCAGCGGATTGTCGCGGTCGTAATTGCTGTTGTCGGACGCGCCGTCATAGTGCGAGCCAATCCAGTACATTTCGCAGATAATTTGAACAATGTTCGCCACACGGCCGTTCTTGCCGCGCAATTGCGTGACGGGTGAGCCGAAGGGAATGGCCTTGGCGGGTACGGTGGTGCCGTCGTCGTAGGACATCGCGGGCAGTTCGATCATAATCGTGCCATCGCGGCCCTTGCCGAATTTGTTTTCGTAGGCGTTGGCTTCCTTGTCGCTCCATTCCTCGAAATGGCGTTTCTCATATCCGCGTTCGTAGTTGAACAAGTAGCTCTTGCAGCTCATGGAAACGACGTCGCCGCCCGACAGCAGGGTCTGCACGTTGAACTGGTTGTTGGTGCGGTTGAAGATCGCGTTCTTGCGGCGGTCGAGCTGGTCGGGCAGGTCTTTATCCGCGAAATACCACGGATGACCGATGGAAATGACGAGGTTCGGGTCTTTGGATGCCGCGTAATCCGCGATGATCTGCAGCATCTGGCGCGTCTTGGTATTGTCCGAATAATAGAAATCATCGCCGCGCTCGTAGGCCGAAAGGCCCAGTTCCTCGAGGCAGAGCATATCCGCGCCGTCTTCGATGGCCGTGTCGATCGCCTTGCAGATATTTGCAAGGTTTCGGGGCCAGTCGCCGCCGGTCTGGTTGCAGCTGGCCGAGGCGATTTTCATTTCGAATGGAGTGGACATAGCCTTTTCCTTCTGAGCGTATTGTTCCTTCACCAGCTTGGCCGCCGCCTCGCCGAGTTTTTTAATGTCGTTAGAGCCCGCCGCCGCCAGCACATCAGCCGTCAGAATGCCCGCTTCACGGCGCAGGCGGTCGAGGCTGAGGTCGAAAACGGTCAGCGGGATGTTGTTTTTTTCCAGCAGCGCGCGGTCGGGGTTGGCATCGCGCGCGGCCTTTGCCAGCGACACGATATAATCCGGCGCAGCCATCAGTTCTTTTTGCGCAGCCGTCAAGTTGGCGAGATCAAAACCACGGATCGCCGTCGCATTCACATCGTCATCGGCGGGGTTCTGGTTGCGCGATTCCCAAGCGCCCACGCCGCGCGCGACGAAACCGTCGGCATACTGGCTGAGGGGGCGTATCGCGCCGCCCGCGTCTTTCGCGTCTGCCGCCTTGATACGGTAATGCACGGCGGCCTTGCCGGCGAAGGGTGTGTTCTGCAATTTGTTGTAAAAACCGTTCAGCCAGCGCTGCTGGTTTCCGACATCGGGTAAAGTCATCACCAGCGCTTCGTCGTACAACTCAGGCACCGCCTGTTTCAGCTGTTCCTTTTGCTGTTCCAGCGTCAACGGGTTTTTGACGGGATCGAAAAACGCGCTATCAGCGCCGTTGGTGGAGCCGATGAAGAAGACCGGCTTCAGCCCCGTCGCGGCGATTTCGCGCAGGCAGTCGGCGTGCACGCGGTGCATGGGCGCGCGGCGGCCGATAGAGATGGCGTATTCGACGCCGTCGGCCTGAAGGGCCGTCTTTACCTCGTCGCCATGTCCGCGATAAACGCTCATGTGTCCTTAGGGGTTGGGGAATTTATGCGTGATTGAAGCTTGCGGCTTTCCCGGGGCAGCGGTAATCGCCAGTATCCCTTCGACCGTCGCCGTGCCGATATGGCGCGTCGTCGCAAGGCGCTCGGGCGTGCCCTCGAGGCTGAAAGGCACGCTCGCATCGCCCGGAATGGGGATGCCGCGGCAGATTTCGGGGACGAGGTTGGTTTCAACCGTCATGCCGCGCATCTTGAAGTGGCCGGCCAGAAAATCGACCACGTTGTTGGCCGAAAATTCGACGCAGAAGTTGGTGGCAAGGCCGCCGATGTTGATCTGCACATGCTCGCAGCGTTCTTTCTTGAGGCCCCGCGCGATCTGGCGGAAGACATCCCAGGCCGCCGTCATGCTGTCGCCGTCGTTTTCGACGCCAATGCCATAGCTGTCAACTTCGGAATCCGCGCCCTTGCGGATAACGTAGAATTCGTTGCCGGTCGCTTCGTCCTTGTGATAAACGGTCGGGCTCATCAGGTCGCCATTTAATTTATCTTGCAAACCCTTGGGCAGTTTCATGTCGGCAGGGTAAAGCGCGCTGTCGGTGCCCTGCACGCAATGCTTGGTCCAGAGCGTCTGGGTCGACAGATCCGCGCCGTTATCGCGCATCTGGTCGAAGGTTTCGGGCAGGTAGTCGTCCAGCACCTTTTTGACGCGGTGGGATTCTTTGGAGGAGGAGCGGAAGGTCGGTTCGGTGCTGAGCTCGACTTTGCGGATGCGGCCGTCTTCTTCCTTGATGCCGATGATCTTGCGGTCTTCGTCGAGCACGATTTCTTCAAAGGGGAAGGCCACGGGCGGCTTATCCATACCGTTGAAGAAATGCACGGGCTGCTGCGCTTTCAGGAACAGCTGGTCTTCGGTCATTTCAGGCTGGCCGTTGTCGGCGAGGAATTTGCGGAATTTCTCGACACGGTATTCCATCACGCCCGGATGGTTGACCATAAAGCTGATATGGTTGTCGGGGTGATAGTCCTGCCCGAGTACAAAGAGCGTATTGCGGCTTTTGTCGATCATCTTGCCCATGATGGGCGTCACCTGCTCGCCACCCGGAACATATAGAACACCGCCCTGCGCGTCGGTCAGCTTGAAGTCGAGGAAGCCGCGTTCAGGATCGATGAAGATATTGATGACCGCGGTTTTTTTGCCGTTGACCTTGTGAATGCCCATGTTACATCCCTCCCGCTTTGGGCAGCTGCGTATTGCCGCCCTCGAAGCGTTCCTTGTAGCTATCAACCCCCTGCCCACCCGTGGCATGGCCGAGGTGTTTCAGTTCGCAGGCCGCGCGCTGGTCGAACAGGCGCTTGTCCAGATAAACGGGAATATGTTCCTGTTCCGGCGGCAGCGATTTTTCCATGTCGGCGATATCGACGTTCATTGCCTTCGCGCCTGCTTTCTTGGCGGCGGCGAAGATGCCCATCAGGCGTTCTTTCAGCACTTCCATGCGGGGGCGGCGCACCTTGCGCACGTTTTCAGGCAGGCTGTCGAGGCCTTCCTTGATGCGCTTTTCAATCGCCGACAGGTCGGTCGTGAACTTGCCCGAGCCCGGATGCGTTTCTTTCTGCGGCAAGTCTTTCATCACGTATTTGCCATCTTCGTCAAAGACGGAAATCAGGCTGTCTTTCGCCACCAGTTTCGGATCGTTGGTTTTGACGTCCTTGAAGTTGCGCAGGTTCACCATCTCGCCCTTGGGGTCAAGGCCGAGGGTTTCGTCGTAAATCACCACATGCGACAGCTTGCCGTCTTCGGTGTAGAAACGGCGCGAGTTGATTACGCCGGGGTTGGATGACTTGACGGGCGCGTTTGACGCAACCTTCATCACCGGCGTCATATTGTCCTGTTTCGGTTCTTCGCCCTGTTCCAGCACATCCATGTAAACGCTTGATGCCTTGTAGACGAGACCCAGCGGCGCGACATGCGATCCCGCCGTACCGATGCCCCAGCTGCGGAAGAAGGCACCCTTGGCGCGCATTTCCTGCGCCGTATATTCGTCGATGCCGTCGGCGGCGGAGCAGAAGACGGTGCATTTATCGGAGACTTTCAGCAGTTCTTCGTGGCTCATCTTGTCGGCCTGTTCGCGGCTGATGCCCGGGATAAACCCTTCCTCGGCAAAGCGGCGCAGCGCGATTTTCGAATATTCGACAATATCGCCGCTGTCGAAGCGCACGCCATAGCCTGCGCCCAAACCTGCTTCGCGCAATTCCTTGATGACCGTAATCGCGTTTTCAAGCCCGCGCATGGGGTCGTAAGTGTCAACCAGCAGAATGCCGCTTTCCGGATGCGCATAGGCAAAGCTGCGGAACGCATCGCCGGTCAGCGCCCAGCGCAGCTCGCGGATTTTGTTATCATCGCCCAGCTTGAACAGGTCGGACATCGTGGGGTTGCCGATTTCCTGACGGTGCGTCATCACCCATGCATGGTCCATCGTGCCGGCGAAGGGCTGGGCGAAATGCTTTGCCGCCGTGCCGGTGGAGCTTGATTTATAGCCACCCGCGCCAAGGCTGCGGGAAGATTCCAGCATCGCGCCCAGACCGGGGCCGCGGCGCATGCCCTGCGCGCTGGCTTGGCCTTTGGGGGAGCCGTTCTCCAGCTCCTCTTCCACCGCGTCGCACTGGCGCGCGCCCTGCGTCATGTAACCGCTATGGCCGTTCATCAGACCAAGGGCGACAGATTCCAGCATCTTCACTTGCGCAATCGGGCCGCTGACGCGCAGCACGGGTTCCTGCGGGAAGAAGACGCCGCCTTCAGGCTGCGCCTCGATCTTCAGCTTGAATTCCATTTCCGAGAGGTACTGGATGAATGCTTCGGCAAAAACCGGCTTGCCGGAGGGGCGCTTTTGGGAGCGGAGGAAGTTCAGGTCATCTTCGCTGAAGCCATGTTCCTGCCAGCGTTTCACGATATCGATCAGGCCTTCGAGGCCGCCGGCGATGCTGTAACCGCCGCCCAAAGCCTCTTTGCGGCCGAACATATAAAACGTCGCGGGGTTGTCGGCGCGGCCTTCCAGCCAGTAACCGTATGCAGTGGTGAAATGGTATTTGTCCGTCAAAAGCGGCGTTGTTTGCTCGATATCATATGTATCAGCGATAAAACCCATTACACACCACTCTTTTTTTAATTAAATCAGGTAGTTACTTATTTTTCGGTGACTCTATAACATTTTCATAACTAAGTCAATCTGATTATGGTATATTGCCAGCCGAGAGTGATTCACCCCGCTATATAATAGGCTTACAGAATGAACAAACCGCTAAAGCCAATCCTCCTCATCGGCAACAATACCGCCCCTGAAACGCGCAAGGCGCTCGAGGATTCCGGCCTGTTCGACATCATCCCCGCCAGCATCGGCAAATTCGTGAGCGGCGAGCCCTTTACCGAGCTGCACAAGGGCGGCGAAGCGGCTTACGCCCAGAACCTCGCACGGCTAAAGGGCGCGAAAGTATATGTGCTGCAATCGACGTCCGAACCCGTTGCCGACAGCTTCCAGCATTTATTGCTCATGGCGCATACGCTGAAATATTTCGGGGCAGAAGATGTCACGGCCATCTGCCCCTTCGCGGCGGGTATGCGGCAGGACCGCGCGTTCAAGGACCGCTTCACCTCTGTCGCCGCCGTGCTGTTCGCGCAGCAGATGAAGGCCGCCGGCATCGACGGCGTGATGACCATGACCCCCCATTCCAAGGGCGCGATTGCCGAATACACGAAAGTCTTCGGCTCCCGCTTCGTCCCGCTGGCAACGACCGAGATGTTCGCGGAAGACATCAAAAGGCGCTTCGGCAACGACCCCGAACTGGTCTGCATCGGCGCGCCCGACGGCGCCGACAAGGCGACCGACGAAGGCCAGACCCGCGCGCGCGAGCTGGCCAAGGCCGTTTTCGGCCGCGCAGACGACGATTGCATGTTCCGCATCTCGAAAACGCATACGGGCGTGAACAACACCAAAATCACCTCCTTCGACGGTGATGTGGCGGGCAAGGACTGCGTCATCATTGACGACATGATCGACGGCGGTTCCACCATGAACAACGCCGCCGCAATGCTGAAGGCACAGGGTGCCCGCTCCGTCACCTGCTACGCCACGCACGGCATCCTGACAGGCAATGCGCTTGAAAAACTGCTGGAGGCGAAATACGACGGCATGCACAACGCCATCGACAAGATCGTGATTACCGACAGCATCCCGGGCGCCGCTGAAAAACTGGCCGCCCTGCTGGCCCAGCAGCCGAAACTGGCGGGCCGCGTCGAAATCCTCTCCGTCGGCGATATGGCGGTCAGGCAGGTGAAGAAAGACATGGCGCCGCCTGCCCCCCTTCGCGCCGCGAGCGGGCCCAAAGCTGCGTTTGGAAAATAAGGAATAACAGTATGTCGCTCAGGAAAAGATTAGCCGATAAATACGACCCCTCTGTCATGGGCGCGATCGGGCTTGTGCTCCCCTTCCTCGTCATCGGCACGGTTGTTGCGGCGGCGGTAGCCGCCGTTGTGGGCGCGGGCATCGCGGTGGTGGCCGGCGGCGCGGCTGCTACAGGCGCGTTGTGGGGCGCGGGCATCGCCTGCGGTCTGGGCGCGACATGGGCAGGTGCGAATATCCTGCCCTTTATCGCCTACCAGTGGGCCTATAAGGAAGAGATGAAGGAACATGTGCGCAAGGGCGGCAGCACCGAGGGCGCGTGGTATTTTCCGGGCATCGAAGATTTAAAGCCCCTCAAGCCGCAACAGAAGCAGCAACCCGGCAATATCGCCGTTATCTTCAATACGCCCAAGGCCACAACGCCGCAGCAGCCCTCCGGCCCGAACAATCCGCCCGCACCGCCCAAGCCTTGAAAACGGCAGTCCCCGCGCCTAAACTGAAGCCGTGGAAGAAAAGAAACTTCTGAAGGCGATAATCAATGAAGAACGCACACTGGCTGCTTGCCTGCGCCCTGCTGCTGACGGGATGCTTTCTGCCAGCCGGTGCTGGCCCGACGGGCATATTGCGCAAAGAAGAAGCAAAGCCAGTTATTGCAGCGCTTGAAAACTATTATAAGGCACAACAAAGCTATCCGACTGATCTGAAGGCGCTTGTGCCTGACTATCTCGAAAACACGCCGAAACATATTAGTTACTCGCGGGAAGGCGCGTCATACAATCTTATATTCGAATATGCCAGCAGCTACATGAACATGTGTACATATACGCCGCTGGCAGGCAAATGGAACTGCATCGGCTATTACTGATAGCGTGAAACACCAGATTAAATCAAAGTAAGCCTAGACTGTCAGCATGGAAGAAAAAAAGCCCAAAAAGAAATTAAAATACGCCCTGCGCGGCATGCTCTGCCTGCTGCTGGTCTATGTGGGCTATATCGTCCTGACCATTCCCGATGTTAAAAAACTGCCGCCGCTGAAAAACGGCGATCTGGTCTTCCAGACGACGATGGATGTGCAGTCATGGGCGGTTATCTTCGCCTCGGGCAGCCCCTTCACCCATATGGGCATGATCAAGCTGACAAAACGCGGGCCGGTGGTGGTGGAGGCCGTGGGGCCGGTCAAGGAAACGCCGCTGCAGGACTGGATGGTGCGTGAATTCGCCATGCGCGCCTCCATCAAGCGCATGAAAGGCCTGTCGGAGGGCGACGCGCAGGCCGCGCTGGCCGCCGCGAAGCGGGAGTACGGCAAGCCCTACGACATTTACTTCCTGCCCGATGACAAAGCCTATTACTGCAGCGAGCTGGTGCATGACTCTTTCGACCGCGCGGGCGTTCCGCTCGGCAACGTCGAAAAGGTGGGCGCGCTGGGCCAGTCGATGGCGATGGATAAAATCATCGAAAGCCGCTGGCAGAACTATCCGCCCTGCAGAAAATCCGGCATGACGCTGGAAAAATGCCGCAAGATCATCATGGAACAGCCGCTTGTCACCCCCGCCAGCATCGCGCGGGATGACCGCATGGAAACGATCTGGTCAAACTATCCATTTGATTAATATTGTTTATTTAGCCTCTGGCCAAAGGGTTCTGTAAATCGTAACCTGCGGCCCATGTCAAAACAGGATCTTATCGACGCTATAGAATTGCTGAAAGGCGAGGACGACACGTCTTTCGCCGCCAGCATCGCCAAGCCCGCGCTGCTGTCATCCGCGAAGGACGCGCTGGCCGCTTTCGACGCCGATGTGTTGCGCGTGAAGCGCGAGGGCGCGGTGCTCTTTGCCAGCCCCGCCGCCTCGGGCGACGCGCTTGCCGCGCTCTTCGATATCTGGCGCAAGGATCCGCCCTCGACCGCCGCCGTCATCTCTGTCGCGGCGGAGACGCTGGGCATCACGCCTTCGACACCCGCTTTGAAGGCGGCTTTAATGGCGGGCATCGCGGCCGATGTCGACCCCGGCCATGCCTATCACAACACCAGCCATTTCCGCGAAGTCGTGTCCTCCATGGCGCGGCTGCTGACCGTTAACAACGAAATGGCCGTCAGCGGCGCGAAGGGCACCCAGCTGCTGGATAGCGACGACATGGCCAAATGTTTGCTGGCCGCCGCAGCGCACGACCTGCTGCACGACGGCACGAATAATACCGCAGGCGGCATGTATACGCGCTATCGCCTTGAAGACAAAGCCATTGCCGCAGCAGAGCCCTTTATGGCGCTTGCCGGCATGAAGCCGCGCGATGTTGAAGACGTGCGCGTGATGGTGCGCGTAACCGATATTTCCAGGGATTCCGCCGGTTTCAGCCCCCACGTGATGCTGCGTCAGGCCTATGCCGTCACGTTTGAGGATATTGACGTCGAAAAGCGCCTGAGCGCCAAAGAGCTTTCGCGCCTGAACAAGGACGACACTTTATTGCTGATGGCCGCGCTGATGAGCGACGCCGACCTCAGCCCTTCTGCCGCGACCAGCTATGATTTCTCCCGCCGCCAGACGACCCTGATGAACAAGGAAAATCCGGCGATCAAGGATACCGACGCCTCGCTGGCCAGCTTCCTCAAATCCATGATGGGCGGCAGCTTCACCTCCGCCGCCGGCAAACAGGCCGGTCAGGCCGCGCTCGATACCATCTACAAAGACGCCATCGCGAAAGTACCGCAAAAAGACTCCAAACCTGCACCGAAAGCACCGTAAATAGCCTGCCATGACTACTCCTAAAAAAACCAAGTCCAAATTCGACCTCAACGTCCTGAAAATCCGCAATTTCCGTTTCCTGCTGGCGACGCGGATGCTGATCATGATGGCGCTGCAATCGCAATCGGTGATCGTCGGCTGGCAGATTTACGAGCTGACCAAGGACGCCTTTATGCTGGGCCTGACAGGCCTTGCGGAGGCCATCCCCGCCATCTCCTGCGCCTTCTTCGCGGGCCATGTGGTCGATGTCGGCAACCCGCGCCGCATCTATATATTGGCCATCGGCACGCTGGCGCTGAACACGATTATTCTTGCCGCCTTTGCAGGCGGTTACGCGCCCATTCACGAGGGCTGGCTGCTGTACCTGATTTATTTCGGTATTTTCCTCTCGGGTCTCGCCCGCGCCTTCGTCATACCCGCCTCCTTCACCATGCTCTCGCTGGTGGTGAAGCGCGAAGAAATGCCCGCCGCCGCCGCCTGGCTCGGCACCGGCTTCCAGACGTCATCGATCATCGCGCCCGCCGCTGCGGGCCTGATCTACGGCGGCTATAGCGCGCATGGCGCATGGCTGCTGCCCGCAACTTTATTAGTCTGCGCCTTCATGGCCGTAAATGCGCTCAATGTCGGCAGCCACCCACGGGGCGAGAAAAAAGAGAGCGCGGTCAAATCGATCACCGCCGGCTGGAAATTCATCTGGGAGCATAAGGTATTGCTCTCCATGATGGCGCTCGACATGTTCGCAGTCCTGTTCGGCGGCGCTGTCGCCATGCTCCCCGCCGTGGCGGAAGAGATACTGAAGGCCGGTCCGCAGGCCTTGGGTGCGCTCCGCGCCGCACCCGCGCTAGGCGCGATCTTCGCCACGCTCTACCTCGCGCTAAACCCGATGAAGAAGGTATCGGCAGTGAAGCTGCTCTGGGTCGTGACGGGCTTCGGCTTCTGCATGATCGGCTTTGGCCTCTCGAAAACGCTGTGGATTTCGATGGCCTTCCTCGCCCTCTCCGGCATTTTCGACAGCATCAGCATGACGAT
>JBGGMV010000071.1:0-3763 GCA_041287865.1 Alphaproteobacteria bacterium | reverse complement strand
GATGGTCTTCGTCGTTGTACTGGTGCTGCGGGCGCGTGAAGAAATCGAGGTTGCCGGGCGTCCAGCCTTCGCCGGAGGTATAGTGATAGGCGCCGATCAGGCCCTTGTCCTCGAACGGCTTGTTGGCATTCTCGTCAAACGACTTGTCGCCCATGTGGAATCCCTTTTGAAAATTGTGGCTTATCTTAACAAATGGCGCGAAAAACTGAATTTAAAACGGGGGCTGTTTTATTTTCATAACCATATGGTTTTTGCCCATAATCCGGATTGACCGAGGGTTTGATTATGACTAAAATTCCACATCAACAAACAAAGGCATCGATCCGTGGGTTTATTCCGCACAGAAAAGCAAAAGCTGCAGCGCGCGCTGAACAAAGCGATCGAGAACCAGAAGCCTGACGCCATGCGCGCGGCCATTACGGCAGGCGCGGATGTCAACCAGGGCAACGAGGATGGCACCTGGACGCCGCTCTACAATGCCGTGGGCAGCAATTACGAAGAAGGGGTGCGCATCCTGCTGGAAAGCGGCGCGAAGCCCAACGCCTGCGGCAACAGCCAGCGCACGGCGGCGATGCAGGCGTCGCGCGACGGCAATGCCGGCGTTCTGGCGGTGCTGCTGGAGGCCGGCGTTGATTTAACCGCGAAGGACAGCTCGGGCTACACGGCGCTGCACCATGCCGCCGAATACGGGCGCATCACCACGCTGCGTCTGCTGCTGGAAAAGGGCGCCGATCCGCGGGCGACCGATAATCGTTTGAACACCGCCGCCGACCTTGCGGAAAAATCCTATCCGCGCCTCGCCGATTTTATTCGCGGCAAGGCAGATTTGTCGCAGAAGAAAGAACCCGAGCTGCCCGCCACCGGCTGGCATTTGACGGCGAAGGACGAGGTTTCCGCGATTTCCGAGAAACCCGCTATCGGCTACCGCGTGACGGAAATCTTCAATTTCGGCGCGGGCACCTATACGCGCATCGTGCAGAACGTGAAAACGGGGGCGGAGAGCCAAAGCTTGCGCTTCCTCGATGAATTCAACAACCGCAGCGCTGTCGATACGGCGCGCGAAATGCTGGTTAATCTTGGCGGCGAAGCGGTGGAAAACACCGGCAAGCTGGCCAAGCCTGTCGCGCGTCCGCAAGGCGGCACACCGTGAGCATCTTTGTGAAGCAGGACAGGCTCAACCAGCGCCTTGGCAACCGCATCCGCTATCATTACCCGATCGAGGATATCAAAAAAGCGCTCGATGCAGGTGCGGATGCGAAGGGCACGGCCAAGGATAGCTATACCGAACGCAGGATGATTTCCTGGGCCGCCGAAGATGGCCGCGCGGAGGTCATCAGGCTGCTGGTGGAGCGGGGCGCTGATCCGAATTCCGGCGAAGGCGGCAGGTACACCCCGCTGATGCGCGTCGTGACAAACGGCAGCAGCGAGGCGGCCAAGGCGCTGCTGGAGCTGGGCGCCAAGCCGGAGATCAAGAATTACGACGGCGAGACGCCCCTGCTGATCGCCGCGAAAAACGGGCAGGGCGACATTGTACGCGCGCTGGTCGAGCACGGCGCGGATATCAACGCGCGCAACGCCGCCGGCGAAACCGCGCTGCACCTTGTCGCGGCCAAGGGCCATGCGAACCTCGTCAAATACCTGATGGACAAGGGCGCGGATATCACCGCCGCCAACATTAACATGAATACCCCCGCCGATGTCGCGGAAAAAGATTTCCCGCGCATCGCCGACATGATCAAGGGCGTGACCGCTGCGCCCTCCGTTCCGGCTGTGCCTTCCGACTGGTCGCTGACCGAGCCTGACGAAGTGGCGCGCGTGAAGGACAAGACCCTGATCGGCTATCGCGTCACCGAGATTTTCAATTTCTCCGCGCGTCTCTACACCCAGATCGCCCGCAACCTTGAAACCCGTGCGGAAAGCCAGTCGGTGAAGGGCTTCACGGAACTTGGCGACGGCGCGGCTGTGGAAGCGGCGCATGCGGCACTGGTGAAGTTGGGCGGCAAGGTGAATACGATCGACAAGGTAAAACTCCCGGGACCGGGGCAGGGGACATAAATGCCGGATATTCCACAGGACGCGCTTTTCGCGATCAAGAACGGCAACCTGCCAGCGCTGCAGGAATGGGCTGGCCGTGCCTCCGGCAACCTGCAGGCGAAGGACAATAACGGCGAAACATTGATGCACAAGGCGGCTTACCACGGACAGCCGATCATCATGGCCTGGCTGGTGGAAAAGGGCTTTTCAATCGAGGTCAAGGACAACCAGGGCTTCACCCCGCTGCACGAAGCCGCGCGCGGCAACAAGCCGGCTTCCATCGCATGGCTGCTGGAACAGGGCGCGGACGCGGCGGCAAAAAACGGCTCGGGCCGCACGCCGCGCGAGGTCATGGGCGAAAGGAACGCCGACAACGCGGAAGCGATCAACCAACTGCTGCAGTCCGGCGCGAAGCCCGTGTGGCAGCGCATTGGCAACGATGAAGTCGTCTGCGTGACGCCGAAGCCGGTGCTGAACCGTACCATCACCGAAGTGTTCAATTTCGCGTCGAAAACCTATCTGCTGATCAACGTAAACAATGACACCAAGGCTGAATCGACCGTTTTCCGCACGTTCTCGGATTTCGAGGATGCGGAACTGCTGGTTAAGGCGGAAAAGGAATTCACGCGCCTCGGCGGGAAAATGCCGGACGCCGTTGATCTCGACAAACCTAAAAAGAAATTATCCGGCCGCGACTTTCCGTGATGCCGATGCAGCGTAGGTGTATTGCGACACCTTTTGCTCGATCGCGCCGAAGATCGTCTTGCCGTGGCTGTCCAGCATCTCGATCTTGACGGTATCGCCGAACTTCATAAAGGGCGTCTTGCTCTCACCGCCCTCGATTTTTTCCAGCATGCGCTTTTCGACGATGCAAACATGGCCGCTGCTGCGGTCTTTGTTTGAAATCGTGCCGGAGCCGATGATGGTGCCCGCCACCAGCGGGCGCGTGCGGGCAGCATGGGCAATCAGCTGCGCGAAGTTAAACACCATATCCGTGCCCGCGTCGGGTGAGCCGAATTTTGCGCCGTTCCAGTAGGCGTGGAGTGGCAGGTGGACTTTGGTGTCCTTCCACTTGTCGCCCAGCTCGTCTGGCGTAATGGCGACAGGGGAGAAAGCTGAGGAGGGCTTGGATTGGAAGAAGCCAAAGCCTTTCGCCAGTTCTGGCTGCGCTACCATGCGGAGCGTCACGTCGTTCACCAGCATCAGCAGCTTGATATATTGCCCAGCGTCTTCGGCGGGGGTCGCCATGGGGACGTCGCCGGTAATCACGGCCACTTCGCCCTCGAAATCGATGCCGCCCTTGTCGTCGGGGAAGACAATGTCTTCGGTGGGCGCGAGGAAACTGTCGGAGCCGCCCTGGTACATCAAGGGGTCAGTCCAGAATTCCTGCGGCATTTCCGCGCCGCGTGCCTTGCGCACAAGTTCCACGTGGTTCACATACGCGCTGCCGTCGGCCCATTGATAGGCGCGGGGCAGGGGCGATGCGGCGAGTTTGGAATAGAAGGGCATCGCATCTTTCGCGCGGCCCTGATCGAGGTCATGCGAGATTTGCAGCAGCTTCGGCTGGACATTCGCCCAGTCGTCGAGGGCCGCCTGCATCGTCTGCGCGACTTTATCGGCAGGCGCGCATTGGCTCAGGTCTTTGCTGACAACGACCAGCTTGCCGTCACGTCCATGCTTGAGGGATGCGAGTTTCATTAGGATGCCGCCTTCTTGCTGCCGTCGTCTT
>JBGGMV010000070.1:0-13550 GCA_041287865.1 Alphaproteobacteria bacterium | reverse complement strand
TCGTTTGTGCTGACCCCCTTCCTCGCCCCCAACCTGCCGCCGATACCCAAGGACAGCGTGGACCTGATCATGCTGCTGATGTCGGAGGCCTTTATCGGCATCTTTATCGGCACGGTGATGCGCATCATGGTGAACGCGCTGGATAGCGCGGGATCGGTCATTTCCATCCAGTCGGGCTTTTCCAACGCGCTGGTGTTCAACCCCGCGACGGCGTCGCAGGGCTCGCTGGTCGGCGCGCTCTATTCAGTCACGGGCGTGACGCTGCTGTTCGTCACCAACATGCACCATTACATGCTGGCCTCGGTCGTCGACAGCTACGCGGTCTTTCCCGCCACAGGCACACTGATCGATATTGCCTCGGTCTACGAGGTGATCGCGCAGACGGTCAATACAGCCTTTAAACTGGGCGTGCAGCTGGCCATGCCCTTCCTGATCGTCTGCACGCTGGTGCAGGTCGGCTTCGGCCTGCTGGGCCGGTTGATGCCGCAGGTGCAGATTTTCTTCCTCGCGCTGCCGGTGCAGATTTTGCTGAGCCTTGTGCTGCTCACCATGGTGATGTCGGCGGGGATGCTGTTCTGGCTGGGTTCCTTCGAAAGCGGCGTCAGCGCCGCCTTTGGCAAATAAGGGGCGCATATGTCAGAGAACGAAGACGCCACAGACGACAGCCAGAAGACAGAAGATCCGACACCGAGGCGGCTGGAGGAAGCGCGAAAACGCGGGCAGGTTATTTACAGCCGCGAAGTCTCCAGCTGGGTGATGCTTTTCGTGGCAACGCTGCTGGTGGTGGCGCTGGGCCCGGGCATCATGTCGGATATCCGCGACGCGGCGAAGCTTTACATCTCGCAGGCGCATGCGCTGCCGGTCGACGGGCCGGGGCTGAGAACGATTTTGACGCAGGTGCTGCTGAAGATCATGGGCATCATCGCCCTGCCGCTGTTGGCGCTGATGGCGGCGGGGATACTGTCCGGATTTTTGCAGACGGGGCCGCTGTTTACCTTCGACCCCATCAAGCCCGATATCGGCAAAATTTCGCCGATGCGCGGCTGGCAGCGGCTGTTTTCGCTGAAATCCATCATGGAATTCGTCAAGGGCCTGCTGAAACTGGCGGTGGTGTCGACGGCAGGCTTCTTCGTGCTGCTGCCCTACTTCCCCGGGGCCGAGCATTTCGTGGGGCAGGATATCAACGCCTCGCTGTTCGACCTGCGCACGCTGTTTTTGAAACTGATGGTGGCGGTGTTGATCGTCATGTTCCTGATCGCGGTCATGGATTACATGTACCAGCGCCACGATTTCATGAGCAAGATGCGCATGAGCAAGCAGGAATTGAAGGAAGAATACAAGCAGACCGAGGGCGACCCGCATGTGAAGGCCCGCCTGAAACAGCTGCGCGAACAAAAGGCCCGCCAGCGCATGATGCAGGCCGTGCCCGAGGCCGACGTCGTCATCACCAACCCCACCCATTACGCCGTGGCGCTGAAATACGACAGCAAGGAAATGCAGGCCCCGCAGATGGTGGCCAAGGGGGCCGACGAGGTCGCGCAGCGCATCCGCCTTGTGGCGGAGGAGCATAAAGTAACGATTGTGGAAAACGCCCCCCTCGCCCGCGCCCTTTACGATTCAATGGAAATCGAGCAGATTATTCCGGAAGAACATTTCAAGGCAGTTGCCGAAGTCATTTCCTACGTATTCAAACTCAAGGGCAAAAAGGTCTAATCACATGAAACGCGCGCTGGTCGCAGTCATTTTCGGGTTTATCGTCGGCTTCACGACGCTCACGTTCGCCGGCACCGGACAGGTGACGCGGCCCGAGCCGACCGACGCCATCCATATCGCCATGCTCTACGAAAAGCTGATCTCCGAAAGCACGCCCGACTTCGCCGACTGGGTGCGCGACAGCCCCGCCTTCAAGCGCGCCGAGCTTTACGAACAGCCCATCATCCTCGAAAAGGGCAAGCAGGAACTGGCCACGACCTACAACCTGCTCTCCACCAATGAACCGATCGTGCTGGAGGTGAAGATGCAGATCTCCGCTTACAGCCCGCTCGGCAAGGGCTTCCTGGTGAAGTATTTCACCGACCTCACCTATTACCGCTATACCTATATGGGTAACAGGTATGCTTTGGTGCCGAACGGCATCATGGCCTATACCTGGCTGAAGGCGCCCAAATCCTTCGCCGAAGAAATGATGAAGGAAACCAACAACGGCCGCGACGCGAAACTGCTGCTTACCCTCATCCCCCAGACCGCCGACCGCAAGCCGATGATCCTCGACGGCAAACCCACCCGCCTGATGATGGCCGATGTGACCAAGGTCGAGCTCTGGTCTAAAGACGGCACCCGTGTCATCTGGGACGACAAAATGAACGCCCCAACGAGCACGCGCAGCAAGCTGATGAATCTTTATCAGTAATCCGCCGCGCTATGTAAACGCAGGCAGCCTTTACCAGTGATTTTAAACGAAAAAACGGTTAAAATTCCCCGATTGAAGGGAATAACGCCGCGCCGTGAATAGCAACCCGCCCACCGACAGCTTCTTCGTCGAGAAAAAGCCCGAGAACCCGCAGAGCATTACGTCGCAGCGTAACCGCAAGGCCTTTACGCTGTTCTTTATCGCGGCTGTCTACGGCATGGGCGCTCTGGCGATTGCCTTTATGCAGCTGAAGGGCTATATCGGCACGTCCTTCATCACCATTTACGTTTACGGTCTTGTGGGCGGCGTGAGTCTTTTGCTGCTCAACCGTTCCTACGCCAATGCCGACCGTTCGCGCCTGATCATGACCGAGGTGCTGGAAAAAAGCGCCGAGGCCCGCGCCATCACCGACCCCAAGGCTGTGACGATCTATTCCAACGCGCGATTTGCAAAAATGGTCGAGGGTCTGGGCGAACCGTCCCTTGGCGCCTTCACGCGCCTGTTCGAACATTCGAAAAAGATCGAGAAAACGCTGGAGGATTTGCAGGCCAAGGCCTCCCCCGCCGGCTCCGCCACCACCGAAGTACAAACCAAGCTGCGCGGCCGTAGCGCGTGGATTCAAGTCACCTGCCAGTTTATCGTCGGCTGGCCGGGTTACGTCCACTGGCGCTTTGACGACATCACCCACCGCTACCAGATGGAAGCCGCAATCCGCGAAGAGCGCGAAAAACTGCGCGACTTCACCGACAACGCGCCCGTGGGTTTCTTCACCGTCGACGAAGAAGGCCGTTTCCAGTTCGCCAACGATACGCTGCTGCGCCTCTTCGGCACCGATGCGAACACATTGATCGGCAAGATCAAGCTGCACGATTTCCTCGTCAACCCGCCCGCCGGCGGCAATCCTTATGACTGCTTCGAGGAAGGCGGTTTCCACCAGCACGGCGAATTGCTGATGAAGGGCGCAGGCGGAAGAGTCTTTAAAGCCGCCATCACGCATTCGATCACCAAGGACGAAGAAGGCCGCGTGATTTCGCGCTCCGTCGTCTACGACCTGACGACCGAACAAAAAATGCAGCAGGCCCTGCGTGAATCGCAGGACAGGTTCGAACGTCTGTTCGAAGAAGCGCCCGTCGGCATCTGCTTGCTCAACGCCGACGGCTTGGTCGGCGACGCCAACACCACGCTGGCCGCCATGCTGCGCCTGCCCATCAGCGCCATCAACGGCAAGCAACTGCTGGGCTTTATCGCCAAGGATATGCAGCCGCGCGTCGAAGACTGGCTGCGGCACCTGTCGAAGGGCGAGCGCGCCGCCGCCTTCCTCGAAGTCGTGCTCAAGGGCGCAATCGAGGTTCCCGCGCAGCTCTACGCCCGTAAATTCAAGTCCGGCGACAGCTTCGTCATGCACTTCATCGACCAGACGGAGCAGAAAAACCTCGAAAAACAATTCACGCAGTCGCAGAAAATGCAGGCCGTGGGCCAGCTGGCGGGCGGCATCGCGCACGACTTTAACAACCTGCTGACCGCCATGATCGGCTTCTGCGACCTGCTGCTGCTGCGCCACAAGCCCGGCGACCCCAGCTTCGCCGACATCATGCAGATCAAGCAGAACGCCAACCGCGCCGCCAACCTTGTGCGCCAGCTGCTCGCCTTCTCGCGCCAGCAAACATTGCAGCCGCGCGTGCTCGACCTTACCGACGTGCTGTCGGAACTCTCGCACCTCATCCGCCGCCTGATCGGCGCAAATATCGAACTGCGCCTCAGCCACGGCACCGACCTTTCGCTCATCAAGGCCGACCAGGGCCAGATGGAACAGGTTCTTATCAACCTTGTCGTCAACGCGCGCGACGCCATGCCGCAGGGCGGCAAGCTTGTCGTGCGCACGCAGAACCTGGCGAACAAGACCGGCATCAAGCTGTCGAACGACGACACCCTGCCCCCGGGCGAATGGGTGGCGCTGGAGGTGGAAGACACCGGCACCGGCATCATGCCCGATATCATGCCGCGCATCTTCGAGCCCTTCTTCTCGACCAAGGAAGTCGGCGCGGGCACGGGCCTCGGCCTTGCCACCGTGCACGGCATCGTCCACCAGACGGGCGGCTTTATCTCGGTTGGTTCTACTGTGGGCAAGGGCACGACCTTCACCATCTACCTGCCCCGCTACAACGAAGCCGGCGGCGAGAAGAAAGCCGAAGCGGTCGAGGAAAAACCGGTCAGCTCCGACCTCACCGGCTCGGCCAAGATTTTGCTGGTGGAGGACGAAGACGCCGTCCGCACCTTCTCCGCCCGCGCGCTGTCGAACAAGGGCTATCAGGTCATGGACGCCCCCGGCGGCCAGACCGCGCTGCAGATACTGGAAGAAAAGAAATTCGATCCTGAAATTTTGATCACCGACGTGATGATGCCCGAAATGGACGGCACCACGCTGGCCAAGATCGTCAAAGAAAAATACCCGAAGATCAAAATCATCTTCATCTCGGGCTATGCCGAAGACCGTTTCAAGGAGCACCTCGGCGCCGACGTCTACTTCCTCCCCAAACCCTTCACCCTCAAGCAACTCGCGACGAAGGTGAAGGAAGTGATGGGCGAATAACGCGCGGAATTACTTCGGCCTGTAATCCGCGGCCTTGTAGCCGTACCACGTCGTAGTCTCCGTCAGGGCGCCAGCCACCCGCAGCAGGCCTTCGATTTCGGTGTGGCCGCCTTGCACGGCCAGCATCAGGGCGGTTTGGGTCGATCTGTTCTTGGCATTGACGTTGGCGCCTTTGCCGATCAGCAGCCGCACGATTTCCGTCTGTCCGGCCTCGACCGCCGTCACAAGCGGCGTTTGGCCCCAGCGCGTCGGCTGCTCGACGCTCATGCCCATCGCCAGCAAGTGAAGCAGCATGTATTTATCGCCGTCGCGCGCCGCGTCGTGCAGCTCGTAAACTGAAAACCTGTCGAGTGTTTTACCCTGCACGACATTGATGAAACGGTTGCTGAGTGGCGGCGTGTTTTGCATGGCTGACCTTTGCATTCCTGATAAAATTCATGATTGATTGTTTTGGGAATGCAGTCTGTGACACGCGAGAAACAATCCACTAAAGGAAAATCGCTGTGTCCGTTATTCACATCCAGCCTTGGACAGCTATATTATCCGGATTCTGTATTATGTCAATTGTATATCATTAAAGCGCTGATATTGCTCATAATATTAGTTTGGCATAAATATATTTACTATACTATCACGCCCCGATCAAAGGGGTCGGAGTAAACTGATTCAAAACAAAGTGCTGGGCCACATCCCCTGCGCCTTTTCCTTGAAAAAGGTTCTTACCTATCCATCAGTGAATTGGTGACCATCATTCCGGCAACGCCGCCCGCTTTCGCGCCGATGCACCAGAGCAAAGGCGCCGGGTTGGCGGTTGCGATGGATGCGGAGACGGCCATGAAACAACCGGTCAGCGTGATGGCGCGCTCGACAAATCTTCCGGCGCGCGTGGTTTGCATCATGACAGAGCGTTCGCGCTTGCCGAAAATTTCATCGATGGTGAAATGCCAGTCGGGCTCGCCGCTCAGGTAATTGAAAATCTTTGATACACTCATAAATGTCTCCCATATCTGCTGGGGCCGGATAATGGCACACATTTTTCCATAATGCAAAGAATAGCCCCTGCGAGCTTGAATTCCTTTGCATAATCAATGCCCTATTGACCTTTCGTTAAGCCCCTCCATCTAAACTATAATCGGGAGGATTCCGCATGAAGGAAATCATCAAGCCAGGGGCAGCGAACGAGGACGGACACACGGTCAAGATGCTGACCGACGAGTTCGACGCGCTGATCGCGGCCGAGGCCACGCCCGCCGAGACCAAATGGCGCAAGGCGCAGGAAGCCGCCGCGCTCGATTACGGCCCCGCCATCGTCTGGATGGCGGAGAAAAAAGCCGCCGGCATCCCCGAGCTGAAAATGGAGCCCGACGCCGCCGGCGCGCTCGACATCATCAAGGCCGCTGCCAAGCGCAACCATCCTTACGCGCTCTACTACTACGGCAAGGCGATGACCGAGGACAAGGTCAAGCACAAATTCATCCCGGCGAATTTCGCCGAAGGCATCAAGACGCTGGAAAAAGCAAGCGCCCTTGGCAGCCCCGAGGCGGCGTTCGAGCTTGGCATCGTGCATATCTACAATTCCAGCTATCCGCAGCGCAGCGTGGCGCGCGGCTATACCTATTTCCGCCTTGCGCAGGAGCGCGGGCACCCGACGGCGGAATGGGAGCTTGGCTATTGCAACTATTGGGGCGACGGCTGCGAAAAGAACGTGATGGAGGCGCTCCGCATCTTCCGCAAGTTTTCCAACCTGCGCTATTACCGCGCCTATCTCGACCTTGCGCGCGTGCTGATCGACAACATCATCCCCGACAGCCGCAACACCCGGGGCGAGGAAATCGCCTACCAGAACGAGGCCTATAACAACCTCTCGAAACTCGCCGACCATATCAAGACATGGGACAAGGTCGACAAGTATTACCAGTACCACCGCCTTTTGGGCATCTGCTACCTGCGCGGCTACGGGGTGGAGATCAACGAAGGCGTGGCGATGCAGAACCTCGAGATCGCGGCGCAGGGCAATCTGCAGGGCGCGAAAACGCTGCTCGACAACTATTACCGCACCAATTTCCGCTTCCCCGACCAGGCCGTGAAGACCGCCGTCGGCTGGGCGGAGCCGCGTATCGTCTTCGAAGATATCGTCGGCTATGCGCAGGAAATGAGCGCCATCGCCATGCGCCGCAACCGCGGCGGCTTCATGCCCCACCTGCACCTTGTCGGCAAGGACGGCACGGGCAAGCGCATGTTCACGCGCATCATCGCCTCGAAACTGGTGCAGATGGGCGTGCTGCACAAGGCCGGCATCAACGAAATCAACCTTGTGAACCTGTCGCAGGTTTACCGCCCCTCCGATATCGACTATGAACTCTCGCGCATGTGGCCGAACTGGAAAAACGGCGTGATGGTGATCTATTCCGATTACACGCCCACCGGCGGCAAGGAAATGATCGCCGAGCGCATGATCGCCGACTGGCTGTCGAAAATGGCGGAGGACGAGAATACGCTGCTGGTCATGTACGACAACCAGAACGGCGATATGCTGCGCCGCCTTGGCGGTTATTCGCCGAACCTGATCTCGCAATTCCGCTTTTCGGTGCCGTTCCAGGATTACACCGCGCCGGAAATGCTGGAAATTCTGCGCCGGCAGGCGCGCGAGACCGGCATCGAGGTCGACCCCGGCGCGGAAAGCAAATTGCTGGCCGTTATCGCCAAGCGCATGTCGCGCGGCATCGAAAAGCAGCAGAACGTCTACCTTGTCGACAAGCTGCTGCAGGAATGCCTTGTCAACCGCGTGGCCGTGCAGGCGATCGACCCGCATGGCGACCTCGACTTCATCACGCCGGCCACGACCGAGACCTATAACGCCAAGCTGACCGACAGCGTCAAGCTTGCCGGCGGCCCCGGTTCGACGCTGACTGCCTATGGGCCGATACCCGTGCCGGACAAGCCCGAAGCTGCCGCTGCCCCCTCGCCTATCCTGCCGCTGCCCATCACCGCCGCCTGCGTGCCGGAGGAAAAAACCCGCACCGAGGAAATCAGCACGCTCATCCAGCCGCTCAACGACCTTGTCGGCCTTGGCGTGGTGAAGGACCAGATTCAGGAACTCATCAGCCTGCTGCAACTGAACAAGATGCGCCGCGAAAAGAAACTGCCGGAAGCTTACGTCTCGCTGCACAGCGTGTTCCTGGGCAACCCCGGCACCGGCAAGACGACCGTTGCGCGCCTGCTGGGCCGCGTCTTTGCGGGTCTCGGCTATCTTGAAAGCGGCCATGTGGTCGAAGTCAGCCGCGGCGATCTGGTGGGCGAATATATCGGCACCACGGCCCCCCGCGTGCTCGACGCCGTCAACCGCGCCGAGGGCGGCGTGCTGTTTATCGACGAAGCCTATGCCCTGGTGCGCAGCGACAGCGGCCGTGACTACGGTTATGAAGCGATTGATACGCTGCTCAAGCTGATGGAAGACCGGCGCGACCGCTTCGTCGTCATCGCGGCGGGCTACGAGAAAGAAATGCAAAGTTTCCTCTCCGTCAACACAGGGTTGAAGTCGCGTTTCTCCCGCTTTATCACCTTCCCCGACTACACCGTGCCCGAGCTGCTGCAGATGATGGACGGCCTTGCCGCCCGCCATGCCTATTCGGTTTCGGATGATGCGAAGGAGGAAATCGCCCGCTTCGTCGACCAGCTGGACGACGTCGGCAAGACCTCGTTCGGCAACGGGCGCGGCGTGCGGACGGTCTTCGAGCGCACCGTCGCCAAGCAGGCGCGGCGCATCATTGGATCGGACGCGACAGCGGAGGATTCAACCGTCATCACCGCCGCCGACATCTGGCTGCCCGATGACCTTATCACCGGCCCGAAAATGGGATTCGCACGGGAGCGGGACAAGGACTAGAAAATCATTATAAATCAATGCTTTGAAGCGCGTTCATTTGACATGTGCCGCGCCTTATGGGATATTTGATCATATATTAAAGAATGGAGGCGCCCACGATGTTGGATGTGAAGCCCGAAACCCTCGCCCAGATGGACGACAAGGAGCTGGCCGCGCGCAAAGCAGACGCCGAAAAGCTCGACCGGAGGGTTAAGGCAAACTTCAGCATCAAAGGCCTGATCGGCTGGGTGCTTGGTGCAGCGGCGATTGCCGGCACGCTTGCCCTCTTCGGTCTTCCGATGATGGCCTTTGTGCTGCCCGTCGCGGCCGCCATCGCCGTCGTTCCTCCCGCCGCCAGCTACGCCGCCACCTTTTACACGCAGGCGGAACTGAAACGCATCACCGACACCATCCGGGAGCGCAGCGCGCCCAAGCAGAAAATCGAAGTGATCTTCGAGGACGGCACCAAGTCGACCGTTTCCGCGGCGACCCGCTCGATGAGCCCGATTTTCACCGCCAAGGCCGTTGCAGGCCCCGGCGACGGCGTCGACAGCCTGCCGCAGGTCGCCGAAGCACTGACCGAAGGCAAGCCCGCAGTCAAGCCGCTGCTGCTGCTGCCCGCGCCGCCCAAAGCCGCCTGATCAAAATCTATTGAGCTTCCTTCGGCGCCGGCGCCGGTATCAGCACGCCGCGAAACGCCGGCATGTCGCTGAGTTTCAGCCGCGTCGAGACGTAAAGCTTCGTGCCCGGCAGCCGGTAATGGTTTTCAAGCGCGTTTTCCTTCAGCAGCGCCTTCACCGCGTCCTCCTGATAGGCCTCGGTGAAATAGAAGACGGTATCGACGCCCGATTCCGGCTCGGTGATCTTTTCCCACGACTGGCTGGAGGGGCTCCACCATTCGGTCCTGAAGGTATGTATCCACTGGTCGAAATCATAGGGCGCGATGCCAAAGGCCGCCATGTCGGCGCGCGTCTCGCCCAGCTCGGGCAGGGCGATGTGGATGCGGCGCTCCATCTCGCTGAAGCTGTCGGCGGCCAGCGTCGCGGGCTGCAGCGTGAAATTGAACCAGCGGTGTTTCAGCAGCAGCGGATAAACCGACACCGGCTGCTGCACCAGCAACAGCGCCGCCACAAAGGGCACGACCAGTTTCACGCTGGAGGGCGCGATGCGGCGCGGCTCGCAGAAAGATTTGCTAATCGCCAGCAGCGGCCATGCGCCCGCGATCACGAAGGGATAGGCGTAGTGCAGGTCAAGGTTGCCCGCGATATCGATCTTGGCCAGCACGCTCACCAGCAGCCACGGGCCGAAGGCAAACCAGCCGGATACAATATAAGGATTCCGCGCCGCCGCCGCCCAGAGCAGCGCCACGATGCCGGGGCCGATGATCCAGTGGCGGTAAAGCATCAGGTTCTCGATCCGCGTCCAGAGCAGGTTTTCGGTCACATGACCAAAGGGCAGCGCGCCAAGGTAATGGTTCTTGAAGATGCCGCCGTCGCCGATGACGTAGGTTTTCAGCAGCAGCACGCCGATGCTGTAGAGGATCGCGGTCGCCGCATAAATCGCCAGCCCCTTCCACGCCGTGCGCGGCACGCGCCGCACCCAGTCCAGGAGCAGCACTAAAAACAGCGCGCCAAAAATGTGGAAACCCATATCCTCCCGCTGCGAGAGCGCAAGAATAAACGATATCAGCGCAACACCCGGCCGCTTGTTGAAATGCGCCCATAAAAACAGCAGCGTAAAGGCCGGCCCCGCAATCTCCTGATGCGCCTGCCCCAGCATCGACTGGCTGTTGGCGTTAAACGCGAAAGCGAAAGCGATCGCCGCACGCGAGACAACTTCCCACCACCGCCGGCCCGGCCATAATTCTTTCAGCAGAACCCAGACGCCCAGCGCCAGCGTCGCATGCAGCGTGCCGTGGAAGAGCGAGAAGAACGGAATACGGTCCATCTCGAACAGATAGCTGATTAAACTGGGGATCCAGAAGAACCACGAAATATGGACGATAAAGAAACTGCCGCCGCCCAGCCCCTTGCACTGTTCCAGCGTCCAGTCGTTCCGCCACGCCAGCGCCGAGAAACTGTAGGTATCCGACAGCGCGCCCGTGTCGTAAAACTGGTTCATCACCGCGTTCGCAATCAGCCGCGTGACCAGCAGCAGCATGGCAATAACCACCAGCGCCTCGCCGCGCGGGGTAAAGTCCTGTCTCCACCAGTTTTTGATTGTGTCCAGCATGGGAAATCCTGCAGTGCTAACGATAGCATCCCGGAATACAGCCTTACAACCCCTGTCCCCTCTCCCCCTGTGGGAGAGGGTTAGGGTGAGTGGTAGCGCGTCCGCGCGTCATATAAAGTAGCTTTGGAGCAGGCTAACGCCTGCAATAGATTATACCCCTCACCCTTTGTTCGCTACGCTCACATCCCTCTCCCACAAGGGGAGAGGGAATTATGGGACTACAGCGAAAAACTCTTGGTTTGCGGCTGTTTCAGAACGATGGGCCTGGAAATTTCGATGGTTTCCGAAAGCGCAGGTTCCGGCGCGGGCACAGGCGCTGCGGGGGCTTGCGGCCTGGTGTGCTGCATCATCAGCATTTCAAGCGCGGGCTTGTGCTTCGCCTTGATCTTTTCGGTCGACTGCAATTCCTTCAGCGGGAAATTGTCCAGCTTTTCGCCGCAAGGCTTCAGCGGGTCTGCGCCTTTCGACAGGTAGAATTCCGCCTGCTCCACCTTGCCGTCGCGCATGCAGCGCAACAGCGGCGTATTGCCGAAGGACGTAGGCGTATCGACATTTGCGCCCTTCTCGATCAAAAACGCCGCAATATCGGCGTTGAAATTGATGTAATTCCAGTGCAGCGCGGCGTAAGGCCTTTTATCTTCGTCGTTGCGCGTGGCATTCACATCCGCGCCGTATTCCACCGCCACCTGCACCCATTCAAGCGCGAAGGCCATCGGGTTGCTGTAATTGAATTTGTCCTTGAACGTCGGCTTGTAATCGATGCCCGCGAAGAGAAGGATGTTCGGCTCGGCCCCGTTATCAAGCGCGAGCTTGATCATCGTCATGTCTTTGCGCTCGATGCCGTTGCGCAGTGATTTGTTGAATGCTTTTTGCTGGTCAGGAGTCAAAACAGGTTTGCCGGCCAATTTCTCTCACGCCTCCACATGCATCCCTGAATTTTCCCAATGCAGGCAGTCTAGCCGTATGGGGTACATAAGTCAACATATGGCGCCGCATAGACTTTATATCATTGATTTTAAACAATATATTAAATTTGACATAAAGCAGTAAATTTCCTATTCTCCGCACAGAAGAAAAACCATAACGCGAGGACACAGCAATGGAAAACGGCGCACTCAGGGGTAACATGGATGGTATCGGCAAACTGATCGGCGGCCTGCTGCTGATCGTGGCCGCGGTTGCAATCGGCCTCGCCGGCATCGGCGCATTCGCCGCTTACGCAGCCTACGGCGCAGTCGTCGCCGCTGGCGCAGGCAAGGCGCTGGGCGTACTGGCTGGCGTCGGCGCATTTGTCGCGGCCCCTGTCGCGGTCTGCACGGTCTTCGGCGGCATCTCGAAACTCAGCAAAGACCATCGCCGCAAACAACAACAGGCAAAATGGGCGCAACAGGCGAAATACAATCCCATTCCCACGCCGAAGCCGAAACCGGTCGTCGCTCCCGCCCCCGTTCCCACGGCTCCCGCCGATGGCACGCCCGCCGTCTTCGTCGACGCGCTGAAGCAGCTGGAAGCAATGCCCGCGGAAGACCGCAAGAAATATCTTGAAACACTGCGCGACCACTTCCCCTCGGAAGTCGAGACGCTGCACAAGTATGACGAGCAAATGGCCCTGAAACAGGAAGCCAAAGTGATGAAGCCCATCACGCTCGGCAACAAGGCGCCCAGCCCGTAATTTCCGGCAGGCGACCTCTCGCTAAAAATAAAAAACGTCAAACAACGGCAATAGTACGAGAGGAATACCCATGGCTGCATCGAAAAAACCCGCAAAAGCCCCCGCCCCCGCAACCAAAAGCGCCCGTGAAAGCTTCGCCGAACTGCGCGACCTGCAAGACCAGCGTAAAGAACGCATCCGCGCCAAACTGGCGGATGACATGAGCGAAAACCTGACCCGCATCAGCCTCTGGCTCGATAAAATGCTGGAGGACGAACGCAGGCTGAACGCGCAATTCAACGGCCTCGATACGATCAAGCTGAAGGAAGAATATTTCGGCGGGTTCGCGCTGGAACGCGTCAGCCACCTGCGCTTCAGCCCCGTCACCTTCGAAATCGGCCTCGCTTATTACCGCAAGGCCGAGGTGGAAGCCATGCCGGGCTTCAAAGACCTGGTGAAGGCCTGCGCCTCCGACGCTATCGACATGCAGATCATCATCCGCACCTGCCCCGAACGCGTCTGCCAGATCGCCGAAATCAACCTCGAAAAACCCTTCGACCACAACGGCCCCTACAAGGACATGGTGGCAAAACCCGCCGTGAAAGCAGCAGGAAGGAAACCGTCATGAGCTGGTTCCGCAAATCCCCCAAAAAAGCCTTCGGCGGCCCCGCCCCGCAGCAACAGCCGCAACAACCCGCAAAACCACAGCCCGAGCCCAAAAAGCCCGCGCCGAAAAACTGATCCCTTCCCCCGGCGGGGGAAGGAGGGGCCCGCGCGAAGCGCGGGAGGATGAGGGGCGCTT
>JBGGMV010000069.1:0-36056 GCA_041287865.1 Alphaproteobacteria bacterium | reverse complement strand
AAAAATGCTCCTGAAAGAAAGAAACAATCTCTATCGGCTTAAAGTGGAGACCGAAAGGCAAGTGATCTCCCGTGACTTTTTTGATCTTGCCCGCCTCAATCATATCTTTGATAAAAGTCTCAAGTGAAATTTTGCAATTTCCATCCTTATCAAGAACATCATTCCATTCTGTGTTTGCCCCGGGAATTTTAAGAACACTCACAGGCCAGACTGTTTCAGAATCGGTTAAAATTAAACCGGAATCATGCTTTGCCAGCAGCTCTTTAAAACTGTCAAAGGTGCCACCTACGTCAGGATCAAATCCCAAATACAGATTGGCAGCTTGTTTTAACTCCCATACGCCCTTGTAATCCACCCACCAAGAATAGTTGATTAACGACCGATTTTTCATTTTCTACGCCCTCCTCTTCAAGTTTTCTTGAATAACCTGATTTTTGGAAACGATCGCATCCAAGTAATCAGCCCATTCTTCCATCATTTTCTTGCGATCATCTAAAAATTTGGCGCGATCATAGGCGCGGTCAACTTTACTGGCCGGGGCATGTGCCAGCTGTCGGTCAACGACTTCATGTCGGTAGCCTAACTTCTCTTTGATAGTTGTCATGGCCAAAGCACGGAACCCATGTCCTGTCATACGCCCCTTATAACCAAGGCGACCAATGGCGAAGAGGACCGTATTATTGCTCATAGGATTAAGTGGCTTTATCTGACTTGGAAAAACCCACGGACAATTTTTAAATATAGCCGTTTCTGCCTGCTGTTCTTTCAACAAGGCAATAGCCTGCCGAGAAAGAGGCACGATGTGAGGCTTGCTCATCTTCATACGCTCCGCTGGGATTTCCCAGACAGCATTTTCGAGGTCAAACTCTTCCCATTTGGCCTCAATCAGTTCGGTTGTACGCACGAAAGTCAGCATCAGCAAGCGAATAGCACGGCGAGTACGCTCGTAAAGTCTGGCGCTGTTCTTATCCAGAGCCGCCAAGAACTCTGGCATTTCCCGGATGTCGAGAGCGGCAAAGTGCTCGACTTTCGTGGCCTTCAATGCACCCTTGATGTCAGCAGCATGGTCACGCAGCCCACGGCCTGTTGCGATGCCATATCGAAGAACCTGCCCACAGATTTGCTTGATCCGGTTCGAGAGATAAGCCGCGCCGCGTTTTTCTACTTTTCGCAAAACAGAGAGAAGTTCTGGTGCCGTGAGATCTGCTATCGGACGGCTGCCCAAATGGGGGAAAATGTTCAGTTCCAATAAATTGAGAACATTTCTAGAGTGAACTTCACTCCACCTTTCCTTTTGCTGACTATGCCATTCCCGAGCAACCGCTTCGAAGGTATTTTCAGAGTTAAGGATGGCCAGCTGTTTTTCGCGTTTCTTGGCAGCCGATGGATCAACGCCGGAAAAAACTTTCTTTTTGGCAATGTCTCGCGCTTCGCGTGCCTCACGCAGAGTAATAAGTGGGTAAACACCCAGGGCCAGCAGCTTTTCCTTCCCGAGATAGCGATACTTAAAACGCCAATATCTGGATCCATTCGGCCAGATCTCCATGTAAAGGCCGCCTGTGTCGGCGAGGCGATACCGCTTGCTCCCCGGCTGGGCGTTTTTACACTCGAGTTCGGTCAGTCCTTTTTTAGCCATCAGTCATCCTCCTGTAAGCCCGCGCTGGGCTTTTCTGTTGATACGAGAGGTTCTGCTGGGGGTATATTTTTGAGGGGGTACAATTTATACCCCCATTATACCCCCCAAATGTTTCGACTGCAGGTGTGCAGCAGCGAACATCACAGAACACGGACAGTAATTAAATCGTTTAGTTTTAAGGATTTAAGAACTATCAGCGAACTTGTATGAACATATACGGAAGAAAAATTGGAGCGGGTGACGGGAATCGAACCCGCACAGCTAGCTTGGAAGGCTAGAACTCTACCGTTGAGCTACACCCGCTGGCGATGGCTGTAAGATAACCCTGATTATCAAAACTGTCCAGTATTACGGTTTTGGCCCTGTTTTCGGGGCTTTGAGGACAGGCTTGGGCAGGACGCGCTTGCCGGTGTGGTCGAGCACTTCGCGGTCAGGCAGGGCCAGCGCCACGGCCTCGGCCGCGCGGCGGGTGCTGCCGAAGACGATGCCGAGCGGGCTTTTGCCCTTCTCGAAATCGCCGCTGACGATGATGCCGATGCCGGTCATGTTCACTTCGTCGGTGTCGTAGAAGGGGGAGAGCGCTTCCTCCACCTTGTCGCGCACGGATTTGACTGCGGGGTCGGTGTGGTTGACCTTGCCGGTGGTGTATTCATCGATGGCGACGCCGAAGCGGCCCATGGCGTTTTCGACCTTCAGGTCTTTCAGGGAGCCGAGGTCGGAAACCTTCGTCAGGATGGTGGTGAGGATATAACGTTCGTGCAGGTCGAGCTTCAGGAAGACTTTGCCCATTTCCGCGTCGGTTTTGCCCTCGACGCCCATTTCGACCAAATCGGTCATCGCCTGCCAGGCGCGGCCGCGCGCGCCGTGATCCTGTGATACGTGTTGCATGATATCGGCGGCGTCCTGCAGCGTTTTTGCGGTCAGCGCGGTGTTGCGCGCGCAGTTGACGGCGCGGAAAGTATCGGCTTCGCCGTCCAGCGCGTTGTATTCCATCGTCATCGCGCCGCCGATGGCGCCCCATTTGTGCAGCGCGACCAGCACGCCCCTGCCCTTGCCGTCGGTATCGGCCAGCGCGTGGAATTCCAGCACGCTGTGCAGGCGGTTCACCAGATAAGTCGCGCCCGATGAACCGATGGCATTCGCAAGTTCCTTGTCGTCTTTTGCATTGGCGATCGCGCCCAGCGGCGAGACACCCGTGGCATCCGGCGCGCGCAGCTTGTCGATGCGTTTTTGCGTCTCGGGCCCGGGCGAATAGGTTTCCAGCAGTTCCAGCGCTTCGTTGATCGTGGAGAGGATGATGGATTTATCGATGCCGCGATATTCAGCCATGACGGTGCCCGGTCCTTATAAATATGACAAGAAGGGCAGTCTATGGCGGGGCCTGCATTCTGTCAATACAGACCAAGAAGCTGTTTTAAAACGATTTTACTTGCCCATCGGCGGCTTGGGCGGCTGCGGGCCCATCAACTGGCGTTCGAGCTCCGCCTCCTCTTCCGGCGTCAGCTTCGGCGGCTGTGGCGGGGGTGCAGGCGGCGTGGCGGGTTGCGACGGCGGGAAAGGCAGCGCGGTCGGCGTCACAGGCGGCGGTGCGGCGACCGGTGGCGTGACAGGCGGCGCTGCTGGCGGCGGCGTTACGGGCGGCGGCGGCGGCGCGACAAACGCGCGCTCGGGCAGCAGCGGGTTGTAGGGATTGGCGACGCGCATCATTTCTTCTTCCTGCATCCAGTCGAGAACAGGTGCGGGAGGCAGCGCGACTGGAGGATGCGTCTGCTGCCATGCCTGACGCGTGACGGAAAGGCCCTGTGCGGTCGGCTGGATGGCGGGCTCGTGCTTCGCGAAATGCGAGCGCAGGTCTTCGACGTCGCGCACGGCATGGGCGAAGGCGTCCTTGATAATCATGGTATTGAAGCCAAGATTGTTAAAGGCATGTTCGTTCAGCGCGACCATGGCCTCGTGCACCAGCCCCGCGTCCTGGAAAGCGGGGGCGAGCCAGACGTTCTGGCTGCCGCCCTCCCCTTCACGCGCAAGGTGCGCGACGCCGATAACGGCGTCGGGCGCTTTTTTCTCGGCGATCTTCCACAGCCATTGCGTCTTGGGCTCGGGCTGGGTGATGACCTTCTTGAACACTTCCTTCTTGGGCGTCGCGCCCGCCGCCTGCAGGCGGCTGAGGTAACGGACAATATCCCAGGCGGGGATGTATTTGCGGATCAGGTCGATATCCTCGATCACCAGCGGCTTCATCCACAGTTTTTCGGTCTCGATATTGTTGACGCCGACGATTTCGATGCGGAACCAGTTGCGCTTGCCGACCTTCAGGATATCGTTTGTTTTCAGCAGCAGTTCTTCATCCGGCTTCTCGATTTTCTCGCCGTTCAGCTCCACCCCGCCCTGCTGGATCAGCCTGCGGGTGTCGCTCTTGCTCTTTTCCGGCCGCGTGAGTTTTACGAGGTCGAAGCATTCCATGCGGTCGGTGATCAGCGACAGCGTCGGGATATCCTCGGGCACGTTGCCGCGGGAAATCGTATCCTCGAACCATTCCATCTCCGCCGCCGCGACCTCCAGCCCGTGGTAGCGTTCCACGATGGCGGCCGCGAGCCTGA
This sequence comes from Alphaproteobacteria bacterium, assembly GCA_041287865.1. Taxonomy (GTDB): domain Bacteria; phylum Pseudomonadota; class Alphaproteobacteria; order Micavibrionales; family UBA2020; genus JAPWJZ01. The sequence goes on along the minus strand of JBGGMV010000069.1, from coordinate 31,820 downwards.
TTTTCGCGTTGCGCGGCTTGGATTTAATCAAGGGGCGCAGGTCGTTGATATCCGACATCGACAGGTCGGTGTAGATGATAAACCACTGCTCGATCAATTCATCCGGAATGCTCATCACGCGGCCGAATTTGTCGCGCGGGCTATGCGCTAGCCCCACAAAATTGCCGAGGCTTTTCGACTGCTTCTGCTTGCCGTCGATGCCGGGCGTGATTTTGGTGGTGATGATGGTCTGCGGTTTCTGGCGGTTTTTTTCCTGAAACGTGCGGCCCATCATTTCATTGAACAGCTGGTCGGAGCCGATGATCGTCAGGTCCGCCTGCATTTCCACCGAATCCCAGCCCTGCAGCATGGGGTAGAGCATTTCGTGGATATGGATCTCGCGCTTCTGCTCGATGCGTTTCTGGAACATGTCGCGCGAAATCAGCTTCGCATGCGTGACCTGCGAGGCAAGCTCGAGGAAGTTGCGGAGGCTCAGCCTGTCCAGCCACTCGCTGTTGCGGCGTATTTCCAGCAGTTCGGGATCGTCGAAGCGCAGCACCATCTTCGCCTGCTCGATGAATTCCTTGGCATTGCGTTCGATGTCTTCCTGCGGGATGACGGGACGCGTGTCCATCTTGCCATCAGGATCACCAATCGCGGTGGTGAAATCGCCGATTAAAAAGATAACCTTGTGCCCGCGATCCTGCAGGTAGCGCATCAGCCAGAGGTTGACCGCATGGCCGATATGCAGCGTGGGCGCGGTAACGTCGACGCCGTATTTGATGCGCAGCTTCTGGCCGCTTTTCAAACGCGCCTTGAATTCGTCCTTGGAGAAAAACTGGTCGGCCGTGCGCTCGAAATGCGCAAGGATCTCGTTCAGCTGTTTTGTGGTGACGGGCGGGACACCCATGGCATTACCCTCAGGTTCTTAAAAGCATTGTACTGTGATGAAGGGCCCAAGCGGGCAAAAATATTACTGACCCCGGGCGGGGTAATAAGAGAAGAAGACAAAGCTGGAAAACACCTGTTTCATGGTGATTACTATACCATGATTTTTCGTAATGTCAATCTTCTTCACCCGGGGGTTTCGGCGCTGGCGGCGCGAAGGGGTTGGGTAGCGGCTTTTTCTTCGGCTCAGGCTTTGGCTTGACGCGCAGCGGCGGTTGCGTGCCGGGTGCGATCTGGACTTTCAGGTTTGCATCGAGCCCCGGCGCGGGCTGGTTTTTGAGCAGCCACGCAGGCGCCTCGAAGGCCGGCATCGTGCCGCGCTGCTTCGGCTGTCCTGCAGTCGGTTGCAGCACCTGCCCCGGCATCAGGCCCGGCAGCCACGTATCGCCCAGCTCCATCCCTGCGCCCATCACGTACCCCGGCGGCAGCATCTGCCCCGGCATCAGTTTCAATTCCATCAGCGAACTGATCGAGGCATGCGGCGGCAAAATGCGTCCCGGCACGAAGCCTAGCGGCAGAATTTCACCGGGCGCGATGTCGAGCGATAACATTTGCGACAGCGTAAAGCCCGGCGGCAGCGCCTGCCCCGGCAGCGACCAGATCGGCAGGCCGATGGCGCGAGAAATATCCAGCGGCGGCAGGTTCAGTCGCTCGAAGCCCGGCGGCACGTCTTCGCCCGGCAGCACCCATTTCGGCAGGCTCAGCCCGCGCGCGGTTTTTTCGAGCACAAGCGAGGGCGAGAGCTTGTCCATCGCCAGCTGCTGCGCGCCCTTGGGATGCGACTGGCGCCAGGCTTCGCGCGAGACGCTGAGCGTCGCCGCGTCGTCGTGCTTGCGCAGCCCCGGCTCCAGTTTCATGAACTGGGTGCGCAGCGCCTCGGCATCCCTTGACGCGTGCCTGAAGGCGTTGCGGTAGAGCATGGTGTTGAAGCCAAGCTCGTTGAAGGCATGTTCGTTCAGCGCGACCATGGCCTCGCGCACGATATCGTCGTTCTGGAACTGCGGGCCCAGCCAGACGTTCTGGCTGCCGCTTTCCGCCTCGCGCCGCAGGTGGGCGACGCCGATCACCTCGTTCGGATTTTCGCGGCTGGCGATGGTCCAGAGCCATTCGGTACGGGGCGGCGGCTGGTTAATGACGCGCCTGAAGGCATCGGCCGCCAGCGTGTTCTGCATGATACGCGACTGCGGCAGCTGGCTGATGTATTTCGACACCTCCCATTCCGGCACGTATTTGACGGCGAGGTCGATGTTCTCCAGCTTCATCTCGCGCAGCAGCAACCGGTCGGTCACCAGGTCGGTCATCCGCACCACGACGATGCGGAACCAGCTGCGCTTGCCGACCTTTAAAATATCGTTGGTGGCAAGACCCAGCACGGCGTCGGGCTCGGTGATTTTCTTGCCGTTCAGCTCCACCCCGCCCTGCTTGATCAGGCGGCGGTTGTCGCTGTTGCTTTTCTCGGGCCGCGCCATCTTGATGAGTTCAAGGCAGACCAAGCGCTCGTCCATCACCGGCAGCGCGGGGATATCCTCGGGCACGCCGCCGCGCGATACGGCGTTGACGAACCATTCCTGTTCGTGCTCCGCCGCTTTTTCGCCGTGGTAACGGGACACCAGCGCATGGGCCAGCAAAATCTTCGCATCGCGCGGCTTGGCCTCGATCAAGGGGCGCATGTCCTCGATGTCCTTGATGGGCACGTCGGTATAAATGCGGAAATATTCCTCGATCAAGCCGTCGGGGATGCTCATGATGCGGCCGAACTTATCGCGCGGGCTGTGGGTCAGGCCGATATAGTTGCCGGCGCTTTTCGACTGTTTTCCCTTGCCGTCGATGCCGGGGGTGATTTTGGTGGTGACGAGCGTCTGCGGCTTGCCGCCGAATTTTTCCTGCAGCAGGCGGCCCAGCGTTTCGTTGAACATCTGGTCGGAGCCGATGATGGCCAGATCCGACTTCACCGTCATTGAATCGAAACCCTGCAATATCGGGTAAACCAGCTCGTGCGCGTAAATTTCCTTGCCCTGCGCGATGCGCATCTGGAACATGTCGCGGGCAATCAGCCGCGCATGCGTCACCAGCGACAGCAGGTCCATGAACTGGTTGAGCGGCATCTTGCCGTACCATTCCGAATTGCGGCGCACCTCGATCAGCGAGGGATCGTCGAAGCGGAGCACCATCCGCGCCTGTTCGATGAAAAGGCTGGCGTTATGCTCGATGTCTTCCTGCGGAATCATCGGGCGCGTTTCCAGCCGCCCGTCGGGGTCGCCGATGCGCGTGGTGAAATCGCCGATGACGAAAACGATCTTGTGCCCGCGGTCCTGCATGTAGCGCATCAGCCACAAATTGACGGCATGGCCGATGTGCAGGGTGGGCGTCGTCACGTCGACGCCGTATTTGATGCGCAGCTTCTGCCCCGATTTGAGCTTGGCGCGCAATTCGGCGCGCGACAGGAACTGGTCCGCCGTGCGGTCGAAAAAGGCGAGGATTTCGTTGACAGTTTTGGCGGGAACGGGCGTGTCAGACATGCAGGCACTATAACACAAAGGCGCCGCAGATTAAAATGTTGTCATAAGCGCTGACCCGCTGTCTTTTTCCGCCGCTTCTGCTAGGCTCAAAGCCAAGGGAGCCGCGCATGTTTTCAAAAAAGAATAAGCCGCTGATACTTTTCCGCAACCCCGGCCTGTATCTTGAAGAGGTGCAGGACAAGGGCCGCGGTGTTTTCTGCCTGCAGGACATCAAAGAGGGCGAAACGGTCGAAGTCGCGCCTGTCATGATTTTCCCGACCAAAGAGAGCCCCAACATCCATGAGACGATGCTGACGAACTACGTTTTCAGCGCGGCGAGCTTCCCCGAAAAATTCCTGAAATCGATCAATATCGACATCCCGAAAGACACCTGCTGCCTGCCGCTCGGCATCACGTCGCTCTGCAACCACATGGTCGACCCGAACACGAAGTACAGCTTTTCCGTCGACGATCTCTATCCTTACGCAACCCTCACGGCCTTGCGCGACATACCCAAGGGCGAGGAATTATCCGTCAGCTACGGCGATGTCTGGTTCGCAAGGCGCAAGATGCGGCTGGTAAAACGCCCCTGAAAAGCGGAACGCGGGATGTTGCCACCCCGCGTCCCTGTTATCCGTCACAATTACTGCAGCGAAGGGCCTTTCGGCGCCTGCGGCCTGAACTGGTCGAAGAACTTTTCATTAAAGGGCACCGGCTTGCCGAGCCAGAGTGCGGCGTCGCCGTGATCCACCAGCTCGTCCCCCGTGCGCGGGTGGATAAGGATGGAAAGCCCCTTGTTGTTCATCTGCAGCCAGCCCAGCACCGCGCCAAACGATTCCGGCGTGATGGTCATCCCGATGTTCGCCTCGGTATGCGGGCCCACCTTGCCGACGCGGTGCATGTCTTCCACCGCACCCGGGAAACGGCTGTCGATCGTGCGCGCGACCTCGATAGCGTTTTTCTCCGACGCCTCGCCGGGCTTGAAGTAGATGTGGATATGGTAGGCGTCGGGCTTGAATTCGGGTTCGGGCGTGGCTTTGATGTTGAAAATATTCTTGGGCATTTTTTATCTCCTGTAAGGGTTAGCCGCGGAAGAAGCGGTTGCCGATCTTCCATTTGCCGTTGCCGGCGTCCTGCAGTTCGGCGTTGATGCGGGTGATGGGCTCGTCGATGCCGTCGCGCGTGGTGCCGGGGGCGACAAGGCGCAGGTGGCTATAGAAGTTCGTGGCCTGCTTCCTCATTTCTTCCAGAACCGGATCGTTCGGGTTGGCAGGGTTGACTTCCTTCCCTGCAAACTTGTTGAAGGCCTTGGTGACCTCGCGGTCGTAAGGCAGCCAGTTCCTGATGTTATCTCCGTAGGGTCCGCACATATCATCTCTCCTCGTTAAATGTTTTTCCAAAATCAGGGGCTTTGTTTCCCGCCCCATGCCTAAACCCTAGCCCTGCGCAGAACATAGGTATAATATTAAGGTCGTATATTTATGATAGGTGAAAGCTATGATCCCCTCCCCCGCCGACCTGACCTACTTCATCGAAGTTGCCAGCACATTGAACGTCTCCCGCGCCGCCGAACGCCTTGGCATCAGCCAGCCGTCGTTGTCGCTGGCCATGCAGCGGCTCGAACATGCGGTGGGCGCGCCGCTGCTGGCGCGCAGCAAGCGCGGCGTGACGCTGACGCAGGCCGGCAAGCAATTGCTGAACCACGCGCGGCATTTGCTGCAGACATGGGAAGGCGTGCGCACGCAGGCACTGGCCTCGGTCAATGAAATACAGGGCAGCTATGCCATCGGCTGCCATCCTTCTGTCGCGCTGAACCTGCTGCGCGATTTCCTGCCGCAACTGCTGCAGGATCACCCGAAGCTGGATATCACGCTGCGCCACGATTTATCGCGCAAGGTGGCGGAGGAAGTGGTGAGCCATAAGGCCGATATCGGCATCGTCGTGAACCCCGTCGCCCACCCCGACCTTGTGATCCATCATCTTTGCCAGGATGAAGTGACGCTCTGGACGGCGGCGAAGAACGCGAACAAATCGGTGCTGATCTGCGACCCCGATCTTTTACAGTCGCAATCGCTGCTAAAAAAACTGAAAAAGGCGGGCATGGATTTCACGCGCATGGTCACTTCCGGCAACCTCGAGGTGATCGCAGACCTGACCGCGCATGGCGCGGGCATCGGCATCCTGCCAGCCAAGGTCGCCGTGCGGGCGCGCCAGAAACTCGCCCGCGTGCCCAAGGCGCCGGTTTTTTATGACGAGCATTGCCTGATCTTCCGCGTGGAAAACAAGAACGTGAAAGCCATACAGGCGCTCAGCGCCGCCATCCGCGCCTGCTTTGTGTAAGTTTACGTAACGTCATTTGACCGCTCGAGCAATGCTTGTTATCCTTCTTGCCGACGGCAAAGGGTGTCTGTGACAACAAGAGGCGCGAATGGCGAAACTCTGGCGCAGATCGGCTAAAGGCGAACAAGGCACAAGCGGGCTGGTCGAAATCGACACCGCGGGCCTGCATATCACGCGCCCCACTGTTATTTTCCTCTCGGGATTTTTCACGCAGGATTCCACGCCGCAGCACGTGCGCACCGCGATGCGCAATATAAAAGGCCTGCTGCCGGCGGTAGACCCCGCGCCCGAAGTGCTGGTCTATAGCCACAAGGACCTGAAGGATATCTTCAACGTCGCCGCCTATAGCATCGAGCCCGAAGCGCGGTTCTGCAAGGCAGCGAAGAAACTGGCCGGCGGCGTTATCATGCCGCTGGTGGCGAAAGATTTTAAGCTGAACGACGACGGCAGCGTGACGGGCACGCCCCTGCAGCTCGACGAGGCGAAGAAGAATTTACGCAATATTACTTTCTTCGGCTATAGCGCCGGCACGATTACGGCGCAGGAATGTTTCAACGCCTCGCTGAAAATGATGCGCGATGTCGGGTACAAGGAAGACGACGCGCGCGCCGCGCTGGCCGAAGTCGTCAATATCGGCGTCGGCGTCATGTCGCAGCCGAAAAAGGAAAAGAACCGTTTTACCACGCTGTCGCTGGAGGCCACCAACGACAAGCTGGTGCTGTTCAAGAACCGGCTGTGGGAGCCGCTGCGCGCGCTTTTCACCAATTTCGCGCATAAGCTCAAGATCGAGCCGCTGTCGGAGACCTCCGCCGTCATCACCGCCGCCGTGAACAAGAAAGACTGGGAAACGCGCGAGAAAGACGGCAAGACGGTGAAGGAACGCGTGAAATCGCTGCTGCCGAAATGGATGCTGGTCAAAAGCTTCCACGAGCTGCCGCGCTATGTGACGCAGGATGAACAGCTCTCGCCTTTTGCGAAGATCGTCCATTACAGCCTTGCCAATGCCGTCACACGCAAGGAACGCATCGCCCCGCTCGACCTGATGCAGCCGCCGGCGAATACGGAGGAAAAAACCTCCGCCGCCTACCGCGAGAAGATTTCAAAGGCTTGGATCAAGCCGCCGAAGAAGTGACCGTGCGCCGCTGCGGCTGCAGTTCATCCGAAAATTTATGGTTCACGTCCCTGTGCCGCGCTTCGTCGTCACGGATGATCTGCACAACATCTTTCAACCGCGCGCTGGCCGGCAGTTTCCAGTATTTCAGGGCGATGTCGGGCGCGGGGATGTTTTCATGCGCGCCGGAGTCGATTTCGGAGAGATAGGCGGAATAGCTGACGATCGCTTCTTCCTCGAAATAACCCACCAGCCGGTGCGCCGTGCGCGGCGATAGCAGGTATAAAACAAAGAAGGCGTTAAAAAATATCCCCTGCGCCAGAAGGATGATCAGGCGCTCGAAGCCGTTCGGCTGCGCAACGGCAATGAAGGTCATCAGGTGCATGCGCTCGTTCTCGGCCTCGTCCAGCAGCGCCTTTATCCAGCCGTGGTCTTCCTCCATGCGGCGGAGGCATTTCATGTGCTGCAGCATCCCGCCCACCATGCCCGGCACGGCGGCGACGGTTTCCAACACCACCGCGCGGTGGCCGTAGCGTTTCTTGAAAAAAGCGTCGGCGATAAAGCGCAGGAATTTCGTCAGCGCCAGCGCGATGCGGTCGGATGCGTCGCGCGGCGGGTGCCCGCCGTTGCGGGGCGCGCCCTGCAGGGCGTTTTCGGCGCCCGATTTGTCTTTCAGGGGTTCGTTATGCATTCCGCACCTTTTTCCGGTTAAAGCACCAACGGCGCGTATCCTCTGTTTGTTCCATGCCACAAGCCTGATTTGCTTGAATTTGCATAGCCCTCTCCTTTAAACTGCTGTAGGGCCAGTTTTAAGGGAAACCGCGACATGAAAATGAATAAGGCATTCATTGCCGCATTATCGCTGCTGGCGGTCTCCATGCCGTTCCCTGCGCTGGCGGCCATAACGACCGTGCCCGATTTTACCGCGCACTGGATGGGCCATGCCTGCCTTGTGCTTTTCGGCATCGCCTATTCGCTGGTGGTGATCGAGGAAAACATCCATCTGAAGAAATCCAAGCCCGTGATGCTGTTCGCAGGGCTGATCTGGGTGCTGGTCGCCTGGCGCTACCAGCAGGAAGGCATGGGCGAACAAGTGGCCCCACTGCTGCGCCATAACCTGCTGGAATTCGCCGAACTCATGCTCTTTCTGATGGCCGCGATGTCATACATCAACACTCTGGACGAACGTAACGTTTTCGGCGCAATGCGGGCAAAACTTGTCGCTTCCGGCATGTCGCTGCGCGCCATTTACTGGGTGACGGGGGTGCTTGCCTTTTTCATCTCGCCTTTCGCCGACAACCTGACGACCGCGCTGGTCATGGGGGCCGTGGCGATGGCCATCGGACAGGGGCATCCGGCCTTCCTTGTCGTGTCCTGCATCAATATCGTCGTCGCGGCCAACGCGGGGGGTGCCTTCAGCCCCTTCGGCGACATCACGACCCTGATGGTTTGGCAAAAAGGACTTGTGAACTTCGGCGAATTCTTCTCGCTGTTCATACCCTCCGTCGTCAGCTGGCTCATCCCCGCGCTCGCCATGTCCTTTGCGATACCGAAGGTCAACCCGACTGCTTCCGCGCAAACAGAAAAAGTCAAGCAAGGTGGCTATGTCATCATAGCCCTCTTCCTTTTCACGATCACCATGACCGTGCTGCTGCACCATGTCTTTCACCTGCCACCCTTTCTAGGGATGATGACGGGTCTGGGACTGCTGAAAGTTTACGGCCATTTCATCGAGCGGCAAGAACAGCGCAACTGGGTCGAAATTCCGGCCTTGCCGGGCATGCCTCTCTATAAACCGGCGCAGAAGCCTTTCGACACCTTCGTCAGCCTTAAGCGCGTGGAATGGGATACGCTGCTGTTCTTTTATGGCGTTATGCTCTGCGTCGGCGGACTGGGGGCGATGGGTTACATGAGCCTGATGTCGGATTATTTTTATAAAGACCTCGGCGCGACCACGGCCAACATACTGGTCGGCATCCTGTCGGCCATCATCGATAATATCCCCATCATGTTCGCAGTGCTGACCATGGCGCCGGACATGAGCCACAACCAGTGGCTGCTGGTGACGCTCACGGCGGGCATCGGCGGCTCGCTGCTGTCGGTCGGCTCGGCGGCCGGCGTGGCGCTGATGGGACAGGCGCGCGGCGTTTATACCTTCTTCGCGCACCTGAAGTGGACATGGGCCATCGCGCTGGGCTATGCTGCCGGCATCTATGCGCATATTTTAATCAACGGGCTTAACTGACATGGAAACCGCTGTCTATAAAATCGAATTCCTCCTCCTCCTGGCGGGCCTTGTGGCCATGGTGGCAAGGCGGTTTCACCTGCCTTATAGCGTCGGCCTTGTGCTGGCAGGCGCGGCGCTGACTTTCGTGCAGCCCTTTGACCTGCCCTTCACGAAAGAACTCGTCTTCAGCATCCTGCTGCCGCCGCTGATTTTCGAGGCTGCCCTGCTCATCCCGTGGAAAGAGCTGAAGCGCGATCTGCCGCCCCTGTCGCTTTTCGTCACCATAGGTCTTGCGCTCTCGGCCGCCATAACGGCGATTGGCATGCATTATTTCGCGGGCTGGGTATGGGAGGCAGCCGCCGTCTTTGGCATCCTGATCGCCGCGACCGACCCCGTATCCGTCATCGCCACATTTAAAGAAGCAGGCGTGCACGGCCGCCTGCGACTGCTGGTAGAAGCGGAAAGCCTGATGAACGACGGCACCGCCGCGGTCGCTTTCGTCATCGCTGTTGCTATCGCCACAGGTGCGCAGGCAATGGGGGCGGGCGACATCGCCTTTCTGGCGGCCAAAACAGTCTGCGGAGGCATTATTGTCGGCGCAGCCGTCGCCTTCGGCGTACTGCTGATCGCCGGGCGCACCGAAGACCATCTGGTCGAAATCACCTTCACCACCATCATCGCCTACGGGTCTTTCTTGATTGCCGAACACTTCCACTTCTCGGGCGTTCTCTCCTGCCTGACGGCAGGCCTTATCACCGGCAACTTCGGCTTCCTCGGCGCAATATCGGAAAAGGGCCGCGAAGCGGTGACGGATTTCTGGGAGTACGCAGCCTTCGTCGCCAACTCGCTCATCTTCATCCTCATCGGCATCCATGAAACGCAGCAGAACTTCGGCCCCGTGCTGGGCGCCGCGCTCTGCGCCATATTGCTGGTGACGCTGGGGCGCGCCTTTGCCATCTACCCCTTCGCAGCGCTCTTCCGCGGCACGAAGCTGAAGATCAAGGCCAAACATCAACATGTATTATTCTGGGGCGGATTGAGGGGCGCGCTGGCGCTGGCCCTCGCGCTGGGCCTGCCCGAAACCATGCCGATGCGGAAAGAAATCGTGACGGTGACCTTCACCGTCGTCGCCTTCTCGGTCTTTGTTCAGGGGCTGACGATGACGCCGCTGCTGCGCAAATTCAGAGAGATCCCCAAAAAGCCCAAAACACGGGCTAGGTAAGGGTATCGCCCTTCCAGAAATCGCCGTAGCGAAGCGGCAGCAGCTCGGGCGGCTTTACCTTGTAAAGCTTCTCGCTGCCCGGGTCGCGCAAAATAACGTGTCCGTTCGGCATGAAATCGACGATCACCTCGCGGCAGCGGCCGCAGGGGGGGATAACTTTGGGTTCAAACCCCGGCTGGTGATAGACGGCGACGATGGAGACAACGCTGCGCCCCTCGCGCCTGTTCGCTTCGTTGATGGCGAAGGGTTCGGCGCACATTGAAATGCTGCCCACGTCGGTCATCAGGTTGGAGCCCGTGACGACATCGCCGTTATCGAGCCTTGCGGCCGAGGTCACCAGCGCGGGGCATTTTTCATTGTTGATATGCAGCACGGGGCGCTTGGCCGCGTCGCAGGCGATTTTCACCAGTTCATGGTCTTGCGATGTAAGGTCGAGTTTAAGCATGGACAGCCATCTGTTCGCGCGTGAGCCAGAAAACCTCGCCCTCGCTGTTTTCGGTATCAAGCCAGAGGAAGGGGATGCCGGGATATTCTTCCTCCAGCCGTTCGCGGCCATAGCCGATTTCACAAATAATCTGCCCGTCGGGGTTCAGGTAATTCGGCGCTTCTTTCAAAATACGGCGGGTGATATCGAGCCCGTCGGTGCCCGAGGCCAGCGCCATCATCGGCTCGTGCAGGTATTCCTTCGGCATGTCCTGCAGTAGCTCGGCCTCGACATAGGGCGGGTTGGTGATGATGAAATCGTATTTGCGGCCCTTCAGCGGCTTGAACAGGTCGCCCTTGAACAGCGTCACGCGGTCTTGCATGCCCGATTGCGCGACATTGATTTTCGCGACTTCGAGCGCCTCGGGCGACAAATCCACGGCGTCGACTTCCGCATTGGGGAAAAGCATCGCCGCCAGTATCGCAAGGCAGCCCGAACCGGTGCAGAGATCCAGCACGCTGGTCACTTCTTCCGGATTGTCGATCAACGCATGGCCTTCGAGGTTCAGCACGTCGCTGAACAGCAAATCTGCGATATAGGAACGCGGGACAATCACGCGTTCGTCCACATAGAACGGCACGCCCTGCAAATAGGTTTTTTTCAGGATATAGGCGAGCGGCTTGCGCGTGCTGACGCGCTTTTCGATCAGGTCGGCAAGGTGCCGGCGTTCGTCGGGCAACAGCTTCGCATCCAGATAGGGCTCCAGCTGCTCGATCGGCAGGCGCAGGCCTTCAAGCGCGAGGAACACCGCCTCGTCATAGGCCGAATGTGTGCCATGGCCGAAATGCAGCCCCGCCTTCTGGAAGCGGCTGACGGCATAGCGCACGAAATCGCGCACGGTCGATAACTCGCGCACGACGGTTTCGGTGGAGACAGGTGATGATTTGGCGGTCAGTTTGCGGCGGGGCATGTTTAAGTCCAATACATATCAATGGCTTATGTATATATACCCCGAAATCGGCCCCTGCGCAAAGCAAAAAAATCAGCTTACAACCAGCAGGCCGCGTGCGACATCGTCCGCTTCGTTGGAAAGCCCCGTCACGCCGCGCAGCACTGCCACCTGCGTGAAGCCCGCCGCCGTGCCCGCGCCGTCGGCATCGACCCAGACTTGAGTGCTGGAACCCACCGTGCGCATATCGACAAAGTCCGTCAGGACATCGGCCAGCGGGTCATAACCCGTCAGCAGGTCGGAAATATCGAGGCTGTCGCCCTGCGCCACCCTGAAATCCGCCACGCTGTCGATGCCGCCCGCCGTCGCGCCAAGGAAGATGAAAGTATCCGCGCCCCTGCCGCCCGTCAGCGTATCGTTGCCAAGCCCGCCGTCGAGCACGTCGTCGCCATTCACGCCGTAAAGAAAGTTGCCGGAGGCATTGCCCGTGAGTGCGTTATTGAGCCCGTTACCTGTGCCGTTCAACACCGTGCCTTCCAGCACCAGATTTTCGATGTTGAGGGCCAGCGTCAGGCCATAGAAAGCATGGACGGTATCCGTGCCCTGCCCCGCCAGTTCCGTCATGGCGTCGCCGCGCAGATCGGCATAATAAACGTCGTCGCCGAAACCGCCGAACATGCGGTCGGTGCCGAAACCGCCGTCGAGCAGGTCGCTGCCGTCCATGCCGCGCAATGTATCGCTGCCGCCTAGGCCGTTCAGCGTATCGTTACCCGTATCGCCCATCAGGGCATTAGCATAGGCATCGCCGGTCAGCACCAGATCGCCCGTTGCCGGCGGCGGATCGGGGTCGGGGTCCGGATTGGGATCTGTGTCGCCGCTGCCGGCCATTGCCTCCAGCTGCGCGAAGCTGAACACGCCGTTGCTGAAGGAAAAACTTTCAAAGTTCGTCCAGGTGTCGGAACCCATAGTGGTTGACACCGCCAGCAGCGTCACACTATCGACCAGCGTAAAGGTGAAGGATGTCTGCGCGACCGTATAAATAAGCGTATCCGTGCCCAAGCCGCCGTCGAAATAGTCGTTGCCAGCGCCGCCATAGATCGTATCGTTGCCGCCATTGCCGCGAATGGTATTGCCCGCCGTATTGTCCCAGATGGTATCGCTGCCCGAACCGCCATTCGCGTTTTCGATCGTCACGTTATAGGCAATCGCAATATTGTCGGTCAGCCCGACCGAGCTGAACTTGCCCGCGTTCAGATTGAGCTTGAGCCCGCCCGTCATCGCCGACCCGTCCAGCGTATCCGCACCGCCCGCATCCCAGATGGTATAGGCATGGCCCGACAACAGGGCGTAAGTGTCGTTGCCCGCATGGTACGTCATGTTCGCGCCATACAGGTGTTGCAGCGCGGCGATGTCGTAGAGCATGTAGCTTTCGGCATTGAAGACGTCGGTATAGGACATGACGGTATAGCGCGAGGTGTCTTCCGCGCCGATCAGGCGGCTGGAACCTTCGAACGAATGTTTCAGCCCCAGCGCGTGACCCGTTTCGTGCAGCAGGGTGGCAAAGCCGAAATCACCATGCGCGACGTCGTGGGAATCGTCGTATAGGTTGTTGCTCCACACATCGCCGCCGAAGGTCGTGCCGGGGTAATAGGCCCAGGCCGCCGTGCCCGATCCAAGGTAGGCCTGCGCATAGCCGAGCTGCGCCGAGCTGGAGGGCGCCACTTCCTGGAAGGTGATATTGCAGATGGAGCTGACCTGCGCCAGCACGTCGCGCACCGCGTCTTTCATCGCCGCGGTAAAGGGCTGGAAACTCCGCGCTTCGTCGTCATAGGACGAATAATAGCTAGGCAGGCTGTTCCAGAAGGTATAGGTGAGCGTGACGCCCGTTTTGTTATTTGCCCAGACATAACCGCTGTTGAGCGCGCTGACGTAATAAGGTACTGCCATTATTGTATTTTCCCTGAATTTCCCGCCACATCTCAAGTATACCGAAGGCCCGTAAAGCAAGCCTGAATAATTGATATACTTTTATTAAACGGCGCGACAAGGCGTGGGCGCGAAAGTGTCATTGTGCACATTTGGATGCGCAACAGGCTGAATTCCATTACCTTTTGAAAATCATGCGCTGCGAGAAGAAAATATTTATGCTGGCGTTTTAGCGCGGAAACATCACATCCGCCACGTAACGCGCCACGGGCTGCGGATCGCCGATGGCGGGCATCATATGCATGGAAAGCCCGGGATTCGCGTTCACCTCGATAATCCCGTAGGCAATGCCCTGCTGGTCGCGCGTGATATCAGGGGTGATGAAATCGACGCCGATCACGGCCAGACCCTTGAAGCAGCCCAAAATCGTCTCTGCGATGCGGATAACCGATCCATGCGCCACCTCGGTCATGTCGCGCGACACGCCGCCCAGCGCAAGGTTCGAAATGCGGCGCAAATAAACTTTTTCGCCCTGCGCGGGCACATCCGACAGGCTGCGGCCCGCTGATTTCAGGAAGCGCTCCGTGCCCTTGTCGATCGCCACGGGGCACAGGGCGCTGCCCTGCTCACGCTTTACTTTGGCGCGGTGGGCTGTTTCGGCCCCGGCAAGGTCTTCGATGGTGTTTTTGCCGTCGCCGATCACATGCGCAGGTTCGCGCTGCAGCACGGCGTAATCGCCCTTTGTGGTAATCAGAACGCGGTGTTCCAGCCCCTCCACCAGCGCCTCAACGATGAAATCGGCCGCGCCCGCGCGGTTCAGGTAACGCTCGATGATGCGCAACAGGCCATCTTCGCCGTTGATCTCCGTCTCCACGCCGTTGCCGTGCGAACCGTGGTTGGGCTTGAACACAACCTTGTAATCGCGCGCGGCCGCGAAACGCAGAGCTTCCTCGATGCTGTCCTCCGAAAAAAGCCCGCCGTCGGGCACGCGGATATTGGCCGCGCGCAGGATGCGTTTTGTCATGAATTTGTCGGCGGCCAGCACGGCCGGCACATGCGATACGACGGGGCTGGTGCGGTCGATCAGGTCATGCGTTACGCCGTTCAGCGTCACGCGCACCCATTCGTTTTCGACATCGAATATTTCAACGGTCGCGCCGCGCGCGATCAATTCCTCGAGCAGCAGGCGCTGGTTGGTATGGAGTGGTTTCAGGTCGGGCAAAGGTCAGTCTTTTTTCTTTTTCAGCTCGATCTTCTTCATGACCTTGATCGGCTGGTCTGCCTTGGGCTCCTCGACGATCTTGGCCGGGCGGCGCGGCGGGGTCTGCTGGCGCGAAGGCTTGGAGGCAAGATTTTCGCCACGGGTGCTGCGCGACCGGGAAGACAGGTTCTCGCCACTCGACCCGCTGGATAAATTTTCTGACATGCCGTGCCTCCGGTTGTTCTCTATATATAATTGTACAGGACAGCTGGCGGTCGCGCAATCAGCGGCCTAATACCTTGCGATATATCGTTATTTTATGTTGGATGCGCGGCGCTGTGATGCGCGCGGCGGCAGCGTCGCCCCAGATCGCGCCGAAGATCTCGCGTGCCTTTTCCAGCGTTTCAAATTCGAAATGCGCGTCCAGATCGCGCAAGTTCCGGAAGCCCCGCCCCAGCACCCAGTCGTTATACCGCTTGGTGCGCTGCTCCGGATCGTCGACACGGCCGCGTATCCGCTCGAACTCGCTGCCCTCGGCGTTTTCCACCAGAAAAATCTCGCCGCCGAAGGAGATATTATAATCGAGCCTGTCCAGTATCGCGCCGCGCTTGCCCTCGTCCGCAATCGTGCCGAGCATCCAGCAGGCCAGCACGACGTCATAGGTGCGCTGCAGCGTTGCCTCCGCCGCATCGCCCTCGATAAAATCGACGTTCGTGAAATTTACGGTACGTTCGCGCGCGATATCCAGCTGCGCAGGCGCGGCATCAAGGCCGGTGATATGTTTTGCATGCGGCGCCAGCAAGGCCGTATATTTCCCCGTGCCGCAGCCAAGGTCGAGCACCGTCTTGCCCTTGATGGCCGGCAGCAATTCCGCCAGCACCAGCCCGCCTGCATCTTCCGCCGCGCTGAAGGCTTCGTAAACCGCAGCCTGCGCGTAATAGATATCAGATTTTTCCTGCAGGGTTTTCATGCGCGCAGCAGCAGGACGGTGTCGTGATTGTGATCGTCGATGGTGCTGGAGATATCGATTTCCTCATAGACCCCGAAGGCCGCGCGCCTTGCCACAGCATCGTTAATCGGGCTCCGCGCCTTCGATCCGTGCAGGTCCATCCCGTCATAGACATAGCCGAAGGCCATCGTGCCGCCATCTGCAAGACATGCTTTCAGCGGCGCAACGATTTTATCGTTATAATTTTTCAGACAATCATCGGCAAACATATGATGCGCGTAATCGGAGAGGTTGGAGAGCAGGATGACATCGTATTTTTCATCCAGCTTTGTAACAAGCCCAACGATATCCGACTGAACAAATGAAACCCGCTTGCCCTTGCAAGCTTGCTGCGCTTTCCGATAGGCTTCGGCCGATTGCAGATAGGGATTGTTCAGTAGCGCGTTCTTCGCCTTGTCGGCTTTGGCCCGCGCATCGTGATTATCCTTGAACAAGGCCGATGAACGTAACCCGATCGCCCTGTCCCAGAAATAGCGGCTGGCCACGGGCAGGGCGAGTTTTTTGTATGTATCTGCATCCAGATCGCGGAAAAAGGCGATGAACCCGTCAAGGTCGAGCACCTGCAAAGCGGCCAGTTTCAATTCCATCATATGCCGCGCAAGGAAATTGAGGTCGAAACAGGTCACAGCCGCCGCGCCCGCCGCAAAGGCATTGATCGCGTGATCGCCGGAGCTGGCTACACTGAGTACTTTTTTATTCTTGAAATCGATTGCGCCGAAATAGCCGCCGAGATTTTCGGTGGCGAAGGGATAGACAGGGCTGACTTCGGAAAAACGCCCGCCCGCCTTCAGATTTTCCTCAAGGTTTCCGGTGAAGAGCCTGTTCGTGCGCTCCGCCTCCACCACATCGGGCAGGGCCTGCATCGGGCAGCGCTGCAGGCCCGCCGCATGAAGGTCAATTGCCATGCGGCGGAAATTCCGGTTTTCAGCGCCGCGCAGAATGTCTGTCAGTGACGCATCATGCAGCGTGCGGCCCGCGCGGAATTCGGGTTTGCGCTCCGCAACCCAGGTGCAGGGGGAGACGCGGCCCTTGTGGTCGATAAAAAGAAATCTTTCGCCACCCGGACAGGCGGCGCAGTTGCTGCCTTCCTTCACCTCGGCGAAGCTGCCGCTCACCTTGATGCGGCCTGCGTTCATGGCGGCGGCGGTATCGACGCGTTTCTGAAGTTCTGCGTTTAATAATTTCGAGACCAGTTCTTCCCGTCCGCGCATCCGGCCCACCGGTTCCATGCGCGAGAAGATGATTTCACTGCAGCCCATATCGGCACAAAACGCCGCGATGTTCGAGAGCTCGTTTTCGTTGAGGTCATAGATAACGCAGCCCACGCGCACATACAAATTTGCCGCGATCAGATGTTTGAGGCCTTCAAGCGTCGGTTCCCAGGTGCGCTTGCCGCGCACGGTTTCCTGCAAAAACTGCGTATGGCCATCAAGGCTGACATGCACCATCTCCAGCTTCATCGCCGCCAGTTCGCGCGCAATCTCCGGCGCGATGGTGGAGGCATTGGTGGAAATATCGGTGCGCAGGCCCGCATCGCAGCAGCGGCGCAAAATATCCATGATATCGGGGCGTGAAAAAGGCTCGCCACCCGTAATTTTCACATGCGTGAAGCCGTTATCGCGCAGCTGGTCGATCGTGCTAAATACCTGCGACGTTTCAAGCTCGTCCTTGTGCTGGCGCGAGGTGCTGCTGAAAATACAATAGCGGCAGCCGTAATTGCAGGTGTTCGTCACCTCCCATATCACCCGCCCGCCCTTTTTCGGGATGCGGAACAGGCAGAGGCTTGCCTGCGGGTCGAATTCATCCATCCAGCACCTCGTCGCAGAGGCGGTGATAATCGGCCTCTGCCGGTGCGTCCGATGTGTCGAAAACCCAGTGCTTCTTGCCCTGCGCCGAGAGCACGGCGGCGGTAGCGGCGGCTGTTGCCTGCAAACCCAAACGTTTCTGCACCTGTTCCCACGGCAGATCGCCGCCGACAAGGCGCCTGCGCTGCACGTCGGGCGCGCAGTCGGTGACGATCACGCGGTCCACCAGCGGCAAAAATCCGTCCTGCGCCAATCGCGCCCATTCGAGCAGGTAAACGCCCTCGCCGCGCATTTCGTTTTTCACGGCGGCGACGATTTCATCGCCTGCGAGGCGCCAGAAAGCCGCGGGCCCCGCTTCGTCGCGGAACACGGCGGCGGCCAGCAATTGCAGATCAAACCCTGCCGCCGTCAACGGCACATTGAAGTGCTGCGACACCCGCTTGCGCAGCGACATATGCAGCGGCGAGGCCGTCATTAAATATCTGCGAATACTGTCGATCGATAAAATCCGCGCTGCGACGCCCCGCGCCGCCAGATATTCGGCAAAAGTGCCGGCAAGGCGGGATTTACCAGTCGCCATCTGCCCCGTAATGCCGATCACGCGACCCATTAAACATCCCACCCGATGCCGTAACGAAGCGGGCAGAGCGAGACCACGTTCAGCCCCGCGCTGCGTTTTTGCAGCGCAGCCATATCGATAAATTCATCGGGGTTGCTGACCACCGCATGGCTGGGCGCAAGTTCCGCCGTCAATGCCGAAACCGCATCGGTGATCGCATCAGGCGACACCTTGCACAAATTCTGGTTCTGGCGGCCATGGTGGATATACTGGCTGCTGGGCGCGTCGGGGTATTGCTCGAACAATTTGCTGCCCATGCGGAGCGCAAGGTGGTGCAGCCGGATTTCTTCAGTGCGCATCTGCAAGATCATATCCGTCGTGCGTTTCAACTGGTCGTCCGTCGTGCCGGGCAGATCCATGATCCAGCTGGTACGCACGCGGAAGCCGATATCGCGCGTTTCGCGCACGATGCGTTTCGCCTCCACGGCCGTAATCTTCTTGTGGATAGTGGCCAATTGTTCGTCATCGCCGCTTTCCACGCCGTAATGTATCCAGCGGAAACCGGCGGCGTACATATCTTCCATCATCTCGCGGTCATACAACGACAGCGAACCAAGGCACCCCAGCGCCACGCGGATGCCGCGTTCCTTTATCCCTGCGCAAATTTCCTTCATGCGTTTTTTGCTGACCGTCGCGTTATCGTCGAGGAACAGAATCTTCTTCGCACCGTGAACATTCACCAACGTTTCGATCTCGTCAACAACAGAGACAGCCCCGCGCCCGCGCCACGCGCCCCAGAATCCCGGCACATGGCAGAAATCGCAGGTCATATGGCAGCCGCGCGACGACAGCAGCGTGCGCACATCGATATATTCGCCAAGCGGTATCAATCCGCGATCCGACACCGGCAAACGGTCAAGGTCAAAGGCCTTCGCGCGCGGCGACGATACAATGCCGCCGTCCTGCCTGTACGAAATACCGGGGATATCCTGAAGATCGCCGCCTTTCAGCAGGACTTCCAGAGCGGGCTCCATTTCATGCCGTATCAGCACGGAAAGATGATCGTCGAGCAGCGTTTCGGGCTTATACGTTGCGGCCTTGCCGCCTGCCGCCACGCGCGCGCCATGCCCTGCAGCCTGCCGCGCAATTTCGCGCACGGCCTGCAAGGCGCCGTCCTGATGCAGTGGAATATGATAGTCGTGCACGATCACGGCAAGGTCGTAGGCCGTATCGCCCTGCAGCGCTTCGGTGTAGCGCTCCGCGCCCATTTGCTTGATATCCATGTCGACCAGCGACACATCATGCCCCTGCGCCGCGATAAACGAGGCGACGCCGAGCGCGTCGATCGGCTCGATCAGTATGCCTTTCGATGAAAAAGGCCGGTTGGGCGGGTTGACGACTTTTACCTTCATGACGGGTGAGGATAGCAAATGTCGCGTCTTTTGTCATATTATTATGGCGGTAAAAATCATCATCAAAATCAACGCATTATAAAAGATTTTGCCAAGCCGCCCCGCATCTGGCAAAAAACGCGCATGAGCACGAACACCGCCATTAAAATCGAACCCAGCTGGATGAACGTCGTCGGATCTGAATTCGATGCCGACTACATGCAAAAGCTGAAGGCCTTTCTGCAGGCCGAAAAAGCCGCCGGCCGCGTTGTCTACCCGCGCGGCAACGATATTTTCAACGCGCTGAACATCACCCCGTTCGAAAACGTCGGCGTGGTCATTCTGGGGCAGGACCCCTACCACGGCGAAGGGCAGGCGCATGGCCTCGCCTTTTCGGTGCGCGCGGGCGTGGCGCTGCCGCCGAGCCTGATGAATATCTACAAGGAAATCGAAGCCTGCTGTGGCGTCAAAATGCCGCGCCAGGGCGATCTGACCGGCTGGGCACAGCAGGGCGTGCTGCTGCTGAACGCGACGCTGACGGTGCAGGCCGCCAACGCGGGTTCACATCAGGGCCGCGGCTGGGAGCAGTTCACCGACGCCATCATCCGCGCGCTGAACGAACGCGGCCAGAATATCGTGTTCATGCTCTGGGGTTCCTACGCACAGAAAAAAGGCGCCTTTATCGACCGCAAAAAACATCTGGTGCTCGAAGCGCCGCACCCCTCGCCGCTGTCAGCGCATCGCGGGTTTTTAGGTTGCGGACATTTCAAGAAGGCGAACGATTACCTGCAGCAGCACGGCCGCCCCGCGATTGACTGGTCGAAAGTCGGGTAAACCCCCGAAATTCCTGCAAAATTTTGTTAATCAAACCTCAAGCCTTCTGCGGCATAATAATGTGTCTCAACCGGAAGGCATCGCATCATGAAAAAAGAAGCACAATTGTCCAAGACGGCGCAGCCGTGTGGCACATGGCTCTCTCCCGTCACCCCCGCAGCGGTGACAGCGGGCACGGTGGGCCTTGGCGGATTATCGGCTGATGGCGATACGCTTTACTGGCTGGAGGCGCGCCCGCAGGAAGCAGGCCGCAACGCGCTGGTACGCCGCCGCGCCGATGGCACGATCGAGGACGTCACGCCGCCGCCCGTCAACGTCGCCAGCCGCGTGCATGAATATGGTGGCGGGGCCTATACCGCCGATAAAAACCGGATTGTTTACACCGAGAAAAAAGATTGTTCCGTCTGGCTGATCGAAGGCGACGAAGCGCCGCGCAAGATTGCAAACGTGAAAGATTGCCGCTACGCCGATTTCCGTTTCGTGCCCGGCACGGATAAAATCGTCTGCGTACGCGAAGACCACCGCGACCGCAAACCCACCGACCCCGAAGCCGCTATCGTGCTGCTTGATACGGCAAAAGGCACGGACGCCGAAAAGAACGACGGCGCGGTTGTGGTGAAGGGCGGCGATTTTCTCAGCAGCCCTCGCCCCTCCCCCGACGGCAAGAAACTGGCGTGGCTCACGTGGCAGCACCCCGATATGCCCTGGGATGCGACGCAGCTGCATGTGGCGGATTTCGTGGGCGGCAAAGTCACCAACACCAAAACAATCGCGGGCGATAAACAGCGCGAAGCCGTCGTCAGCCCCGAATGGTCTCCGGAAGGCACGCTGCATTTCTGCACCGACCGCACCGACTGGTGGAACATTTATAAACTGGGCGCGAAGGGCGTGGAGACTGTGTCATCCGTGCCCGACGGCGAAATCGGCGGGCCGCAATGGGTTTTCGGCGGCGGTTATTACGCCTTCAACCCCGATGGCAGCATCATGGCCGAGCTTTCAAAGAACGGGCAGCAGAGCGCCGTGACGGTGAAGGACGGCAAGGTGACAGACCTCGGCCTGCCGCCCGTGGGCGACTGCCCCGTGCGACTGCCGGACGGATCACTGACCTATGTTTCCACCGCGCCCGATACGCGGCAGTCGATACAGTTACGCAAGGATGGCAAGGATACGCTGATCAAAACCTCCGGCCCCGCGCTGATGGGCGTGGAAAATATCTCGAAGCCCGAGGAAATCACCTTCCCCACCGCCGACGGCGGCGATGCGCATGCGTTTTACTATCCGCCGGTCAACGGCAGCTTCAAGCCGCAGGACGGCGAAAAGCCGCCGGTGATCGTCATGATCCACGGCGGGCCGACCTCGGCCGCCGCCACGGGTTTCTCGCCCGCGAAACAATTCTGGACGACGCGCGGCTTTGCCGTGGTGGACGTCAACTATCGCGGCTCGACAGGCTATGGCCGCGAATACCGCGAGAAGCTGAACGGCAACTGGGGATTGGCCGATGTGGAGGATTGCATCGCCGCCGTGAAATACCTTGCAGCGGAGGGCAAGATCGACCCCGACCGCGCCGCGATCAGGGGCGGCAGCGCGGGCGGCTTTACCGTGCTGGCGGCGCTGACCACCAGCGACGTCTTCAAGGCCGGTGCCAGCCATTATGGCGTGGGCGATCTGATGCTGCTGGCGCAGGAAACACATAAGTTCGAGAGCCGCTACCTCGACCGCCTGATCGGCCCGCTGCCGGAAGCGGAACAGGTCTACAAAGACCGCTCGCCCATCAACCACCTCGACAAAATGTCGGGCGCGGCTATTTTCTTCCAGGGTCTTGACGATAAAGTCGTCCCGCCCAGCCAGGCCAAAACCATGGTCGACGCCATGCGCGACAAGGGCCTGCCCGTCGCCCATTACGAATTCGAGGGCGAGGCACACGGCTTCCGCAAGGCCGAAACGCAGCAGCGCGTGCTGGACCTCGAACTTGGTTTTTACGCGAAGCTGTTCGGCTTCACCGCGCCGGGACTGACCGAGACTGTGGAGATTTCGGGGCTGGATGAAAAACCCGCGCAACCGAAGGCGGTCCCGCCGAAAAAGGCGGCTCCGCCCCGTTAACTTTATTTCATGAGAGCAGCGGTAATAATTTTATCGCTGTAAGCCGCCGCAACCGCTTTTTCGGTGCCGGCGGGCGGCTCCAGCAGGTTCATCGGCTCCAGCGTTTGCGTGCGCGCGACGGCATTGGTCAATCCGTACTGCACCATTTTGGCGAAGGGTGAAAATTCCTCGTCCTCGGTCACGTAGCGCGGCAGTTCGTGATAGGTCTTGAGAATGGCGGAGGCGGAGGGCAGCAGGTTGCGCACCTTTTCCTTCACCGTTTTGCCGTTCAGCAGTTTCTTTTTATGGTGGCTGCGCGTCGACACGGTCGCGGTGATCATCGCCGCGTTATCGCCCACCGGCTTGATTTTCAGGGGCTGGCCGAAGCGCGCGAAGATGTTTTTCAGCGGCTCCCACAGGCGGTTCTTGATCTGCACGATCTTGTCGTTCATGGCTTCAAGATAGAGCGTGGTGAAGCGGTTTTTCTCCTGCTGCGGGCGCGTCGGCGTGCCGACGTTGATGGAGACGGGTTCGCGCAAGGCTTCCTTCGCGTCTTTCTCGCTGAAACCGGTTTCCTGCATCATATATAGCGAGGCGTTGTAGATTTCCTGCGCCACTACTCCACCCGCGCTGTAGCAGAAGAAGGTGATATTGCGCAGGTTCTTCTTCGCGTCCTCCAGCGGCAGCGGCGTACCCGTGATATTGCCTTTGTCGTCCAGCTTGATGTCGTTCGCCACCAATGGCATGACGATGCCCAGCGCAAGTTTCTGCGCGATCGGCGAAAACCTGCTGCCCGGTTTTGCCCAGTAGGACAGCACGTTGAAAACATCCTTCAGCCCCGTATGGGTGTAGGAATACACATCAACGTCGGGCGCGGGCCGCGGGCGGTGCGCCATCATGTCTTCCATCGTCTTCAGCGACGCGCTGGCCCAGGACTTGTTATTGTCCATCACGAAAAAGCCGTTGAGGAAAAACACGCTCGGCTTGTCGATCTTCAGCGTCGGCAAATCGACCTCGGTCGCAACCGGTGCGGCTGCGGTGCTGGTATCTGATCTGCGCCAAAGCTTCGCCATTTAGAGGTCCTTGAAAAGCTTGAGTATTAATATGCGCCAACCGTAACAGTAGCCCTTGCCACGGTCAACAAGAATATGGTAATGATAATTGCGAATATAATTTACATAATTCGACATTATAAGGGTGTCCGCCATGTCCAAAAAGAATCCCGCCGATGAAATCACCGAGATTTTAGTCAAGCACGACCTGTACCGCTTCATGCCCTCCCACGTCTCGCGCCCCATGACGGGTGCCTCCGACGCGGATAAATTCGAGCAGGCGAAATGGATGAACTATGTGTACGAACAGTGCTGGAGCAAGATGGGCGCCGAAGACAGCGTGCGCGTGAAGGACCTGCTGGCCGAAATTTACGAAGACATCGGCAGCCGGGGCAATGCGGAAGCCATGCGCTACGCCGCCTGCGCGATCGCCAACGGCGCATACCACCAGACGATCGAAAGAAACCCGAACGGCTACCGCATCGGCTGCAAGCCGGATTTCGAGCGCGCCGCCGAATGGGCAAGGAAATCAGAAGCACTGGGCGACGATATCGCGGCAAAAATCCGCCCCCAGCTCGAAGAAGATGCAAAGAGCGCCAAGGCAAAACCGCCGCAGCCGTAATTAAAGCAGCCCCAGCGCCGCCAGCTCCAGCCGGACATCCTCGGGCAAATCGTCGAGCCCGCCTTCGGCGCGGTCGCGCGGCGCGTCTTTGCCTTCCAGATATCTCCAGCCCTGAAAGGCACGGCGCTGCCGCCACTGCACGGGGATGACTTTTTTGTCGTAGACGATGCCGCAATGCGGGACCCCGTCGCGCTTCATGGGGCGGAGCTCAAGCAATTTCTGCCGCGCCACGATCCAGCCCTTCACGACCCAGAAGATCGACCCACCATCCAGCAGTTCATCGGCGCGTTTCGGCATTTGCCGCGTGACATGGACAAGCTCGGGCGTGCGGCCCTTGGCCTTCATGTCTTTCAGGCGCAGGCCCTGCCATTCCTTCAGGTCGGCAAGGCTTTCGGAGCCCACGGAAAGCTTGATCAGATGCAGTTTCATGGGGGCGACCCTAGCGCAAAAAAACCGCTCTTTCACCATGTTTTTCTGCTAGACTTGGCGCAGCACACAGGCAGGAAAGAAAAGCCATGCAGACCGCCAAGAACCGTATCAACGTCGGCAATACCATCGCCGGAAACCCGATCGACATCGTGACCTACACGCTGGCCGCGAACGCACAGGGCAAGCGCGTGCATATCCAGAGCGGCATCCACGGCGGCGAGATCACCTATTGGGTGCAGCACCGCCTGTATAACTTCCTGAAAACGAACCTGAAGGCCGGCGAAGTGACCTTCGTGCCCTGCGCCAACCCGGCGGCCTGGGAGCAGCGCGCCTATTTTTATACCTTCGGCAAATTCGATCTCTACGACGGGCGCGACCCCAATACGCATTTCCCGGGCAAGCCCGACGGATCTCTGCACCAGCGCATCGCGCATGCGCTGTCGGGCATCGCCAAGGGCTGCGATCTGGGGCTTGACCTGCACACCGCGCGCGACAGCCTGCCCTATGTTATTTTTACGCAGGAAAAATACCTGCCGCTGGTGAAGGAAGTCGGCCTCGAATACAACTATTTCGACGGCGGCGAGCCGTCGGGATCGTTCGACGCTGCGCTCGACCCGCTCGGCATCGACAACCTCTGCATCGAATGCGGCAGCCACGACGAATATAACGCGGAAAAGGTCGAACAGGTCTTTCAGGGCATCCTGCGGCTGCTGGCGCGCCTTGGCATGGTCGATAAGGCGGCGGCGAAACCGGCTACCGGCAACTGCTGGTACTTCGCCGACCACAAAAAAATCCTGACGCGCGACGCAGGCTTCGTGCGCTACGACGTGGCGCTGGGCAAGCCTTTCAAAAAAGGCGACACGCTTTTCACCCTCCACCCGTCGTCTGAACTCGGCGCCGAACTGCCGGAAACCGCCACCGAAGACGGCGTGATGTACAAGCGCTCCCCCACCCATATCTACCGCACCGGCGACGAGACGCTGCATTACGTGCCGATGGGCTGGTTGAAGAAGGCTTAATTACTGATTTCATGAGATAAAATTATTTTCCAAAATACCCTTGCGCCGTTCGCCCGCAACGGATACAAGCTGTGTTCCCTGACCATGAACGCAAGCGAGGCCCCATGAAATCGCACCGCATCGAATTCCGCCGGTTAAAAGACGAAGACCGCGACAGTTATTTCGAGATCAAGGACCCGAGCGTGGTGCGCGCGGCGGATGGCACTTATTACATGTATGCCAGCCTTGGCACTTCCGTCACGCAGGAATGGGTGGTGGGGCGCTTTGCGGCCAAAGATCCGGGCGGGCCGTGGCAGGAACTGCCGCACGCGAAAATCGCAGGCGTTACGGGCACCGAAGTCTGCGCCCCCGCCATGGTGCTGGGCGAAAAAGACGGCAAGCCCGAATGGCAGATGTATGTGCAGACGACATGCTTCCGCGAAAACGGCGTCATCGCGCTGGCGACATCGACGGATGGCGAGCATTTCACGGGCACGGCCAAGCCCCCGATGGCAAAGGAAGACGTGCCGAAGGGCGCTATCCCCCTTGTCGGTCTTTACGATGTCGGCATGTCCGATATTACGCAGGGCGGCAAGACCTTTGAGGCCATGGCCTTTTCAGGCTATCGCAGCGTCGGCAACGGCGACGTTTATATTTCGCTCCGCGAAAAAGGCACCGATGAATGGCAGACGCCGAAACTGGCGCTGCAGCAGGAAGATGTGCCCTTCCACAACCGCCCGGGCGCGCCCAATTACGAATGGGGGCTGGAGGGCGCGAAGGTGGTGCAGCTGGCCGACGATGCCTACCTGATGATCGGCGTCGCCTTCCTCGATAAAAGCAATGCGGAGCGCGGCACGCGCCAGCGGGTCTTCCTTGCGGCAGCCAACACACCCGACGGCCCCTTCCTGCCGATGCGCACGCCGATCGAGCCGACCGCCTATCCCGAAGGCACGGGCGAAAACGGCCATCCGGACACGGTCGATCTGGGCGACAAGCTCGGCATCATCTATCAGGAACGCGCGGGCGAGGGCAAACCCTGGCACCTGCGCTATACCGAAATGGCGAAGGACGAGCTGCTGCTGGAGGTGCGCGCGCGGATTGCGCCGAAACCGGCGGCTGCCAAACCTGCGGCGCCTAAACCTTAACCCGGCTTGAACGGCTTCGGCGCGTTCTTCGGCGGCAGTTTCACGACCTTGACGTCCGAGGGCGTTTCATCGTCCGGCTCGTACTGCGGGTTTTTCTCGATATAGCCGGGACCAAAGCAATCGGTATAGAGCTGCTTCAGCATGTCGTGCCAGTCGGATTGCAGGCAGGAAATGCCGTCTTCGATCACGAAGGGCGCGTTCGCGCCGCTGGCGACGCCGGTGATGCGGAACATTTCCGCGCCCGACGGCGGGCTGTCGCCTTTCTTCAGGCGGCCGCTGCTGATGCGCACGGTGACAGCGCCGGAGGCGAGATCGGCCGGCTGCATTTTTGCGTTTTCGCCCTCGAAGTTCCAGCTCCAGCTGCCGTTTTCGGCGCGGCGCACAGTGTAGACGCCGGCGGGCAGGTCTTTCTGCGCGGGCGTCTGGCCGTCGAAGCTTTCGTCATGGGTCGCAAAGGCCTTGATGTAGAAGGAGCCCGGCGCCTTCATGTATTTCTGGTGGATGGCGTCCGCCCCGTCGCGCAGGCTTTGCAGCAGCGCCACGTTCTCTTTTTTCGAGAAATCGGCGTAATGGGCGAAAAACGCCATGCGGGAAAGGCCCGGGATGCCGTTGCTTTCGGCGTCCGCGCTCATCTGGTCGGTTGGGCCCTGCTGGCGGTCGTTGATCTCGTTGATCCAGATCTTGCCAGTGCGGTCTATAATCAGGTCCGCGCCGGCCAGGCCCACTTTGCCGCACATGCCCATTTTCTTGCCCAGCTTGTCGCCGATTTCGGTGATCTGGCGGGCGATATGGTCTTCGTAGACGTGGCCGATGTTGTTGCCGACGCTGTCGCCGGGCTGGTTGGCCAGCAGGCTGTCGCCCACGACTTTCAGCGTCGCGCGGCCGGTGACGGCGAAGACGTTGGAGGCGTTGATGCCGGCTTCAGCCGCGTTGGCTTCGATCAGCGCGAGGCTTTCGGGTTTGCCGCGGTCGATGCCCTCGGGCAGGTTGGTCTTGGTCACGCCGCGGCCGTTGACGGCGGGCTTGGTGTTGGCGACGACGAAGGACAGGTTCGCCTCGTTGCCCTCGATAAAGCGCGTCACCTTGAACGGCACTTTGGAGGTTGCGATGCGGTAAACGAACTCGTCCTCGCTGCTGATAAAGCGCGTGGGTTCGTAGTTTTCGACGCAGGACTGCACGACAACCTTGCCGCTGTCGCTTTTGACGCGGTTGTAAACGGCGCGGAGTTCTTTTTCAGGCAGTTTCGAGCTGACGACCTCGGTCGGTATGACGTAAGCGCCAAGGCCGGCCTGCTCCAGGATATGCATCAGGTTGCCCTTGTTCTCGAAGAACAGGCGGGTGTTTTGCTCGTTGCTGGCGACGATGCGGGTGTTCAGCTTGCGGTCGGCGATATGCTTGGCCCAGCTGTCAGGGGGCGTGATAAAGGCGAAAAGCGCCACCGCTTTGTCTTTCAGCAGCTCCTCGGGGATGGTGCCGGTGATCTTTTCCGTCATGCCCGGGGGGAACATGTTGATATAGGCGGTGGTGTCGAAATCGAGCCCGTGCTGCGGCACGTTCTTGAACGAGGGGTTGCCCGTCTTGCCGCCCACGATAATGCCCTTGCCGCCGACGGCGTTGAAGTCGGACAGCAGACGGCCCTGCGCCGGCGAAAACGTCGGCATTAGCAGCGTCACGTTATCCGCCTTGAATTCCTTCGACGTGAGCGTGAACGAGGTGTCGAGCCTGTCTTTAAGGCTGGATACCTCTTTATTGACCGAGAGCGAGGTCGCGGGTGCGCGGCCGGTCAGCGCGGAAATCATGCGGAATTGCGGTTTGAAAGACATGGTTGTCTCCTCAATACAAAGCGGTTCAACAAGAGCAAAACTCTTCGTCAAAATACCTGCGCGTTTGCTTCACGCAGGCGTTTAGTACAAAAAGATCCGCCGTTACTTAACCTGCCTGTAGGGACAACTCTTCCTTAAAGGGCGCCCCCATTTGTCGGGGGCCGCGGGCCATTGGCACGTACGATAAAAAAACTATTAATCGATTCGGCCTTTGAAATGCAAGAAAAAAATACAGGTCGGGAAAATCGACCTGTGGATATTTCGGGGCGGTGGGGAACTTTTCAGCCGCTCGTACATTGGGCACAGTTAGAGGATCGCGTAAAACAGGGCCACCACAATGACCGAAGCCGACGAATTAGACGTGCACGCGCTGGCAGACGGAGAGCTCTCTCCCGCCGAGAGAAAGCGTGTGCAGGCACTGGTCGACAGGGATCCTGCCCTGCAGCGCAAATACCGCCAGATCATGACGCAGAGACGGCTATTGCTGGAATGGGCGCATGCGCGGCGTGAGGCGAAGCGCCCCGACAGGCAGGAGCGGGAAAAAGAACTGGAAACGGTCGACGCCCGCCACTAAGCCTCTAGAAAAACACCCACTGATCGCGCGAGAAAGGCTTGGACAGGAAGGCATGGGCGCCGTGCAGACGGGCTTTCTCCATCTCGTCGTCGCTGCGCGTGCCGGAGATGACCACCACGGGTATATTGGCGGTGGCCGCATCGGCGGCGAGCTTGTCGAGCGTCTTGAAACCGTCCATTTTAGGCATGTAGAGGTCGAGCAGGATCAGCCGGGGCGGCTTGGCCGCCTCGCCCTCCTCCGCCTTCCTCTTCAGGTAATCCAGCAGCTGGACGCCGTTGGTGAAGGTCTGGACCGGCACGTCGCCGAAGAGGAATTTCACCTCCCGCCACAAAAGCCGCTGATCGTCGTCGTTATCCTCGACGATCAGGATCGGGCCGCCGGTATTGACGATTTCCTTGGCTGTCCTGGACAGCACTTGCCTGAGTTCAGTCAGCATATCCCCCTCCTTCCGGCTTTGCCGCCGGTTTTAAATGGCGTTAATGCCACATGATATGGGCCAGACAGTCTTCGCTGGCGTTTTTGACCAGTGTGTCGCTGGGTGCCAGCTTGACGCAGGTATCCGCCCGTTTGCTCAAAGCGGGCCTGAGGCCCGCCAGCGTGCCCGTGGAAGCCACGACCACCGCCTTGTCGAAATTGCTCTGCTCCTCCGCCATATCCAGCCAGCGCGCGAAACTGGCGAGGAAGGGCCTGCCTTCCTCCGGCGCGTCGGGCAGGGCCAGCAGTCCCGTCTTGTCGGCGAGGTCTAGGCAGAAATGACCGCAATCCATGTGCACATCGCCCATCCAGCGCGTGCCGGCGATGGTGCGCTCGTAAATATGGGCCTCCTGCGGATCCAGCTCGATGATCCAGAGCCTGCGGTCGTGTCCTGCGGTACTATGTGCCTGCCTGCCCATGATTGCCTCCTGCCTGAAAATCCTACATGTCTCCAACGGATGAAAAGTGCCAAAGTTCCGGAAAAGATTGAGCGACATTCTCTAGTGTTAATTACTGATTCTAAAAGGTTTTCGCCGCTAATCTTTTCCCTGCAGGTCTTTCCTGCCGGGAAAAGATTACCCTGCCTCCCGCGCGAATGCGTCTTTGCAAATCCATTCTTTCACGGCACAATCATCGAAACCGCATCCCGCTGAAGGAAGAACGCCATGGCCCTTGTCCCTGTGCCGAACATGCATATTTTTGCCTGCCCGCCAGCAGCCTCTTAAAAGGAAATCAGGGAATGCCGCATTTTCAGGGATCAGAAGCGAAGATTTTTTTTGAGCAGACAGGCTCCGGCCCGGATCTGGTCTGGGTCGGCGGCGGCGGAACCTGCGGCCGCGACTGGCAGCGGTTCCAGACGCCGCATTTCGATCCCGCCTACCGCAATACGACCTACGACAACCGCGGCATCGGGCAGACAACCTGCACTGCGCCGCAGCCCTGGGGCGTCGAGGACTTTGCGCGCGACCTTGCGGAGCTCATACGTGCCAACTGCACCCCGCCGGTTACGCTGGTCGGCACGTCCCTGGGATCAGGCATCGTGCAGCAGCTGGCAATCGATTATCCCGAGCTGGTCCGCTGCGCCGTCGTGATGGGTACGGGCGCGTGGTCGACAGAATGGGGCCGGGATTACCAGGAGGCGGAAATCGCCTTCCGGCAGGGCGGCGGACGCCTCGACGGCATGATGGGCGTCACCCATTATGCGGCCATGCTGTACCCCGCGAAGGCGCTGGGCGACCGGGAGCTCTGGCCGAAACTGCGGGAGCTGCTACTGGAATGGATGGATAGCGGCGAAAACGAGGCGTCGCTCGTGCCGCAATGGGATGCGTCGCTCAGCTTCGACCAGCGGGCGCAACTGCCAAACGTGAAAGTGCCCTTCCATGTCATCGCCTTTGCCGAGGACGTCCAGGCGCCGCCGCAGGATGGCGAAGAACTGGCGAAGCTCATTCCCGGCGCTTCCTTCCACCTGCTGGAAGGCATGGGTCACGGCTCCTGGTACGGGCACACCCACGACCAGCTGAACCCCTTTATCGACAATATCATCCGCCCCTATCAGCCCGGCTATGTCCCCGGCCCTCCTCCGCCCGCCCCGCCGAAAAATCCCGGTTTAAATAGATGACCGATAAAAAGCCGCCATCCATTCGGAAGGAATTTTGCGAAATTGCGAAGTTCGGAAACAAGCGGACGGATCCTTACCGCTGGCTCAGGGATAATGACTGGCAGACCGTGCTGCATGACCCGGCCTCTCTGGCGCCCGAGATCAGAAAGCATATCGACGCCGAAAACCAGTATTTTAACGAATCTGCAAAGGATTTCTCCGCCTTTACGGCATCCGTCGCCAAAGAAATGAAAAACCGGCTGAGCCCCCGGGATGCGTCCATACCGGAGCGCGACAGCGCATACGAATACTGGAGCGAATACAGGCCGGGCGAAAACTACCGGGTCTACATGCAGAAAAATGTCACGACCGGCATGCAGCGCATTCTGCTGGACGCCGACAAAGAATCTGCGGGCAAGAAATTTTTTGACGTCGCTCAACTGACGCACAGCCCCGACCACCAGACGGTGGCCTATATGGTCGACTGCGAAGGCGCCGGCAATTTCAGCCTGAAGTTTCGCGACGTCGAAACGGGCCTGGATTTGCCGGAAACGCTGGTAAATACAAAGGGACAGGTCATCTGGTCGACAGATTCATCGCAGGT
>JBGGMV010000068.1:0-4272 GCA_041287865.1 Alphaproteobacteria bacterium | reverse complement strand
GTTCGAGCGGATGCAGCGGCTCGACATGCACCGCGACGAGCTGATCTATCAGGTCACCCGCGTGCGCCAGCCCTCGAAATCATGGGTCGGCACGATATTGCTGGTATTTCTGGCCGGCGCGGTAGCCATGATGCTCCTGACCGCATATTTCACCCGGTAAATCAATCCCTTATACCCCTCAAGCCATCCTTAACCGGCCTGCGGTATAATATGGCTGTAACCGGAGGATCTATGGTCGGCGAAGATTTCGACAAGGCAAGCATCAGCACGGCGGAGCGGCAAAAAAATTCGCAGTCGCTGCGCGGCATTCTGGGCAGCAGCCCCGAGCTTGTCGACACCAAGCAGGCGCTCCGCATCATCGAAGCGGGCATCGACCCCGACATGACTTTCAAGGGCGGCGACACATTGCTGATCCATGCCGGCTTCGCCGGCAACAGCACTGTCATCTGCGCCCTGCTCGAGAACGGTGCGAACCCGAACCTTGCGAACGAGCGCAAGGAAACACCCCTGCACTACGCCGCCAAGGCGATGCTGCCCAAGGCTGTCGCCGCGCTGCTGCAATACGGCGCTGATGTTTACGCAAGCGACGAATTCGGAAAAAACGCCGAGGCCCATGCTGAATCCGTCCCGCAGAGCGGCGACACGACAATGGCGCACGCAAGATACAATGTGCTGAAACTCCTGCGCCACGGTGCGGAGCAACGCATCCAGCGCGACATGAACGCCGCCCTGCTGCGCGAGGAAATGCAGAATTTCACCACCACCGGCTGCGCCACCACCGCAGAGGTCAAGCCGATGAAGCGCCTGCAGATTAAAACGCCGGGTTCGGATTCATGATAATGCTAATAGTACCCTCACCCTAGCCCTCTCCCAGAGGGAGAGGGGACTAAAGACTTTTTCTTCGAAAAAGAATTTTAAAATTTTATGTTTGTTTTGCGTCAGCAAAACTCAGGAATTCCCTCTCCCTCTTATGGGAGAGGGTTAGGGTGAGGGTACTCCCTCTTGCTTAAGGAACTGTACCGCCCGCCGTCGGCGGTTTCGGTGCGCGGAGCGTTCCGCGCACGGCCATATCGGCCTGCTTGCCCCCGGCGAGGCCCTGCGTCTTGTAGAGCGCGATAAAGGCGGCCGCGATGCCGTAGGATAGCAGCGCAGCGGGGGCAGCCGTGATGACCAGCGCGGCGGAAAGCACGCCGGCGGCCATATGCAGGCGCTCGACCATGCGTCCGGCCTTCGAGAATTCAAGCTTGTTGTCGTTGATTTCCGCGAAGGGCTTGCCCTGCACGTAATGCTGGAACGCCTCGCCCAGCGTATAGTTGCGCTTCGGCGCCCCGGACATATCATTGAAGAATTCGCTGAAGCGATTTTTCGGCAGGGTCGTGGGTTTTTCGGCGGGTTCCATTTTCTTTTTCCTTGTTATGCAGTAGGCGGTTTCGGCGCGGCGGCAGGTGCAGCGGGCGCGGCAAAAGCTTTTTTCACCGTGTCGAGGTATGTTGTGCCCATGGTGCCGTCCATCGTCGCCTGATAGGCTTCATCCCAGACGAAGCCGCGTTTTTGCAGGTCGGAGACCAGTTTCGCGGGGTCTGTGTAGGCGGAGAAGTCAAACGTCAGCTCCGTCAATTCGCCGCCGTTGTTTTTGGGCAGCAGGTGGCCGATGACGTGTTCGAGGTGCTGGTCGTAATCGCCGCCCTTGGGCGAGAATTCGACCCAGAAACCATCCAGCCCGCCGCCGGAGCCGACCGCGAAAACAAAGCGGTTCGCCAGCGCCGCGCCGGCCTTGTTCAGCTGGCTTTTGGAAATGCCACCCTCTTCGTCATCAAACGACAGCATTTTTTCGATGATCTCGTCGGCGGCTTCATTCTTCGCGGGATCGTTTTCGATGGTTGGCGTCGCGGCAAGCGCGCCGTCGTCGCCCGAGAAACTCGCGTTCGCATCGGGCGTCAGGCGGCGGGCCTTGAACTGGCCGGGGCCGGTTTCGACCGTTTCGACCATCGCGCCGGTTTTGCGGTTTTCGAAGATGCGCACCCACTGGCCGTCCTCGTTCTTTTTCTTCGGCAGGCGCTTCCAGTCTTTTTCATCGCCGCCGCCATTACGGGCGAAGAATTCCTTCAGCATGTCTGATGCGGTTTTGTCGGCCATGGTTGCTACCTTTTGTCGGGGCGCGTCCAGCACACGCCGGGAGGCACGTTGGTGCCGTATTTGACGGGGGAAAGGTTGTCGAGGTCGATGGCTTCGGAAATGCGGCCGATCTCGGGAATTTTCATCAGCGCGGCGAGGCCTGCGGCCGTGACCTTGACGCTGATCATGTCATTGAACTCGTTTCCGCTGTTCTTGACGCCATAGCCTGAACCGTTATTCACAATCTCGCCGCCGTGCTTCAGCAGCACGTTGCGCTCGATGCGGTGCGAGAGACGCACGAGGTTGCTGCGATGTGTTTCCTTGCGGAACGCTTCGCCAGCCGTGGGTCCCATGGCCTTGATGTCGTTGGTCAGCTGCGGATAGGCGGTGACGAGGTGGTAAATTCTTGTTTCAGCGGCATTGGACATGCGTGTCTCCCTCTTACGGCGTGATGTTGAGGATCCTGGCAAGCTTGTCGACCAGCCCGTCGGTATTGCCCCTGATGCCTTCGACATAGGTGCTATCCAGCTGGCTCATCTTCTCGGCGACGGGGCCGTCGATCGGGTGCGGGCAGACATGGCCCGGCACCGCCTGCGTCAGGCGGCACTGGATCTGCGCCTTGAGCCTGCAAGAGCCGTTAAAGGCCATGGAAACAAGCCCCTTGAGCTCGCTATAGGTCAGGGGATGGAAATCGGGGACTGTCTGGTCGGTGGATACGCCGTGCATTTCGTGGGCGCAGGGTTTCTTGATAAAGTTGAATGTGGCCATGGCTGGTTATCCCTTTTTCTGAAATGTGAGCCAGATTATCCCGATAAACGAATTATGTCAAATATAAACAGCTGCCTTTATTGCCATTTTCCCTAAAAAGATGTATAAAGCCGCCATGGCTGAAAAGGTTAAAATCGACAGGCTGATCTCCGTCGCCCCCATGATGGGGTGGACGGACAGGCATGACCGTTATTTCCTGCGCCTGATTTCCCCCTCCGCCCTGCTCTATACGGTCATGATCACGACCGGCGCGCTGGTGCATGGCAAGAAGCTGGAGATCCTTGACTTCAGCAAGGAAGAACACCCCGTCGCCCTGCAGCTGGGCGGGTCGGACCCGAAAGACCTCGCCTATTCCGCCAAGCTGGCGGCGGCGCGGGGCTATGACGAAATTAACCTTAATTGCGGCTGCCCCAGCGAACGCGTCAAAAAAGGAGCCTTCGGCGCCTGCCTGATGGCGGAGCCCGAACTGGTGGCCGACTGCGTCGACGCGATGCAGCAGGCGGTGGATATTCCCGTCACCGTCAAAAGCCGGATTGGCATTGATAATCATGATAGTTACGGCTTTTTGCTCGACTTCGTTGGCAAGATCGCGGAGCGGGGCTGCAAAACCTTCATTATCCATGCGCGGAAGGCCTTACTTAACGGTTTAAGTCCGGCCGAGAACCGCACTGTTCCGCCACTGATTTACGAACGCGCCTACCAGATCAAGAAGGACTTCCCGCACCTCGAGATCATCCTCAACGGCGGCATCAAGACCGTGGAACAAGTGCAGGAAAGCCTGAAGCATGTCGACGGCGTGATGATCGGGCGCGAGGCCTATACAAATCCATGGTTTCTGGCGGAGATCGAGCGCGATGTGCGCGGAGATGCCCTCCAGCGCACGCGGAGAAGCGTCGTAGAAGCCCTTCTGCCCTACATCGAGCGCGAGCTTTCCGCCGGCACGGCCGAGCTGAAAGACATAACCAGACATATATTAGGGCTCTATCAAGGCATGCCCGGCGCCCGCCGCTGGCGGCAGATTCTCAGTCAGGAATCCCATAAGCCGGCGGCGAACACAAATGTCGTTCTCGACGCTCTTGGCGCCTTAAAAGAACAAAATTAATCAATAAAATCATAGCGATAAAAGCAAAGTTTCACATGAAACTTTATTTCGTTTTTTGCCTTGTTTCGGAAATATTTGTCAAAATATGAAAACTGTAATAGAATGTGATTAAGTAAATAACTGGGGAATGTATGACCAAGTCAACTGTCCACACGACCAAAGATACGGACAGCCTCACCAAGGCGGAGGTGGCGGCCCATGGCGCCTTCCCCGAGATCTTCAAAGCCGCAGACCCCATCATCATCTAGCCGAAGAAATCCCTGAGCCTCGAAACCGCCGCTTCGGAA
>JBGGMV010000067.1:0-11418 GCA_041287865.1 Alphaproteobacteria bacterium | reverse complement strand
ATCCCGCTGACCGAAGCCAACGTCAAGCGCTTCGCCGATCAGGAAATTTATCTGGAGGTGATGGACAACGTGCGCGGGGAAGACGTCGTCGTCATCCAGTCCACCTGCTATGCCGCCAACGACCATTTTATGGAACTGCTGATCATGATGGACGCGCTGCGCCGCGGCTCGGCCAAGCGCATCACGGCGGTGATCCCTTATTTCGGCTACGCGCGTCAGGACCGCAAGACCGGCCCGCGCTCGCCCATTTCGGCCAAGCTGGTCGCCAACCTCATCACCACCGCAGGCGCGAACCGCGTGCTGACGATGGATTTGCACGCAGGGCAGATACAGGGCTTCTTCGACATTCCGGTTGATAACCTGTTCGCCAGCGCGCCGATTTTCGTGCCCTATATCGAGAAGACGAAGAAATCGTCGGAGCTGACGATCGTTTCACCCGACGTGGGCGGCGTGGTGCGCGCAAGGGCCTTTGCCAAGCGTCTCGATGCGGGCCTCGCCATCATCGACAAGCGCCGCGAGAAAGCGGGTATTTCGGAAGTCATGCACGTGATCGGCGACGTCAAGGGGCAGGAATGCATCCTGATCGACGATATGGTGGATAGCGCAGGCACGATCTGCAACGCCGCTGCATCTCTGATGGAACATGGCGCAAGTTCTGTGCGCGCGATGGCAACGCACGGGGTTTTCTCCGGCTCCGCCGTCGACCGCATCATGAAGTCGCCGATGACCGAAATGGTCGTCACCGATAGTATTCCTTCCAGCGAAAAAACGCGCGGCTGCAGCAAGATCAAGTACCTGCCGGTATCCGCGCTGTTCGGCGAGGCGATCTTGCGCATCAGCGAGGAACGCTCTGTCTCCACGCTCTTCGATACATTGCCCAAAAGCGTTTAAACAAAGGTGATATATGCCCGTTAAAAAAGTGGCCAAGAAAAAAGCGCCTGCTAAAAAGGCTTCCGCTAAAAAAACGACGGCAAAGGCGCTCAAGTGCCCGCGCGACAAGGTAAAGCTGGATCGCATCGACAAGGGTCGCGGCGCGGCTGGCCATTACTGCTGCAGCGCCTGCAATGGCTTCTGGATTTCGGGCGCGGCCATCAAGCGCGAGAACACGACGGGCCTCGTCAAGCTGCCCAAGGGATTGCTGGACGATATGAGCGCCTACAAGATCCCCGCCAAGGCGCTGAAGTGCCCCGAGGACGGCAGCAAGCTCTGCAAGGTCACGGCGCATGACGTGAAAACCGGCGATGTCGTGATCGATGCTTGCCCGTCGTGCAGGGGCATCTGGTTCGACCAGTCGGAATACGGCCATGTCATCACGAAAAAAGGCGATGTGCCCGCCGGCCCCGGTTTCTTCAACTCGGTGCTGGTTTTTCTCTCCAGCCTCGACAAGCGGTAATTATTTAGCGTTAATCAAAACCCAGCCTTACGCAATATGCGTATCATTGCTGCATCGTCGAAACGCAGGCCGGGCATGGCGTTGTTTGCCGGTGTGGCGGGCGCGACCGTCTTCGGCATAATCTCCGG
The DNA here is from genome assembly GCA_041287865.1 of Alphaproteobacteria bacterium. Lineage (GTDB taxonomy): Bacteria > Pseudomonadota > Alphaproteobacteria > Micavibrionales > UBA2020 > JAPWJZ01. The sequence goes on along the minus strand of JBGGMV010000067.1, from coordinate 9,897 downwards.
ATACTGCGACGCCTTGTTGAAGGATTCTTTCAGCGTCTTGATGCGCGGGTGATAGGACGGATGGTCCAGCAGCATTTCCCTGTAGAAGGGCAGCGGCTTTGGCCGGTAGCTGTCGGAATCGATGCTGGCCAGCGCATCTTCGCCCGCCTGATAATCGCGGGTGATATACATCGCGTTGCGGTCGGCGCGGTTTTCAATGGTGCGCATTGCAAGGTTGAAACAGACCTTGGCGGCCGTGCTTGTGCCCCAAAGCCCGCCCAGCGCCAGCGCTGCCGAAGTGCCCGCGATGACAGGCACGCCCACACCGAAAATGCCGAGGCCGAGAGCCGCAGCCGTGCCCCAGAAAAGAGCGCGCGTGACTTTCTTCACCATCGTGCGGCCCAAGATAGCCGGCGAGAGGTTGTCATTGGCATGCAGGTGCGACATTTCATGCGCCATGATGAATTTGAGCTCATCCGCCGTGCGCGGGCGGTTCAGCGCTACCTGCGTGGTGATCAGCGTGTTCGTGCCGGGCAGGGCGGCGAAGGTGTCAGACATTGCGCTATCGCGGACAGATGGGATCTTTATCATCCAGCGCAAGCCCCAGGGGAGAGACATCTGGGCGACGATCTTTTCATCGACGGTATAGAATTTCGGCGGTTCCTTGCGGCCCAGCGCATTGCTGATTTCGGCCGACATTTTTACGACAGGGGCATCGGGGTCGAGGGGCGTATAATGCCCTTTTTCGACCTGCTGCTTGAAATAATGATCACGCACCTTGGGGAGGGTATAAAGGGCGTCGCGCGCAACGTGATAGAGCCCGTAACCAGTTGCAGCGGCAAGGGCGACCGGGGTGAAGAAATAGCTGAGGCCGATGCCCAGCACAGCGCAGCCGATAGCGGTCGTGGTGGTCGTGGCAACCCCGTCGCTAAAAGGACTGAAATTCCACTTCTTTTCCTTCATTAGAGGGCTATCTCCTGTTTAAACGGCGGCTAGAGTCAGTAGATTTACATAACTAAATTGCCAATTGCAAGGTGAATTTGGGAATAAAAATACATAATCCAGTTTATGCTTGATTTTTCAGCCGCTTTGTCTATTAATGTCACGTCCTGAACCAGCACCCCTGGAGGCTGGCAGGGCATCAACATCTTACGAAGGAAAATACAATGTCTAAAAACAAAACAGCGTTAGCGGCTACCGCACGCGCGAAGGCCGGTAAGGGGGCCGCCCGTGCAGTACGTCGTGAGGGGAAAATCCCCGGCGTCATCTATGGTGACAAAAAAGAACCCCTTTTGGTTTCCGTCGACAAAAAAGAACTGGGCCTTGCCATTGGCAAGAAAGGTTTCTTCACCCAGCTCTGCGACCTGACCGTGGATGGCCAGAAACACCTGGTCCTGCCGCGCGAAGTGCAGGTTGACCCTGTGTTCGACCGCCCGGAACACGCAGATTTCCTGCGCGTCTCGGAAAAAACGATCATCCGCGTCGGCGTTCCGCTGCGCACGATCAACGAAAAAGCCAGCCCTGGTATCGTCAAGGGCGGCGTGTTGAACCTCATCCGCCACGAAATCGAAGTCTACGTGAAAGCGACCGAAATCCCCGAGGAATTCGTCGCCGACCTGACCGGCCTCGATGTCGGCCAGACCGTGCATATCGGCGCGCTGAAACTGTCCGCAGGCATCAAGCCTGTGCAGCAAGGCGACTTCTCGATCATCACCATCGTCGCTCCGTCGGCTCTGAAATCTGACGAAGAGACCACAACGGCTGCTGCTACGCCGGGCGCTGAAGGCGCTGCTGCACCTGCTGACGGTGCTGCTGCTCCCGCTGCCGGCGCCGCTGCGCCTGCGAAGGGTGCCGCTGCTCCTGCCGCTGCCGCGAAGGGCGCTGCTCCCGCAGCTGCTCCCGCAAAAGGTGGCGACAAGAAGAAGTAACCTCTTTTGAGGCGGGCTCAAGATGCGGCTCTTTGTCGGACTCGGCAATCCTGGTCGCAACTACGAGCATAACCGCCACAATATCGGATTTATGGCGCTCGACAGTATTGTTGAGCGCCATAAATTTTCCGGTTGGGAGAAGGACTTCAAGGGGCTGGTCTGCAAGGGCAAGCTGGGCACCGAAAATATCGTGCTGCTCAAGCCCCAGACTTTCATGAACCTGTCGGGCCAGTCGGTGCAGGCCGTCGCCGCGTTTTACAAGATCGTGCCTGACGATATTATCGTCTTCCATGACGAACTTGATTTGCAGGCGGGCAAGATAAGGATTAAAAAGGGCGGTGGTGCTGCGGGACATAACGGCCTGCGCTCCATCGACGAAAGCCTCGGGCAGATGTACTGGCGCGTGCGCCTTGGCATCGGGCATCCGGGGATGAAGGAAATGGTCAGCGGCCACGTGCTGGGCGACTTTACCGACGCCGATGCAAAATGGCTGGGGCTGCTGCTGGACGGGATTAGCGAAAACGCCGAAAGGCTTGCCAAAGGCGATAACGCCGGTTTCATGAGCAAGGTCGCGCAGACAGTCGATCCGCCGAAGCCGAAAGAGCCTAAAGAGAAAAAAGAAGAAAAGAAGGAAGTAAAAGATGGGATTTAATTGCGGCATCGTGGGCCTCCCCAACGTGGGTAAATCGACGCTTTTCAACGCGCTGACGGCGACGGCGGCTGCGCAGGCGGCGAATTATCCTTTCTGCACGATCGAGCCCAACGTGGGCCGCGTGGCGGTGCCCGACACCCGGCTTTATGAGATTGCCAAGATCGGCAAATCGGCCAACATCGTGCCGACGCAGCTGGAATTCGTCGACATCGCAGGATTGGTGCGCGGTGCATCGAAGGGCGAGGGCCTCGGCAACCAGTTCCTCGGTAACATCCGCGAAACCGACGCCATCCTGCATGTGCTGCGCTGCTTCGAGGACGAGAACATCACCCACGTCGAAAAAGGCGTCGACCCCATCCGCGACAAGGAAATCATCGATACCGAACTGATGATCTGCGATCTCGACAGCCTTGAAAAGCGCGTCGAGCCGATGGTCAAGAAAGCCAAGCTTGGCGACAAGGACGCCATCATCCAGGCGCCCGTGCTGCAAAAATGCGTCGAGGCCCTGCGCGATGGCAAGCCCGCCCGCAGCGTTGCGCTATCGACGGAAGAAGAAGTGAAATACTTCAAGTCACTGCAACTGCTGACCTCGAAGCCCGTCCTGTACGTTTGCAACGTGCTTGAAAAAGACGCCGAGAAAGGCAATGCGCTGTCTGAAAAGGTCGCCGCCATGGCGAAGGCCGAAGGCGCGCAGCATGTCGTTATCTGCGCCGCCATCGAAGCCGAAATCGCGCAGTTGCCGACCGAAGAAGACAAGAATGAATTCCTGTCCTCCATCGGCTTGTCCGAGCCCGGTCTGAACCGCGTGATCCGTCAGGGCTATAAACTGCTCGACCTTATCACCTTCTTCACCGTCGGCCCGAAAGAAGCGCGGGCATGGACAGTGCGCCGTCAGTCGAAAGCACCGCAGGCGGCGGGCGTGATCCATACCGATTTCGAGCGCGGCTTCATCCGTGCCGAGACGATCGACTATAACGATTTCGTCACGCTGGGCGGCGAGGTTGCCGCCAAGGAAAACGGCAAGATGCGGCAAGAAGGCAAAGAATACGTCGTCAACGACGGCGATATCATGCTCTTCAGGTTCAACGTGTGATTTCCGCCGCGGAAAAATACCTCAGAGTCATCGGTTGCGAATACCACCGCGACGCGCAGGGGCGGCTGGTCGTCAACGGTGTGCTGGATGTTTCCGCGCGCAATCTGAAAGAACTGCCTGACCTGACGGAGGTCGTCGTTCTTGGTCATTTTATCTGCCGCTACAATTACCTCACTAGCCTGAAGGGCTCGCCGCAGGAAGTGCATGGCACTTATTTCTGCAATGGAAATCAGCTGACAACGCTGGAACATGCCCCCAAGGCTGTCGGCGGTAATTTCTTTGCCAACCATAACCCGCTGATCAGCCTCGAAGGCGCGCCGCGCAAGTTCGGTCGGCTGGAAAGCGATCTTGGCAATTTTCTCGATTGGGAAAGCGTGCCTGCGCACCTGCGCTTCACGCCCGAAACAAAAGAGCGCGAATTGAAACGCGCCATCGAGGAAGCGACAGTGCTGCAGCAACCCATCACGGCGCGCAAGCCGCTGAAATTCAATATCCCGCCACAGATCTGATAATTACTTCGGCGCCGCGGCCTTTTTCTGCCCCAGAACAGTCGTCTTGGGCGGTGCAGGCTGGTAATGGTTGTCGCCGCCAAGCGTGCCCTCGAGCAATCGGCCGTTCTTGTAAACGGCCGTGCCGTCGTAGGGGCGATAGCCCATGCCGCCGCTGGTGCTGGAATGGCGTTTCCACTTTCCTTCCGGTAATCCAGTGGCGCGGCTGTACTGGCCCTCGACGTTCTCGTAATGCGTGCCGCGCGTAATGCCGCCGTAACCGTCCGACACCGCCGTGCCGCTGCTTTCCGCCTCGCGGTAGGTGACAAGGGGATTGTTGATGTTGAACGTGAAGCTGGCGATGCCGAAGCGGAACGTAACGTCCTGCCCGGCCTTATAGGCGTCGCGGAAGGTGGCGATATTGCTGCCGGCTTCGTATTCCTCTTCATCTGCGTTCTTCTCGCCTGTGGATGTGCTGAGGCCGAGACGGTAACCGTTGACTTCGCCCGCGCGCATCCTGTCTCCGCCCGCGTAGCCGTCCATATCTTTGACGAGATCCATGAACACGGGGCTGGCGTTGAAATCGACCTTGCCCTCCAGAATGCCGGCCAGCTGGCGGACGAGGTTTTTGTCGATCGTGTCGCCGTAAAGGCAGGTGATTTCCTTCAGCTGGCTGTTTGGCAGCATCAGCAGCTTTTCATCCCAGTCGATTTTCGCGACGGCGAATGTCCAGTTTTCAGCCGGGCCGCGATAGAGCGGCAGGATCTGGCTCGATGCTTTGAAAGATTCCTTAAGGCTGTCCGCGCTGCGCTTTTTCTGCGCCTTTTCGAACGCAGTCAGCACGGGCGAAGGCTTCTTCGCTTGCGATGTCGGCTTTTTGTATTTGTAGAGGTCGCCCCATTGCTTCTTGAATTTCGCGCGGTCGGCCTTGTCCTCGATGAGGTAGGTCGAATAGGCGCAGGAGTAACGATAGGCGAAGCACTCGTAGAGCATCCATTTGCCCTGTAAATTATCCTGCGCCCACTGGAATATTTCATCGGCTTTCTGGTTGAGCTGCGACGACGGTTTTTTGCTTTTATCGTCCGAGCTTTCGTCCGCCATTTCCCATTCGAACTCGCCCAGCTTTGCGACGGCTGCCTTGTATCCGTCCTCGCGGTCGAGGAAGGGGCCGATGATGCCTTCATTATCGGCAACCTCCATGCCTACGCCCAGTTCGTTGCGGCCGTGGTCGGCCTTCTCTTTCCACGTCATCGTGCGGAGATTGATACTGCGGGGCATGGTTTTGTACCTCGGCTGATAAAATTCGAGTTATCATAATGTACCATAAGGACATTAATGAACCGTGAACGGCCGGGCGAGGGTTAATAGTTTGATTTTAATGCGTAATTAGAGGTTACGGCTTCGGCAGGTTAACCCTGTTCTTCCGATGCTCCCGCACCTCGATCTCGCGTTCGATGGTGACGAGGGCTTCGGCGGTGGTGGACATGGCGGTGACGATGGGGGCGGCGACGCCGTAGCCGCGCACCTGCTTGTCGGGGTCGGTGGTATTGGCGTCGCTGAAGTATCCTGCCTCTTTCCACTTCACCATCATTTTCGACGCGTAGTCGAATTGCTCGCGCAGCTTGCCGTGCATTTCCTTCAGTTCTTCTTCGGTCAGCGGCTTGTAGTCTTTGGCCATGGCTGGTCCTTTACGGTTTGGGCGGGCGGGGGATACGGAATTTCTGGTTTTCTTTCGCAGCTTCGCGCAGTTGCTCATGCGTGCCGGCGGCGGCCTTGGCATGGGCGTCGTCGACGATCTTTTGCTGGCGCGCGGCCTCGCGGCGCTCTGCTTCGCGGGTTTCGGCGGCGATGCGGGCCTGCATCTCGATAAAGGCCTGTTTTTCGAAGTGCGTACCGCTCAGGTAATATTCTTCCTTGCCGTCGGGCTGGATAAGGGCAGGGCCGTCCTCGCGGTGCAGGCGGCCGTGCTGCATCCACATTTTCGTGCCGTCGATGCCTTCATAAGCGGGGCCGTCGAGGCGGTGGAGTTGTGATCCCACGTACCAGCGTTTCGTGCCATCGGGTGTGCGCACGAGTTTACTCTCCGTTGAGGACGGGGTTGTGCCGTCGTTCATGGGGCCTCCGGATCAGAATTATGGATGCGGAAAGGCTATCACGCCCGAGGGGGTGGGGGAAGGGGGCTAAAGGTTAATGCTTAAGGGGTCGCGCCCTTTTTCAGCTGGATCGGCCTCATCGCCGTTACGGCCTGCTGCGCCTCGGGCGGAAGGTTAGCGCGGGCTTCCATCTTGCCCAGCAATTCCTGCATGTCGAAGGCTTCGGCCAGCGATTTGCAGGTTTCGAGATCCTTGCGTACGAAGGTCGTATCCGCGCCATGGTCGACGAGGATAGAGGCAAGGCGCTCTTTCTTGCTTTCGATGGTATGCATCAGCAGCGGCTTGCCGTCTTTTGCGAGAGAGATATTCACGTTCAGCCCGCGCTCGATCAGTGCCATCATGGCTTTTTCGTTGTTGTGGCGCACGGCATCGTAGGCGGGGGTGATGGGAACCTTATGCTTGCCGTCATAGTCATGTTCCCAGCGGAAGCCGATATGGTTCGGATCGGCACCCTGCGCGAAAAGCTCCAGCGCCAGCTTGAAGTCGCCTTCATGGCAGGCGGTGCAGGCTTCCTGATTCAGGTCGCGCTGCGCCTTGGTTTCCTTGCTTTCGGTGGCCTTTTTAAACCAGCCCGTGAAAAAGCCCATGATTGTCTCCGCCGCATGGTTTTGTGAATCGTTAAAACCATGGCATCATAGGCCAAGAGTAATATTATGTCAAATATTATCTCAGACCCTGAATCCGGGCTTCTCAGCGGGTTTTACGGTCCAGCTTTGCGGGATGTCGTTCGCGCGGGCCTCGGCCAGTTGTTCGCTCGTCAGCGTCGCCGCGATCTGTTTTTCAAGCGCGGGCATGTTGTGGATACGGGCCAGAGACAGCGGGCTGAAGAAATCGCCGATCAGGTATGAGCTGACATCCGCGCCCCGTTCGACCAGCAGGCTGGCCATGGCTTCCTGATTGTTGCTGATAGCAAAGGCCACCAGCGGCTGTCGGTAGGGAGAGGCGATGCTGGGGTTCAGGCCCAGCTCGAGCGCCTTTTTCAACGCTTCCAGATTGCCGTGTTTCACGGCGGAATAGCCGATATTGCCTTCGCCGCCGTCTCTGTCGGGGTCACCGACGTAATAGCTGGAATTGATGTTTGCGCCGCGCGCGACTGCCGCGAAAGCTGCGTCAAAATCACCTGCAAAGGCGGCCTTTGCGGCTGCCTTGTTCTTGGTGGACTGGAATTCGAATTTCAAAAAAGCCATGTGCTTTTACCCCTTATTTTCTCTGTTCTGGTGGGGTACTATAGCACAGCTATACATTATGTCAATAGAAAATCTTTGACTAAATCAGGCTTTTTGGCCGGGAGTGGCCGTTTTGGCTGGTGCGGCGGCGGTCGGCTCCACGTAAGGCGGCTCCGACAGGCGTGCCGTAACGACGGCATCGGCTGCCTTATAGAGACTGCCTTTCTCCTCCGGAGAGATCTGGGTAACACGCATCTGGCCGGGGAATTCGCCTGCAATCATGGTTGCAATTTCCTGCATCCAGGAACCCGGGCGCTCGCAGCAGACAATCACGTCTACGGTCGCGTTCTTGCGCGTGCTCAGCAGGGCGCGGAAGGCGTCGCGGGAGTCGTTATAGTCACCGAGATCGCCGTCGGAATAGATGAGGAAATGGTGCTGGCCCGGCTGGGACGCTTCTATTTGCATTTCTTTCACGGCAGGCGCCAGGCTGGTCCCGAGCATCAGTTTTTCCATGATGTTCTTGGGCGTATTCGCGCCTAATTCTATAAGGTAAGTGCCTACCGGCTCGCCCCAGAATAATGCCTCCACCTTTTGACCGGTTTTGGGCGCAAGGCGTTCAATGGCGTCGTTGGCGAGGTCGAAAACGCTGTTGCCGCTCCTCAGGCGTTGGGCGGAGAAGCTGCCCGATCCATCGCAATAGGTGTGGAAATGCCGTCCTGCGGGCGCATCCTTGCGGGCAAAGGCATCGGAAACTTCGGCGGAGATATTGGTCATGGCACACCCTTTCGCTCAATGCGGTTACGTAAAGTATAGCCACTGGCGCTTAACAAGCGGTTAATCGCACCCGATTTCTGTTGTAAACTAAGGACATGAAAAGCTTTCCCGCCAATATCAGCGCCATTTTGTTCGATCATGACGGCACACTTGTCGATACTGTCCCCGGCCTTGTCGCCGGCCACAACGCGGTGGCGAAGCATTTCGGGCATCCGCCATTAACACGCGAAGACGTCGTGGTGCGCATGGCCTCGGGCGGCGGCCTCAAGATCATGGGCGACCTCTATGGCGCGGAGAGGGCGGAGGAAGCTTTGGCCCTGTTCCGCCAGCTTGTCGGCGGGGAGCGCAAGAAAAACATCACGCCCATGAAGGGCATGGAACGCATGCTGGCGAAACTGTCCGAGCTGCAGGCCCCCATGGCCATCGTCAGCAATGCGAACAAGGATATGCTCGACCATGAAGTCGGACATCTTGCCCTTGGAAAATATTTTCCCGTCGTCGTTGGTGCTGACGAAGCGCCGAAGAACAAGCCTGCCGCCGATCCGCTCTTCCTCGCGCTGGAGCGGCTGAAGCTGCCGAAAGAAACGATTGCCACAACGCTGATGGTCGGTGACAGCGAAGCCGATCTTGCCGCCGCGAAAGCGGCCGGCTGTCATGCGATTTATATCCATGAGTCCGGCAAGGCGCCCGAAGGTTACGCGCCGCTGGCCGTATTCCGCAGCTGCGAGGAATTCGCCGATTTCCTCGACAGCGCAGGCCCCTCCGCGAAGCCTAAAACCGGCGGCCCTACGCTTGCCTGATTGAACATCGCGCGCGCGGTTTTAAACGCATCGAAGGAAGATTTTTCCGGTGCTGGAGGGGCGAGGGGACTGACAGCCCTGAACCCGCTGCGGCACATGCCGATGCCGGTTGTCGTGACCACCGTGCCGACACTGGCAAGAAAACCCGTGGCAAGCACGGACGCAATCACAGCATGTGTCCCTATCCAGCCGGTCGCGGCCACAAACATCGGCAGCGAGATGGGAATGGCGGCAAGGAAGCAAAACCCTGTCGCAACGCTGGCGAGGCCGAGCAGGCTGCCGGAAACTTGTCCGATTTTCGCCGCTGTCTTCGCTGGCACACCGGTTTTTTCAAGCGCCTTGGGAACGATTTTCTCGCTAAAGGCCGTACCGCTCTCGAAAAGGCTTTTGAAAATGCGGATCATTTCTTTACCGCCGGCGGGCCGATTTTCAGGCTCGCGACTTCCGGTGGCGCGCCGAGACGCAGGGGCAGAACGCTTTCACCCACGCCTGCTGTGACAATCAGCTGCCTGCCGTTTTCATTGAAATGGCCGTAGATATATTTGCCGGGCGCACGCACCACAGGATCGCGGAAGTAGGGCACGATGAAGGGCAGGAACTGCCCGCCATGCGTATGTCCCGCCACCAGCACAGCAGGGCGCTGCCCCATATCGACGAAAACACCCGGATCATGCGCGAAAGCGATGACAGGCGTTTTCGCGTCGACGTTCGCCAGCGCCTTGGCCCAGTCGGGCTTCTGCGAGGTGTCGTCCTCCAGCCCCGCGATATAAAATTCGCGGCCGCCGAGTGTGACCTTCACCGCTTCGTTGGCCAGTACCTTGATGCCGACATCCTCCAGCGCCTTCGCCATGCCGCGCGGGTCGT
>JBGGMV010000066.1:0-145694 GCA_041287865.1 Alphaproteobacteria bacterium | reverse complement strand
TTAGCAGCTGATTCACTATTTCTTTTGCAAGTCCGCGATTTTCCCCAGCAAAAGAAATTGCAAAGTCAAAATCAAATTCTTTCCCATCGATTCTGAAACCACAAGCGCGCTTTATTGCCTCCCAGTCTAAGTGCTTTATGTAGTAGAATAGTGCAGGGTCTTCTATCGCGAAGAGTTTGGACGCGGGATTATAGTAAAAGTACCGTTCGCAAATTGGCTTCGATTCCAAAAGAACCGAAAGACGACTTTCTTTTATGTTGTTGATACTGCCTCTGACGCTCTCGTTTGCATTTGCAAGTTCGGTTAGATCTACTATTGAGCTTTCTTGCTCACTAATAGCACGCAAAACCTTTAGATAAGGATCGTTTGTTGCCCTAAAGCGCTTTCCTCTACAAAACTCTTTAACGGGTTCTTGAAAATTATGCTCAAGCTTTGCGATAACCTTTGCTCTCAACGAAGCTTGATCAAAATTTAGTGTTCGCTTTTGGGCAACAGTTGCCGTGACATCATTTAGTAGACACATTGATTGGCAAACTAACTGCGTCAGCCAATAATCCCCCTTGGTTTCAGTAAAAATCTTGGCGTGATCATTCAGCAAAATATTAAGCTTCTCTTCGCCCTTTCTTATAAGCTCTGAGGTAGTTTCGGCAGAAGCTGGCTGAATACGATGAATTCCACATCTTTTTGCAATGTCATGCACAAGCCGGATCAAATCACTTCCGACTTTGTTGATCCCTATGATCACAACCTTCGGCGTTTCGGCGTCTTGGCCTTGTTCGGCCGATATTTTTATGAGGTTGGCAATTTTCTCCTGTATATCGGCGTTAAGACGGTGAAAATCATCAATAATAAAATGGCCCTTAACTTTATTCTCAGAGATGTCCAGGATTTGCTGCATATCTTGCGACTTACGTGCCGACAGATATTTAAATGGCTTTCCTGTCAGGAATTCTTCAATAATTTTTTTAACTGTTGTAGTTTTTCCCGTGCCTGACTGGCCCTCAATAATAACGGGTTTTCCGACCGTCCTAATATCGACAAGAATTTCATTAAAGTTAGGAGGCTTTACGAAAGTAAATTCAGGGATACCCTCAGTTCGAAATACTTCTTCAACAGGAAAACTCATTTATATCCCCAATGCCTTAATTCCATTTCAATACTTATTCCACCCAAGCAACCCGAAGAATATTCGTCGACCCCGGCGTGCCGAACGGCACGCCCGCCGTAATCACCAGCCTTTGGCCCTTGTTGGCGATCTGGTGTTCGAGGGCCAAGGCGCAGGCCTTGTTCACCATGTCGCCGAAGTTGTCGACGTCTTTGGTGTGGACGGGGTAGACGCCGTACGATAGCTGCAGGCGGCGCGCGGCGCTCATGCTTTCGGTGAGGCACAGCACGGGCACGGCAGGGCGTTCGCGGGCGGTGCGGAGCGCGGTGGAGCCCGAGGTTGTGTAATTCACGATGGCGGCGGCGCTGATCGTGCCCGCGACGGTGACGGCGGCGGCGGTAATCGCATCCGGCGATGTTTTATCGGGGTCGGGGTGTTCGGCGTCCATGATTTTTCTATACAGCTCGTCCTGTTCAACATCGGCCGCGATGCGGTGCATGATGGAAACAGCTTCGATCGGGTATTCGCCCGACGCGGTTTCGGCCGATAACATCACGGCGTCGGTGCCATCGTAAATGGCGGTGGCGACGTCTGACGCTTCGGCGCGGGTGGGGCGCGGCGAGTTGATCATGCTTTCCAGCATCTGTGTCGCCACGATCACGGGCTTGCCGGCCTGACGCGAGGCCATGATGATACGTTTTTGCACGGCGGGGACTTTTTCCGCAGGAATTTCCACGCCCAGATCGCCGCGCGCCACCATGATGGCGTCGGAGAGATCGATGATGGCGTTGAGGTGCGTGATGGCACTGGGCTTTTCAAGCTTCGAAATAATTTTCGCGCGGCCATTCACCAGTTTGCGGGCTTCGGCTACGTCCTCCGGCCTTTGCACAAACGACAGGGCGATCCAGTCGACACCCATATTGCAGGCGGCCTCTAAATCCCGTCTATCTTTGTCGGTGATGACGTTGGCCTTTAAAATCACGTTGGGCAGGTTCACGCCCTTGCGGTCGGAGAGTCTTTTGCCGGCGACGACTTCGGTCTCCACAAAGTCTTTGCCTTTTTTCGTGACATGCAAATGTACTTTGCCGTCGTCGAGCAATACGTCGGCGCCCTCGACCAGCACCTCCATGACTTCGGGATGCGGCAGGCAGACGCGCTGTTCGGTGCCGGGTTCGGGGTTGCTGTCGAGCGTGATGCGCATGCCCTTGGTGATATCGATCGAGCCGTTCTTGAACGTGCCAAGGCGCAGCTTCGGGCCCTGCAAGTCTGCAAAGACGCCGATAGGGCAGCCGCATTGCTGTTCCAGCTCGCGGATGATCTTGATGCGCTTCTCGTGGTCTTCGTGCACGCCGTGGCTGAAGTTAAGGCGGAAGACGTCGACGCCTGTGTCATAGAGCTGCTTCACCATTTCGGGCGTCGAGGACGCGGGGCCGAGGGTGGCGACGATCTTGGTCTTGCGGTTGCGGCGGGCCATCAGTGATTCCGGATGCGGGTTATATTGGCGGTATATTGCACCGCCGCACGGCGCTTGTCTTGCGCTAAATGGGGTCTAATCACTTGAAATAGTGAAGGATTTTCAGTAATTTTCCTTATTGCGAGGGGCTTGACCTCCCCGCCCCCTTGCTGTATTATGTTAAATCATCATTTAAGGGGATGATTTGGCGATGAAATTCAGGGATCACGCATGACGGGGCGGCACGAACAGGAAGCGGCGTTTTTTGCCGCTGTCGTCAATAACAGGGTGGAGGAAGCGCGGCAGCTGGCCGTCAGGCACCCCGAGCTGCTGTCGCTGCAGGAGCCCGACACTGCCGTGGCCGGCCGGCGCGACAAAACCGCGCTGCACAAGACAGCCATGACCCAGAACCACGAGATGGCCTGCATGCTGATCGAACTGGGCGCGCCGCTGGAGGCCACAGATCAATTCGGGCTGACGCCGCTGATGATGGCCACGCAGTACAGGAATTTTCCGCTGGTGAAAAAGCTGATCGACGCCGGCGCAGACCCCTTCCACAACACCAGGGACAACATGACGCCGCTGATGTTCGCCGCGGGCGCGGGCGACATCGACAGCGCGAAGCTCTTCGTGCAGCTGGGGCTTGATGTGAACGCGCGGCGCGACTGCGGCATGGTGGCGCTGCATTTCGCGCGCCGTGCGAAAGACAGGCTTGATTTCGTCACATACCTTGTCGGCGCGGGCGCGGATGCGACGCTGATGAACAACGCCCTTGAAACGCCGGCGATACTGGCCGCGCGCATGGACGATCCGACCTATGCCGGCGATCTCGCCACCGCCCAGAAACGGAAGGAAATCAGGGACGCCGCGAAAGTCCTGACGGATCAGCAGGACCGCGACGTGCTTGAACACGGCCTCCCCGCACCCGTTGCGGTGCGCCGCCAGCCGCTGCGCCTGAATGTGAGGGCTTAAATGGCGCTGGAACCCATGGACCCGAAACTGACCGAGCTTTTTACCGCTTGCGCCACCGATGGCGGGGCCGGAAAACTGCGCCAGATCCTTGCCGAAAGCCCCGATGCCGCCCATTGGGGTGAGGAGCGCAAGAACCGCCACCTCCCCGTCCACGCCGCCGCCAGCAACGGGCGGCTGGAGCAGCTGAAGATGATGGACGATGCGGGCGCCGACTTGAATTTCCTGACCGACGAGAAGATGACGCTGCTGCATCTGGCCGCGCAGGGCGGGCATTTCTCGACCGTCAAATGGCTGGTCGAGAAAAAAGGCTTCGATATCCACGCCATCGACGACTGGGGCTATAACGTGATGCGCCGCGCCGCCTGCTGCGGCACGCTGGACGGCAAGCCGGTCGACACGGTGCTCTACCTGCTGCGCCGCGGCGCGCGCACCGACGTTCCCGACAAGCAGGGGCGCGACACGCTCACGGCCGCAAAGGAACGCCATATCGAGGACGGCCGCCCGAATTTGGCCGACGTCGTGCAGAAATTCCTCGACGACAAGGCCCGCGCGCAGATCGCGTCGATTGGCCGCAAGGTCAAAGACGGGATCGATGAAGACCTCCCCGTCCGCAAGCCCCTCGCCTTCAAGCCAAAATAAAAGCGGCCCGTGTTACGGGGCCGCCAGTTTTTCGATCGGCATGCACAGCATGCGGTCGAAGCGAATTATTACGGCTGAACCGGCGGCGGGAAGCCGTTGTGCCAGCCCTGGTCCCAGCCGTCACGGCGCCGTTTGCCGTTCAGCTGGTCCATGATGAATTGCGACGTGGAATGATCGAGGTAGCTTTCAGTGCGGCGCTCGGCTTTGACGCCGGGCAGCTCTGCCGCCGCGCAGAAGGCGCGCGAGAGGGCATCCGCAAAGTCTTTCTCGTTATCAAAAATCGACATCATCTTTTTCATCTTCACACCTGTTTCTCTGGTTCGGGTCTAAGCTTTCTAAGGCTGCTTCAGTTCCCGTTAGTCTGCTTCGATGCGGGTTCCCCGCGTTCTTCAATGCGCGCAACATGCTGCTGCGGCGCACCAATGTCAACAAGCACATGAAAATAAACCGAAAATTGCCGTGAACGTTTGTTCGCCTGCAACTAAACATCCGCCCCGCTTTGCTGGCGGGTAATTTTATTTGTATTTCATAAGAAAGAGCGCCGAAACCACGGCGACTCACCCCCACTTGCCCCCGTGGAAACATTGTGTTATGTCAAAACATGGCCAAACAGCAGTTCAACACGAAAGCGAAACCGCAACGGTGGCGCCCCGAGATGACCGACCGCTTCCTCGACGAAGTGGAGGCAGGCCACGTGCCCTATGTCGCGCGCATGCTGTCGAAATATCCGAAACTGGTGCACGCGACGCGCATCGAGGAACACGGCGACGAATACATCCAGAAATCGGCGCTGCATATCGCGGCCGCGCATGACCGCGGCAAGATCGTCACGCTGCTGCTGGAGGCCGGCGCCCGCGTCAACGACGCCGACGCGACAGGAGAAACCCCGCTGATGGACGCCGCGACCAACAACAGCGACGATGCGATGAAATCGCTGATGCTGGGCGGCGCACTGCACAGCCTGCGCGGCGACAAAAACGCAACCGCCCTGCACCGCGCGGCCCGCAACAACAGCCTGGAGTGCGCGAAGCTGCTGCTGCGCGCGGGCATGCGCGTCAATACCGCGACCAGCGACGGCCGCACCGCGCTGCACGAAGCCGTCTATGGCGCGATCGAACTCGAGGGCCACGCCGACGAGCGGAAAATGATCCGCCTGCTGCTGGAAAGAGGCGCTAACGTCGACACCGTCGACGGGGAAGGCTTCACCCCCGCCAATAGCGCAAGATCGGAAGGCAAGAACGACCTTGCCAATTTCATCGAGGATTACGCCGAACAGGTTTTCGAGATGAACGAGATGGAAGAAGCCGCGCGCGAGCAAAAGGCGCTGAACGTGCTGCGGCAGGGTTCGATCAAGCCCATCACGGCACGCAAGCCGTTACAGTACAGGAAATAAATTTATTTCTTCTGCAGCTCCGCAAGATCGGCCAGCACCGCCGCGCTATGCGTGGCGGGATCGACGGAGATATAGGCCCTGCGCACAATCCCCTTCGGGTCGATCAGGAATGTATTGCGGGCCGAGAGCGTGGCGAAACCCATGGTCATGGATGAATCGTAAAGCGTGCTGACATAGGCGTCCGTGTCGGACAGCAGGGTGAAGGTCAGTTCCTGTGCCTCGCGAAATTTTACGTGACTGGCGACATCGTCGGTGCTGACGCCCACGACAGTCGCATTCAGCGCCGTGTATTTTTCAAGATCGGCCTGGAAGTTATGCGCCTCGACCGAGCAGCCGGGCGTCGCGTCCTTGGGATAGAAATAGAGCACCAGCCATTTGCCCTTGAAACTGTCCAGCGAAACGCTTGTCCCGTCATGCGCGGGCAGCGTGAAAGCGGGTGCCCGCTGCCCTTCCTGCGGCGCGGCTGCCAGCGCGGGGATGACCACAAGCATAAGGGCAAAAAGGGCGAGGAAGATTTTCATGGCTGCATGTTTCCAGTTTGTGATTTTTAACTCTTATTCCTCTTAATGCGAAGAATTAATTACCCCTCGACTTCTCGGAGGTAGGGGCCATCACTTGTCTCGTCAAATAATGTTCTTTGAGCCGGCGCATCCATGTTCAAGAGCTCTTCGCATTTCTGGGCGTTCTTGAATAAAGTCTGCAAGTATGCATTTGGATACTTCCCATCAATTGCCCTAATAACTTTTACAGCAATAGCGTTCACGGCCTTTATCGCTCGGTCTTGGATTTCGCTCTCTGACAGTTTGGAGTTCTTAAAGCCAATCACAGTGGGGTCTTGAAAAACTAAATGTAAAATATAACGGTTTCCGTGAACCGCAACAGCTTCGCCCCGAGGAAGGCCCCGGAAATCGATATTCTTCAACCTCTGGTTCACGGCTCTGTAAATAAGAACCGCACGCCACATATCACGCGCGGTAGTCTTTTGACTAAAAATATCAGTGTAGGGCGGCTTACTAACATCTTTCCAAAGGCTCCCCACTTCGCGTTTCGCTAGAGTTGCCAATGTCACATCACGATCTGCACAAGCAAGCGCTACTGTGGCCTCTTCGATTGTACAACCGTCTTGATCCTTAGGATCCTCATCTCCAGATTTAAAGGTATATTTTTTTCCATCGAGAGTCATCTCATGCGCGAGCCTTCGCTGAACTTCATCTAAAGCTGCAAAATCACGGTGCTTAATTTCATTCTGTGTATTTGTCGCACGCGTTACTTCTGCGTCGAATCCCTCAGGGCAATTCTCTAGCGAGATCAGCCTGACATGAACCTTTGCCTTCGAGTTATTAAAGTAATGAGGCTCTTTTCTTGCTCTATCCCATATCACTCCTACAGTTTGCGCCCCGTTAACAATACTAACTCCTTGGCACTCGAACGTACCGAAATCCCGTTCCTTACCATTTAACGCTGCCTTTGAAATGCTATTGCAGAGGATGGTGATACCATTGTTGAAATACCAAAAACATTCAGGGGAATTTGCTACTGTGTTCTCCATTGCATCATTTACTTCGGTGGAGCCACGATAAAACCTTAAGTTTTTATCGAAGATCAATTTTCCATGGCTTTCCCATCGCGCTATATCTGATAGCATGACTTGCCCATAGTATGCGCGATAGGGAAGGTCAGTTGTTCCCCATTCCTTTAAGCCAATTTGCAGCTTTATGTTCCGACTAGAAGAGGAGCCAAGCTGTGAATAAATTCTCTTGAGATCAAAAGTTTCAGATGTAAATACGTCCGTGTCACCAACATTATTTTGATCTGCTAAAAACTTGTTAATACAATTCTCAATATGTCCGCCGAGCGGATTTGCGCTTGTATAAGCCAGTATCAAGGATATGCGCACATCGGGTCGCATAATGATAGATGTAAGCTCAGAAGATCTTTTTTGAATTTTTTCATTTGCATTTGCAAAATCTAATCTTATAAGCGCGTTCACCCCCTCTAGAAACTTATGGCAGTCGCCTAACTCGATGGTATCCTTGCCAGCTTGATTCCACTTACTTTGAACGAGATACAGAGTATTAAGCGCATCATCGAAGTATATCGCGTCTAATCCAAGATCGTTGTAGCCGTCCGTTACGCATTTTGCTGAGCTCTCAGCATCAGCGTCTGTCAACGACATGATGCAATTGGCGGCAAGGGCTCGAGTTAAAAATACCTTCCTCTTATCTTCAAGACCTGCAACATCGTCTAAATCAATCAGCCCATTGAAATGAGAATCAAGAAAGTGACTAACACGCCCAACCGTTAATGATGGATCCATATTTGGTACTCAATTCTAAAAGATTTTTGAACTAATGCAGTTTTAGGAGCGCTGCATAGCGATGGCAAGCACTCCTAAGCCTCACAACAATTTGCTCTGAACTTCTGAATTATTTTTTGCTTACTACAAGCCTAACAATTTCATCTATTGCAGTTTAAAATAAGCAATTAAAAACAATAAGTTAGATACCATTCTCATAGGTTGACTCCCTCCCTCTCTTTATGTTATGGTAAATGCCATTTTGGAGGAATTTCAAGCGCATGGCTGGCATCGCCTATACCTATGACACCGGCACGGACAAAAACGTCGAGCCCGAGGGCGTCGCGGAGTTTTTCGCCTGCGTGGAAGAGGGCAAGCATCAGGGCGTCGCCGTCACGCTCGCCATGTATCCGAACGCCATCCACTGGAAACGCCATATGCCGGACGTCGAAGGCCATGACGAGGATGCGCTGCATGTCGCGGCCCAGAACGGCAAGGCGGAGATCGTCGGGATATTGCTGCGCGCCCATGCGCCGGTCGACACCCTTTGCTGGGCCGATACGAAATCGACGCCGCTACAGGCGGCCGTCAACGCGCATCACTGCAAAACCGTGGAGGCGCTGCTGAAGGGCGGCGCGAACCCGAACCTCTGCGACGGGGACGGTTATGCGCCGCTTGTCTATGCGGTCTGCGCGATGCGGACGGATCTGGCGGAGCTGCTGCTGCAGCATGGCGCGTCGCCCGACGCGAGAGGCGGCAGCGACGTGCCCATGCTGGCCTTCGCGGGTTCCAACGGCGACCGTGACATGATCGACCTGCTGCTACGCCATGGCGCGCGCATCGACACCACCGACAAGGACGGCCGCGACGTGCCGACGATCGTGAACGGCACCATGAACCACCAGCTGGCGGATGTCATCGTCAAGGGTTTCTGGGAGAACAACAAGCGGCTGAAGGACGCCTTCGACCAGTCGATCCGGGATATCGTCGACGACATGGGCAAGGGCACGCAGGCGCCGCTGCCCGTGCACCGCCCGCTGAAGCTGAAGGCGGGGGCGTGATGACCGATATTACCTACGTCTATGACACCGGTACAGACAAGGGCGTCGACCCCGAGGCCGTCGCGGAGTTCTTCACCGCCGCCGACACAGGGCGCCACACCTGCGTCGTGACAACGCTTGCCCTTTACCCCAATGCCGTCAACTGGCGGCGCGCCAATGCGGAGTTTCCCGACAGCAGCGCCGATGCGCTGCATCTCGCCTGCGTGAGCGGCCATCGCCACATCGCCGAGATATTGCTGGACGCAGGCGCGTCGGTCGACAGCCTGAACTGGGGCGACACCAGATCGACGTCTTTGCAATTCGCCGCGCAAGGCACGTACGAGGACCTGGTGGAATTGCTGCTGGAGCGCGGCGCCAACCCCGACCTGCACAGCCACCCGGGTTTTGCCCCGTTGTTTTTTGCCGCCTGTTCGGGCAATACCGCCATCGTCGGGATGCTGCTGAGAAAAGGCGGCAACCCCGATTTGCAGGCGGAGGACGGCACGCCGCCGCTCGGCTTCGCCGCCATGAACAACCGCCCCGAAGCGGTCAGGCTTCTGCTGCAATACGGCGCGCGCACCGATCTGAAGAATAACCGCGGCGAAGACGTTATCGAAGCCGCGCGCGCGACCGCCGGCGACGACATGGCCGCCTTCATCGTCAAATGCGCGCGCGAGGACGGCCATCTGCTGACCGAGGCGGCGGAATTCAACCAGGCCATCGCCGATATGTGCAACGGCACGAAAGCGCCGATGACGCTGAAAAAGCCGCTCCGGCTGAAGGCGGGCCTGTAATGGCGGATCGTATCACACAGGACGAATTTTTCGACGCCATCGCGCGCGGCGATCTGGAGATGGTGAAAACCCAGCTGCCCGGATCGGCCAACTGGGGCATGGAAGTGTCAGCCGGCATGAAGCTGATGGGCGGCGGATTGCGCATGCCGCTGCATCAGGCCGCGCTGTTCGGGCAGGTCGAGGTTGCACGCCTGCTGGTCGAGGCCGGAGCGAAGCTGAACCTGAAAGACAAATCGCTGAATACGCCGCTGCAGCAGGCGGCGGAATGCAGAAAAACGGATTTCGCCCTTTTTATGATCGAGTCCGGCGCGGACGTGGATGCCACCTCTTCGGTCGGCGATACGGCGCTGATGATGGCGGCCAGCACAGGCAACTATAAACTCGCCGAAGCGCTGATTGCCGCCGGCGCGAATATCAACGCACGGGCCGAGAGCGGCTATTCCGCGCTGCATTGCGCGGCGGGCGGCAACGACCGGAAGATGATGGGCCTGCTGATCCGCCATGGCATCGACACCACCATCAGGAATGACGCGGGCGAAGTTGCGGGACAGGGCGACGCCAACCTCACCGCCTTTATCGCGGGCGCGGCGGAGCGCAGGGCCGAGGAACAGGCCTTCATCCAGAACCAGATCGACATGGTCAGGCGCGGCAGCGACACGCCCGTCGCCGTGCGCAAGCCGATCAATTTCCGCAAGGCCGCACCATGAACGAAATGGACGCGCTGAAAGAACAGTTTTTCGAGCATATCCAGCTGGGGCAGGTGAAGGCGGCGGTCGATATCCTGCACGCGCATCCAGACGCAACCGGCTGGAACATGCCCGGCACCGACGGGCGCAAGGCCCTGCATATCGCCGCGATACATACGCAGCCGGAAATGGTGCAAGCGCTGGTCGCTGCGGGCGCGGATATCGAGGCGAAGGATAACGGCGGCGAAACCGCGCTTGGCTGGGCCTGCCTGCGGGTGACGCGGTCGTGCATCGCGAAACTGCTGCTGGCGCTGGGCGCAAACCCCGATGCAAGGTTGAAGGGCGGCGCGACGCCGCTGCTCCGCGCGGCCGAAGGCAAATCCTGCACGGCGGCGGAAGCGCTGGTGCAGGCGGGCGCGAACATCAATGCGAAAAACGATGCGGGTTCGACCGCGCTGCATGTCGCGGCTTCGATCGGCGATAGCGGCATGATCCGCCTGCTGGTCACGCTGGGCGCAGATGCCTCCATCAAAAACGCCGCCGGCCAGTCGGTGAACGCCGAGAACAGCAATTTCCGCCCCGTGGTCGAACTGGCCCTGATCCGCAAACGGGAGGAAGAAGACCTTATACAGGCCCAGATGAAAGAGGGCAGCGGCGCGGCTGTGGCCGTGCACAAGCCTTTGAAATTTAAGGCAAACCGACTCTCTTCTTGAATTTGCCATATTAGGGCGTATAGTCCAGCAGCTCTACCGGAGACTCGCCCCATGGCACTTAAAGACATATCGAAATGGCTGAACGGACATTCCACGCATTCGTGGACGCTGGGCGAACTTGTCCTGCGCGGCGCTGCCACCAAAAACGATCCCAAGGAATATTTCACCGACCACCTGACCCGCGCCGCAAGGTTTGCCGAGCGCTGCGTCACCATCGGCACCGTCGTCGCGCTGGGCGCGTCTGGCGTTCTGGCGATGGGCACGCTGGGCATCGTGGGCGGGCTGATCTTTGCCAAGCTGGCGGGCACGCTGGTCGGCAAGGTGACGGGCGCGGCGGTCGAGGCTGTCGACAATAAATTCAACCCGCCAGCGCTCGATGCGCGCGATTACTACGGCTACACGAAACTGGGCCGCGCGGTGCAAAAGGGTAATGCGGAGGCGGTGAAGAAACTGCTGGAGGCCGGCGCCGACCCCGAGGCCACCATCCCTTCCGGTTATGGTTCGGAAACGGTGGCGGAGGCTGCGGCCTTCAGCACGCCTGAAATTAAAAAACTGTTCGAAGCCGTCGCGCCGAAGAAAGAAACCGCGCCCGCAGCTGCACCCGAAGTTGCGCCTGCAGCTCCCGCTGTCGAGGCACCGAAACCCGCATGACCGACGATACACCCGCAACCCGCCTGCAGCAGCTGATGGCCAAGAGCTTCGATCCAGCCTACAAGCTGACCGATGAAGAAGCGCTGCTGGATATGCGCGCGGGCATGTATATGCAGATGATGGACGCAGCTGGCCCCGCCGCCGTGCGCGAATACCTGCTGGATTGCATCGAGCTCTGCCGCGAACAAAGCTGCGAGCCGCGCGCCACCATCGGCCCCGCAGCCATGGCCGCCACGCTGCACACCGCGGAAAAGCTGATGGAGAGCGAAAAATTCCCCGAGGCGCGCGCGGGCGAAGTGATGCTGAAGCTTTCCGCCGTTTACGGCCTGCGCCCGCAGATGTTCGAAGGAACGCAGCTGCAGGTGATCGCGGAGATCATGGAGCGCGACCTCGACGTGCCCGCGCTGGAAAAATCGCTGCAACGCTTCGGTTTCGAGATTAAAGACGGCGCAATCGGCGCATGGACGGGCCCGCAGCCGCCCGCACCGCCCGCGCCAAAACCGCCACGGCAATTGGGATAGGAAACCCGCATGAACAGGCAAGACAAGGTGATTGAAGATTTCCGCCGCGCGATCGCGGATTTCGACGCCGAGAAACTGGCGCGCGAAGGCAAACACCCGAAATTGATCAAGGCCATGAAAGACGGGCTGGTCAGCCAGTACGAAGAACTGGTGATTGAGCGCGCGCGCGGCAAAAAACACGCTCCGGGGAAACCGTCATGACCAAGAAAAATTATCAAGATATTTTCAAGGCCTTCGCAGGCAAGGAAGTCACCGTCACCGAATGGCAGGACTATCCCGTCGGCGGCCCGCGCCCGCATGAAAAAGTAACCTACCGCAATCTGGACGAAGATGATTCAACCGTGCAGGCCTTCAAAAAAGCCGCCGCTGCCGAAGGGCTGGTGCTGAAACTATGGCTGCCCAATACCGAAGGCGCGCTGATGATCCGCGAAGACGGCAAGCCGCACTACCTTGTCGGCCACATCGACAAAGCCCCCGACGGCAAATGGCGCATCAAGCCAGGATTTCGAGCTGTGTAGTTCTAATTTACTTCGATTCTTTTAGTCGCTGAGACAATTAGCCTTAGCATTTTTGTCCGTAGGCACAATCCAATAGAGATGTAATATCCAGCGACACTATTCGCCCCACTTCTTCTTGTAGCTTCTCGCTTAACTTCCCAGGCTGCTCGGGTACGTTTAGCAGCATCGGAGGGGTCATTTGCTCCCAAGGCGCGGATTTCTTCTTGCCTCCCCCCGTCACCCACTCCTTGTTTCTTTTATATTTGATTTGAATCACGATAATATCGTGGCTTATTTCCGGTGAGAATCTTGCTTTAGGCCAATACGAGAATTCGGCCAGAATTTGCAGGGCGTTCTCGTCTTCTTTTCCTTCGGCGTAGCCATGCCCCCGCGCTAAATCCCGTACGGCGACTGCTACTTTATCCGTTTTCAAATTCTTTATGATGCTATCGGCCACCATTGCGGCTAGATCTTGTTTAGAAAAAGGAAATACGCGGTCACTAGGCCAGCTATCAAGGTAAACATTGGTAGAAGCTTCTATTTCTACACTTGAAACGTCAGAAAAATAGTAGCTGCTTGACCGTCTCGAGCCTGTATCAGCAATGGCTTCTTGAGCGACAGCAGATATAAATAGCAGCATTAAAAAAGCCGCGATTCTCAACATATTCACGCTCATGTCTATTCATCCCTGTTTGAAAATCTCTTTGAAACTACGCTACTGGATTCCCCCTTTCGCGGGAATGACAGGAGATAAATCCTTCTTAACCCTTTCTTAACACTGTTATGCGAGATTCAAGACTCAAGCAGGCTAAAAACCGGCGTCGAAAACTTGAAATTTTGCTTCGTTGTTACCATATTTTTAAACAGATAAACCGCGCACACGCGCGTTGGTCTGGATAGGAAAAATAGCGAGGCGGCGCCGAAAAATATTTTTGATTCAGGAAGCCCCGTTTTTCCTGAGGTATGTCGCGGGTCAACACAAAAGTTGGCCTCGCGTGAAAATTTTTTGGGGCCCGTTTTGTAGACAGCCCCCCAAGATGTGGTATGCTCGTTTTTATCGGCTACAAGCCCTAGTATAAGGGGTTAGGCCGGTTTCCCTTGGGGTGCTTTTCAATTCTTTGAAAGGTTTAGCAGGGGAAGTCGAAGCGAAAAAAACAAAAAATGTATTACGGGGAGATAAATCGGATGTTCGATGTCGCACAAGTTGCGAAGGGCGCGAAAGTTGTTATTGATCGGTCGCGCGACGCTCTTTTAACAGAATTCGGCAAGGATACCCTGGTCGACCGTTACCTGATGCCGGGCGAATCTTTCCAGGACCTTTTCGCGCGAGTCGCGATGGCTTTCTCGGATGACGCCGCCCATGCGCAGCGTTTGTACGATTATATCTCGAAACTGTGGTTCATGCCCGCCACCCCCGTTCTGTCGAACGGCGGCACGGAACGCGGCCTGCCCATTTCCTGCTTCCTGAACGAGTGCGACGATTCGCTGACCGGCATCGTTGACCTCTGGAACGAAAACGTCTGGCTCGCGTCCCGCGGCGGCGGCATCGGTTCCTATTGGGGCAACCTGCGCTCGATCGGCGAAAAAGTCGGCAAGGTCGGCAAGACCTCCGGCATTATCCCCTTCATCCGCGTTCAGGACTCTCTGACGCTCGCGATTTCCCAAGGCTCGCTCCGCCGCGGTTCCGCCGCTGTGTACCTGCCCATCTCGCACCCCGAGATCGAGGAATTCATCGAACTGCGCCGCCCCACCGGCGGCGACCCGAACCGCAAGGCGCTGAACCTGCACCATGGCATCGTCGTTTCCGACGCCTTTATGCGCGCCGTTGAAAAAGACGAAGAATGGACGCTGACCTCGCCGAAAGACGGATCGCCCGTCGAACGCGTCTCGGCCCGCGCGCTCTGGATCCGCATCCTGACCGCCCGCATCGAAACCGGCGAGCCCTACCTGCTCTTCTCCGACCACGTGAACCGCGCCATCCCGGAACACCACAAACTGGCCGGCCTGAACGTGAAGATGTCGAACCTCTGCTGCGAAATCACTTTGCCCACCGGCAAAGACCAGCATGGCCAGGAACGCACCGCGGTTTGCTGCCTGTCCTCCGTCAACCTCGAAAACTTCGAGGAATGGGAAGACAACGCGCAGTTTATCGAAGACTGCTGCCGTTTCCTCGACAACGTTCTCTCGGACTTCATCCGCAAGGCCCCCGACAGCATGATGCGCGCCAAATACGCCGCCATGCGCGAGCGTTCGATCGGTCTGGGCGTGATGGGCTTCCATTCGTTCCTCCAGTCGAAAATGATCCCGATGGAAAGCGTGATGGCGAAAGTCTGGAACAAGCGCATGTTCAAGCACATCAAGAAAGGCGCGGATGCCGCGTCGATCAAGCTGGCGCACGAGCGTGGCCCCTGCCCCGATGCGCAGGAATACGGCATCATGGAGCGTTTTTCGAACAAGATCGCAATCGCGCCGACCGCTTCCATCTCGATCATCACCGGCGGCGCAAGCCCGGGCATCGAGCCGAACACGGCCAACGCCTATACGCACAAGACGCTTTCGGGCTCGCACTTCGTGCGCAACCAGTATCTTGAAAAGCTGCTGGCAACCAAAGGCAAGAACGACGAAGACACCTGGACGAACATCGTCACCAACGAAGGTTCCGTCCAGCACCTCGACTTCCTGACGCAGGACGAAAAAGACGTGTTCAAGACCGCGTTTGAACTCGACCAGCGCTGGCTGATCGAGCATGCCGGCGACCGCACGCCTTATATCTGCCAGGCGCAGTCGCTGAACGTCTTCCTGCCGGCCGACGTGCACAAGCGCGACCTGCACCAGATCCACTGGATGGCATGGAAGAAGGGCGTGAAGTCGCTCTACTACTGCCGTTCCAAGTCGATCCAGCGCGCCGAAAACGGCAATGGCGGCGACGGCAAGCTCGCTAAAACAAAATCGAATTCCGAGGGTGGTAGCAAGTACGACGAATGTCTCGCTTGCCAATAAGAAAAAAACACTAAAACAAAAAAAGAAACGTCATCGGAGCACAGAGAAAATGTTGAGCACAGCAGAACTGCAGACGCTACGCGCCGTCAACGATCCCGAGAGCTGCGACCGCGTGTCGCGCACTCACCTCGAGAAACTCGCGCGCCTTGACCTGATCGAGCCCTGCCCGCAGGGCGTCTGCGTCACGGGACAGGGACAGAAATTCCTGAGAAAATAGGCAGTATTTTCTGCCGCCCAAGTATTGCGTTGCTTGGGATGAGGGTGTATTAATAATAAGAACAAAAGGAGAATATTTAATGACCTTTGAGATAACATCGCCGAACGGCCAGCCTTCTTTCGAAGAGCTAAAAAAGACTAATGAACATGGTGCTGAATACTGGAGCGCCCGTGAAATTCAAGCAGTTCTTGGCTATGCGCAATGGCGCCGCTTTGAGAATGCCATAAAAAAGGCAATGGAATCATGCTCTCAATCCGGCAATGAGGTGGCCTATCACTTTGCCGGCGCCGGCAAACCGATCGCTGGTGGGAAGGGTGCTACTCAAGTTGTAGATGATTATCATCTTTCTCGGTTCGCCTGCTATTTAATTGCCCAGAATGGTGACCCCAGAAAACCCGAAATCGCCACCGCCCAGAAATACTTTGCGATCCAGACACGGCGTCAGGAAATCTCTGACCAGCTGGCAGCAGACAAAGAGCGCCTAGAGACGCGCCAACAAACGGCAGAAGAATTTAAAGCATTGTCTGGGGCTGCGCGTGAGGCTGGTGTACAAGACAAAATGTTTGGCGTCTTTCATGACGCAGGCTACAAAGGCCTTTATGGGGGGTTAGGTCGCAAATCCATTCAAAGCAAGAAAGGGATTCCCGAAAGCGAAAACGTCATGGATCGCATGAATACCACTGAGCTTGCAGCCAACCAGTTTCGTATGACGCAAACACGGGAAAAACTGGAGCGCGAAGGGATTTACGGGCAGCAGAAAGCTATTGAAGTGCACCATCAAGTCGGCACCGAAGTACGCGCCGCTATTCATCGTATCGGGGGCACCATGCCAGAAAACATCCCCCCTGCGGAACATATCAAACAGGTTGAAAAACGGATTAAGTCAGCACAGCCGAAGCTGGAGCTTGATGAAAAACATGCTAAGGGTCTTTCTGGCAGCAACAACAAAACCGGAACCAGCACGTAATAGGGAGATTTATATGTCACTTCTGACCGAGAACCACGTCTACAAGCCCTTCAAGTATCCCTGGGCCTATGAAGCCTGGCTCACCCAGCAGCGCATCCACTGGCTGCCGGAGGAAGTGCCGCTGGCCGAAGACGTGCGCGACTGGAAAAAGAAGCTGACGCCGTCGGAGCGCAACCTGCTGGCGCAGATCTTCCGCTTCTTCACGCAGGCGGACGTCGAGGTCAACAACTGCTACATGCGCCACTACAGCCGCGTGTTCAAGCCGACGGAAGTCTGCATGATGCTGGCCGCTTTCTCGAACATGGAAACGGTTCATATCGCCGCCTATTCCCACCTGCTCGACACCATCGGCATGCCCGAGGTCGAATATTCCGCCTTCATGAAGTACAAGGAAATGAAGGCGAAGTTCGACTATATGCAGGGCTTCAACGTCGACAGCAAGAAAGACATTGCGCTGACCATGGCTGTCTTCGGCGGCTTTACCGAAGGTTTGCAGCTGTTCGCATCCTTCGCCATGCTGATGAACTTCCAGCGCTTCAACAAGATGAAGGGCATGGGCCAGATCGTCACATGGTCGGTGCGCGACGAAACGCTGCACACGCTGTCGATCATCAAGCTGTTCAAGACCTTTATCTCGGAAAACCCCGAAGTCTGGACGCCCGAGCTGCAGACGGAGATCACCAACGCCTGCAAGACCATCGTGGAACATGAAGACGCCTTCATCGACCTCGCCTTTGAAATGGGCGGCGTCGAGGGCCTGACCGCGAAAGAGGTCAAAGACTACATCCGCTATATCGGCGACCGCCGCCTGACGCAGATCGGCCTCTCGCCCGTCTTCGGCATCGAGAAAAACCCGCTGCCCTGGATGGACCAGATGCTGGGCGGGGCCGAACACACCAACTTCTTCGAAAACCGCGCCACCGAATATTCGAAAGCGTCGACGCAAGGGTCCTGGGAAGAGGCCTTTGAGGAGCACACTTTCAAGGGTGCCGCCTGATCGTTTTGCAGGCGTAGCCTGACACGCTTTTCTTCTCCTGAAGAGCACACAGAGAAACCCCGGCCCCGTAACGCCGGGGTTTCTTTTTGTCTATAAATCAGTGCCTTAGCTTATATAATTGACATAATCAATGATTGTTGCTATTCTGGGGTCTTATTTAGGGGAGAACTAAATAGATATGCCATGCCGAGTACCAAACCAAAATCATCGACTGCAGATGCAAGGAAATCAGAAATGATTCCCAAGAGCGCGACGCCATTGATGATCTGCATCGGCGGCATGTCCGGCTCGGGCAAGACCTGTCTTGCCGAAGATCTGGCGAAGCGCATCCCCGATGCCATCGTGCTGGATTCAGACGAAGTGCGCAAAATGGCGCTGGGCGTGCCGCGCGCGCAACCGCTGCCCGACAGCGCCTATACGCCCGAGAACACCAGAAAACATATCCGCCGCATGCACCGCGAAGCAGAATATCAATTGCAGGCCGGCAAAACCGTTATCGTTACAGGTGTTTTCCTCGATCGCGACAGCCGCGGCAACCAGGAAGCGCTGGCAAAACAGAACAACGTGAGATTCATCGGCATCTTCCTCGACGCGCCGATGAGCGTGCTCTTCGAGCGCGTCGCGGCGCGCAAGCAGGCCGCATCCGACGCCACGACCAAGGTCGTGCGCCGCCAGAAACACACCACGCTGATGGGCCAGCGCGGCAAGCAGAACTGGCAGACGCTGAACGCCGACCAGCCGAAGGAAGACGTGACGCGCGCCGCCATCGCCCATATCGTCCGCAAGACGACCTCCGGCGGTCGCCAGCTGAAGACGCAGGCGCCCAAAGCCGGCAAGTCCTAACCCCCTCTTTTTCCCCGTAAAACGCTGATTTGACTCATATTATGATTTGTCGTAATATCCGCCTGCGCAACCACAGGAACGGCAAGCGATGAGCCTCAGGAAATTCTTCGAAAGCAACGACGCGGTCTCGGTCTACAAGAGATCATTGATGGCCGCCGTCAAGGATGCGAGCCCCGAAAAGCTGCAGGAAGTGTTGAAGACCGATATCGACGCGCCGCCCGAAGTGCTGGGCAGCGTGCTGGATAAAACGCTGCGCAACAACCAGCTGCGCCTCGCGGAAATACTGATGAAAGCGGGCGCGCAGGCAAGCCAGGTATCGGGCGGCACGATCCGCACGCTGGTGCAGAACTATAACAGCAAGGCCTATCGCATGCTTGCCGAGGCGGGCATCAATTTCGACGGCTACAAGCCCTCCGAAAACGGCGGCTGGTACGTCAACTGCAACGACTGGCTGAAGAAAAACCTCGAATGCGAGTACCTGAAGGAAGAGCTGGCGCAGGTGAAAAACGAGCTCTCGACCCTGAAAGAGTCGCTCGGATTGCCCAAAGACCCGCCCCCTGGCGACAAGCCCAAGTCTTTCAGCCTTTAAGACCCTTCCAACCCGTTATAATGCATGGCTTTTCCACCCCCTAAAATACAGGGGCGGGAAAGAGCATATGTAAACTGAAAATTAACTTTGTTAGGGTTAAATAGCATTGTAGGCTTAAACTGGGTTTAGTGAGGGAAATCATGGCCAATGTGCTTCAAACCGCCGCCGTCAGCCGTCAAAGCGGAGACAACGCCGGTGAGATTCTGGGTGCTTATATCGCGACCAATCCTGCAATGGCCCTGAACCATACTGCTGAACTCGCTGCCGGTGACAAACCGAAGCAGGCGGGCGCTATCGATCCGATGGCGCGCTAAGTCTGACGTCCGGGGGGACGGGACGCTACTAACGGGGGGCTATCATGGCGCAAGCCAACAAAGCTGTCGTATCCGAATACGAAGTCTTCAAGAACGGGCGCAACGCGCTCGCGTTCTTCTTCTATCGCCATCCCACGCTGGACGGCAACCCCGAAGAAGGCCCCTTCTGGTTCACCATCCAGGAAAACCGCATCGTCGCCGGCACCGAAAGCCACTACGCGATTTTCGAAGAAGTCTCGCAAGGCATTCTCGACACCGCACGCCAGCGCGGCGTGATCATGCTGGTGGAATTCGAGAACCAGCAGCCGGTGCGCTGCACGCCGTGTTATCTTTCAGATAACTTCTAATAGTATATCTGTCGGATAACTTCTAATTCCTGAAATCATTACGGTACTGGAATCGCAGCGCTTTTCGGCGCGCATTTGACGCATTTTTATGCGGCGGCTATGCTGTAGCTACAGTCAACAACCGGAGCCAATGAATCTTGCCGCTTTTAGATAAGCTGTCCGTCCTCTTCAACCTCAAAGATTCCTCCACAGAAAAGCGCGAAAAATTTTTCAAGGCTGTCGAGAATGAAAGGCTCGCGGAGATCGACACGTTTATCGCACGCGACAAGGACGCAGTTGAATGGAAAGACGGCGAAGGCGTGAACGCGCTGATGACCGCCTGCAAATACGGGCACCGTGAAGTGATCGAAAAATTGCTGGATGCGGGCGCGGATATTGACGCCCGCGACAAGGCCAGTATCAGCGCCATGGGCCACGCCGCGCTGATGGGCCAGCAGAACATCGTGAAGATGCTGATCGGCCTTGGCGCCGATACACGCGGCACGTATGAAATCGCGCGGCGTATCGGCAAGACCGGCATCATGGAAATGCTCGACAATGCGGCGGCGGTGAAGATGGAAGCCAAGCGCGAGCAACTGGACGGGCGCATCGAAGTGATGAAGGCGCTCTCTCTTCGTCAATTCAAGCGCGCATAAAGTGCGCAGCTCAAGCGCGCATAAAGCGCGCAGCTAAAGCGCGCGCGTGTAAAGTTACTTTCAGGAAAAGTTCCCCACACTACCCCTTGTGCGAAAAAATTTGCGCACTGCGCAAAATGTTGATGACAAGCGAATCACTTTGATCTATATTCAAATCAGGGTTTGAGTTTAGTTGTTGTTAACTTGGGTTTGGGGAGTTCCGTTCAGTTGGATCTCATTCGGCTTCACGTATTACCACCCTCTCACGGCGCGCAGGAAATTGCGCAGCTTGTAATAGCAAGCCCCGCCACCCGCATCGTCAAAAGCGCCGCCGCCTCCCCCTGGGAGGTTTTTTTATGCCCCGAGCATGCGCCCAGCATTTCCATCCACTACTACCATCCGCGCACCATCAAACCGAAGGGGAGAACTTAATATATGGGGAAGAAGTCCAAGATTGCCGCTTACAAAGCCAACCGCGCGCCTGATACCGAGCGGGTAAGGCATATTTTCGGCAACGGGGGATGGGATCCGCTGATGAACGGCCAGACAGAGCCGCAAAACTACGTCAAGAATGTCAGACCAAGAAGCGAAGGCCAGAAGCGGCTGATGGAAGCAATCGAGAAACATAATCTCGTGCTTGCCATCGGCCCCGCTGGTACCGGCAAGACCTATCTCGCGGTGACCGCTGCCTGCGAGGCCTTCATGAAGGGCAAGGTCGAGCGCATTATCCTTTCCAGACCCGCGGTAGAGGCCGGCGAGAAGATCGGCTTCCTGCCCGGGGATCTGCAGGACAAAATGGCGCCCTACCTGCGCCCGCTCTACGACGCGCTGACGGACAGGATGGGCATCAAGCGCCTGAAGGCCTGCATCGACAGCGGCGAGATCGAGATCGCGCCCATCGGTTACATGAGGGGCCGCACGCTGAACAACGCCTTCGTCGTGATCGACGAGGCGCAGAACTGCACCTTCGCGCAGATTAAAATGATCGTCTCCCGCCTCGGCTGGGGTTCGACCATGGTTATCACCGGCGACCCCGACCAGTCCGACTTGCTGGAAGGCATTTCCGGCCTGCGCGACATGTCCAAAAAGCTTGCCACCGTCGAGGGCATCGCGGTCGAGCACCTGAACCAGACCGACATCGTGCGCCACCCGCTGGTGGCCAAGATGCTCGAAGTCATTTAGTTACTGGGTACTCCTTCTTTGCACACAGACTCTTTCTAGGGCACCTCACCTTGAGACTTGCGGCCGGCTTCTTTGAAGCCGGCCTTTTTTTTGATTGCGCGTAAAACGCGCGGCCTAGCGTATTTACGCCAGCCTCTTTTTTTGTATAATGTGCGCATGAACGTCGAAACCTTCAGCCCCCGCCGCGACGCGGTGATCGCCTACCGCAAGACGGCAGGATCGTCGAAGACCCTGCCGGGCGTGATGTTCCTGGGCGGGTTCCGCTCCGACATGACGGGCACGAAGGCCGCCTTCCTCGAAGAACAGTGCGCGGCACGGCACCAGTCTTATCTCCGCTTCGACTATACCGGCCATGGCGCGTCGAACGGCAAGTTCGAACAGGGCAATATCAGCACCTGGCTGGCCGATGCGACGGAAGTTTTAGACCAGCTGACCGAAGGCCCGCAAATTCTGGTGGGATCGTCGATGGGCGGCTGGATCGCGCTGCTGCTGGCCTTGCAACGCAAAGAACGGCTGGCGGGCCTGATCGGCATCGCCCCCGCGCCAGATTTTTCCGAGGATATCTACAATAAGGAATTCGGCGAGGAAGAACGGCGGCATCTGGCCAAGAAGGGCATTCTCTACCGCGAAAGCCAGTATGGCGATCCCTATCCGCTGACGCTCCAGCTGTTTCAGGATGCGAAACGGCATCTGCTGCTGTCGAAGCCTATCGCCATCTCCTGCCCCGTGCGCCTGATCCACGGCAAGAAAGACCCCGATGTGCCATGGGAGAAAACCCTGAAGATCAAGGAAATGCTGACATCATCGAACGTCAGCTATACCTTTATCGACGACGGCGACCATCGCCTGTCGCGGCCCCATGACCTTGCCCTGATCGACCGGATGGTTGTGGAATTAAGCCATCTGCACCAGCTGCAGGCGGTTAAGTCTTAGGTTTTCTCAAGACAACGGGGCGAAGCGGCTTCACCGGATTCTGAAGGGTCGCGGCATTGGCGAGTTCTTTTTCGTAGGCTTTTTTAGCTGCGGCGGCATCAACCAGCTTCTTTCGATCTGCGGCATCGGCATCGCTGAACAGCTTGGCGATAGCGTCCTTGCAGCGTGTCATGTCGGGTTCGGGCAGGTGTTTCTGGGCGCAGATTTCGTCCAGCGCGCGTTTGCCGTGACGGTCCTTGATCGTGCGGTCGGCGCCTTTTTCGATCAGCACGGCCACGGAATCCACATGGCCCAGACGCGCGGCCTTGTGCAGCGCGGTATGACCGAAGAATGTTTCTTTCTCGTCCAGCTTCGCCCCCTGCGCAGCGAGGAAACGGATAGCATCGCCCTGCCCGTCCATCGCGGCCTGCAGCACGGGCGTCCAGTTTTCCTCGATCGTCTTGTTGATATCCGCGCCGGCCTTCAGCAGTTCTTTCATGACGGCGATATGGCCCTGCCCTGCGGCGGCATGCAGCGGCGTATCTTCCATGCAGTCGATGCTCACATCGCGCCAGACGACCGTATTCGGGTCGACGCCGGCCTTGAGCACGCGCTTCACGCCCGCCACATCGCCTTCGCGCGCGTAATTGACCAGCGCGTCGGAGGGATAGTGTTCCTCGATAAAGGCCAGCTGCTGCGCCTTAGATGTCTTGCGGTTGAAAATGCCGCGCATGAACCGTGATTCCACTGTTTGTTATGGAATACAGTTGTAGGCTCTTGGGCCCGCCAAGTAAAGCCTGTGTTTTTAGGGAGAAATCAGACGCTTAGTGGCGCGATTTGTAGACCATGCCGCCCTTGCCGCCGCTCTTGCCGCCTTGAAGGAGGAAGATGACACGGTAGATCACATAGAAAATGATCGCGGGGATCAGCAACGCGACGGGCGCCGGCAGGTTGAACAGCTTGTCGGAAACGGCGCTGGATGAAATCTTGGTGAAAAAAGCCCTGCCTGCGTCAAGCGAGTCCGGCGACATCTTCACCCACCATGTGCGCAAGGGGTGGATGGCAAAATTGTTCTTCACGAAGAATTCGTAGATCAGGTCGTAGAAAAAGGTGATGGCGGGCGGGATAAGCAATATCCGGCTGGCGATCTTGAAAAAGTCCATCATTCTGCGGCCTCCCCACTGCTGCTCTTCTCGGTGCTGTCGGCACCGCCGATGACGTCGGCCCAGCTAAAGGGCTGCGCCGGCTGTTTCTCGGCCGGCGGCAGGCCCGCAGGGGGCAGCGCTTCGGCCGCAGGGGCAGCCGCCTGTTTCGCAACGGCACCGCCCTTGCCGGCCAGCTGTTCTGCCTGCTCGGCCACGGCATTCGCGCCGACGGTGGCTTCGGCGCCGCCGATAACGTCCATCCAGCTGAGCGGCGCGCCAAGGGCAGCTGAAGACGCCGCCTGCGCCACCGACTGCGCCTGGGCGCCGCCGGCGGAAATAACATCGTCCCACGACACGGGCTTGGCCGGCGCGGCTTCCGTAACCGGCGGATCGGCGCGGCCGACGCCGGCACCGCCGCCTGCGCCCTGCGTCGCCACGGGCGACGCGCTGGCATCGGACAGGCCGATAACCTCGGTCCAGCTGAGCGGGCCCTTGTTGGCGGTCGCCTGCTGCACGGTCGCCACGGCGACGGCTTCGGCTTGCGGGTTGATGGGCAGCGGCACGTGCGGCTTGGTCGGGTCGCTCGAAGCCTCGCCCGCATTCGCGTCTTCGGGCTTGATGGTCTTGTGCGCTTCGGCCACGGAGGCGACGCCGTTGATGCCGCATTCCAGCAGCGAGGAGCCGCCTTTTTTGCCGCCCGCAAAGCCGCGCGCCAGCGCGTCAATATCGGCGTTGGGCGCGATCTGCACCGCGTCCGGGTCCCATTTCGGGTTGCGCAGGCGCTGCAGCACGACGTTGACGAGGCGTAAAGATTCCAGCGCCTCTTCGGCCGGGGGCGGGATGGGCAGGAATTTGTGGACGCGCATCGTCTTGGCGTCGCCGATGTGCGAGTTGTAGATCTGGATCTCGCGCACGCCGCGGCCGAAGGCGCAGATCGCGCGGCCCTCGGTGAAGCCTTTCAGGCCGTCATAAGACGCGCGGGCCTGTTCCTGCGTCGAGACGCTTTTCGATTCCATGTAGCCCGAGCCCGTGCCCTGCTGGCCGCCGCGGTCGAAGCCCTGCACCTTGGTCACCAGCGTCGTGCCGACGGTCTTTTCGAAGAATTCTTTTGTCTGGGTCGGATCCTCGAGCTTGCCGAACAGCTTGATGTTACAGTTAGCTGTGATGGACCTTGCTTCTTCCTTCACGCGCTTTTCAAGCGCGGGTAAGTCCTGGCCGGCGAAGACGAGCGAGAAGCCGAGCGAACGGGCCTGGGCGGCCATGACCGCCATACCTGCCGCGGTATAGTAACCGACCTCGTCGAAGATGGCGATGAAGGGCGTGGAGGAGTTGGTGGGCTTGTTGTCGATCACGGTCGACGATTCGCCCTCGACCGTGTTACCGAGCGTGGCACCCATCATCCCTTTCAGCGTGGAGGAGATGATTTTACCGAGGTTGGCCGTTTCGTCGCCGGATTTTTCCAGCGCCGGGATCAGCGTGATCAGGATGCGGCGGTTCAGGACCACGTCCATCATGTCGATGTCGGCGGCCTGCGTGTCGAAGATGAAGCCGTAGTCGTCGCCCAGCGACTGCATGGAGCGCGTGAACTGCATGGACAGGTAACCGTGCTGCTGGCGCGGCACGGAGGTATCGACCATGCCCGCGTCGGGCGGCATGGGTTTTTCGTTGCCCTCGTCATCGAACACATGGTCGACATAGCCGGGCAATTCGTTCAGGTAGCCGCGGATGGCCGCGCGTAAAGAGTCCGGAATGACCGCGTCGCGCGACAGTTTAATGACGGCCTTGAAGGTCAGGTAGTGACGGATGACGCCGATTGAAAGCGGCATGTTCTGGTTTTCGCGCTTCCACACCATGCAGGGCATGAGGGCGGAGACGAGAGCGACGGCACGGTCTTTCCACATCGCGTTGTCGCCTTCGGAGTCAGGCATCAGCGACACAAGCATGTTGGTAAGGTACGAAGCCGAACCCGAGGAGAAGGGGTTCATGGTGTTGGACGGCACGCGGCCCGAAACGTTACCCGTCATGTAGTTCATGATCAGCAGGTCATCGTCGCGGCCGAAGCGGCGGCACATGGCCGAGATGGTCGACCAGAGCGAGGTATCGGCTTTACCGTCGATGTAGACGAAGCCCGACGCCCAGCAAAGCGCGTTGCAGGCATAGGATTTAAGACCGAAGGTTTTACCGGAACCGGTCGTACCGAGATAGAGGCAGTGGGTACGGGCGTCGGAGTTGGTGAACCAGACTTCCTCGCCGGAATCGTGGTCGTTGCCGAGATACAGAATGCCGTCAGCCATGCCGAGCTTGCCGTCGGGCTGCTTGAAGTTCGGGTCCTTGCGGCGCGCCGATTTCGGCAGTTTGTAGGGCAGTATCACCGGCCTCGACATGATCCACCAGAAATACAGGCAGGACAGGATAAAGATAACGTCGGAGCCCATGGCGATATAGGGGTCGATATAGATACCAATGCCGGCCATGGCCATCACGATGGCGGCGTTGGAGGGTTTCTTGGAGGCGTCGATGATGCGGGTTGTCCACGGCCGCGCGTCGCGCAGGAGCGATTTACCCTGGACTTCATATTCCGATTTGATTGTCACTTCGACCGCTCCTTAATAATAGAAACCCGCCAGTGCCCGTAAATCCGTCAGTCCGTTAATTCCCGAATAATTGATCGGCCGGTATCGGTGCGCCCGGCTTGACCGTCGTCGTGGGCGAGAAGCCCCCGCCGGCGCCGACGCCAGGTCCGCCCACCGGGCCGATGATCAGAAGCTTGAGGATGACCAGCAGGACGAAAAGCCCCGCCACCCAGAGCGCAAAACGCACAAAGCTCGCGAGGAAGCCGCGGCTGGAACCGCTGGCGACAACGGCCGCCGTCGTGCCACGCCCGCGCCCGCCGGTTTCGGCGGCCAGCAGCGCGCCCGTCAGGGTACGCAGCGCGCCGGTTGCTTTTTCCTTGTCGGCGAAAATGGCGATTTCTTCTTCCGCGCCGCCGTCTTTTTTCATGATCAGGCGGAAGCGGCCCGGCTGGCCTTCGCGCACTTCGAGAATGGCCGAGAGCAGGCCCGTGAGATCCGCGCGCCATGTTTTGGGCACATCGCCGGAATAAATCTGCGCGACCAGCGCGTTGCCGACGACGCGGGCCTCGACATCAGGAGTGGCGTTTTGCTGGGTCTTGCTGCCGAACATGTTCTCTATCCTTCTAAAGTTTCTCTATTTCCAGTACTTGGCCGCGCCGGCCTTCTTGTCCAGTTCCGGTATGGCGCGCGCGGAGCCGCTTTTCAGGAACGTCTCCAGCCCCTTGATGCATTCCTCGAAGCGCGGCGTGGGTATTTTCTGGCCGGCGATGAGCTCGTTGGTGTAGTGGACGAGCGCGCCCGAGCCTTCGGCGCAATAGGATTTCCGGCCAAGGTTGTTGAGCGGATACCAGAGGTTGCGGTCATGCCCGCGCAGCCACACAAACTCGGCAGGCGCGACGACGCCGCCCTCCTCCCGTGCCCGCTGCAGGCAGCGCAGCATGGCGGTCGTTTCCCAGGCGTGCATGTCGGCGTATTTGCGCAGCGCGCCGCCGATCTTGGGGTTCTTGATCGCGGCCTTGATCTTGGCCCTGATCGCGCCCGAGATTTTCAGGCCACCGTCGGGCGTCCAGCCCTTGGCCAGCTCGTTCATCAGCTCTTCGCAGTCTTTACGCTTGCGCACATGCTTGAAGGCGAAGGCGGCATAAAGCGCCTGCATATGAATGGGAAGTTTTTCCGGCCCCTGCCAGCGGCGGCCCAGCTGTTCACCCAGCGCCTGATAGCACTTGTTGCGGTCGACCTGCCCGCCGATGATCTTGATCTCGTGATAGGCGATCCATTCCTCGGGCGAGAGCGCTTCGGAGAAGAGCGGCAGCTGCGCCGGCACCGGCTGGCCGGGCGCGCGCGCGGGTAATTTACGCGGATCGAATTTGACGAAGGGATAGATGGCGGGGAAAGATTTCGCCTGCTCCTGCATCAGCGTTTCCAGCGTCATGCGGCGGCGGTACATCGTGCCGGGGCCCTTGAAGATAATGACGATACTCATGCAGAGCATCAGGCCCAGGAAAATCAGTTTCAGCGGCAGCACGCCCAGCAGGGTCATGTAGCGCAGGTTTTCGACGCTGATGGTTTCGGGGCGCCAGCGGCTGACCTCGGGGCGCCAGGTGCCGATGCGCAGCGTCTGCCGCGTGTCGGGGTCGAGCACCCTGAAATCCTTGCCGAAGATGGTTTCGACGACATACATCTCGCCGACGCGCACCCAGCGGATGGCGTTCGTGATCTCTACCGAGAAGAAATACCAGATGCACCAGCACAGGCCGCCCACGACAAAGACCACGCAGAAGGCGATGATGAAGTCTTCATGTGGACTTTTCTGCTGTGACACGCGTCAAGACCCCCTGTAACCCGAAGCTGATGACCGATCCCCCTGAACCGGCGGCCCTGACGTTGCGTTGGCGAAAACCCCTTGCCCGCGCGTGCCGTGACCTTATATATCAGCCTGAATATATTAACACATATTGTCCAAACGCCTAGAGTTTCAAACTTGCCATATGGCAGGGCTTTCCAGACACTTGAGCCAGTCTTTTAAGCCTACAGGATTTTCCTTGAAAAATTTTAAACGCCGCCTATAAAAAAGAAGTATTTTTAAGTAATTACGTATATTCTGGTTATTGAGACTTCCAGATGCCGACGTAGCACAGCGGTAGTGCAGCGGTTTTGTAAACCGAAGGTCGGGAGTTCAATCCTCTCCGTCGGCACCATTTTCCTCCCGTTCAAATAAAAAATCATTAAATATCATATCTTTGTATGTTTATTTGACATAATCACGAATCTCCGTTAGACTTACTAATATTCAAGTTTAGGGGGGAATTAATGGGTAAACTCAGGGAAGTCTTTAACGATGTTTTTTCCCGCGACCGCGTCGAGGGCGCGGCAATGGCCGCTTCGGCCGCAGCGATCGTTCTCATGCATAACCCCGTCGCCCTTGCAGGCTTCGCCGTGATCGGCGCCATCATGGGTAAGGAACGCCTTGTGGAGACCTTCAACGCCGCCGTGAATGGCCGCCAGATGGCCCTGCAGATGGTACCCGCCGTGGCCAAGCGTTTCACCCCCGGCTAAATAAATTCAACAGCTTACACACGAAAACGGCCCGGCCTTCACTCCGGGCCGTTTTAATTTCAGACGGGCGTGCTTTTTCACGGCTACTGGCTGTTTTCGCTTTCTTTGTTATGGGAATTACGGTATATTTCCATAACAAAAATAAGAATCGTAAAGCTACCAGACTGAAACTCCGGCAAGGCAACAAGAGGTCATCCATGAGCAACCCCGCGCTCAAGCAGGTCGAGCAGATACTCACTCCCGGCACGCTGGAACAGAAACACGAACAAATCAGCCTGTTCCTGGCGAACGGCAACAGCACGCAATTCACCGGCGAACTTTTCTGGAAGGTCACCCTGCCCGACGACGACCGCGCCATGAAGGGCGACGCCGAAAGCCTCGACGAAGCCATGTCCATGATCAAAAGCGTGATCGAGGAATTGATGGAAAGAACAGGCCCCGCCGCAAAGGTCGCCGTTTCGGTGAAGGAGAAAGAATAATGACGGACACGACAAATCAAAATCCCGCCGCAACCGATCTGCCGGTCGCTCCTTTCGACCCGCTGGCCCAGGCGCCCGCAGCCGTGCCGCCCAAGAACACCATCGCCCCCGTCTTCGTGACGGTGACGGGCAATTTCCTGCACGGAGAGCTGAAACAGGAATCCGTCGAAGCCGTCGAGAAACTGCATATCGCTTTCCAGCTGCGCGTCAAGACGACCGTCGATAACGCCATGAAGGGCAGCGAAGACGAAAAACTGCGCGCGGCGGCGGCAGCCTATTGCACCGCCGCGATCATGTCCGGGCAGGAAGTGACGGCCCAGGCACTGTCGGAAAAACTCGGCGACGGCGCTGCGGCGCTGGCGAAGGCCGCCGACGAGATGCGCGCCAAGGCCGGCCTGCAAAGCACCGCGGAAGCCGAAAAACAGGATCATGATTTACAGCTCCGCGTCAAGACGACCGTCGATGCCGCCATGAAGGGCAGCGAAGACGAAAAACTGCGCGCCGCCGCCACAGCCTATTGCATCGCCACCATCCGCACGCGCAAGGAAGTCACGCCCAAGCAGCTGGCGCAGAAACTGGAAGCCGGCGCCGACAAGCTGGCGGAAGAAACCGGCACCATGCTGTCGGAGCTGAACCAGCTGGAAGAAACGCTGAAGAACCGTCTCCAGACCAAGAAAGGCATCTATGGCGACCGCGACGCCGATCCTGCGCCAAACCATCCGTTCAGGGGGCTCATGCGCGGCCTCCGGTCGCTGGCCAGCAAGTTCGGCCTTGCCTCGCCGCCCCGCGCCGAAGTGCCCTGGCCCGCAGCTGTGACCGCCGCCGCAGCCACGCCTGCGCCCGATGCGCCCGCGACAGGCGAAGAACAGCCCAAGGCCGAAACGCCGCAGCCGGTGAAGGTCGAGGCAGACCGTATTTATTACCGCCTGCAGGATTTCAGCAAATCACCGGTGGAGCCGCTGGTGGCCGATTTCCTGAAGGAAAAAGGCTATACGATCACCGATTACGCCGACGGTTACGCCGTCGACGGCCGCAAGAACAAGTGCAAGATCGGCAAGCTGCTGAAAGAAGCCAACCCCGGCCTCTTCGAAGCCTTCTGCGAGGACAGCACCCGCATGGGCAAGAACCTGATGGTCGTCATCACCAAGAGCTATTCGGACCTCGCCCGCGCCTCATACGGCCGCGGCTGGCAGAGCTGCCGCGCCAATGCCTCCAGCGCCGTCGATTATGCGGTAAAGGAGATTAACATCGGCGTGATGGCAGCATATCTTATCCGCGAAACCGACCCCGACATCAACGACCCGCTGGGCCGCGTGAACATCAAGCCCTACGATAGCGGCAAGAAGCGCAGCAGCTGGAGCTATGACGAGGACGAGCCGAAGAAGGAAGACACGGAAAAGAAAGAAGACACGGAAAAGAAAACCGTCTACTTCACCTTCAACCCCATCGGCCTGCACCATCCGGGCTTCGTCAACGCGGTCAACCGCTTTGTCGAGGAAAACCTCAACGGCGACAACTACGGCCAGTTCCACCTGCGCCCCGGCTGCGAAAATTACCGCGAATTCGATACCCGCACCCGCCTGCCCGTGGACGCCGAAGCCGCCTTCAAGCAGCTGAGCATCCCCTACACCAGGAACGTGGGCGGCCGCATCACCGTCAAGGGCGACCTGAACCTTGCGGGCCTTGGCCTTGCCCGCCTGCCCGACATGCGCGAGGTTGACGTCGAGGGTGGCGTAGATGTGTCGAACAACAAGCTGCTGACGCTGGAAGGCCTGCCCACAGCGCGGGTCAAATGGCTGAACGTCTCGTCCAACCTGATCGGCTGCTTCGCCGGCGCGCCCGCTGATGTGGGCTCGACGCTCAATTACAAAAACAACTGCTACCTCGTCACCACCTATGGCGCGCCCAAGGCCGAAAAATACGAATACGGCAACGGCCACCAGCGCAGCGACCGCTACGGCAGCGGCGAGAAATGCGTGGGCCCGGTCGAGGAGCCCGAGCGCTTCCCGAGTTTCAAGCGCAAGAACTGACCCAGATTTATCTCTAGACTGACTACCTTGCTAAATCCCGGCCCTCGAAAGCCGGGATTTTTTTTCGTGCGATAACAGGCATGATGATACCCCATATTTTTCTTTACATAACTACGAATTTGGGGTACTTTCGTATGCTCTGACACCAAGGGATTCGGGATTTAGTTTGCTGTAGGGAGGGACGCTTGCCACCACAACGGACGCTGAAACGGGTACGCGATTTGCTGAAACCCGGCATGCTGATGCAGAAGTACGAGGAGATTACATTGTTCCTCGGCCAAGGCCATAGCATGCTCTATAGCGGCGACGTAACGTGGAAGCTGTCCCTCCCTGGCAAGATCATGCAGGGCGATGCGGAAAGCATCGACCACGCGCTGACCGACATCTCGCGCCTGATGGTGAAACTGCTGCAGGAAAACACGCCCGACACCAAGATCAGCATGGCCGTCGAGTCCAAGGAACTTCCCTGATTATTTAGTGCCTGAAGAAGCGAGACCCTTGTCCTGCGGGAAAGGCTCGCTTGCCCCTTTCAACGCATGGTCGAGGAACCAGAGGCTGTATTTGACGATGCGCTCCTTCACCTCGGGCGCATGGGTGGTTTCCTCGCGGTCTGTCCAGCTGAAATGGCCGGCGTTGATGAATTCCACGAACCATGCGGGCGCGGCGGTTTGCTCGAAGGCGCCGCCCTTTTTCCTGACCGAGGGCGTGATGCCGAAATCGCGCGTGCCACCCTGATACATCACAGGCACGGTAAGAGTGCCCAAATCGCCATGGTCGATAAAGGGCCCGACGTAGGGCGAGAGCGCCAGCACGGCCTTGATCCCCTCCATCTTCCAGACCTTCCATGCGCCCGCAAGGCCCAGCGCGGTATAGCCGCCGAGGCTATGGCCCGCCAGCGCGACCTTGTTCCAGTCGATGCGCTTGTTCCATGTTTCGTCGGCCTTCAGCGCGGCATAGAGGTTTTTAATGTCGGTAGCGCGGTCGGCGTAGGTTTTATCCGTCCATGCGGCGTAATCGGCGAAGCGTTCGGCCGGTTTGGCGATGCCGTCGGAGCCGGTCCAGCAGCTTGAATCCGCATGTTCGGGCGCGACGACGATATATCCCGCCGCCGCGAGCGCTTTCATCAGGAAGATGGATTGCCCCGCGCAGCCGTGGAAGCCGTGGGAGAAAATAACCAGCGGCTTCGCAAGCACGCCTTCGCCCGGCACGACGGGCGGCATCCAGTAGGCAACCGAAAGCCCTACGATATCGAATTTCTTCAGCTCCCCGCCGTTCAGCTTCGC
This sequence comes from Alphaproteobacteria bacterium, assembly GCA_041287865.1. Taxonomy (GTDB): domain Bacteria; phylum Pseudomonadota; class Alphaproteobacteria; order Micavibrionales; family UBA2020; genus JAPWJZ01. The sequence goes on along the minus strand of JBGGMV010000066.1, from coordinate 112,886 downwards.
CATGCGTTTCTGGAACCGCTCGCGGATCAGGTCGCGGACGGGGCCGCGGCTTTCGGCGGCTTCATCGGAAACGTCTTCCTGCGCGGGCTGGGCGAAAAGGTTGTCGAGCGCATCGGACGGCGCAGCTTCGGTCTGCGCATAGGCCGGGATGGCCAGCAGCAAAAAGGCGATGATCAGGAACGGGCGCAGCATGATTAAAAAACCTCTCCCCTATTATACCAGATCAGGCCGCTTTTGCCTGCGCAGCCTGTTTTATCTGTTCTTTCATGCCCTTGGCGGCCAGCGCATAGCCGCCGTCGGCGCCGTCGACGAAATGGAAGTGGTCGTGGCCGTAATCGAAGACAAGGCAGGTCATCAGCGCGGCGGGCGCGGCATGCAGGCCGTAAAAAGCCCTGCCCGATGCCAGCAGCGCGTCGAGGTAGGCGACCAGCTGGTCTTTCTTCTCCGCGCTGACATCCATCACAAGGCGCAGCGCATTGTCGAATTTGATAAAGTCGGTGTTCTGCGCCGTGGCGGTCGGATATTTTTTGCCGTCGAAGCTGCCGATCTTGAGCCCCAGCGCGATGCAGAACTTGCCGACCCAGTTGTCGAGCATCGTGCCCAGCCCGTATTTGAAGCGCGCGACGCCGCCCTGCCCCTGCGTGCGCACCACGGCCTCGGCCCTGGCGGGGCCGGGGTTCAGCTTGAGGTTTTTCTCCGACGCGGGTTTCCAGTTTTCGCGGTCACCGCAGACGGTGTGGATATGGGCGAGAATCTCTTGGTACAGCGCGCCCTTGGCCGCTTCATCGCTGTGACGCGCCAGCACGATCAGGCTGATATCCAGCCCGTTGCGGCTGTTGAGCGGCTGCCAGCGGCATTCAAGGCCCTTGAAGTCAGCGGGTTTGCTGGCCAGCGCGCGGGGCGAGAAGAGCGTGGCGATATCATGCTTCTGCCCGCGCTCCACATCCTTCACGATTTTTTCGGCCAGCGTCACGCCCTCGCCCGAGAGCGCGGCCTGATAGACGCCCGCGACAGTTTCTGTTTTTGCGACGCGGACAGCCGCGCCTTCCTTTTCCAGTTCTTCGATCCAGACGATGCCGGCGCGCATTTCCAGCTGGAAACCGTCCCGCGCCAGCTCCCGCGTGCCATAGAGCGCGCATGCGACCTCGAAGGCCAGTTCGGCCGGCACCAGCAATGTCGCGCCGTCGCCGCCGAAGATATAAGCGATATCCTCCCGCCCCGCCGCGTTCAGCACGGCGGTGATGGATGACGCCGCGATCATGTTGACGTCCTTATACTTCCCCGCCTCGATCGCCTTGGTGGAGCCCACGATATCAACGATCACGATGCACCAGTCTTTCGGCACGGATACATGGTGCGAAATATCGCATAGCCCGTCGCCTGCTGTGACGGCGGGGAGGTCTTTGTAAAAGCTGCGGGTGGTGGACTTATCGCTCACGATTAAGAACCCCTACCGAAAAACTGCCGGAGCTGAAACGATTCGCAAGTGGATATGACGATTTTATTGTATGTACACGGCTTCCATCCAGCATCACATTATAATAGCTCGGAAGCCAATGAAGCCATTTTACAATTCCTGTCGTTATCGGCTCATCAGTCATTTCTATTGTTATGGCCTTGACTTTAACGCCTTCGCCAAAAGATTCTTCAAATCGATCCTTTTGTACACAAAGAGGTTCCCCCGCTCCGTGGTGGCCTAGGCATTCTTCCATGTCTAATAAGTTCTCGACCGTTTTGGGATCATTCATATCCCGGAAGCGAACCAGAATTGGATAGAACTGCGGTTCTATTACCTTCGGGCCTGCTTTTAAATTGCTGTAGTAACGCAGCCCCTCCTCTTTGCGGGTCGAGCCTTTAAATGGAAAAATATAGAATGGCAGAAATTTCGCATGATCAGCGCCGATTGTATGCCCATGAAGCAACGCAAACAGAACGCCACGCTTGCCCAAATCTACAACAACAGCTTCCCCTCTCAGGTTTGTCGTAGGATTCATTTCAGGAGTGAGTTGAGGCACCAGTTGAAAAGTTACCTCCCTTATGGCAGTCCCGGTTTTAATTCCCTCCGGTGTCTCCACCTCCACCGTCATCTTGTAACGCCACGTTCCTGAAGGGTAAGCCACGCACCACGCAAGCCACACTGCACCCAGCATGGCGGCTGCGATGATCCATTTTTTGTGATGCTTGGCTTTCAACCTTTTACCCCCCTGTTGATGCTACCACCAAAAAGAAACGGGCGGAAACACGAAGGTTTCCGCCCGTCCAACCTCTTCATCCAATAGGGAAATCGGAATGAAGAATTCTTGTCTTAATTAGAGAGAGAAGTCCTGGCCGCCTTTTTTGGGCTTGAAGGTCTTTTTGCTCTCGTTGTCGTTTGCGATCGTCTCGGAGACCACTTCTTTGGCTTCCGCGATGATTTCCTGCAGCTTGCCCTGGGGGTCTGCGCCATTGGCGATTTCGCCCAGTTTCTTGGAAGCGACGGAACCGACGCCGTGCAGGATGTCGGAGACAGCTGCGGGAGAGGGCAGCTTGCCAACCGTGTCATGGGCCTGCTTGGAAACGCGCTCGGGCGTGATTTCCTTGGTGATGGCCGCGACCTGCTGTGCGATAGCATCGGTCGGGATGGTGTCGGCCAGTTCGCGGATCTGCTCGGCGATTTCTTCTTCCGAAGAGTCGCGCATCTGGTCGAGGAAGGGCTTCGCTTGCTCGAAGAAAGCCTTGAAGACCATGCGTTCGCCCATCGAGCGGCCGCTCATCATCGCGTCGATCGAGTTTTCGAGATCTTCCGAAGAAGTTTTCGAGAGAGCGTCCTTCACCGACTTGGCGATTTTTGCCGAGGTTTCGGGTTCTTTCAGCTGCGCGACGAGACCGTCGAGGGTCTCTTTCACTTTTTGCTCGTCGAAGGAACGGACAGCGGTCGAAACGCCATCGGCGACTTCTTGCGAAGACAGGAAGTCATAGAAGTCTTTTGCGACTGCTTTGACGTAAGTCTGCGGGAATTCCTGCAGGCCTTTATCCACAGCGGCCTGGCCGCCGGCAGCGAGGGAGCGCGTGACGCGGCCCTTGAGGTCTTCGCCAGAATGCTTGTCGGCGAACTTCTTGAATGCTTCTTTCAGAATATCAAAACCGGGATGATCGAAAGCCATTGTGTGCTTCTCCAAAAATTATAATCGTTACGGGGTGCAAAACTCTCACACGATCACTCGGCGCTTCATGGCCCCTTGCAAGGCCGTGCAGATTTTTTTGCAGTTGGACACGACTATAAGTTTTCGGAATTATGAGTCAATACGGTTTCTTTTGGAAAAAGGTAATTTACGCAATCTCGTCCAGAAGGTCGCCGAGCATCTCGTCCTGCGTCTTGATTACGGAAAGATTGGCTTTCCATACTGCTTTTGTCTGGATGAGATTGACGAATTCTTCGGCGTAATCGACGGCGGGCACCGCGATGCTTCCCTCGCTATTTGCATAAGGTGACGAGGGGTCGTATATTACGGAATATCCGTTCGGATCCGGCGTGACGGTCGCTGCCACGCCCGCGCCGATTCCCCCCGACTCAACCGAGGTGAAATTGACGCGGAGCGGCAGGTAGACAGTAGAGGCAGGGGCTGACGGATCGGCACTGGGGACGGATCCCGCGGTCGATGCATTGGCGATATTGCTGGCCGTTGTGGCCAGGCGCGTGCTCTGGGCGCGAAGCCCGGAGAGCGCAATCGAAAGTGCGTCCGTCATAACAACCCTACCTCTTTATAAACCGGGAGATCCTTCATCACGCGAGAGTACCGCCCCCAAAGGAGTGCGGCCCAGCCCATAGATTTCCACAGTTACTTTCATTATGCCATATGCGCGTTAAAAATAAGTTATGCTTTTGATTTAGGCGGGTAATTCGGCTAGGGTATTGGTCTAGGGTTTAAGGAGATTTGCCAATGAAAAAACTGATCCTCTTGTCCGGCGCCTGCCTTTTGGCCGCGCTGGTGTCGCAGCCGGCGGAAGCGGGCCACTTCAAGACCTACCGCAACGCCGATTACGAGAAGCCCTATACCAGCTGGACGGAAGAAAACCGCACCGTCGCGCGCACCACGCACGGCCAGCTCGACCGCCCCGAGCATGTGATGCGCCGCCCCGAACATTACGAATTCACGCCTTACGTTTCCAACTGGGACGCGCAGCACAAGCATCCGCAGCAGTGGCAGGGCCAGGACTGGGATCCGTCGATGTGGAACAAGCACTGGACGGTCGAAGCCACCGTGCAAAAACTTTTCGAAGGCCGCGTTTTCAGCCGCCAGTATATGCGCAGCAGCACCGTGCCCGCGCTTGAACTGGGGCCGGTCTTTTTCCAGCTGTCGGATCTCGACCAGCGCCGTTCGCTGAAACTGCTGGCCGACCATTCGGGCATCTTCGGCAAGGGCTATGGCATGCTGGAACTGCGCGACTGGAACACACGCGACGTGGTGGGCAGCTACACGCCGCAGGGAATGTACCTGTATTAACGTTTAAAAGCTGAATGACTGATTTTAAAAAGATAAGCGCGGCCCTATTGCTGGCCGCCCTGCTCTCGCTTGGCGCGGCGGATGCCGTGGCCGGACGGGACAACGTATCCGCCATCCGCGACGAGGAGATCGAGCGATCCTTGCGCGATTTCACCGCGCCCATTTTCCAGCAGGCGGGGCTTTCCAGCCAGTATGTGCGCTTCGTGCTGCTGGACAAGAACGAATTGAACGCCTTTGTCGCGGGCGGGATGAATATCTTCATCAATACCGGCCTGATTTTAGAAACCAAGAGCGCCGACCAGCTGGTGGGCGTATTGGCGCACGAAACCGGCCACATCGCGCATGGCGACTTGCTCAGATCAAAAATGAACCTCGAAAACCTGTCGATGGAAGCGATGGTCGCAACCGTGCTGGGCATTGCGATTGCGGCCGCCACGGGTTCGGGCGACGCGGCCATGGCCACCACCGCCGCAGGGCAACACGCGGCGGAACGCGCGCTGCTGACCCACAGCCGCATCCAGGAAACCGCCGCCGACCAGTCTGCCGTGCAATATATGAAGGGCGCGGGCCTGCCGCTCGACGGGCTGCTCGCCTTCCTTGAAAAGATGGAGAGCGAGGAACTGCTGCCCGAAAGCCAGCAGACCGAATATATGCGCACCCACCCGCTGACGCAGGATCGCATCAGCTATATGCAGGGCGTCGTCGACCAGCAGCGCGTGAAAGCCACCCTGCCCGCCGGCTGGCCGGAGCAGCATGCACGCATGAAATCGAAACTGATGGGCTTCCTCTTCCCCGACCGCGCGCTGCAGGACAAAAGCGACACCGTGGCCGCAAAGTATGGCCGTGCGATTGCGATGTTCCGCAAGGGCAAGATGACGGAAGCGCTGGCGCTGCTGGAACCGCTTATCAAGGCCGAACCGCAGAACCCCTATTTCCTTGAACTGAAGGGCCAGATTTTATTCGAGAACGGCAAGATCGAGGAATCGCTGGCCCCCTATTCGAAGGCCGTGCAGTTTGCCCCGCGCTCGGGCCTGATCCGCGCCTCTTACGCCCATGCCCTGCTGGAATCGAAGGCCGATCCCAAAAAACGGCAGGCGGAGGCGGTGAAGCAACTGACGCTGGCGCTCCAGACCGAACCGCGGGAGTCGCGCAGCCACCGGATGCTGGCCATAGCCTATGGGAAACAGGGCCAGCAGGGCCTGTCGCACCTGCATCTGGCCGAAGAGTCGCTGCTGCAGAACAAACTCGACAACGCGATCCGTGAATCCCGGCTGGCTGGCGAGACTTTGTCAAAGAATTCAGCCTCTTGGCTGCGGTCGACCGATATCCTCGCGCTGGCGCAGAAGAAAAAGAAGCAAAAAAAGGATTGATTTTGGGCCTATCGTGCTCACATTCTTATAGTGGTGTGTTTCAACAACTGTTCAGGGGTTCCCTATGTCTTTCAAAAACTTGAAAAATCTTCTGCTCGCGGCGACGGTATCGCTGGGCGTGATGGTGGCGGGCGTAAGCGCCCATGCCGACATGACGAAGGAAGAAGTCGAAAAGATCGTGCAGGAATATATCGCCAACCATGGCGACGAGATCCTGAAATCGGTCGACGAGTTCCAGAAGAAAGACATCAAGATCCGCCAGGACGAGGCGATGAAGCAGCACCATGACGAGCTGTTCAACAACGAACATTCCCCCTTCATCGGCAACGAGAAGGGCGACGTGACGCTGATCGAGTTCTTCGACTACAACTGCCACTATTGCAAAGAGATTTTGCCCAACCTGCAAAAGATCGCCGAGGAAGACAAGGGCGTGAAGATCATCTTCAAGGATATCCCGATCCTGGGCGCGACGTCGGAGACCGCCGCAAAATGGGCACTGGCCGCGCACAAGCAAAATAAATACTTCGAATATCACATCAAGCTGATGCAGAACAAAGGTCCGATCAACGAAGGCCTGCTGGTGAAAAGCGCCGAAGCCGTCGGCATGGACGTGGCGAAAGCCAAAAAAGACGCGGAGAGCACCGACGTGCTGATCCAGCTGGAACGCAACCGCTCGCTCTTCTCCAGCATGGGCTTTAACGGCACGCCCGCCTTCGTCATCAACGAAGAAGCCTTCGCGGGCGGACAGGAAGACCTGAAAGGCCGGATCGCCGCCGCGCGCGACAAGAAAAAAGACTAAGGCTTGAAACAGTTCAAACAAAAACGGCGCCAGTGATGGCGCCGTTTTTTACTTCGCAATTCATTTAGAGCTTGGGGCCGCCCCGCTTCTTCAGCTCTTTCGGGTCGCGCGCGCCGAAGCCGAAATCGCGCGGCGGCAGCGGGTCGCAGATCAGCATCACGTCGGGATGGGCTTCCATCTTCAGCTTGTGGGCGGCGGCGGCCGTCACCTGCACCTCGAAGACATACTTGCCCTTGTCGAGCCCGGCGCAATGCGCCGGCGCGGCGGGGGCGAAATCGGCATGTTCAAAACCGAACTTGGTGCGCGCAAGGCGCGTGATGGTGCCCGAGGGCGTTTCATGGCCAAGGAACATCGGCATTTCAGGATGCGTGAAAACCACAACTTGATACTTGGGCTGATACTTGGGGGGCTCCATTTGTAATCTCCTTATTGGGGTTTCGGGGTGGAGAGCGCGGTGCCCTCGAAAGCGAAAGCTTTTTCCTGTTCTTCCTGCGACGGGATGCCGTCCTTGCCCTGCCAGAGGTTCAGGCGGTAAACCGTCGTATAGCCATTGGCCTTCAGCACCGGATAGGCCTGCATCGTCATAGCCAGCATGCGCACGGGGAAAAAGCTGTAGTCGCAGACCAGCACGACGGGGGTTTCTTTATCGGGGGCGATGGCGGGCAGGGTCTTTTCGGTCAGGCCGGTCAGCGGGCTGTTGACCGAGCCTGCAAGGTGGCGGCGGTCGAAGCTCTCTTTGTCGCGCACATCTATAATGACCACATTGCCGGCCTTCTGGAGGCCTTGCAGACCGCTTGTGCCGAGCTCCTCCGCGCGTGTCGGCGCGGCTTCCGCGAAGGCTTCGGGAGTGACGAGTTTCTCCATCACTTCGGGCGAAACGCCTGATGGAGTCGCGCTCTGTGACGCGAATCCGCTATTCGTCCATAAAATCAAAAACATGGCCAAAAACGGCAGGATCAGGCGGGGGGGCATGAATAAGCTCCGGGGTGAAAATATGCCGTTTTTATGGCAGTCCGTTAATAGAATGTAAAGAATTTGTTCACTTTTGGAAAATACCTTAAACGTCTGAAAATTATCAATTTGACACCTGTTCTAGCAATTTTGTTACGCAAAATCTTAATTTATTATTCATAAATACCTTTGACACACGTTCTGGAAAATGGTTTACTTGGGATATAAGCATTAACGAACAGTTAACGAGTACTTCAAACGAACCGCCTGTGGGTTAACAATCTTGGGGAGTAATCATCAAATGGCACGAGTTCTGATAGCTGAACACAACGAAACCACCGCAGCGTACCTCTACAATGCGCTCAAGAAAGCCGGCAACACGGTCGACACCGTCGACAATTGCCTGGATGCCTGGAGAGTATCGTCGAAAGACGCTTATGACGTCCTGCTCGTCAACGTTGTGATGCCCGGCATCGACGGCTTCGTCCTCGCGCAAAAGGCGCTGCAGGACAACCCCGGCCTGCAAGTCATCTTCATCACCGGTTTCGCAGGCGTTGCGATGGATACGCACGCAACCCCCGCTTACGCGCCGGCGCCTGTCACCACGCGCCCCTTCCACCTGAAGGAAATCGTTAACCGCGTCCGCTACCTGATGGGCCAGGGCACCTTGCCCTACAAGACGCAGACCACCGCCCCCGACGGCAACATCATCTACGCCGATTTCGCGCAGAAGAAGTTCAGCCAGCACGGACAGGCATAAGAGCTTAAAAGTTTAACCCCAACGGAGACCATTCCCCTCCGTAACCCCCGCCCCGGAGCGTCCCCCCGCTCCGGGGCAACCTTTTGTGGGGGTAAAACACAGCAAAAATAGCCCTGAATTCAGGCTTTTACGATAAGGCTTGCATGAAAAACCGCGTTTATGCTACTTAAACGCACCCTATGGACGGACACATAGCTCAGCGGTAGAGCACTATCTTGACATGGTAGGGGTCACAGGTTCAATCCCTGTTGTGTCCACCACTTCCTTCTAATTTCCCTAAGATTGACAGGCGCGCTTGCGCCGCGCTAAGGTTTGCGTCTCTTTCAGAAATTTCGAGGCGCATCATGGGCGACACAACACAACCTAAAGGCGGCGTTTACGCGGGTACGTTCGATCCCGTTACGCTGGGGCATCTCGATATCATCCAGCAGGCGGGGCGCGTTGTGCCGCGTCTCATCATCCTGGTCGCCGTCAATGCAGGGAAAAATCCGGTTTTCACCGATGACGAGCGCGTCGACATGCTGCGCCATGAAATCGACGCTATCGTCAAGCCGGCGCTGGCGAAGGAAGGCATCACCTGCGACATCACGGTCGAAAAACATTCCGGCCTGACCGCCGCTTTCATGGAGGCGCATAACGCGCCCTTCTACATCCGCGGCCTGCGCCCCGGCACCGATTTCGACAACGAGTACCCGATCGCCATGGCAGGCCGCAAGGAATATGCCGCTTTCCAGCCGCTGTTCTTCGTCGCATCCGATGCGAACCTCAATTACGTTTCTTCCAGCATCGCGCGCGAGCTGGCAAAGCTGGGCGGCAAGAGCCTCTCGGCCCATGTCACGCCGCATGTCGCAGACCAGTTGAAGAAACGTTTGCAGCCGGGCAGCTGAAAGCACCGGCGCAATCCCCGCAAATTAAAAATCCCCGGGCCTGCCGCTATAACGGCGTGACCCGGGGATTAATCGCGTCATGAATTATTTTTTGCCTTTCCGGAAGGAAACGCGGTGGCTGTGATCCACCGTATTGTCCCTGTGATCGCCGCCGATCGTGGCGGCAACCCATGAGCCGACAGCCGCGACAAGCGCGGTGGCGGCGGCCGAGAAAGCCAGGATGACCGAAACAGTATGCCTTTGCTTGAGAACCTCCTTGGCCGTTTCGGCATTCGCATCGCCCGTGGCGTGGGCGAGGAATGCGGCCGAGGCGAAGACAGCGACAGCCACCATGACCGTCCCCGTCGCCCAGACCAGCAGCCCGTGCATGCCATCCCTGATTTCGCGTTCATGGACGGGACTGCCGCTGATGGGGGCGCGCATCCTGCCGGCGACATAGCCGCCGCATACCGAGGCGAGCACCTGCACCAGCAGCACGTAGACTCCTGCGGCGACGAGTTTGCCCGGGGTGGGCACATCCCTTCGCAGTGCATCAAGGTCGGCTATGCCGGCTGCCGCCCCGAATTGAACGAGAACGAGAGTGAGCGCCGTCGCCAGCATCGCGCCGCCGATAATCGTGCTCCACTCCACATAGGACTGCTGTCCTTTTACATCTGTTGCCATGAAAATTCTCTATCCCCCTTTATACGTGGATGCCGACGAATGAAAGCACCGCGAGGACGACGACGACAAGACCGACGAGGTAGATAACCTGGTTCATTGCATAATGCTCCTTTATTTGCGTGACAGTATGATAACCGTTCTCCAATCCGAAGAACGGCCCATGACTGTAACGCCCGGCAGGGAAATTTCGTTCCCCGAAAGGCCGGAAGCGTGAATGCGTGAGCGTAAACGAGAAAATACCTAGGCGACGATGGTGCCGTTGGTCAGCAGCAGGGCTTCGTTGGTCAAGTCCTGCTTGCCGGTGTAGATCGTCGCAATGTTGACGAAGGCAACGCCGCCCGCAAGCCCGTCTTCGTCGACCGCCAGCGTGCTGATTGCCCCCACCCGCGTGATCTGCACGAAATCGGTAATAGCGTCGGCCAGCGGATCGAAAGCGCTGACGATATCGCTAAGGTCGAGCACGTCGCCCTGCACCAGATTGAAATCCTTGATGTAGTCGACGCCCGTCAGGCCGGTGTGGAAAACGAAAGTATCCGCGCCCGAGCCGCCGGTGAGCGTGTCGTTGCCGTCGCCGCCATCCAGCGTGTCGTTGCCGCTGGAGGACATGAGCACGTTGTTCAAGGCATTGCCGGTCATTTCGTTGTTAAGGCCGTTGCCCGTGCCGCGCAGCGCCGCGCCCTCGAGGATCAGGTTTTCAATGCCCGTGCCCATCGTGAAGTTGGCGGTGCTGTGCACCGTGTCGATGCCGCCGAAAGGAAGCGCCGCTTCGCCGACCGTGTCGCCGGCGTCGACGAAATAAATATCGTTGCCCGTGCCGCCGACCAGCCTGTCCTTGCCGGCGCCGCCAATCAGCGTGTCGTTGCCGGCATTGCCGAACAGCGTGTCGTTGCCGTCGCCGCCGTCGAGCGTATCGTTAAAGGCCGCGCCGACCAGAACGTCCTTGGTGGCCCCGCCGGTCAGTTCCTCGCCATGCGGCTGGTCGCCCGCTTCCAGTTCGGCGCGGGAAAGGTAGCCGTTGAGGAAATAGAAGGTTTCGACGTTGATATAGGTATCCGCGCCCTGCGTGCTGGTCGAGGTGCAGGTGGCGGGGTCGATGAAGGTGAAGACGACGTCTTCCCAGTTGGCGTTGATGTAAACAGTATCGGTGCCGAGGTTGCCGTCGACGGTATCGCCGCCCGAGCCCATATAGATGATATCGTTGCCGTCGCCCGCGTCGATGACGTTGCCGGCGTTGTTGCCGGTGATGGTGTCGCTGAGCGCGCTGCCGATGGCGTTTTCGATCGTCACGCCGAAAGAGATCGCAAGCATGCGCACGCCGCCGATGGTGCTGAGCGTGCCCGCATTCAGGTTGAGCGTGAGGTTCGACGTGGCGCCGGAGCCGTCCCAGGTGTCGTTGCCGCCCGCATCCCAGATGCACATCGTCTCGCCGTCGACGATGGTATAGGTGTCGTCGCCGGTATTATACGTCATGTTCGCGCCGTACTTGACCTGCAGGGCCGCGATGTCATAGAGCGCGTAAGTCTGGTTGTAGAAGTCGTTCGTATACGACATCACGGTATAGGCCGAGTTTTCCTCTCCCGCGGGCAGGACCGGGCTGCCGGAGAAAGAGTGCTTCAGGCCCAGCGCGTGGCCGATTTCGTGGATCAGCGCGATGAAACCATAGGTGCCTTCCGTCAGGTCGACGCTGGAGGCGTATAAATTGTTCATCCAGACGTCGCCGCCCACGGGGTCGGTCGCATCGGGATAATAAGCCCAGGCGCCTGCGTCGGGTTCGAGCTCGGCGGTGCCGAAGCCAAGCTCGGCATCACCCTCGATGAAAACCTCGTTGAAGGTGATGTTGCAGAAGCTGCTGACCATCGCCAGCGCGGTGTAGGTCGCGGTCTGCATCGCGCCGGTGAAGGCGACGAAATTGTCCTGTTCGTAATCGAAGGGCCCGTAATAAGTGGGCGTGTCTGTCCAGAACATGAAATCGAGCGTAACGCCTGTGCCAGTATTGGCCCAAACTTCGCCGCTGTCTAATGCCCTGACGTAATACGGATCAGCCATCGCCCTGCCCCCAAGATGAAATAACTTAAATAATCACTACCCTCGCGTTTAAGCCTACTACGGGTTTATATAAGAATGTACTAATTATATTATTCATAACATCGAAACGGGCTTGGTTGCAGGCTTGCGCGGGGCCAAAATATCCGCTTTATGTATTCGCATGACAGATTTTTCCAAAGCAGGGGCCAACGACTATAAAACGCTCCACCAGCAGGCCATGCAGGCCCTTCGCGCCGGCAGGCTGTCGGAGGGCATCCCGATTCTCGAGCGCGTCCTGCGCGGGGTCCAGCAGGGCCCCGTCGCCGGCAGCATCCACAACGACCTCGGCATGGCTTACTGGCAGTCGGGCAACACCGACGAGGCCAAGGCGCACTTCAGGAAAGCCGTGAAGCTCGCGGCGCAGAACCCGTTTGTATTTAATTGCTACGGCAGCTTCCTGCTGTCACAACGCCAGCTGGACGAGGCGGCGGAGATGATCAAGCGCGCGGCCCAGCTGAAGCCTGACCACCCCGAGATTCAGGCCAACCTCGGCCTTGTGCATTACCGCAAGGGCGCGATGGCCGAAGCGGAAAAATGTTTCGTCGCCGCCATCAACCTGAACCCCAACTGGCCCGTGCCGCATGCGCATCTCGGCAACGTGCTGCGCGACACGCGCCGCCGCGCGCCCGCCGAAAAAGCCTATCAGCACGCGCTGAAGCTGAACCCGAACAATCCCGCCGTCTGGGCCGACCTTGGCGATCTTTATTTCGCGCTGCGCCGTGAAAAGGATTGCGCCGATTGCTACCGCCGCGCGATTTCGATCGATCCCTCCCATGACGGCGCCTGGGTGAAGCTGCTGGACATGCTGGAAAAGACCAACGCGCTCGATGAAGCGAACGAGACATTGGCAAAAGCGAAAACGCGCTTCCCCTCCTCGCTCGGCATCCTTGCGCAGGAGGCGAAACTGCTGCGCCGCGCGAAGAAAGACGCCGAAGCGCTCGCGTTGATGGAAAGCCTCGCCCCGCGCATGAAAGAGCTGCCGCCCAATAACGCGCTTTTCGTGATCGAATTCTTTTTCGAGCTGGGGCAGCTGCATGATCTGGCGAATGACGCCGAAAAAGCCTTTGCCTGTTTCACCTATGCCAATAGCCGTCAGGCCGCCACGCCCGATGCGCGCCAGTACGACAAGACCGCTTATGTGAGCGCCGTGAAACGCCTGCAGGATGCGGCCGCGCCCCTGCCCGCAAGAACCGGCGACGCCGCGCCCGTCTTCCTTGTCGGTTTCCCGCGGTCGGGCACGACGCTGCTCGATCAAATTCTGTCGAGTCACCCCGCCGTGCGCGTGACGGAGGAAAAACCGGTTGTCGACAAAATGCTGGCCGAGATGGCACGCATGACCGGCAACCCCGCCAAAGGCTGGATCGACAACAAGGATTATCCCGCTGCCTTGGGCGCGCTGACCGATGCGCAGGTGGAAGAGCTGCGCGGCATTTTCCACGCCGAACATGGCGCGTCTGACGGCAAGCTGCTGGTGGACAAGCTGCCGCTCAACATGCTGCACGCGGGCTTTATCCGCCGCGTCTTTCCGGGCGCGAAGTTCATCCTTGCCCTGCGCCACCCTTGCGATTCAGTGCTCAGCTGCTATATGCAGCGTTTCGCGCTGAACGCGGCCATGGTGCATTTCCTCGACCTGAAGGATGCCGCGCGGCTTTACGACGAGGCCTTTACGCTCTGGCACAAACAGGAGCCCGACGCACATATCGTGAAATACGAAGACGTCGTCGGCGATTTCCGCGCCACCGTCAAGGCGACGCTCGACTATCTCGGCCTGCCCTGGGATGAAGCGGTGATGGAATACGACAAGACCGCGAAGGATCGCGGCGTCATCAATACGCCCAGTTATCGACAAGTCACTGAAAAAATCTACACCCGCGCTTCGGGCCGCTGGCTGCGCTATCGCGCGCAACTGGCACCGGTGCTGGGCACACTTGCGCCGCATGCGGAAAAGCTTGCCTATGCGATGGATGACGCGCGGGAGGATGCCGCATGAAAAACCCCTTCGCCTTTTTGAAAAAGCATGTCGACCATCTGCTGAATTCGGCCAGCGCCGTGCCCGCGACCCTGAAGGAATATATCCGCTTCCGCCGCGAGTGGAAGAAAATCGCGCCCAGCCTGCCCGCCGGCGACGGCCATCCGGTGCTGGTGGTGCCGGGGATGATCAGCGGCGATTTTTATTTCCACACCTTCCGCAAGCTCATCGCCGAAAAAGGCTACAAGGTCTATGGCTGGAAACAGGGCGTCAACATGGGGCTCAGCAAAAAAGTCTCGGAAGGTCTCGGCACACGGCTGGAGGAAATTTTCAAGGAAAATGGCGGGCAGAAAATCACCGTGATCGGCCACAGCCTTGGCGGCATCTATGCGCGCGAACTGTCGCGCGAATATCCCGAAATGGTGCGCGACGTTATCAGCATGGGTTCGCCCTTCGGCGGCGCGGTGTCGGAAACGCCCGATATGCTGAAAAAGATCTTCAATTTCTTCAGCGGCAACCCCGCGCTTTTCGACCCCGAACTGGATCAGCGCGGCCTGACGCCGCCCTCCATGCCCGCGACCTCGATCTTCTCGAAAAAAGACGTCATCATCAAATGGCAGAACTGCCTGAACCCTGCGGCGCCCGCGACCGATAACATCGAAATAACGGCGTCCCACATGGGCATTCCCTTCCATCCGCCGACGCTGGTCGCGATCTTCGACCGGCTGGCGCAGAAGGAAGGCGCATGGCAGCCCTTTGATTCCAAACCCTATAATGGCGTGGCGCAGTTTCCGGCCAAGCCGCAAAGCGCCGACCTGCCGGCAAATCCGGGCTGGGTGGAGAATGCGGCCGCGCCGAAACGCCTGTTCCGCCAGCCGCCTAAAGCGCCCTAAAATCAATTGATCAGCCTGTTTCTATGACATATACATTCATTCGAATGTATATGTCCGAGGCCTTTTCATGACGAAACCGACAGCCGCCGCCCCCCTCTCCCAGCCCGCGCTGCAACTGCGCCGACAGGCCATACAGGCCCTGACAGCGGGCCAGCTGAACGAAGGCATCGCGCTGCTGGAAAAGGCGCTGGCGATCGAACCCAATTCCGGCGAGCTGCACAACGACCTCGGCACCGCCAACTGGCAGCGCGGCAACCCCGAGCGCGCCGAGATGCACTACCGCCGCGCCATTCAGCTGCAGCCGGCAAACCCTTACGCGCTTAATTCTTACGGCGCCTTCTGCCTTGAACAGTGGCGCCTGAAGGAAGCGGGCGAGCTGCTGAAGCGCGCCTTCGCCGCCAAGCAGGACCATCACGAAACGCTGAACAACATCGGCCTGCTGCAATACCGCCTGCGCAATTTCGCCGAAGCCGAAAAATTCCTGCTGAACGCCATCCGCCTTGCGCCGCAATGGCCGAACCCTTACGTCACGCTGGGCAACGTGCTGCAGGCCTGCCGCAGCACGAAAAAATCCGAGGCCGCCTATCGTCAGGCGCTGAAACTGAACCCGCGCAACGCCGCCGCGTGGAACGACGTGGGCTACCTGTTCTTCACCCTGCACCGCGACGACGAAGCCGCCGAATGCTTCAAACGCTGCATTTCGATCGATCCCACACTGCAAAGCGTCTGGGGGCGTTACCTCGGCCTGCTCGAGCGCACCAACCAGCTGGAGGCCGCGGCCGACGTGCTGAAAGACGCCAAGCGCCGCTTCCCCCATTGCCCCTCGGTTATCACGCAGGAGGTAAAAATCCTGCGCCGGCAGGGCAAGGCGGATGAGGGCATCTCGCTGATGGAGGCCTGCCGCCCCGGCATCGACGCGCAGCAGAAAACCTACCAGCCCTTCATCTCGGAATTCTATTTCGAGCTGGGCCAGCTCTATGACCGCAAGGGCGAGGCCGACAAGGCCTTTGAATGTTTCAGCCTCAGCAACGCCATCGAGGCGCGCAACGCCGCCATCGGCGAGACCAATCCCATGAGCGAGGGCGTGAAGCGCCTGACGCGCGAATTCACCGCCGACATGGCCAAGGGCCCCGCGCCCGCCACGCTGCCCGACGGCATGCCGCAACCCGTTTTCCTGATCGGCTTCCCGCGCTCGGGCACGACGCTGCTCGACCAGATCCTGTCCAGCCACCCCGACATCACTGTCGCGGAAGAAAAAGGCGCCATCAACGTCATGGCGGAAGAGCTGCGCGCGCCTGGGCGGCAAGCCCGATCCCGCGACGCAGGGCTTCTGGGACAACCCCGCCTATCCCTCGACCTTCACCTCTTTCACCGAGGGCGATGTCGCCGCGCTGCAGCAGATGTTCTACAAGGAACACGGCGTTGAGGCCGGCGGCAAAAAGGTTTTCGTCGACAAGCTGCCCCTGAACATTTTCCACGCGGGCTTTATCAAGCGCGTTTTCCCGCAGGCAAAATTCATCCTTGCGCTGCGCCACCCCTGCGATTCACTCCTCAGCTGCTATATGCAGCGCTTTACCAACAACCAGGCGATGGTCAACTTCCTCGACCTCAAGACCGGCGCGCAGTTCTACGACAACACCTTCACGCTGTGGGAACACTATGTCCGCACCGTCGACATGGACGTGCACAGCATCCGCTACGAAGATGTCGTGGCCGATTTCCGCCCCGCCGTCGCCTCGCTGCTGGAATTCTTGGGATTGCCCTGGAATGACGCCGTGATGGAGTACGACAAGACCGCGAAGGAACGCGGGCGCATCAATACGCCCAGCTACCATCAGGTGACGGAGAAGATTTATTCCCGCGCCTCGGGCCGCTGGCTGCGCTACCGCCGCCATCTGGAACCCGCGCTGCCCTTGCTGGCCGCGCATGCGGAGCGGTACGGCTATACCATAGACGAAGCCGAAGCGGCCGAATAAAGCCCTGTAAAACCTGCCTGTTTTTAAAATGCCATAATCGCTTGACCGTATTATGGGCAGGGAGTAGGCTTGCCCACTATGAAAATCGATTTCAAAAATGCCGCCATAAAGGCGGGCAAGTCGCTGACCAAATTATCCACGCTGCTGGTGCTGGGCGGCGCGGTCAATTTTTCCATGGGCGCCGTGAAGGGCGTGCAGTATTACGGCTCGCCCGAAAAGAAGGAAGCCTACGATATCTGTGTGACACAGAAGAAATCCTGCACGGCGGAGCAGATGGCGCTGGCCGAGCAGCGGATCAATGACGAGAAGGCCTTCATCAGCATGACGCTGATTGGAAGCTTCATGCTGACGCTCGGCAACAGCCGGCGCGAAGAGGACAGGAACAACGCCGAAATTAAACAATTGAAAAACAACGTCACCGAGCTGACCCGCCAAAAGTGGGAACAGATCGGCAAGACAGGCGAAGAGGCGCGCCGCGCCGAGGCCGCCGAGCAGAAGCTGGCCGTGGCGGAGGCAACGCTCGCCCCCTATCTGGCCGATGAAAAGCGCAAGACCGACGACGCGGCCGACAAGGCGGCAAAGCAGCAGCTGAACGATATGGCGCAGGACGCCACGACGCTGCAGGGCCAGATGAAGCCCGCGAAGAAAATCACGATCAAACCGCAGCCCCCGGGCGCATAAAAGGCCTGCCATGAAAAAATCGTTCAAGGACGCCGCGAAAAAATACCTGAGGGCATCGACGATGATGTTCGCCTTCTCCGCCGCTTCCCTTTCCTATGGCGGCATGAAGGCCTATGAATACTACAGCCCCAGCCCGCACAAGACCGCTTATGAAGAATGCGTCGGGAAAAAGCAGGCCTGCACGGCGGAGCAGATGGCGCTGGTCAAGCAGCATTTCGACCTCAGCACCCAGACGACAACATGGCTGGTCACGCCGCAGATCTGGCTGCTCATGGGCCTCGGCCATCGCCGCCGCGAAAAGGACGCGAAAAAACTCGACGATATGCAGGACCAGAAATACGAGTTGCTGGGAAACTACATGAAGGAACAGGACCGCGGCGACGCGCTGCAAGAAAAGCTGCAGCAGACGGAAGCGCAACTCGCCCCCTATCTCGCCGATGAAAAGCGCAAGACCGACGATGCGGCCGCCAAGGCGGCAAAGCAGCAGCTGAATGATATGGCGCAGGACGCGACCACGCTGCAGGGCCAGATCAAGGTCGGCAAGAAAATCAGCATCAAGCAGACGCCGCCCGCCAAACCTTGATTTCGCCGGCGGATTAAGACCTAGTCTTTATCTTTCATCTCCTTCATCGCGTCCATTTCCTTGACCTTGTGAAGGATCATTTCGTCTTTCGACAGCTTGCCGTCGCTGTTGAGGTCGGTTTCATTGAACATCGCCACGCCAAAGGCCTCGCATTCGGCCTTGCTGACGGTGCCATCATTGTTCGTGTCCATCTTGCCCATGAACATCTCGACTTTTTCTGTAATCGTCATCCTGTCGTTCGCAAGCGCGGGCGTCGCGGCCAGCATCAGGCCCATGCACATCAGTGTGAGTTTCTTGAGCATTTTTTCGTCTCCTTGGTTTCTGTTATCAGGGCTTTCGTCACCCCCAAAGACAACAGCGCGCGGAAGAGAGGGGTTCCGCAGGAGAGCAGACGTAAAAAAAACACCCTTGAATCGTAAGGATTAAAAATTTACGCCCATAACTATGAGATTATTTGCCGCGCAATTGGAAAGGCTTCAACACGCGCAGGCGCGCCGGCGGCGCTTCGGCCGCAGCCCGCAGCGCATCGGGGCTTGGCTCGACGCCATGCGCGTCGCACCAGTCCTTGCCGTATTGCGTCACTTCGTTCGCACCGTTGAGCAGGCGTTTGTAGCCGCTGCCAAAGCCGCTGTAAAAGGGGACGGCGTCTTTCCATGCGCTTTTCAGCAGCGCCGCGCCCTCCTCCTCCCGCATGCCGCGGTCGAAGGGATCGCGCAGGCAGAGATTGGTTTTTGTCTCGGTCGAGAGATACGGTTTGTCGCTGCCCTCGAGCAGCACCACGCCCGCGTTGCCCTTCATCAGCTTGCGCTGGCTTTCGGAGTAATAGAGCGTTTCTTCGTAATCTTTCATCACGCCGGCCCTTTGCGCAGCTGCAGCGGCTTCATGGCGCGCGTCGCGGCGGCAAGGCCGCCATGGGCCGTTTTTTCAATCCTCGCATGTTCGGCGGCAAGCCATGCTTCGGCCAGTCCGGGCGCCATCAGACAGGTGGAGGGGTCGTATTCGCTTTCAAGGAAAGCAGAAAATTCCATGTCGCTATCCTGATCCTGAATCGATGCCGGCATCCCGTCCCCCTTTGAAAAAAGCCTTGAATATCATATCTTTTGCCAATTATTATGTCAAATGATATAGCCATGCGGCTGTAATTACAGGCAAATTTAAGGCTGTTTGACTCTCTCGCCGCAACCTGTTTTCATGCCTGCCCATGAACGCATTCCTCGACGCCCTCCAGCCCCTCTTCGATGTTTTCTCCACCTTCTTCAGGGAGAACAAGCCGCTTGTCATGGTGCTGCTGACCAGCGCCATCGGTTCCGGCTTTGGTGCCTGGTTCGGCGCGCGCGCCATCATGGCGCTGGCCAAGGGCACGCGGCAGGACGACATACAGGCAACCGCCAATACGGCCATCGCCGCGATGGTCGCGCTGCTGGGCAAGCTGATCAATTTCAAGAAAGACCTCGCCTTCAAGGCGCAGGCCGAGGCGCAGGACCTGTCGGAAACCCTTTCAGGCGGCAAGGACGGCGTGGGTACGCTTTCCATCCGTCTCGAACTCTGGCCTGAAATTCCCTTCGCGCTGCTGCTGCCGACAGACAAGCTGATCGAATACGCGAACCATGAACTTGACGTGATCCAGCTGCTGAAGATGCTCGATTACAACCTTGTGGAGCTGACCCATATGGTGCGCCAGCGCAACGAGCTGATCCGCCAGATGAACCAGCATCAGGCCGCCAAGGGCGCGCTGCCGCTGGACGGGCTGAAGCTTTATATCCGCTACGCCGCCGATATCGCGCGCAATACGGATGAAAACCTTTTCTTCCTCGACCGTGCGATTGAAAAGACGCGCGACGCGGCAAGGGGCCTGCTGCCCAAGCGTCTCCACAGCCGCATCGCGGATGTCGGCCTGCGGCCCGAGACCGAACCGCTGATGCCGCCCCGCGATTTCATTAAAGGCGTGGTTAAATAATAACCTGTCTGCCAATCTCGATCACGCGGCCCACAGGCAGCTTGTAGAAGTCGGTGGGTTCCGCCGCGTATTTCGACAGCCAGATATAGATGAAATCCTGCCAGCCGGGTAAACCATACTTGGGATGCGATTTGAGCGAGCGGCGCGACAGGAACAGCGACGTATCTTCCCAGTCGAAATCGATGCCGTTGCCCTCATTACGGTTCAGGCGGATCAGTTCCTGCTGCACATCGGGGTCGTCCTTGAACCCGAAGCGCAGAACGACGACCGAGAAGTCTTCGTTCAAATGGTTCACCAGCGCGCGGTTTTCGACCTCGATATAGGGGAAGGGCTCGATGCGCACGGAAAGGATGATGTTGCGCTTGTGCAGCACCTTGTTGTGCCGCAGGTTCTGCAGCAGCGACGCGGGAATAAAATTCGGGTCGCCCGCGAAGAAGAAGGCGGAGCCGGGCACGCGCTGCAGGCCCTGGTTGCGTTCCTTGTATTCCTTGATGAACTTGTCGACCTTCATCCCCCGCTTTCGGGAACGGGAGGAAAGGATGAACGAGCCCTGAATCCATGTCGTCATGATGAGCATCAGGCCAATGGCCAGCAGCAGCGGCAGCCAGCCGCCGTTTGCGATCTTGGTCAGGTTGGAGCTCAGGAACAGCAGGTCCAGCACCATGAAGACGCCGAAGACGGCAATCGTGCGCGGCAGCGGCCAGTCGCGGATCTGCCAGACGACGAAGAAGCCCATGATGGCGTCGACCAGCAGCGCGCCCGCGACGCTGATGCCGTAAACGGAGGCAAGGTTGCTGGACGACTTGAACAGCAGCACCAGCAGGATGACGCCGCACATCAATATCCAGTTCACCTGCGGCATATAGATCTGGCCCGAGTTCTTGTCCGACGTATGGGTGATTTTAAAGCGAGGCAGCAGGCCAAGGTTGACCGCCTGACGGGTGAGCGAATAAGCGCCGGTGATGACCGCCTGGCTGGCGATGATGGTGGCGAAGGTGGACAACACCAGCAGCGGGATCTGCCAGTCGGCGTCCGCCATTTTAAAGAACGGGTTGTCGGCGGTGGAGGGATTGTTCAGCACCATCGCGCCCTGACCTAAATAATTAAGCGCAAGGCAGGGGAAGACGAACCAGACCCAGGCCATCTGGATCGGCTTGCGGCCGAAGTGGCCGAGGTCGGCGTAAATCGCCTCCGACCCCGTAACACACAGGAACACCGCGCCCAGCGTGATAAAGGCGATTGTGCCGTGGTTCACGATGAAAGCGCCGGCATAGTAGGGGTTAAAGGCCGCCAGTACTTCAGGCGCATCGCTGATATGCTGCAGCCCCATCAGGCCCAGCACGCCGAACCAGACCAGCATGACCGGCCCGAAGAAGGACGAGACCTTTGCCGTGCCGTGCGATTGGAAGCAGAACAGGCCGACGATGATGACCAGCGTCACCGGTATCACGTAATGATCGAAACCCGGCGCCACGACCTTGACGCCCTCGATGGCGGAAAGAACCGACATGGCGGGCGTGATGATACTGTCGCCATAGAACAGCGCCGCACCCGCGACGCCCAGAAACAAAAAGCCGATTGTATTGCGGTAGATAACGGAACGCGCCAGCGCCATCAGCGCGAGCGTGCCGCCCTCGCCCCTGTTGTCGATGCGCAAGAGCACGGTCACATATTTAATGGTAACGATCAGCATCATCGACCAGAGGAAGAGCGACAGGATGCCGACGATGTCGTTGAAGGCAAGGCCGCCGCTTGATCCGCCCGCCGCCGCCAGCGCTTCGCGGAAGGCGTAGAGCGGGCTGGTGCCGATATCGCCATAGACGATGCCGATCGCGCCGATGGCGCCCGCCATAGCGCCTGTATGGCTGGTGCTGCCCTGTTGGACGCCGGTTTGTGATGTGGTCTGCATGGCCGTTTTTATTGTTATTATGGCAATAGCTTTTTAAAAGCCATCTATCTTACTTTTCTACCGCAGCGCAACAGGCCGTAAAGCGAATTATTTTATATTGACATAACGCGGAAAATTGCCGAGGAATAAGAGCCGCTTGCATTTTCAGGGCGTAAAACCCGAAAAGCGCGACTATGATACCGGCAACCGATAAACGGAGACTCAGATGACCCAGCCGCTGCGCGCCCCGAAGGCCGATACACTGCCCGCGAACCCGATCGTGATGATCCCCGCGCGCATGGCATCGACGCGCCTGCCGAACAAGCCGCTGGCCGATATCCACGGCCTGCCGATGATCGTGCATGTTCTCCGCCGCGCGCAGGAAGCGAAGCTGGGCCGCGTCGTCGTCGCCTGCGCCGAGAAAGAAATCAAGGAAGCGGTTGAAAAAGCCGGCGGCGAAGCCGTGCTGACCGATCCCGCCCTGCCCTCCGGCTCCGACCGTATCCTGGCCGCGCTGAAAACCGTGGACGCAGGCGGCAATCATGACGCCGTGATCAACGTGCAGGGCGACCTGCCGACGCTGGATGCAAAGCTGATTAAAACCGCTTTCGACCTGCTGCAGAACCCCGAGGTGCAGATCGGCACGCTGGGCTGCATCATCACCAGGGAAGCCGAAAAAACAAATCCGAACGTAGTGAAGGCCATCGCGGAAATCGATTTTGCCAAGGGCGAACGTCAGGGCCGCGCGCTTTACTTCTCGCGCACCACCGCGCCCTCGGGCGATGGTCCGTTGCTGCACCATATCGGCCTTTACACCTATCGCCGCTCCGCGCTCGAACAGTTCGTGGCCGCCGCGCCCTCCGCGCTCGAAAAGCGCGAACGGCTCGAGCAGCTGCGCGCGCTTGCGCTCGGCATGCGCATCGATATCGCGGTGGTCGATACCGTCCCGCTCGGCGTCGATACGCCGGATGACCTTGAAGCCGCGCGCCACGCACTGAAATAAAACCAAGCTAAAACAGCTTGATAGGCCACCCCCGCTCCGTTTCCGTTTGCCTATCCTTGTGGATTATGTAATATGACGGCCAAAGGGTGACCCCATGGCCGACTGGTTCGACAAGACAAACTCACAAGACGCTTTCGCCGCAAACGTCTCGACGCGCACTGTGCTGCACGGTCAGGCGGAGAAGGGCAACCCGCTGTCGGAGAAAAGCTTCATCATCGCGGTCTCGGGCCTGCGCCACGACGACGCTGCGGATTTTCTGGCCGCGAAGGCCGACGATAAAACATGGGACGATATCTCCGCCGCCTTCGACACGCTTTACAAAAATCACGCCAACGCCGGCAACCACATGTGGCTGATCAATTTCATCAAGAAAGCCGATGACGGCGAAAACGACACCAATTCGCAGATCCCGCAGGTGCATATCCATGTGCTGTCGGGCGCATTGACGGCGGGCAATGAATTCATCGCCGATACGCGCAGTTTCCACCCGCATCCCAAAAAAGATTTCTATGCGCAGCTGGCCGAAAACAAGGCGGATGTGCTGGCACGCGATATGGGGCAAGGCCTCCGCGCACTGCCCCTGCCGCCCGCATTGGGCGAGGCTGCGCAGCATTACGTCATCACGCATGAGGGCTATCCGTCTTTCGCCGCTTTCATCACGGACGCGACAGCAGAGGAAAAACGCGGTTTCTGGAAGGCCGTGGCGCAGCTGGCCCTGCCGCTTGTCAACGACAGCCATGGCGCGCGCGTGGGATACTATAACTTCAACGGCGAGGCTGACGCGAAGCTCGGCCATATGGCGGTCGAAGTTGCGGGCGGCGAAAATCTGGGGCAGAATGGCTTGAAAAACCGCTGGTTCCAGAAACCGAAGACACCTTAGGATACTTTTCCCAATGACCCGTAAAATCGCCTTTCAGGGCCGCGCCGGCGCCTATTCACACATGGCCTGCATGTCGGCCTTCCCCGATCTGGAACCGCTGCCCTGCCCGACCTTCGCCGAGGCCTTCAAGGCGGTGGAAGCGGGCCGCGCCGATGTGGCGATGATACCGATCGACAATTCGATTGCGGGCCGCGTGGCCGATATCCACCTGTTGCTGCCGCAGCACCGCCTGTCGGTGATTGCCGAGCATTTTATTCCCGTGCATCACTGCCTGCTGGCAGTGCCGGGCGCGAAGCTGTCGGATTTGAAAACCGTTTACAGCCATGTGCATGCGCTGCCGCAATGCAAGAAGCTGATTTCCGACATGGGCCTGAAAGCCGTCGTCTTCGAAGACACCGCCGCATCGGCGCAGAAAGTTGCGGAGGCCGGCGACAAGACGCAATGCGCCATCGCCTCGGCCCTTTGCGCGGAACTCTACGGTCTGAAAATCCTGAAGAAAAATGTCGAGGACGAAGCGGGCAATACCACGCGCTTCCTCGCGCTGTCGAAAAGCGCGAAAGTGCCGCCGCGCCAGAAAAACAAAATCTACATGACCTCGCTGATCTTCAAGGTGCACAACATCCCCGCCGCGCTGTACAAAGCGCTGGGCGGTTTCGCCACCAACGGCATCAACATCACGAAGCTGGAAAGCTATCTGGAAGGAAACAAATTCCATTCCGCCCAGTTCTACTGCGAGTTTGAAAGCCATCCGGACGATGTCTCGTTCCAGTACGCGATTGACGAGCTGCGCTTTTACGCCGCCGATATCCGGATGCTGGGCACCTATCCCGCCCACGCCTTCCGCCTGAAACTGAAGAAATCACAATAAATATCAGATAGATACATATTGTATTGACATAATAATGTAATATTATTATGATATATGCATCTTTTTAACGGGGAAGTTTCATGGTTTCGCGGATAGGCCCGCCATCACGTACGCCACAAAGGACTGCGCCCAAGCCGCGCGGGCCGACGCCCGATGACGAGGACATGACCAATTTCATGAAGGCCTGCGCGCGCGGCGACAACCACGCCATCACCGAATTCCTGACCTATTGGCCCCATCAAACCGAAATCTTCTGGAAGGACAGCCATCGCACTGGCCTGCTGATGGCTGCGCTGAACGGCCATGAAAGCACGGTCAAGCTGTTGTGCGAGCACAACGCCAATCTCTACGCCACCGACAACGAGGGCTGCAGCGCACTGATGATGGCCGTACAGTCGGGCAACGAGAAACTCGTTGAATTCCTGCTGGGCAAAGGGTTTAAGGCAGGCGCCAAAGACCAGCATGGACGCACGCCGCTGCATCATTACGTGACCGGCGACAAAGAACGGGGCGGCCCCGGCATTCCCGCCCTGCTGGTCAAACACGGCGCGAATATCGATGACGATACCCCGGGAGGGTTCAGGCCCCTTCACTGGGCGATCAACACGGGCCGGAAGATCGTGTTCCGCACGCTGCTCGACCTTGGCGCGGACGTGACCGCACCGGCGCTGTTTGCGGCGGCGGCTGAGCAAGGGGACAATTATTTCCTGCTCCAGCTGCAGGCGGAACCCTCGCGCCGCGAAAAAGCGGTCGAGGACGCCGTCAGCGCCGGCATCGGCGCGGCGCTGAAAATCAGCAAGCCTTTCAACCTGTCAAAAGAACCCCGCAAAAAAGAAACGAAGCCGCCCGCCGCCGCTAACGGCGCTTCAGGCGCAGGCAGCTTTGGCTGGTTCCAGCCCCGCCGCGAGGGCCGCAGCTGGACGGCCTGATAATTTTTTCCGTAATATTTGATAACTTTTTCATGGCCGCCTTGCGCCCGCCATGCTAATTTTCTCGAGGATTTAAGTTCACACATTTCACGAGGCATCAATAATGGCAACCTACGCCCAACTCGCCGCCAAGCTGCTGCGCGACGCCGCAACTTTCTTCCGCAACGTCGGCGCGCAGAACGAGCCCCTGAAAGAGCAGATGAACGATAACGCGTCCGTCTACGACCAAGTCGCTGATCTGGTTGAAAAAGACCCCAACGGCGTGCTCGATTTCACCGACGACACGCAGGCCAAGAAGAAGTAAACGGCCGAGCTGACCTCCATCTTTATATAGCTTCGCTGACTCCCCTTCTGTTACACTCGAAGCGGGAAAAGGGTTTAGCTGTCCCGCTTGCGATTGCGCAGGCGGTTGGGGAGGATTCATGGGGCTATTTTCGCGTGCGCAATCGCGCAAACTGACCATCAAGTCACGTCATAACAAACCGCCACTGCTGCCGGCGAAGCTGCAGAGCTTTATCGCGCACCGCCTGACCGACCTTGGCGGCGCGGCCTTCCTGCTGACCGGCGCGGCGCTCGCGGCGGCGCTCTTCACCTATGATGCGAAAGATCCTTCGTTCAACACGGCTGCCACGGCCGGCAGCGTGCAGAACCTGCTGGGCGGCCCCGGCGCTTACGCGGCTGACCTGCTGCTGCAAACGCTGGGCCTTGCGTCATACTTCCTCGCTATCGCCTTTATCACCTGGGGTTACCGCGTTCTGCGCCGGAAGCCCCTGCCGCCTGCTGGCGCGCGGCTGCCTCTGCTGGCGCTGGCCGTGCTGACGGGCGCGATTGCGCTGGCACGCGTGCCGTCGTTCGACAGCTGGGGCATCGGCGCCTATATGGGCGGATCGGCCGGCGGTCTGGTCTTCGCCTTTATCGGCAACAGCCTGCAGGGCATTCTGGGCAGCATGGCCTTTATCTTTGTGGCGGCTGCGGCCTTCACCGTTTTCGCTTTCTCCTACCTGATGGCGCTGGGCGTCAGCCTGTCGGAATGGGCCACCGGCCTTGGCCGCACGCGCGACGTCAGCTTCGCCGCCGCCGAGCGCACCGGCACGGTCTACAGCATGTTCCGCCGCTGGCACACCGCCTATACGAACGAAGAACCGGAAGAACCCCGCGCCGCGCGCGTGCGCATCCGCGATGACAGTCCTCAATCGCCCGCCGCCAACGAACAGCCCGACCAGCCCAAGCGCAAGCCCATCGTGGCGACACGCGCCGAAAAACCGAAGCCGCAGAAAGAAGAAAAGCAGAAGAAGCTGAACCTGCGCACCAGCGACGAAGAATGGCAGTTGCCCGCGCTTGAGCTGCTGCAGGACCGCGCGCAGGGCGTCACCATCAAGCTCGACGAAGCCGCGCTGCAAAAGAACGCCGAGATGCTGCAAACCACGCTCGCCGATTTCGGCGTGCAGGGCGAGATTTTGAAAGTCAGCCCCGGCCCCATCGTCACGCTCTATGAAATGGAACCGGCGCCCGGCACGAAAACCAGCCGCGTCATCGGCCTGTCCGACGATATCGCGCGCAGCATGAGCTCGGTCGCCGTGCGCGTCGCCGTCGTCCCCGGCAAGAACGCAATCGGCATCGAGCTTCCGAACGCAAAGCGCGAAATGGTCTTTTTGAAAGAACTGTTGGCGACGCGCGAGTCCGAAAAACACGCGGCGAAACTGCCACTGATCCTCGGCAAGAATATCGCGGGCGAACCCATCATCGCGGATCTCGCGCGCATGCCGCATCTTCTCGTCGCTGGTACCACAGGCTCGGGCAAATCGGTTGCCGTGAATACGATGATTTTGTCGCTGCTCTACCGTCTCTCGCCCGAACAGTGCCGCTTTATCATGATCGATCCGAAGATGCTGGAATTGTCGGTCTATGACGATATTCCGCACCTGCTCACCCCTGTCGTGACCGAAGCGCATAAGGCCGTGACGTCATTGAAATGGGCCGTGCGCGAGATGGAAGACCGCTATCGCGCCATGTCGAAACTGGGCGTGCGCAATATCGACGGTTTCAACGAACGCATCCGCGCCGCACGCGCGACGGGCGAAGTACTGATGCACAAGGTGCAGACGGGTTTCGATAGCGAAACCGGCAAGCCCGTGTACGAAGAACAGCCGATCCCGCTGACCGATCTTCCCTATATCGTCATCATCGTCGATGAATTCGCCGACCTGATGCTGGTGGCCGGCAAGGAAGTCGAGAATGCAATCCAGCGCCTCGCCCAGATGGCACGCGCCGCTGGCATCCATTTGATCATGGCGACGCAGCGTCCCTCGGTCGACGTCATCACCGGCGTCATTAAGGCAAACTTCCCGACCCGTATTTCCTTCCAGGTGACGAGCAAGATCGACAGCCGCACCATATTAGGGGAAGGCGGCGCGGAACAGCTGCTCGGCCAGGGCGATATGCTCTATATGGCCGCCGGCGGGCGCATTACCAGAGTCCACGGGCCCTTTGTCGCCGACGACGAAGTCGAGAAGGTTGTCACCTTCTTGCGCGGCCAAGGCGTGCCGCAGTACATTGATGGGGTCACCGAGGACGAAGGCGAAGAGACCGCGTTCGGCAGCGGTGAGGGCGGCGAAGGCGGCGAAAGCGACGCGCTTTACGATCAGGCGGTCGCCCTTGTTCTCAGGGAGCGCAAGGTGTCGACGAGCTTCATCCAGCGCCACCTGCAGATCGGCTACAACCGCGCGGCGCGCATCGTCGAGCGGATGGAGAAGGAAGGGCTGGTGAGCCAGGCCAGCCACGCCGGCAAGCGCGAGATACTGGTCGACAACTTTGGGACGTAACACATGACGAAAAGCTTTTCAGCCAAATCCCTCGGCCTTTTGTGCGCCGGCCTGCTGCTGCTCTCGGCCGCCGCCGTCGATGCCGCGCAAAAGAAGAACCCGGTCTTCGACAACCGCCGCACGCTCTTCGCCACGATCGGGCAGACCACCATGGTCTTCGAGGCGCCCAAGGGCATGTGCTTCATGGATGAATCGCGCGTGACCGAAAACGCGCTGCTGAAAAGCATGAAAGACGCCGCGCGCCACAACGGCGGGATGCTGGTGGCCGTTTTCGCCGACTGCAAGGAACTGGCAGGCATCGGCGTGATCGACGCGGGCAGCAGCTTCGTGCTGAAGCGTAAGGGCACGATCACCTGGGCCGACGCGACGCGCCCGCCGCCCAAGAAACTGACGCGGCAGGAATTCATCGACATGCACGCGCCCAATTTCCGCGAGGACGCCTGGAACGACATGCTGCGCGCCTTTACCAAGCAGGGCAGGCTCAAGAAGCGCGTCGAGGGCGCGCTGACCACCACCACCTACATGGCGAACCCCGAGGATTATAATTTCGACGCGAAACCGCATGTGACCGGCGACGGCGTCTCGCTCGCCTATGCCGTGAACAGCGAAGTCGAGTATAAAAAGCTGACCACCGGCGGCGTCGTGGGCAAGACCCTGATCCGCCACGTGCCGCTGGAATTCCAGATTTCCATGTCCGGCGATCGCAGCGAGCCGGATTTCACGCGCTTTTACAAGATGATGGACAGTTTCATCGCCCAACAGGTCCGGCTGAACCACTAGCCTGTACCTTGCTTTTCGGCCTTCACTGTCCTATGTCATGGCTGTCATGAAAGGCACAAAACCATGAAACACGCCCTCTTCGCTTGCTTGTTCTCGCTGACCCTCGCCCTGTCCGCGCAGGCTGCCACAGCCCCCGACCCCGCCACACTGCCGGAGGTCAAGGTCGTCGAGGATTACCTGAACGGCATTTCGACCATGAAGGCGCGCTTCGTGCAGACCACCAATGAGGGAAAGCAGGCCACGGGCTTCTTCATGCTGAAGCGCCCGGGCAAGATGCGCTTCCAGTACGATCCGCCGGTCACCGACTTCATCGTCGCCGACGGCACGCTCATATATTATTATGACGGCAAGATGAAGGAACAGAGCAGCGCGCCGATTTCAAAGTCGCTGGCCGACTTCTTCCTGCGCAAGCACCTGCGACTCGCGGGCGATATTAAAGTTTCCGGCGTGAAGCGTGACCGCGACATGCTGCTGGTGACGCTGGTCGAGGCGAAGGATCCGCTGTCGGGCTCCATGACGCTGGTATTGCAGGAAAAACCCGCGCTGGTGCTGAAGCGCTGGCGCATCGTTGATACGCAGGGCGGCGTCACCGAAGTGGAGCTGAAAGAACCCGTCGCGGGAATCAAGCTGGACAACGACTATTTCCGCTACTACAACCCCACCCGCACCCAGCCAAAATACAACTAAAAAGCATAAATTATCCCTTTGTTTTAAATGGATAAAATGCGTTTTCTTGCCAGATTACGAAAATTTGGCTATAATAGTAAAATATAAGTTAAAGAGCGGTTAATTTATATCTTAACGAATAGGGGTCGTGTACATGGCAAATGATGGAGCCCAAACTGGCGGCAATGAAGAACGCAAGGACGTTGTGGGCAGCGATATCGTCAAAGAACCAGAAGCGCTGACCGGCGTTTCGAACGGCTCCGCCCCTGAAATTGTGATCACGACGCCGGCACCTGATGCTGCCGCCGCCGCAAAAACCACGCCCCCGGCCGCCGAAGGCGCCGCTGCTATTGTAGCGCCCCCCGCCGAGGAAGAAGCGCCGCCCGTAATCAAGGCGCCCCCGCCGCCGCAGCAGCAGCAACAACCCGCTCCCAAAACCGACGAATACGACCGCGATGGCGCCCCCAAGGCCCCCGCTCTGCCCGCAGAGCCCGATGCGGAAGAGGAAATCCGCGATACGCGCAAGATGCGCCAGCTGCTGAACGACAAATGGGGCCTGCAATGGCCCGATCCCGTCCTGCACAACATCATGCAGAAGGGCAGCGTCACCAAAGGCTTCGGCGGCATCGTTTTCGAACTCGAAGGCGGCTCGACGATCAAATGGCATGAAAACTTCATGCAGCAGGGCGAATTCGTCGGCAAGACCGGCTTCTTCGCCAAAGTCTCCGAAGAGGAAGCCGAAGCCACCGTCGCGATCGCCAAGAACCGCGGCTGGACCAAGCTCAACGTCTACGGCAACCGCGACCAGAAAGAGATGTTCTGGCTCGAAGCCAAGAAACAAGGCATGGAAGTCGCAAACTTCCAGCCGATGGCCGACAGCCCCATCATGCAGAAATGGGCGCAGCACCAGCAAGGCCTCGCCGACAAGACACTGGCCGGCGTGCAGAGCGCCGACAACGCGCCTCTCGACGTGAAGGGCGAAGTGAAGCCCGGCGCGGACGAACGCCCCGGCGCCGCCCGCAGGGCAGCCGAGGCAGAAGCCGCAGCCACCGAAGAAGGCGCGCCGGCGAAGCCCACACCCGCCGCCAAGGAAGAAGCGCCGAAAACGATCGCCGCATCGTCAATCGCAGGCAAGGCGGCCAAAGCGGCCGCTGGCGGCGACGCCATGGCGACCGCCGATGCCATTCTTGCAAATGTTGCAACCCCCGGCGAAGCAACCCCCAATACGCCCAAGACTCCCGAAGAGATCAAGGACTTCTTCCAGACCAAGATCAACGAAAGCGCGCATCCCAAGATGAAGGAAGCGCTGGCCCGCATGAGCGACAGGTTGAGCCAGGAAGGCGTTGACGAAAAAGTCGTCAAGCAAGTCTGCGACAAGCTGAACGAAGACGGCAGAGTGACGCTCAAGACCCATAACGCCGCTGTCGCCATCATCAACGAAAACATTCCGTCGGATAAACCGCTGATCGGTCTCGGCCCCAGGCAGCAGCAGCCGCAACGCGGCGGCCCCAGCATGAAGGTCTAAGCGCTACGGGACCACAGGTTTAAAACTTGACTTTTACGGGCTCACCCCTAGTTTTCGGGTGAGCCCGAAGCCTTTAGAAAAGGAACACTTTGAAACCCGCCGCCCCTTCCCTCCCCGCCGCCCGCCTTTACCATGGCGAGGTTTCATCGGTCGATGCCATCACGGCCGATACGCGCATTCTGGGCATCACGCTGGCGGGCGGGCAGCGTCTTGATTACCTCGCGGGTCAATACGCGCTGCTGCAGGCCGAGGGGTTCGAGCCGCGCGAATTTTCCATCGCCTCCGCCCCGCACCACGACGAGCTTGAATTCCATATCAAGAGCACGGGACGCGGCATCAGCAACCATATCTTCGAAAACTGGCATGAGGGCACAAAAGTACAGCTGCAGGCCCCCTTCGGCGCGCATTACTGGCGGCCCTCGAAGCGCCCGCTGCTGGCGCTGGCCGGCGGCGTGGGCATCGCGCCCATGAAGGCCATCATCGGCGCGCATTTCGAGCATTCCCCCCATGCGCCCGCGACGCTGTACTGGGGCGTGAGGGACGAAGACCATCTTTACCTCGACAGCACCTTCATCACCATGAACGACCGCAACCCCGACTTTACCTATATTCCGCTGATCGCGGGCAAGGGCGAGGATTTCAGGCGCAAGGGTTTTATCGGCCCGGCTGTCGCCGAAGACTTCCCCGACCTCAGCCGCCATATCATCTACATGGCCGGCCCCGCCGCAATGGTGCAGGCGACCCTGCCCATCCTGCTGGAGCAGGGCGCGCAAAAGGATTTCATTTTCTCGGATGCCTTTGGCGGTTGACATATCTTGACATAAATCGCTGGGAAAAGACGCCCGCCGCAGCTATAATCAGCCCATGATCGGGACCGAAATCGAACATCTGATAAAACTTATTGCAAGGCTGCCGGGTTTGGGCCCGCGGTCGGCGCGGCGCGTGGCGCTGCACCTGCTGAAAAACCGCGAGACGCTGATGCTGCCCCTGTCGCAAATGCTGGGCAAGGCGGCCGCCGTGATCGAAGAATGCCCCTCGTGCCACAACCTCGATACCGTGAAGCCCTGTGCAATTTGCGCGTCATCGGCGCGCGATGCGGGCGTGCTTTGCGTGGTCGAGGATATCGCCGATTTGTGGGCGATCGAGAAAACCGGATCGTTCCGCGGCTATTACCATGTGCTGGGCGGTACGCTGTCGGCCCTCGACGGTATCGGCCCCGAAGACCTGTCCATCCCGCACCTGCTGGCCCGCGCGGGCGAGGAGCAGGTGAAGGAAGTCATCATCGCGCTGAACGCCACCATCGACGGCCAGACGACGGCGCATTACATTTCCGACTGCCTTGCCGATTGCAATGTGTCGGTGACGCAGCTGGCGCATGGCGTGCCCATCGGCGGGCAGATCGATTATCTTGACGACGGGACGCTCTCGACCGCGCTCAAATCCCGCAAAGCCGTGTAACGGCTTCCCATGACCAAGCTTTCGCACATCGACACCTGGGTCTTCGACCTCGACAATACCCTCTACGACGCGGAGGAGCATGTGTTTGTCGAAGTGGGCAAGCGCATGACCGATTTCGTGGCTGACACGCTAAAGCTGCCGCGCGAGGAAGCCGACAAGAGGCGCAAGCATTTCTACCATACCTACGGCACCACGCTGCGCGGCATGATGACGGAACACGGCATCGAGCCCGATTTCTTTTTGAAACACGTGCATGATATCGATATCACCGGCGTGCCTGCCTGCGGCATCACGCAGGAATACTTGGGCCACCTGCCGGGGCGCAAATTCGTCTTCACCAATGCGCCGCGCCATTTCGCCACCGCCATGGTTTCGCAGCTGGGCATCGCTTCGCATTTCGACGCGATTTTCGCAATCGAGGATGCGGAATACTGGCCGAAGCCCCATGCGCCCACCTATCACGCTTTCCTTGCGAAACACGGCGTCGACCCGACGCGCGCCTGCATGTTCGAAGACCTTGAAGTCAACCTGCGCCCCGCGCATGAGCTTGGCATGTCGACCGTCTGGTTCCACGGCCTGAACGTGAAGCCCGAAGATTTGAACCATCCCCATACCCATCAAAAAGCTGTAAAATTGAAAGACTGGCTGGTGAACAATGTCACAAAACGCTGAAGCAAAAATTTCCGATTACGCGGAGCTTGAAAATTCCATCAATATCATGTGGGACCAGCGCGAGGCGCTGACCGACAAGACCAAGATCATGGGCAAAAGCACGATCGACGAGATCATGCAGTTGCTGGGCGAAGGCAAGCTCCGCGTGGCGGAGAAAAAGCCCGCCGGCTGGGTCACGCACCCCTGGCTCAAGAAAGCGGTTTTGCTGTCCTTCCGCATGAATGACAATGCCATCGTCAAGGGCGCGCCCGCAGGCTCCAACTGGTACGATAAACTCGGCACGCGTTTTCAGGGCATGGGCGAGGCGGAGTTTAAAGCCGCAGGCTATCGCGCTGTTCCCGGGGCTGTCGTGCGCCCCTCGGCCTTTATCGCGCCGAAAGTCGTGCTAATGCCCTCCTTCGTCAACGTTGGCGCCTATGTGGGCGAAGGCACGATGGTGGATACCTGGGCGACCGTGGGCTCCTGCGCGCAAATCGGCAAGAACTGCCATATCTCGGGCGGCGTCGGCATCGGCGGCGTGCTGGAACCCGTGCAGGCCAATCCCGTCATCATCGAAGACAATTGCTTTATCGGCGCAAGATCCGAAGTAGCCGAAGGCGTGATCGTGGAGGAAGGTTCCGTCCTGTCCATGGGCGTCTACCTTGGCGCCTCGACGAAAATCATCGACCGCGAGACCGGCGAAGTTTTCATGGGCCGCGTGCCCGCTTATTCCGTTGTGGTCGCCGGCACGCAGCCGGGCAAGCCGTTGAAAGACGGTACGCCGGGGCCGAACCTGTACTGCGCCGTGATCGTCAAGCGCGTCGACGAAAAGACAAGATCAAAAACCAGCATCAACGAGCTGCTGCGGGAGTGACGACCCATGGATAGCGTCGCGCTGCTGCAGGATCTGATCAAATGCCCGAGCGTCACACCGCATGAGGGCGGCGCGCTGCAATTGCTGGAAAAACTCCTCACGGCGCATGGCTTCAAATGCCACCGCCTGACATTCTCCGACAAGGATACGCCCGACGTCGATAACCTCTACGCGCGATGGGGCACGGGGGCGCCGCATTTCTGCTTCGCAGGGCATACCGACGTTGTGCCGGTGGGCGATGAGAAGGGCTGGAGCTTCAATCCCTTCGGCGGCGAGATCCGTGATGGATTTGTCTGCGGACGCGGCGCGGCCGATATGAAAGGCCCCATCGCCTGCTTCGTGACGGCGGCACTCGACGCCATCAAGGCCAATCCCAAAGGCTCGGTTAGTTTATTGATCACCGGCGACGAGGAAGGGCCCAGCGTCAACGGCACGAAGAAGATGCTCGACTGGCTGAAAGAAAAAGGCGAGAAAATCGACTTCTGCCTTGTGGGCGAACCTACATCGTCGGAAAAACTGGGCGACATGATGAAGATCGGCCGGCGCGGGTCGCTCAACGGACATATCACCGTCACGGGCGTGCAAGGGCACGTTGCCTATCCGCAGCGCGCCGACAATCCGGTGCCGAAACTCATAAAATTGCTTTCGGTGCTGGATGCGCTCGAACTGGATAAGGGCACCGCCCATTTCCAGCCCTCGAACCTCGAGATCGTGACGGTCGATGTGGGCAATCCGGCCGATAACGTTATTCCGGCGCGCGCCGAAGCCAAGTTCAATATCCGCTTCAACGACGCCCATACCGGCGCCGGCTTGCAAAAGCTGCTGAAAGAGGCTCTGGATGGCGCTGGCATACCCTATGAGCTGAAATTCAGGCTATCGGGGGAGAGCTTCTATACCCCGCCCGGGGCCTATTCAGAGCTGCTGCAGAAGGCCATTAAAAGCGTTACGGGGCGGGAGGCGGAGCTGAGCACCACGGGCGGTACATCTGACGCCCGCTTTATCCGCAGCCACTGCCCTGTCATCGAATTCGGCATCGTCGGACTGACCATGCATAAAGTCGATGAGCGCGTGGCCGTTTCCGACATGCACGCGCTCACCGAAATCTATTCTCAAGTACTCAAAGCCTGGTTCAGCCAGTAACCTCTTACTGGCACTCGCAAGTCGGATAGTGCCAGTACTGGCCGCCACCTGCCGAAGAAGAGCAGGGAGAGACGGAGCCCTGCGGAGAGCAGGTGTTGCCTTTCGAGTTCGGCAGGGCGCTGCCGTAGGGGCCGGTCTGCGTCGACACGTCGCGCCAGGTATAGACCACCGAACCGCAGTTGTCCTGATAGGTGGTCCAGGGACCCCAGTCATCGGCAACACAGTCATAGTTACGCACCTGGTCGCGGCTACCGGTCAGCGGGGCCACGCAGCCGATCGTCTGGTAATCCGTAGCGCCCGTGCAGGTGCAGGACCTGGAGAGTTCGTTCACAGACCAGCTGGCCGCAGGACAGGTGTAATCATACTGGTAGGTGATCGCGCCGCTATAACCGGTCGGGCAGCTGCCGTCCGACGTGTAGCTGTCAGGCACGCAGGCGCAGGTGTCGCCCACTTTGGTCGCAGGTCCCCAGGAGCCCGTCGTGGCGTCGCTGCAGGTCCAGTCCTGCTGCCAGGTTTCCTGGCCGGAGAAGCCCCAGGTCGGGCAGCCCTGTGTCCAGCTATAGCTGTCAGGCGTGCAGGTGCAGGCCGCAGCCACGTTGGTAACGGTATCGATGTTATCCGGGCAGGTATGGGTGTGGTGGACGGTGATGCTGCCCGTCCAGTTGCCCGACATCTGGCTGTTGCAAGTTACGTCATAGGTTTCATCAACCACGTTGCATTCGCAAAGGCCGGTGTCGGACTGCGTCAGCCAGTTGCCGCCCGCGCCGCAGACAAAGGTTCGCTGGAAGCTATAGCCAGTGACAGGCGTCTGCCAGGTAGCGGTCTGGTAGCCGGAGGGAACGGAATAAGTCGTCTGCGCGCCGGTCCAGTTGCAGACCGTCTTGGCCTGCACAGGGCAGTTCACGACGGTTTTGCAGCGCACGGCACCAGACGGAAGGATGCCGTCCACGATCTGGCCGGGGCCGCAGCCGACCGTCATATCTGCCGCGCAGACCACGTTGCCGTTGCTGATGCCCGTCACATAGGGCGTCGCCGGATCACAGGCAAGGTTGTGCGCGACGGGGAAGCAGCCTGCGGCGGTCGTGCCCGAGGGGCAGAGTTCGTTGGCATGGGTGTCGTTCTCGACGTGCAGCTTGCCAGCCACTTCGAGCGTGGGGGAAAGCACGGCATCCGGCGTGGTGCCGATACCGACCTTGCCGTCCGTGGGCAGGGGGCCCGCGCCGATCAGGTCGTTGATGTGCGCGCCGGCGGAATCCGCGATTTTCCACAGCGGCGTTTCAACGGCGGAGGAGAATTTCACGTAGTCGTCGAAATGCTCGGCTCCCGCGGAGGTGCTGTAGGGGGCCATGCGATAGATGGCAAAATAATCGGGCCCGGACGTGCTGCAGTTATCCGCATCCCAGTCGCCCACCGGGCAGGCCGAAAACTGCTGGCCGAAGCGCGAGTAGCCGCCCCGCTTGTCGGGGCCCTTGCCGATCACAAGATAGTGAATGGCGCCGCCCGTTGAGCCCGTCGGCGCTTTCTGGATGCTTTCGCCCAGCTGGTTTTGCAGGTCGATGCCGCCGCTTTTCTGGTTGTAAGTGGCCGGCACGCCCAGCGCCTCGGTCAGGACGTAATCGAACCTGGTTTTATACCCGTCTTCGGCGATTTCCTCGGGGATGCCGAGGGTGCGGAAGGGAACCATGCCGCGCCTGACGCGCGGCGAGGTCAGCGCCGGCAAGCGGTTGCTGGTCTCGATGCAAAGGCCGCCTGTCGCGCCGGTCGAGCAGGTGCCGACCGCGATCGAGGTATCGGCGCAGTTCGTCGCAATGCCGTAGTCGGGGTCGTTCCTGTCGGCGCTCGAGCGCGCCGGGCAGGGGTACGAGCCCGTCTGGATCAGGTAGTTGTCGAGCGCGCCCACGACGATGCTGGCGTTGCTGTCGGTCTTCTGCGCCTGCTGCGTTTTCAGGTAGATGTTATAGGCCGTGGCAAAGGAGCCTATCATGATGCCCACGACCGCCATGACGATGGCGGATTCTATGATCGTATAGCCTGCGCGGCGGCAAAAACCCGCGGCAGAAGCCGATCCCCTCATGGAGTCTGACATATGATTCCCCCTAAAGCAGTAAATCCTTTTAACAGCTGCCCGGTGGGGCAGGTCCCCGGCACAAGCCCGACAGTGCTGATCCTGCTCACGCAAGTCTGCACCCCGTTGACAATGCCGGTCATCATTCCGTCGCCGCAGGTAATCCCGGACCCGCCGATCATGTCCTGCGAGAAGCACAACGGACCCGTCCAGCCCGCGCCGTCGGGCGTATTGCTGCAAATATCGTCGGCTTGATAGTCTATCAGCTTCATGTTGCCTTCGACGTCAAGCCGGTAATCGTTGGCCGCATCCGGCACGCCGCCGATGCCGACCCTGCCGCCCGCCTTGTTCTCGATCGAGGTCAGGCTGGGGCGGGTCCATTTGTCGCGGTCCTTCGTGACATCCATGAGCACGAAGGCGTCATCATAGTATTTGGTAAGCGCAAGCGCGCTGCCCGTGCCAAGCGAATAGGCCGAGTCCGTTTCGTTATCGCCGCGGTTGACGAAGATGGCGTCGCCATTGCAGTTTTCCACGTCCAGCCTGCCCGTGCCGCAGGCAGGCCCGGGCTGTCCGTAATAGGTATAGGCGCCGCGGCCGTCGGGGCCGTGGCTCACGATCGCATACATAAAGCCGCCGGCGATGTTATTGCCTGTATTGTAAGTGGGCGCTGAATCATCCTGGTTTTCCGGCAGCAGCGGGCTCCACATCGGGCTGGTGTTGCCGGTGGAGCGGCTGTAGGTCTTGACGTTAACGGCCCCGCACTGGTCGCTATAAGTGCCCGCCTGAGTCAGGTAATAGGAAACGGCATAGGTCATCCGGTTGCCCCAGCCGTCGATCGTATCGGTGAGCGGAATGCCGAGGTCGACGTAAGGGACAGAACCGATCAGCACGGGATCCTTCACTGTCACCGCATTGGGGTTGCAGGCACTGTGGCGCGCGCCGTCCACCCGGCAAATGCCGCTGACGGGGTTGCAATAGCCGGCAGCCTGCGACCAGTTTTCGCAGCGACTGTCTTCCGGCGCAACGGTGCCGTTCATTTGTGATTTGCCCGCATTGACAGTGTCGGGCGCAAGCGCCGGTCCGGCGGGGCAAGGGAGGAAGCCGAAGTTGAAAAGATGGCGCGCCATTGCTTCCTTGACGGCGTCGCGGCGCTGTTCGGTGTCGTTGACGACCTTGGTGTTAATATAAACCCTATACGTCTGCATGCCCGCCGACATCAGCAACCCGATAATGGTCACGATGATGGCAAGTTCAATAAGCGAAAAGCCTCCGCTTTTTCGGACAGCCAGAATCATACAAGAACCTCTACACACACAGCACCAGTATCTATTTTACACAGGAAAGGTTGAAAAAGTCGTTAATAATTAAGCCGATAACCGCTCAAAACATAGCATAATCAGCAGCTTCGCGGCGGGAGGCTTGAAAATCTGCCCGCGGAGGCATTTTTTCAGGGCACGCCGCAAATAAGGCCCGAGGACGAGAACCCTGTTACGAATTCCCCTGCCGTCGCACAGGTCTGGCCATTAAAGCCGGTGGGGAGCGGGATGGGAACCGTCGTGCACTGGACCGCGCCGTTTTGCAGGCCGACCATCACGTTCACGAAGCCTGCCGCCGCTGTCGGGCAGGCGTTGTTGTTATTGAAAGTGCCCGATTGCGGATGGGCCAGCAGGTCAGGCGACCAGCAGTTGCCGCCCGTTTGGTCGCAGAGCCTGTCCTGAAGCGCCGCGCCGCCCGCCGTCACGCGCACGCCGCCGTTGACCTCGAGCTTCTCGGTCGGGTCAGCGGTTGTGCCCACGCCGACGTTGCCGACGTTGACGTTGAAAATATCGTCGCTGCCGGTGCCCACGAATTCCCAGATCGAGGAAATCGTGACCGACGAATACTGGATGTAATCGTCATAGTAATCCGCACCCGGGCCCATCACGCGCAGGCCGCTGACGAACAATGAATCGTTGTCGCAGTTTTCCGCGTCGGTCGTGCCGGCTGTGCAGGGTATCGGCTTTTTGCCGTAAGAGGTGAAGGCCCCCTTGTGGTTGTCGCCAAAGGAAATCACCACGTAGTTGGCGTTGCCCTGAGGTGACAGCAGCGAGACGCCATCCTCGGTCTGGACCGCGATCGCGCCGTAAAGGCCTTTGCCGTAGGTGGCCTTGTTGGTGACGGCTTCCGTGACGGCGTAGCCGAACTGGTATCCCCAGGGATCAAGCGCGTCCGACATGTTCACCTGCTCGAAGTCGGCCTGACCGGGCAGGTAAACCCCCGCATCAATGTTGCCGTCACTGTCGGCGTCGCAGTCCGCTGGCGTGCCGTCGGCCTCCGAAAAGCATCCACCCATCAGGGGCCCGCTGATAAAGCCCAGCTCGAGTCCGCTCTTGATTGTTTTATAGGGCAGGCCGCCGATATAGATCGGGTCCATGTTCACTGTTTCACTGTCGGCCAGCGTGTCCCGCGCGCCATCCATCTTGCAGTAGGAGCCCGTGGCATCGCAGGTATTGATGGCGAGCGCCGCGAAAATAGCGCAGTTTTCCATGCCGCTTTGATCGGTAGGGACAGCGCCTGTCGTTTTGTCGGGAAC
Source organism: Alphaproteobacteria bacterium (assembly GCA_041287865.1). Classification (GTDB taxonomy): domain Bacteria; phylum Pseudomonadota; class Alphaproteobacteria; order Micavibrionales; family UBA2020; genus JAPWJZ01. Next base: position 72,707 of record JBGGMV010000066.1, on the reverse strand, counting down.
AAGGGGGATCGTCGGGTCGGAAGGGCAAGGAAGCCGGGAATTGACGGAGGTGAAGCTTGAGATCGAGGTGGAGATGGTGTTGATTTTCTCGATCGTCGCCCGGTAATAGTAGGATTGCAGGTACACGTAATAGATCTGGATGGCCGCAGCCATCAGCAGGCCGGATATCGTGATGACGATAGCGAACTCTATCAGGGTAAAACCCTGAAGGTTTTTTGACTGGCGCATTCCTAAAGACTCTCGCACACTTTGCACACCGAGGCTGATGCCCCACCTTAGAATCTACACAAAAAAGCCCAAAGAAGGGTTAATTATCGCGTTTCCTGATTGAAAATCATGGGTTTACAAAAAAAAGCCCGGGAGTTTCCCCCCGGGCTTTTTTGTTAAATCAGCGCCTTAGCCTTCGATGCGGTACAGGAGACCGCAGTCTTTCGTGGCGATGGTCTCGTTGTAGCTGTACTGCGTCGTGCCCGCCGTGGCGGTCGTGAAGCAGGAGGTGCCGAGACCGAAGGCCTGGACATAGCCGGTGCCGGGGCGGCCGTCATCCATCTTGCGGTCGATCTGCGCGGCGCGAAGCGGCGCAAGCGGGTTCGAACTTGCGGTAATCGGCAGGGCCGCAGCGGGTGCAACCACATGGGCGAGGATCGTGCCCGAGATGCCGGTGCCTGCAGGCTGTAGCGAGCCCGGGCCGATCACGCCCGTGCCATATCCGACGATAAAGCCGCCCGAGATCTTGGCTTCAGGATGCGTGCGGCCGAACTGGAACGCGATCGCGTTGTTCAGGCCTTCATCCGTCACGCCGCCGATCAGGTTGGCAAGCAGCAGGTGCGACCAGAAGAGGTATTTTTCCGAGTCGACAGCCGTGGCCGCCGTGGTGCCGGTGGTCGCGGTCACGCCGGGCGCGCCCCAGGCCGCGCTCCAGGTTGTCAGGCCGATGATGTTGTTACCCGCGTTACCGGCGCCGGTAACAGGGTTGCAGGACGCGCCGGACGCGCCGGGGCAGCCCACAAGACGGGTGCCTGCGCCGGGCATGTCACCCGGATAAGACTGGTACATGTCCTTGAAACTGGTGACGGCAGCCGAATAGGATTTAACCTGCGCGACGGTCGAGGTCACGCGGGCGTTTTCCATCAGTTCCTGCCCTTTCAGAATCCCGCCGATCAGCAGGCCGATGATGGTCATCACGATCGCCAATTCGACGAGTGTGAAGCCTTTTTGTGTGTTCGTTTTATTCATGTTCTGAACTCCCCTTACGCGCTACTTGATGTCGTCCCCTGCCAGCGGGGCGGTGGTTGCGCCGTCAACGCGGCGTAAACTTTTTGTTAGCCATCGCGGGCAATACGATTTTGGTACTAGCCGTCTAACATTGTTCCGGTAAAAAAGTTCCATCGGAACCTCTCATATTTTTAAACGCCTGTTTATCAAAGTGCCCCCGACAGAGGGGAAATCAAGGAACGCAAACAAAAAAACCCGGGGTCGCCCCCGGGCTTTTTGCTAGAGAAGAAGGTGATTAGCCCTCAATACGGAACAGGAGACCGCAGTCTTTGGTAGCAATGGTCTCGTTGTAGGTGTACTGCGTCGTGCCGGCTGTGGCGGTCGTGAAGCAGGACGTGCCGAGGCCGAAGGCCTGGACATAGCCGGTGCCGGGGCGGCCGTCATCCATCTTGCGGTCGATCTGCGCGGCGCGCAGGGGAGCAAGAGGGTTCGAGCTTGCCGTGACCGGCAGGGCGGCTGCAGGTGCAACCACTTGCGCGAGAACGGTGCCCGAGATGCCGGTGCCTGCAGGCTGCAGCGAGCCCGGGCCGATCACGCCCGTAGCATAGCCCGCGATAAAGCCGCCCGAGATCTTGGCTTCAGGATGGGTGCGGCCGAACTGGAACGCGATCGCGTTGTTCAGGCCTTCATCCGTGATACCGCCGATCAGGTTAGCGAGCAGCAGGTTGGCCCAGAAAAGATATTTTTCCGAGTCGACAGCCGTGGCGGCCGTGGTGCCGGTGGTTGCGGTCACGCCGGGCGCGCCCCAGGCCGTGCTCCAGGTGGTCAGGCCGACGATGTTGTTACCCGCGTTACCAGCGCCGGTAACAGGGTCGCAAGCGGCACCGGAAGCGCCGGGGCAGCCCACAAGACGGGTGCCTGCGCCGGGCATGTCACCGGGATAGGACTGGTACATGTCCTTGAAGCTGGTGACGGCAGCCGAATATGATTTCACCTGCGCGACGGTCGAGGTCACGCGGGCGTTTTCCATCAGTTCCTGCCCCTTCAGAATACCGCCGATCAGCAGACCGATGATGGTCATCACGATCGCCAACTCGACGAGGGTGAAGCCCTTTTGTGTGTTTAGTCTTTTCATGAATTTTTTCTCCCATGATTTTTCATGATTTTTGAGGAAGTTCACTTGGTAGAGACGAGTTCATATAGTGCTTGAGTCAAAAAAAACCCGGGGGAAACCCCCCGGGTTTTTTTCGTTTGATTAGCCTTCAATACGGAACAGGAGACCGCAGTCTTTCGTAGCGATGGTCTCGTTGTAGGTGTACTGCGTCGTGCCGGCCGTGGCGGTCGTGAAGCAGGACGTGCCGAGGCCGAAGGCCTGGACATATCCGGTGCCGGGGCGGCCGTCATCCATCTTGCGGTCGATCTGCGCGGCGCGCAGAGGAGCAAGAGGGTTCGAGCTTGCCGTGACCGGCAGGGCTGCATCGGGTGCAACCACCTGCGCGAGGATGGTGCCCGAGATGCCGGTGCCTGCAGGCTGCAGCGAGCCCGGGCCAATCACGCCCGTAGCATAGCCTGCCGTAAAGCCGCCCGAGATCTTGGCTTCAGGATGGGTGCGGCCGAACTGGAACGCGATCGCGTTGTTCAGGCCTTCATCCGTCACGCCGCCGATCAGGTTGGCAAGCAGCAGGTGCGCCCAGAAGAGGTATTTTTCCGAGTCGACAGCCGTGGCAGCCGTGGTGCCGGTGGTTGCGGTCACGCCAGGCGCGCCCCAAGCCGTGCTCCAGGTGGTCAGGCCGACGATGTTGTTACCCGCGTTACCGGCGCCGGTAACAGGGTCGCAAGCAGCACCGGACGCGCCGGGGCAGCCGACAAGGCGGGTGCCCGCGCCGGGCATGTCACCGGGATAGGACTGGTACATGTCCTTGAAGCTGGTGACGGCAGCCGAATAGGATTTCACCTGCGCGACGGTCGAGGTCACGCGGGCGTTTTCCATCAGTTCCTGCCCTTTCAGAATCCCGCCGATCAGCAGGCCGATGATGGTCATCACGATCGCCAATTCGACGAGCGTGAAGCCCTTTTGTGCATTAACTCTTTTCATGAATTTTCCCCTATGTTGGTCTTATTTAGTTCGTTAATTAAAACCGTCCCTTGAGTCTGCCCCATTAGATGTGTTCTGAAAGCTCGTCTGCCGACAATAGGCAGGAAGGTCATGCACAAGTTTGGTGGCCTAATCCCTATAATTCAACAAAAAAGTTAAACGAATGTTTAATTTCAGTCGTTTCATTGCTCACCATGACAAAATAAGCAGTCTGCGTTGACATATACTGATGATTTATGTGGGATTTTCCCGTACGCACGTACACTCTTTACATCGTCAAGATGAAGAGCGATTCAGCGTCTTTTGCATGATCCTGCGCGTCCTGCTCTCGACACCGCCAACAGAGTTACCAAAACGTCACGCTGTGTCCTGCGGGACAAAGTGAGAATCATTAAAACAGAATTTTACGTTTTGATGATTATTTTACTGCGTCCCGGCGCAAAGAAATGCCAATTACGGGTTTTTTTCTGTCGCAGCGGTATGCGCCGCCCTGTAGGAGGATGGCGTCTCGCCGGTGAGCGCGCGAAAGACACGATTGAACGACGCCAGCGAGTTAAAGCCCACTTCGGAGGCAAGCACATGGATCGGGATCGCGGGATCGGCCAGCATCCGTTTTGCGTCTTCCACCCTGAATTCGTTGAGCAAACGGGGGAAACTGCGGCCAAAGGCGATGTTGATGACGCGCGACAGCGTATTTTCGGACGCCCCCACCTCGCGCGCCAGGTCGGCGCGGCTGAAAGTATGCTCGTGGTACAGCTTGTCCAGCTCCATGAGCTTCTGGACTTTTTCGGCGATTCGCTTTTCTTCCTCGGTGAGCAAAAGCGCCCGCGCGCGCGACGCCGCGCTCATCGCCACGGGCAGCGGATAGACACGGAACAATGTTGTCGTTGCAAGATAGGCGAAGGCGATCCCGAGGATCACATGCAGCGCGTCATGGTCGGTGCGGTCAAGATATCCTGTTGCGTTCAGCAGGCTGACGATGACGCCCATGACGTTCGCCAGCACCAGCGTCATGACCAGCCAGTAGCGCTCGCGGGCGCCCCTCTGCCGCCAGAGCTTGCCGAACATGTCCTTCTGCGCCCAGAGCGCCAGCATGCAAAGCGCCCCCGCCATGCCGCCCAGCCAGGACAGCACGTCAATAAAGCGCGGGCAGAGCCAGTCGCCGCCTTCGCACAGATGGCGCGTGCGCTGCAGCGCGAAGGCCGCCGCGAAAACCAGCGGCATGATAAAGAGAACCAGCAGGTGCCGCCGCTCCGGCACCTCGGTCAGCTTGACGACCTGGTGCACCAGCAGAAAGCACAGCGGCGCGCCCATCGCCCAGAAGAACCACAGGGCAACGCGCAGCGGCTGCTCGATATAGGTGAGACGCAACGAGAACTGCAGGCCGAAGGCCGCCGCAAGGCAGAGGAAATAGGCGAAGGCGATCGCCGCCTGACGCCAGTTGCGCGCGCGAAAGGCCGTATAGACAAGGATAAAGACGCACTGCACCAGGCCGGTGACGGCCAGCCATTCTATCAGGCTGAAAGTGGTGGCATAGTCCAGTCCGATCACGGCTTGTATCCTTTTAGGCGCGACGCGCTCACTCGGGCGCCGGTGGTGCGATCCGCGGGCCGTCCGGCAAGGGCTGATCCGGGCCGCGCATCTTGAGTATCATGTCGACTTCCTGCGGATCGACGCCCAGCTCGACGGTCAGCCAGTGCTTCATGAAATTGACTTCGTTGGGGTGGAAGCGCCGGCTGCTTAGCAGGAGGTTTTCGATGATCTTGCGCGCGGCCTGCTTGTCGCCCTGCTCCGACAGCACGAAGGCCGGCATCTGCCGCGCCCATTCCGGCAGCGTGTCGCCGATGGGCTCCATCTTCGACAGCCTGTAGGCAAGGTCGAGCGCGCGCTTGAGGTCGTTCAGGTGGTGCCGTGCGAGGAAGATCGCATGCGCCAGCCAGCGCCATTTGTTGCCGACCGGGTTGACGCCGATCGCCGCAAGGTAATCGACGACCACGATGATGTCCTTGGGCGTGCCGCTGCCGCCGAAGTAATAGGCCGCCACCATCGGCACGTGGTTCGAGGCCGGATCGAGGCTGTTGAGCAGCCAGAACCATTTGCCAAGGCGCCCGTAGTCGTAATCGCGCAAGCTTGTCACGCGGCCGCCGCCGTCGCCGAGGTTCTGCAGCGTGATCGCGCCGAAGCGGTAGGAAAACTGCGCGTCGCCCAGCGTCATCAGCCGCGCGCTTTTCTCCGACGGCGGGGGCGGCACGCCTTCCCAGCGCGCGTAGATATCCGAGCTGGCGTACCAGAGAAGGAAGTTAAGGCCGAGGAAAGCCAGCAGCCCCGCGTTCACAGCTTTTTTGAGCTGTGCCGGCGCCATCAGAACTGCCGCCGCAAGAAGTCGAAGGCGGCGGCGAAGAGCATCAGCCCGATAAACACCACCCCCTGCGCCGCCATGAAGCCCATGATACCCAGCGTTCCCATCAGCTGGTGCGCGTAGGTGCCCGCGCGCTCGAGGAAGTCGATGCCGCCGGAGCCCTCGACGCCATAGACGAGCCACGACGTCTGGCCCATCAGGTCAAGGCGCGGCACCACGACGGAGACGAGGTTCATGACGTTGTTGAGCACGGCGAAAACCACTTTTTCCGGCGTCACCGCCGCGATGCCCAGCAGCGTGCCCATCAGTCGCGCCAGCACATAGACGCCGAGCGTGGCGAGCGCCGAGCCGGCGGCCGAGGACAGCACCATCGAGAAAAAGAGCGCGGTGACCGCCATGATCATGTTTTCGATGCCGATGCTGAAGCCCCAGGCAGCAAGGCCGCCCATGTCAGGCTTGCCAAGGCAGAAGACAGCCGCCACCACCGCCAGCGTGACCAGCGCGGCCAGCAGCATGAAGGCCAGGGCATGGTTAAACAGGAAGGACATGCGGGACAGCGGGCGGGAGAGCAGGAATTCGACTTCCTTGGTCTCGAAGGCGCGGCGCACGTAGAAGCAGCAGAACAGTACCACGCCGATGACGGAGAGGAAACGCAAGCCCGAAGCGCCGAAGACCAGCGCGAAGCTTTCCTTTTCGGTCATCGCCGCGTCGCCCAGGAACATCGCAAGGCCCGTGCCCGTCCCGATCATGACGAGCAGGGTCAGCAGCAGCTTGTCGCGGAAAGCGGCGGTCAGCACGAACCTGATCAGCGGACCTGAGATCATGACGGAAGACCCCTCGCCCTTCGGCCCCTGTTAGAGGCGCGCCGGACGGCGGTCCAGCGAGAAGACCTTGTAAGTCTTCTTCTCCATCTCGTCGACGTTCGAGCCGGCGATGATGGAGGCCTTCAGGAAGATGACCAGCTCGCTCTTGCGCAGCGTGTCTTTATGGGTGCGGAAGAGCGCGCCCAGGATCGGCATGTCCGACGCAATCGGAACGCCGTCCTGCTGGATGGTGTTTTCGTCTTCCATCAACCCGCCCAGGGCCATCATCTGGCCGGACTGGAGACGCATGACAGAATCGATTTCCTGCAACGCGACGCGCGGGATTTCGTTGGTGGGCACTTCGACGCCGGGCGGCACGCCGCCGTTCAGCGCCAGCGTCAGGCCGACCGTCGGGTCGGGAATCGTGTTCGTGATCTTGGAAACCGTCGGACGCACGACAAGGACGATTTCGCCGGTGTCGGGGTTCGCGGTCGGCACGACGTTGAGCAGCACGCCTTCGGGCACCGAGCGCACTTCGCCGTCGATGGTGGGCGGCGTGGTCACGCCGTTGGTGTCGGTCGTGCCGGCCTCGACGTCGAAGTCGAAGTAGACGAAGCTCTGCGTCACGTTGACGACGGCGGGCTGGTTGTTCATCACCGTCACGCGCGGGCTGGACAGGATGCGGATGCTGCCGAAGCGGTTCATCGCCTGCAGCGCCGCGCTGAAGTTGCCGTGGTCAAAGGTCAGGCCGAAGTTGCTGCCGTTCAGGCCCGTGATGCCGGGGAAGGTGTATCCCTGCGTCACTTTCAGCAGGCCGGTCAGGTCGACGTCCGACCAGTTGATGCCGGCGGCATATTCGTCGTTAAGCTCGACCTGCAGCACTTTCGCCTCGATCAGCACCTGTGTGCCGACGCGGCGGCGGAAATCGTTCATGAAACGCTGCACAAGGCGCTGCTGGCGCTCGCTCGCGAAGACGCTGACGATGCCGGACTGGCGGCTGATCGAGAAGGTCGCGGGCGGGTTCGGCACCATCGGTTCGCCGGGCGGCGTGGTGATGTTGAGCACAGGCGCGACGGCGGCCGGCAGCGGCGCGACGGCGGGATCGCCCGGCAGCGGCGGGGGCGGCGGGGGCTGGTCGGGGTTCGCGGGCGGCGGCGGCGGCGCAGGCACGGCAGGCGCCGTCACCGGATCGGTCAGCGTAGCCAGCGATATATATGTGTCGGAAGACGACAGCAGCTGTTCCATGCCGTCGTTCAGCTCTTTCCACATGTCGCCGTTGATCTCGTTGCTGACGTTCGAGGACGAGCTGCCGCTGCCTGCGGCGCCGCCTTCGGTGGACGCCAGGCTGATGCTGGTGTTGATGCCCATGCTGCCGCGGCGCGCGACGTTGATGAAATCGACGCTGTAGTTGTGGGTATAGGGGCGGTCGAGCTCGACGCGCAGGACGGCGTTGTCAAACTTGTAGCGCAGGCCGGCCATGTCGCAGATGCGCTGGATGACTTCGTCGAACGGGCGTTCCTTGGCGGTGAAGCTGATCGTGCCGTGGATTTGCGGATCCAGTTCGACATCGATATCGGCCTGTTCGGCCAGCTGCCAGATCAGGTCGCGCAGGCCGACGGTCTGGTTGACTTGAACGCTGACCAGCGGCGACGGCAGGCGCAGTTCTTCGGGCGTGGAGAGAACGGCCTGGAATTCAGGCGTGGGCACTTCGGAATCCGGCGGCAGCGTGTTCGGCGCCAGCGCGTCGCGGTAATCCTGGCGATCCAGCTCGGCGCTGCGGTCGAACTGCAGCTGGTTCTTGGCTGCCTGGCAGCTGGTGAGGAAGACCACCGCAAGAACCGTGACAATGAAACCGCCGAAGCGGCCGAAGCGACCTGATGCGAACATGATCTTGAAGGCCCCGACTTTCCCAAAAAAGTTATGTCTAAACAGGGCGCGCGAGCCCTGCTTTATACCTTTATAATCAAACAATTGTTACAGGGAGAGTTTGGAGGTGTCAACGCTGGACGAACCGCGGGACTTGTCGCTCAGGTTGATATTCTTGATCTTCATTTTCATATCCGCCTGAATGTCGGCTTCGGCGACGGCGGTCTGCTCGGAAATGAGCCCGTCAACGTATAATTTGAGGATCGACTGGTCGAAGGTGATCATGCCGGAGGCCTGTCCGCTCGAGATCATGATTTCCTTAATCTTTGTCGTCTCGCCCTTCAGAATCAGCTCCTTGATGAGCGCTTCGTTGAGCAGGATTTCCAGCGCCACAACCATGTCGCCCTTGATCGTGCGGATCAGGCGCTGCGAGACGATGGCCTTCAGGTTCATCGACAGCGCGATGCGGATCTGCTGCTGCCGGTCTTCGGGGAAGAAGTTGATGATGCGCTCGATCGCCTGCGGCGCGTTGTTGGTGTGAATGGTCGCAAGGCACAAGTGGCCGGTTTCGGCGGCCGTGATGGTCTGCTCCATCACCTCGGGATCCCTCACCTCGCCCACCAGAATAACGTCGGGCTTCTGGCGCAGCGCGTTTTTCAGCGCAATCGCATAGGACGTCGTGTCGATACCGATCTCGCGCTGGGTGATCACGCCTTTTTTATGCTCGTGATAATACTCGATCGGGTCTTCGATGGTGATGATGTGGCCGCCCACCGTCTGGTTGCGGTAGTCGATCATCGCGGCGAGAGAGGTCGATTTACCCGACGAGGTCACGCCGGTCAGCATGATGAGCCCGCGTTTTTCAAGCGCGAGTTTTTCCATGATCTTGGGCAGGCGCAGTTTTTCAAACGACGGAATTTCGCTGGTGATGCGGCGGATGACCATCCCGGTATGCTGGCGCTGGCGCATGACGTTCACGCGGAAACGGCCTTCCTTGCCCATGTCGAAGGCGAGGTTCAGTTCCATGTTGGCGTCGAATTCGCGGCGCTGGCGCGAGGTCAGGACCTCGTTCAGCATCGCCTGCACGTCGTCTTCCTGCAATTGCTGGTCGCCCAGCGGGTGCAATTCGTTGTCGACGCGCAATGTCGGCGGCACGCCACAGGTAATATAAAGGTCGGTGGCCGACTGCTTTATCATCTCGTTCAGGTATGCGTAGATCGCGACTCCGCTCAAAAGGAATATCCTCCGCCTTCAGCTTTGCCTTCTTCGCCTTCAGCCGGCGGCGCTTCGGCCGGTTTCGGCGGCGCTGCTGCGGGCTTGCCGGGAACCGGTTTCGGCGGCGCGACCGCCTTGGGCGGCGGGGCCTTGACCATGGGCTTGCCCTTCGCGGGCGCGTTGCCGCCCTGGATGCCTTCGTTGGCTTCCGCCATGTCTTCGGTCGCGTCCTTGGTCGCGTCATGCGCGGTTTGTTCGGAAATCGCGCCCGTCACGACAAGGTCGTTCACCGAGTCTTCCATCGTCTGCATCCCGTAGCGGGAGCCGGTCTGGATCATCGAGTATAACTGGGCCAGCTGGTTTTCGCGGATCAGGTTTCGCACGGCGTTCGTGCCCACCATGATCTCGTGAGCGGCGACGCGGCCGCCGCCTTCTTTTCTAAGGAGCGCCTGCGCGATAACGCCCTGGATCGAGGAGGACAACATGGCGCGCACCATCTCTTTTTCCGCGGCCGGGAACACGTCGATGATACGGTCGATTGTTTTGGAAGCGGTGTTCGAGTGCAGGGTGCCGAAGACCAAGTGGCCCGTTTCGGCGGCGGTCAGCGCGAGAGAGATCGTTTCATGGTCGCGCATCTCCCCCACCAGAATGACGTCGGGGTCTTCGCGGAGCGCGGATTTGAGCGCGCGGGCGAATGATCTTGTGTCGTTGCCGACCTCGCGGTGGTTGACGAGCGAGGTTTTCGAGGGGTGGAAGAATTCCACCGGGTCTTCGACCGTCAGGATGTGATAGGGGTATGTCGCGTTGATGTGGTTGATCATGGACGCCAGCGTCGTCGATTTACCCGAGCCGGTGTGGCCGGTGACGAGCACGAGGCCCTTTTCAAGTTCGGCCAGGCGGCGCATGACGGGCGGAAGATCGAGCTGCTCCATCGTCGGAATCTTGGTCGGAATCACCCGGAAGACGGCGGCAGCGCCGCCGCGGTTGGTGAAAGCGTTGACACGGAAACGCGCGTCGGTGCCGAGCGAGATGGCGAAGTCGTGCTCGAGCTCGCGTTCGTAAATCGCGCGCTGGTCTTCGGTCATGACCGCGAAGAGCATGGTGCGGATGATGTCGCTGGTCAGCATATCGGTCTTGATGCGCTGCAGGTCGCCGTCGATGCGCACGATCGGCTGGTTGTTGGAGCTCAGGTGCAAGTCTGACGCCTTGTTCTCCAGCGTGAATTTTAACAGCTCGGTGATTTCCACGGCTTTATTCCCCCTCGATTACCCCAGAGCGCTTTGATCAGAGCCCTGCACACACCTTATAATCTCTGTCAGGGGCGTAACGGTTTTTAAATGAACGCCTGTACTCCCTGCAGTACCTTATAAAGATAGCCTATTTTGATTGAAAAAACGGTAAATCTGCGTTTACATATTTAAAAATATACTGTCAGGAATTCAGGCGGGTGTACCAGCAGGACAAGCAGGAACGCCAGCACCAGCGCGGGGCCGAAGGGGAACTCCAGTTCCTTTTTCACCTTGCGCCACAGAAGCGCCAAAAAGACCGCCATCAGGCCCGAAATCAGCATAAAAGCGGCCAGCGCATCGGGGCTGAGGCCGAACCAGAAGCCCGCCGCCGCAAAGAACTTAACATCGCCCAGACCGAGCGGATCTTTCTTCAGCGCCAGCATCATCCCGTATCGTAAAGCAAGCGAACCCAGCCCATAGAGCAGCGCGCCCGCCAAAGCTATGAGCCCCTTGTCGCTGAGATAGGCCGGCGGGTTGCCCGAATCGACGGCGGCCAGCGCCAGCGCCATGAAGCCGAAAAGTGCGACCGAGGCGTTCAGCCCGTCGGGAATGATTTTGTGGTGCAGGTCGATGTCGATGATGCTGACGATCACCGGCGCCAGCAGCAGCAGCGGAAACAACGCCGGCGAAAAATGAAAGCGCCAGAGGAAGAGAAGGCAGAGCAGCAGCGTCGACAGCTCGATCAGCGGATAGCGCCAGCCGATCGGCGCCTTGCAGCGGCGGCATTTGCCCCCCAGGAAAAGCCACGAAAAAACCGGCACAAGGTCAACGACGCCGAGCGTGGCGCGGCACGAGGGGCATTGGGATCTTTCGGTGACGAATGAAATGCCGCGTGGCAGGCGCCACGACATCGCGCTGGCGAAACTGCCAAGGCAGAGGCCCAGCAGGATGACGCTGATGATGGAGAAAATCGCCGGCAGTCCTTCGGCCCCGCTCTCCATGGGCCTAGCGCAGGACTGTCAGGCGTCTCTTGATGTGCTCGAGCGGCAGGTTTTCGTCGAGCGAGCCGTCGGCCGCCATGCGGATCAGCTGGCGGTACAGGTCGCCCGCCTGCGCGGAATGGCCCATTTTGTCGTGCAGCACGGCCTTGTTATAGAGGATGTACGCGCTGCCGGGGTCCATCGCCTCGGCCATGTCGAGATAGCGGAGCGCCTGTTCGTATTCGCCGGCCTGCCCGTGGGCGACGCCCAGCTGCGCCGTGATATCGGCCTGGTAGGGATAGGTTTCATGCAGCTCGGTCAGCTTGGAGACGGCCAGCTGCGGATCCTTGCCTTTCAGCAGGCCCAGCATGTTGGTCAGCGCTTCCAGGTTCTTGGGATTGGCGATCAGCACGGCTTCGTAGGCGCCCAGCGCTTCCTCGTTTTGTCCCAGTTTCTGCAGCGCCACGGCGCGGCCCATCAGGATGCGGGTATCCTTCGGGTATTTGCTGCTCAGCTCGGTGAAGAGCTGCAGGGCGGCGGAGTTGCGGTTCTGCGCCAGCGCGGAGCGCGCGGCGGTGAGGCGGCTGTCCATGTCGCCCGCGTCGCGGTTCTTGCTGACCTGCAGCCACGAGGGCGGCAGCGGACGGATGATGGCTTCCTGCTGCAGCAGCTTGTCCACTTCCTTGATCGCATTGGTCTGGCTGGGCGTGGGCGCGGCGGGATCGAAGGGCCGCGTTGACGTGCCGGGCTGCGCCAGCTGGTCGAGGATTGCGGCGTTCTGCGTGATGGCCAGTTCGGCCGCGCTGGGGCCGCCCGTGGCGGGCGTGACAGGCGTGCCGGTGGGCTGCGTGACGGTGGTGGTGACCGTGGTGGTGGTCGTCGTCGCGGGCACCTGCGCCTGTTCGGGCATGGGCAGGTCGGGCTGCTGTTCGCCGGGCGCGGGCGTGACCGGCGCGGTTGTCGCCGGGTCGGCGGGCACGGCGGCAACGTCAGCCGGCGGCACCGCGTTGAGCGGCACAGCTATATTTTCTTCTGCCGGCGGCGCGCCGAGATCGGCGGGCGGCGCAGCTGCCGTATCTACCGGCGGCGCAGCGGCGTCAGCCGGCGGCACAGTGGCAGGGTCGACGGCGGGGTTCGCGGCGGTTTCGACTGTTGTCGTGACGGTCGTCGTCGCGGTCGCGGTATCAACCGGCGGCGTGGCGGCAGGATCGACAACCGCAACGGTAGCAGAATCAACGACGGCGACAGCAGCGGCAGGATCAGTCGCTGCGGGAGCTGCGGGAGCAGCGGGAGCAGCGGGATCAACAACCGCGACAGCGGCGGGATCGGTCGCGGGGGCGGCGTCCATGCCGGGAATGGCGCCCGGTGCCGTGGCCATGGCATCGGGACGCGTGTCAGACAGGTTGCCGGGCGCGGGCGCAGTCGCCAGCGGATCGACGAGCGGCGTGGCATTGGGGTCGGTGGGCGCTGCGAAAGTCGCTTCGGTTGCAGGCGCGGCGGCCGGCACGGCCGCGACAGGCGTTGCGGGCGCAAGATCATCGCCTCCCATCAGGAACATATAAGCGCCGCCGCCGCCAACGGCGAGAACGCCGACAAGGCCCAGCAGGATAAAGAGGTTTTTCCTGGAGCCCCCGCCGGAGGTCATCCTGCGCGTGGGCGCGGCCAGCGCATCGCCGCCTTCTTCACCGGGAACGGGTTCGTCACCGGGGGGGGCGTCCGCCGCGGCGTCGAGGTCTTCGAAACCTTCATCGAGGTTGTCATCGTTATTTGTCATGATTCATAGACCCTTGTTGAACCTTCGATTGTTTTCAGGAATGCCCGCTCGAGGTATTCCTGCTTCGTCTGCGCCTTCAGCTCGGCAGGCGTGCCGGTGAAGCGCAGGCGGCCGTCGTGGATGACGGCGATGCGGTCGCAAATTTCGTCCATGTCGGCGAGGATGTGCGACGATAAAAAAACGGTCATGCCGGCCTTGCGGCAGGCGGCGATCTCGTCCTTCACCAGCACGCGGGCGAGAGGATCGAGGCCGCTCATCGGCTCGTCCAGTATCAGCAGCGGGCAGCCGGTCAGCCAGGTGCCGATCAGCCCCGTCTTCTGGCGCATGCCTTTCGAATAGGTCGACACGCGGCGCTTGACCGCGGCGCGCGTCAGCGACACACGGTCAGCGGCTTTCATCACCGCTTCTTCCGAGAAAGGCTGCTTGTAGAGGTCGAGCGAGAATTTGACGAATTCGAGCGCCGACAGGAACGGCGGCGGCTCGAATTTTTCGGGCAGGTAGGCGATTTTTTTCTTGGTGGCGGCGTCCAGCGACTTGCCGCCGAAAATCTCGACCGAACCCTTCTTGGCCTCCATCAGGCCCAGCATGATCTTGATGAGCGTCGTCTTGCCGACGCCGTTCAGCCCGATCAGGCCGAAGGTTTCGCCCTGCCTGACCTCGAAATCGATGTCCTCGATCACCATGCCGTGCTTGTAGCCGGCGGATACCTGCTTGATGCTCACCGCCGGAATGGCGGGATCGGGCATGGTCTGGGCGAGTGCCGTCATTCGTGTGCAACCCCCGGCAGGAGCAGGCCCGGCACTATATAATAGGTCTGGTTGGGGCGCATCTTGATCTTGATCGTGCCGTTGAGGCCGATATCGAACCAGAGCAGGTCGACGTAATCTTTCTGCGGCTTGATCTCGACCAGTTCCTTCAGCACGCCTTCGCCGCCCTTGACGACCTTGCGGCCGTTGATCCAGACCACCCAGTTGTCGGGCGATTTATAGCTGATGCCGGAAACGGCAATGTAGCGGTTCATCGGGATCACGGGCGTCTGCGTCTGCACACCGCCTGTGGTGTCGATCGGTCCGCGCGTTTCGGAAGCTTTCTTGATCGCAATGATGTCCTGCGGCGAGAAGAAAAGCGACTGCACGAAAGGCGATTTCAGGTCGGTGACCGCCGGTGCCTCGGGCGCCGGCACGGACATCGCGGCAGCGGCTGTTGCCGGCGCTGCTGCGGCGACGGGTGCCCCTGCGGGCGCTGCGGCAGCAGGCGCTCCTGCCGGAGCAGCCGCAGCCGGCGGCGTGCCGGGCGCAACTGCGGCAGCGGGCTGGCCGGCGGCAAGCGCCGCGGCAGCCTGCGTCTGCTGCGCGCCCTGCGCAATCGGGTTGTTGTTCATCATGCCGGCGGCGCCGGAAGCAATGCCGACATCGCCCAGCTGCGCGCGCGCCACGGGCGACAGGCCCAGCACGGCAAGGCAGGCGGCGGCGATGATCCAGCCGTATTTCGTGGCGGTCGGCTTCGGGGCGGCGGCCTTCATCTTACAGGCCTCCCGTCGGGCCGGTGCCCGATTCTTCGGTTGCCTTCGGAATGATCGTCAGCCAGTCGAACTGCGCTTCGGCCGTGATCAGGTCGACGCGTTCCTTTTTCTGGATCTTGGCCAGCGCGGCGCCGTTCAGCGGGTCCTTGCGCCGCATCTGCATCGACTGGAAGCGGGTATGCGTCGGGAAGTCGCGCTGCATCGCGTCGATGAAGGTGAAGAAGTTGGTGTCGAGCAGCGATTCGACGTTGTCGACCTTGATGCGGCGGTAGATCAGCTGCATCGTCGTCGGGTCGATGTCGGGGTTGTCGACCTTCCGGATGTCGTTGATGGTGAACTTGAAGCCACCGAGCTCGGCCTTCAGGCGCACGGCGTCGAGGTCGCGGCTCATGCGGAAACGGTCCTGCGGCAGCGTGAAGCCCTTGGCCTCCAGCTCGCGGAACTGCGGCAGCGTGGTCTTGAAGGTTTCAAGATCCGCCTTGATCGAGGATATTTTCTGGCTGGTCGCGGAGATCTGGCTGTTGATGTTGTCGAGGTTGCGCGCCGATTCCTCGGCCATCGGCATGACCTGCAGGAAATAGACCGCCGCGATCGCCAGGTTGATGGCGAACAGCACGGCAAGGATGATGGCGCGTTTAAGGCCGATCAGTTTCATTTGAGGGGCGCTCCCCTGAGTTCGATTTCAGCCAGGTCCAGCATGCCGCCGCCGGGAGTCGGCGCAGGGCTACCCAGTGTGTCCACGGCCGAGCCGGTGCGTTCCACGCCGCCGAATTGCTTCTTCAGCGAGACCTCGAAGCCCGGGAAGGCCGTTTTCAGTTTCTTCAGGAGGTCTTCCGAGCGCAGCACTTTCTGCTCGAGGATCAGGTTGTCCGGCAGCGAATAGGAAAGGTTGATGCGCACCTTGCCGGGGTCGGTGACTTCTTCCGGCACGCCGAACAGCCCGGCGCCGCTGGAGGCATCGGCGACCTTGAGGTGGCTGGAGGCGTTGTGCTCGATATTCAGGTTCTCGATTCTAACGTCAGATGGCAGCGTGTTTTTCAGCGAATGCAGGATCGGGCGCAGGTCGACGCTGTTGGTTTCCAGCAGTTTCTTGACCGACAGCGCGGCCTTGACGACATCGGGCTTGACCGCCAGCGTGTCGAAGATCTTCGCCTCCTGCTCGTATTCGCGGTCGAGCATCGTCTTGCGGTTCTGCTTGCCGGCGATTTCTTCCTCGAGCGAGCGGTATTCCTGGAAGCCCTGCGCGGTGAAGCCCATCAGGCCGAGGATGGAGAGCGCGAGCAGCACCGAGCCGACGCGCGCGGCAAGGCGCGGCGCCATGATGCGCTGGATGGAGGGAACCTTGACCGCGAGCTTGAGCCCGGTCTTGCGCGACGCCCAGGCGGCGTGCAGCGCGTCGGCGAAATTGCTTTTCTCCATGCCGAAGGAACGCAGGCCGATATGGCGCATCGCTTCCGACACGTTGACGCACTGGAAATTGGTGACCGGGATGGCGCGGGTGTCGAAAAACTGTTTTTCCACGTCGCCGCAGACGACCACGATGTCGAGACCGTCGTCGTTGCTGTAGCCGAAGCGCGAGATATAGGTGAGCGTTGCCTTCAATTCGCGCGTGACTTCTTCCACCCAGCCCGTGCCGCTGGTGCCGGCTTCCGACGTCGGGGTAAGGCGCGTCAGCGCCAGGTTGCCGTCTTTAATCACAACCTGACGCAGGCCGCCGGTTTCATGCTGGCCGACCAGCACCGCCCAGCGCGATTTCTTGCCGCGGCCGCCAAAAACCTTGTCGGACATCTCGTTGACGAGACCCATCGATTCAAGCGGCAGCAGGCCGAAGCCCGCGACGGGCACGCCCGCCTCGTACATCGCGTTGCCGATGCGGTCGAGCTGCTCGGTTTCGGGCAGCGCCACGAAAAGGAACGAGGGCAGCTCGGTCTTGGCGCCCTTGGGCTGCCGGCCTTTTTTCTTGGGCGGCTTGATTTCAAGCGAGGCGCGGATCGGGTAGCTCGGGAAGGCGAGTTCGAGTTTCCGCTTCACGAATTTCGGGCGGTCGATGATGGAAAGTTTCGCGGCCAGTTCCTCGCGGCGGTAGGTCTGGTCGGTGCCGTCGAAAAGCACCACGACAGACTTGCTCTGGTTCTTGGCGGAAAGCGCCTCGGCCAGCTGCTGGTCGAAGTTGGGCACTTCCCACGAGATGGATGTTTCGCGCTCCATGCCGCGGCCGTGCGGCGCGTAAAGCACAACGCCCTCGCCGCCGACCAGAAGAACCCTTTTGCCGCCGCCCAGCGCAACCATGCGTTATCCGCCCATCTTGCCGAAGCTGTCGTAAACGGGGCCGAAGACGGCGGCCGCGATCCACAGCAGCATGCCGCCGAGCACGACGGTCAGCGCGGGTTCGATCATCTGGATCATCGCGTCGACGGCTTCGTTGACGTCCTTGTCGTAGAATTCCGACACCTGTTCCAGAACGCCCGTCAGGTTACCCGATTCCTCGCCGATCTTGACCATGCGCACGACCAGCGACGGGAATTCGCCCGAGGAGTTGAGCGCATGGGAAAGGCCCGAGCCTTCCTGCACCTGCGTCTTGACCGATTCCAGCGCCTCGGTGATGACGAGGTTGCCCGAGGTCTGCTTCGCGGCCTCGAGGCATTTCAGGATCTCGAGACCCGAGGTGAAGAGGA
Organism: Alphaproteobacteria bacterium; assembly: GCA_041287865.1. GTDB lineage: Bacteria > Pseudomonadota > Alphaproteobacteria > Micavibrionales > UBA2020 > JAPWJZ01. The sequence continues at coordinate 54,974 of JBGGMV010000066.1, read as the reverse complement.
CGCCGAAGGTCTGGCAGAAGCGCGAGAGCGAGATTTTGCGGATCAGGTTGCCCATCACCGGCATGCGCAGCGCGATGTAGTCGGTGCGGTACTTGAAATCCTCCGACATCAGGCGCCCGACGCGCAGGATGACCATGATGAGGATGATCACGCCGATGATATAGCCGAAATAGCCCACCACGAAGTCGGAGGTGGAGATCAGCGCCTGCGTGATCGGCGGCAGTTCCTGCCCGATGTTGCGCAGGAATCCGACGACCTCGGGCACGACGTGGCCCAGCATCACGTAAATAACGCCGACGACGACCACGCAGAGAACCTTGGGATAGCGCGTCGCCTTTTTCACCTTGGTGTCCATCGCGTCCGTCCACTTCAGGTGCTTGATGACCTGCACGAACGAGTTGGTGAGGTTACCCGTTTCCTCGCCCGCGTTGATGAGCGAGATGAAGATGGCGGGGAAGGTGCCGGGGTGCTTGGCCAGCGCGTTGGAGAACGAGGAGCCCGCCGTCACTTCGGCGTAAATATCGCTCATGATGTCGCGCAGGCGGGTCGATTCAGCGGTGTCGCGCACGTCGGTAATTGAATCCAGCAAGGGAACCCCGGCCTTCTGCAGCTGTTCGAGGTGGACGAACATCTGGATCAGGTCGCGGACCTTGACCTTCTTGGCGGTCAGGGCCGCCAGCTTGTTGGATTTTTCGCTCATCTCCTTGCAGTCGAGCAGGTTCATGCCCGTTTCTTGCAAGCGATTGAACAAATCCGTCTCGTTGGCGGCGTTCACAACGCCCCGCACCGGCCGGCCCTTCGGATTGATAGCCCTGTAACTGAACTTAGGCATGATTAAAGACGAACGCCCCCTGTAGTGTCATACGACCCAAAACACACCTTATAGTGTTACACCAATTATGAAGGTAAACCAAGCACTTGTATTCGGGTCTCACGACGAAATATATTCGCCCCCGGAATAGATATAGGGCGGGAATATACAGAGTCACGGCGTGCGGGGTGCTGGCCTAGAGGCGGTCGGCGAAGTTCAGGGACTTGCTGGCCTGATCAAGGCTGGTCGTGCCTTCGTAGATCTTGACGATGCCGTCGTCGAGCATGCTCTTGAAGCCCTTGGTGAGCGCCACTTTCTTCATTTCGGCCTTGTGCGCGCCCTGCGCCACCAGCGCGTCCATATCGTCGTCGAAGTAAAGGATCTCGACGCAGGCGATACGGCCCTTGAAGCCGGTATTATTGCAATCCGGGCAGCCGCCGGGATGGTAGATCGTGGGCGGGTTGGCAGGGTCGATTGCCTTGCCGTCGGGGCCGTCCCTCAGCATCTTGCATTCTTCGGGCGTGGCCGCCGCAGGTTTCTTGCACTTCTGGCAAAGCTTTCTGACAAGTCGCTGCGCAAAGGTTGCGATAATCGCGCCCGAAATCATGCCGGGCTTCAGGCCCATGTCGACCAGGCGCGGCACGGCGCCGAAGCAGTCGTTGGTGTGGAGCGAGGTATAGACCTGGTGGCCGGTCATGGCGGCTTTCAGCGCCTGCTCGCCGGTCACGAGGTCGCGGACCTCGCCGATGAAGATGATGTCAGGGTCCTGGCGCAGGAGCGCTTTCACGCCCTCGCCGAAGGTGAAACCGCCGCCCTCTTTCACGTGCGACTGCCTGATCATGCCCAGGTTATATTCGACCGGGTCTTCCAGCGTCTGGATGTTCACGTCGGGCGTGTTCACGTCGTTCAGCATCGAGTAGAGCGTCGTTGTTTTCCCTGAGCCGGTGGGGCCCGTGACGATGATGATGCCTTCGGGGCGGGACTGCGCCTTCTTGATGATGCGCAGGTTGTGTTCGGAGAAGCCGAGCTTGGTCAGCGGCACGATGGACGCCGATTTGTCGAGCACGCGCAGCACGATGTTCTCGCCATGCACGGTCGGCAGGCAGGAGACGCGGAAGTCGGCTTCCCTCGCGCCCATGTTCAGGTTGAAGCGGCCGTCCTGCGGCGAATATTTGTCGGCGATGTTCAGCTCGGCCATGATCTTCAGGCGCTGGCAGATGCCGCTCCAGTATTCCTTGTGCAGCGTGTGCGAGGTGATCAGGTCGCCGTCGATGCGCCAGCGCAGGCGGATGAAGTTTTCTTCGGGCTCGAAGTGCAAGTCGGACGCGCCCATTTTCACGGCTTCGAAGATCAGCGCGTTGACAAGGCGCACGAGCGGGTGACTATAAGATTCAGCCTCCGACAGCGTATCGAGGTTCTTTTTCGCGGCCGAAGCGTCGCCCGCAAGCTCCTTCAAAATCGCGTCGATCGAGGTGGAGACGCCGTAAGCCTTGTGGATCGCGTCCGCCAGCGTCGCGGGCGGGCAGATCTGCGGCACGATCATGCAGGATTTGGGCAGCAGCTGCTTCAGCTTGTCGAGCGCCACCACGTCGTAGGGGTCGACCATGGCGATGACGGCGCGGTTCGCGGCCTTGTCGACGGAGACGGGCAGGATCTGGTACTTCTGCGCTTCCTTCTTCGGGATCATCTCGAGCGCTTCGGGGTCGAGCATCGTTTTCTTGGGGTCGAACTGCTGCAGGCCCGTGGATTCAGACAGGAATTCGGACAGCGCGGTCGAGGAAATGAAGCCGAGGTCGACAAGGATCTCGCCGATCAGCTTTGAAGATGTTTTCTTTTCGTGCAGGGCGACCTTGAGCTGGTCTTCGGTGATGAGGCCGCGTTCCAGCAGGCGGTCGCCGATACGTTTGCCGCCGCCGGGGGCTGTGCCGGGGCCTGCCGCGCCGGGCATGGCGGGCGCGTTGGCGCCGCCGGAAATGGTGATCGCGGCGCCCGTCGACACAGGCAGAGCCGCCGAGGGTGCGGGGGGTGAGGGCGGCACAAGCAGATCCTCAGGCGACGGGTTCATCGACAGACCACCCGACGGTTTCGGTTGCGCTGGCTTGGCAGCGCCTGCTTTTGCGGTAGCATCTTCAGCCATTTTGGTAAACCCAACCACTTTCCCAGTATTCCTCCAGTATTAAGACTGCCATACATTAGTTAACAAAGTCAGAATATTACCCTGTTTTGTTTACCTAATCTCAACATTTTACCATAACTATCCCGCTAAGAGGCTATGGCAGGGGGTCCAGCAGGCCTTCCGGGCCTGATTATGTTTATAAATTGGACCTCCCGGGGGGAATATCCACCCGTCACCCGAGAATCGGTTTCGGAACAAGTTCCATGGCGATTCCCGGTTTTTCGCGCTTTTGGCCCGCATCCCTCCTCAATACGTTGAAATGCGAAGACCGGATTAGCCCTTGCGCGGCTTTCGGAGGAGGATTACAAAAAATCCTCATGAAAAAGCCCCGCTCCCTCCGTTCTATCACCGCCGCCGTCTCCTCCGCCTTCTGCATCGCGGCGGCGCAGGCCATGCCCGCCACCGACAAGCCGGTCCCGCCGCCGTCCAATAGCGAGACCCTGTGGAAGACCGAAACCTTCGATGCGGTGGTGAGCCTGCGCCCCTGCCCCGAGACCGGCGCCTGCGGTTATATATATTGGCTGAACCCTGCCGATAAAAAACTGTACGACTATTTCGGCGAGCGGAAGAGCTTTGACGAGCCGGTGACGGAAACCGATGTGAAATCACTCTGCGGCTTTACGCCTAAAATGAACTTTACCCCCGCCACGGCCCAGAACTGGGAAGGCCGGATGGAAATGCGCGGCATGGGCATGAATGTCAACGTGACCGCCACGCCGCTGGACGAGAACCGGCTGCGCGTGGTTTTCTCGAAGGGCATCTTCCGCCAGACCGAAACCTGGACGAAAATCAGCCCCGACGACAAGCGCTATCCGCGCTGCGATAGCAAGAAAGCCCAGCCATGAACCAGCCTGTGCAGAAACCATCGCCCGCGATCAGCTTCGATGAAATCCGCCAGCTGGTGAAGAACGACCTGCCGGTGCTGCAAAGCATCATCGCGCCACCCGCGCTGCTGGACGAGATGGGCGTGATCTGGTCGTGGCTGGCCTCGTCGCAGGGGCGCGAGAAGCCATTGTTGCGCCACCCGCGCCTTGCGCTCTTTGCGACGGCAGCGGCGGAAAATATTCTAAAGGATATCCAGCAGGGCAAGCACCCACTGAACCCGCTGGCCGAAGAAGCAAATGCGGATTTGCAAGTCTACGAACTGGGCAGCCGCCATGCGCAGCCTGACGACAACGAAATTGCCCATGCGCTGGCCTATGGCATGATGGCGGTGCAGCCGGGGATCGATTTGCTGATCCTTGCCGCGCTCGACCCCGCCGCCGAAAAAGCGGGCGACGAACTGGTCGCACGGCTGAACAACACCGAACCGCTTGCCGCGATCAAAACTTTGGACATCGCCGCCATGACCGGCGCGCTGGTCGCAGCACGCCTTGCGAAAACGCCGGTGCTGCTGGAGGGCAAGGCGGCGCTGGCCGCAGCATCCGTGCTGGAAAAACTGAACACGGGCGCAGGCGCGCATGCAAAAGACATCGCGGCGATACCCTTCGCCAAAACAGCCCTGCCCCTGCCCTGCCGCGCGGCAATGCTGGTGCCTTTCCTCAAAACTGTAACGAAAATTTAGGCGCGTTGGGCGACTTCTTCGCGGTTCTCGTTCTCTTCGTGCTGCGGCACGGGGGAATAGCGCTTCTTTTCCCACAATTGCAGCATGGAACGGAGACGGTTGCCCGTGGGCATTTCGGCGGCGACCTGGCGCGGGATGCGGCCGTCGGCGTCTTTGATCAAGGGATCGGCGCCGATCTGCAGCAAGGCAATCACGGTTTTCATCTGCGCATGGCGCGCGGCGAAGTGGAGCAGCGTGCCTTCGGGCTCGCCCAGCTTGCCTTCGACCCACATGTTCGGGTTGGCACCCGCCGCGCCCATGGCGCGGATCGCCTGATGGTCGTTATCGAGGATAGCGGTATACAAGGAAACATCGAGCGCAAGCTGGCCCATGGGCGCAATCAGGCCCATATCCACCTTGGACTCGTCGATCTCCGCGCGCCATTTCTGGCGGCGTCCGGCATCGATGCCGTTGTTCATGAAATCTAATCTCCAGCTTCGCTTCGGTAGTCTCCCCCGACATGAATGCCGCGGGGGTTGTGTGAGGCGCACAATCGCAAAATCGATTCGCCAATGCAAGGGAAAATATTTTCCTGAGTCATTTCAAAGCGTAGCTGTGGACAACTCAAGCGAATGAACGCTTGTTCAGTTTGTGAAAATTTTTCTTGCACAAAAAACAAATGCTATGCCAGCGCGTGAATAGAAAAAGCGCGGGACTTTCATCCCGCGCTTTTCATTCCCTAGTCTGTAATCCGTGCTTAGAACACGTCGCCGGGGCCGGGGCCGGGGCCGCCGGGGCCTTTTTTCGGCGGCTTGACGCCGGGGCCGGATTTAACCGTGCCCTTGACGAGTTCGAGCGAGCCGTCGGTGCCGACTTCGAGCTTGTAGGGCGAGGAAGCCGCATCCGATGCCTTGTTGAAGGCGTCGAGGAATTTGGCGTCCAGTTTCTTGTCGGTGCCCCAGAGGTTTTTCACGTCGCCGTAGATCTGTTCTTCCTGACCGGGCGGGAACATGATTTTCTGCAGCGGGTTTTCTTTGGCCGAGCGCTTGATCTGGTCGACGATCTGGTCGAGCGACATGATCACCAGCGCCTGATAGGCGCGCTTGGCGTCGTCGGAGGCTTTCGACAGGTTCGTGTCGCGCTCCGACGGGTAAGCGTCGATGTGCACCACTTCGGCGATCAGGCCCGAGACCTTCGCGCCGAATTTCGCGTTGATGTTCTGGAAGTCGACCGGCGAGCGCACGCAGTCGATCAGCATGATCGCGGCGACCAGTTCAGGCGAGGTTGCATCGGCGTGGCTGGCCGCGATTTTTGCGGGGCCGACGCGGCGTTTTTCGAACATATTGTCCAGCTCGCGCGCGATCAGCTGCGGGCCCATTTTCAGCTGGTCGTCGCGCATGCGTTCCAGCGCGATTTTGTTCTGCTTGTATTCGTCGTCCTTCATGCCGCCCTGGTCTTTTTCCATGTCGAGCATCATCAGGTTCTGGCTGTGGATCATCTCGATCTGCTGCTTGAAGCTTTTCAGCGCTTCTTTCTGGTTGCCCTGCGCATTGGTGCGGCTGTGGTTGAAGGCGTCTTCGACCAGCTTGTTGTTGGGCAGGCCTGAATCTTTGAATAGCATTGTGCTCTCCTCGTTAAAATGATCCCGTGTCGTGAGCCGTCTTGGCGCGGCTCTTCAGCTTCTGTGAATTGGAATGTACTGACTCGTAGCAGTTTTTACGCAAAAGGCAAATACTGCACTATTTCAAGATTGTGGAAATTACTTAAGGAAAATCATTGAGGGCGATGGTGACCTTACAAGTCGCCCGGAAATCCGGAGAAAATGAGGACAACGGGCCAGAACATTAGCACCAGATAAACAATGCTGATAATCCCCGTCACCAGCCACTTCGGCAGGAAAAAGGCCGGTGGCAGCCGGAAGATCTGCACCAGCGGCAAGCCGCAGACAAGCGGAAGCAGCAGCACCACCGATGCATCAAAAGAGATGTCACGCGACCAGCCGAAGGCTTTGAACACCAGCTTGAGGATAAACGCCGCCGCCAGCGGAAATAAAAGCACGAAGGCGAAGAAACCGGGAGCCCTGAGCGGCCCTGTCCAGAAAACGTAAATCTGTTCCCTGATTTTCTTAAGCAACCTTATTCCCCGCTCTGCAGAAGGGTTCCCGCCTTGCGCGCACCGTTGAAGGCGATGGTCAGCACAAAGAGCGAGACGCACATATATATGCAGTTAAGGCCAAAGGCCCACCACATATGAATGGCTTCATAGGTGTGCTGGTGGACAAGGGCGCGCAGTCCTTCGAACACATGCGCGGCGGGCAGCGCGTTTGAAAACGGCTGCAGCCATTGCGGCAGCGAGGCGATGGGGTAGTAGACAGCGCAGAAGGGCGCGAGGAAGAAGGTCAGCGCCCATGCCATCGTCTCCGCCCCCTGCCCGTATTTCAGCAGCAAGGCCATGATGAGGAAGCCCAGCCACCAGCCCATAAACATGATGTTGAAGAAGAAGAACAGCATCGGCAGGCCGAGGTCGAAAATAGAAAACCCGTAAAAGGGAATCGCCAGCGCCGCCGCCGGCAGCATGCCGACCAGCGCGCGCAGGATGCTGAAAATCATCAGCGACAGCCACCATTCCCAAGGGCGCAGCGGGCTGACGAACAGATGCCCGAGGTTACGCGCCCAGACTTCCACAAGATAAGAAAGCGTCACGCCCAGCTGCGTGCGGAACAGCATATCCCAGAGCAGCACCGCGCCCAGCAGCGTGCCAAAGGCCGCCACGCCCATGCTGCCACCCAGTGCGGGCCCCTTGTTGGCGAAGAAGCTGGAGATAAAACCCCAGAGCACCATCTGGATCGTCGGCCAGTAAATAATTTCAATCAGGCGCGGCGGCGATGACCGCAGCACATATATATGGCGCAGCAGAACGGCCTGTACGCGGGTGAAGGCTGGCGTCATGCGGCGTTCTCCCTTGTGCCCGTATTGCGCGCGATATCAAGGAAGACTTCTTCCAGATCCTTGCGGCCATACCGTTTAATCAATTCTTTCGGCGTGCCTTCGTCGACCACTTTGCCTTTTTTCATCATGATGACGTCATCACACAACCGTTCCACCTCTTTCATGTTGTGGGACGCCATCAGGAAAGTCGTGCCATGTTCCTTGCGGAAATCGTCGAGGTAACCGCGCAACCTGTCCGCCGTATCGGGGTCGAGCGAAGCCGTCGGTTCGTCCAGCAACAGCAATTCGGGTTTATTGATCAGCGCCTTCGACAGCGCGACGCGCGTCTGCTGGCCCGCCGACAACTTCCCCACGGGGCGGTCGATAAATTCGCGCAGGTCCAGTTCCTCCGCCATGCGGTTAATGCGGTCTTCCAGATTTTTCACGTTATACAGCTTGCCGTAGACACGGAGATTCTGGCGCACGGTCAGCTTGCGCGGAAGATCGACGTAGGGCGAAGAAAAATTCATCCTCTCCAGCGCGCGATAGCGGTTCTTGAGCATATCTATGCCAAGCATATGAATGCTGCCCGCTGTCGGCTGCAGCGTGCCCAATAACATTGCGATGGTCGTGGTCTTGCCCGCGCCATTGCCGCCGAGGAGCGCGGTGATGCTGCCGCGTTTCACGGTGAATGAAATATCATCGACCGCGAGAACGGTTTTGTACTGCTTGGAAAGATTTTTGACGACGATGGCGGGCATTGAAGCGCCCTTTTTTAGGTCTTGTCTTTATCTTTTTTGCGGAAAGAGTCGAGCGAAATGACTTCGCCTTTTTTCTTCGCCTTGTCGTCCTTGTCCAGATCAAGCTCTTCGGCTTCGAACTGGATTTCGTCTTCGTCTTCTTCCGACAGCGGCTGGAACTGCAGCGCGAAGTTGACGGAGGGGTCGGCAAAAATGGTGATCGCCGACAGCGGAATCGTCAGGCGTTCCGGCACGTTGTTGAAGGACAGCATCACCGTAAAGCGTTCGTCATCGACCTCGAGGTCGTAGAACTGGTGCTGCAGCACGATGGTCATTTCACCGGGATAACGGTCTTTCAGGTAGGGCGGCAGTTTCACGCCCGGGCGGTCGGTGAAGAAGGTGATGTAGAAATGGTGGTCGTCGACCAGACCGTCTTTAACAACCTCGGCCAGCGCCTGCTTGACCACGCCGCGCAAAGCCTTCTCGACCATCTTGTCGTAGCGGAAGGCGTCTTCTCGGTTGCGGGGGGCCATATTAATACTTGCTCCGGTGTTTCTTAACTTAGTCCGTGCCAGTTTAGAGAGAGTCGTTAACACTGTCACGCGCTTTTCGGGCGATTATGAATAAGTCTCAATTGCCCAGTTTGCGGGGTTTCGACAGGGTCGGCAACTCGGGCGGGTGGCCGCCGAGGTCGACCAGCTTGGCGCGCATCAGCGCCACTTCGTCGAGGCTATCGAGTTCGCTGAAATTCTTGCTCTCGCGGGTGATGGCGAAGCCCACGCCCATGCCTTCCCGGGCATAGCCGCGCTCATAGATGGTCGAGACTTCCTGCGCAGCAAAGTTGAAGATTTTGGTCAGGGTCGGCTTCGACAGTTTCTCGGTCGCATAGACCTGCGAGACGACCAGCGTGTAATCGTTCGCCTTGACGAATTCCTCGGGGCCCATCGGCATCTTTGCTCTCCTTTATATGTACGGACGGCAGACTATCGGCAGGGTGCGGTTATGTCAATAAAATCCTCTGGAAACAAGGGCTTCGGGGAGATAACTCCATATTAACCATAAGATACTATAATGAGGGCAGTTTTTAAGGGGAACGAATGGCTGAAATAATCCAGCAATTCAACGAGGAAAGCACGCCCGTGAAGTGGAGCGACGGCAGCTACCGTGCGCTCGCCACCTGGTGGGCCGACCACCTGCCGGGCGCGAAGCAGCTGGGCATTCCGAAACAGGAACTCGACAATATCGGCGGCAGCGCCCAAGTGGCGCAGGTGACGGCGATGAAGGAAAAACACCGGCTGAAAATTCAGGTGACGCAGGAGCAGTATGACGCCTTCGTCGAAGCCCTGATCGGCGAAATGAAACAGGCGCCGCGCGAACGTGGCACCTATGTGCAGCAGCAATGCATCAAGCTGAATACCGACTACCACCCCTGCGAGGCGCTGGCCAATGCGCTCAAGGCGGCGGGAATCGGCGACGGCATGATCACCCTGCCGTGGAAAACATCGACCACGCTGTTCGAGGACGGGCAGGCCTTCGCCGAGGGCAAGGTCATCGACCATCCCGACCGCCCGAAAATCCCGCAGGCCGGCGCGGCCGAGCTCGATTTCAAGGGCTGCAACTGGTACCGCGACGAAAGCCGCTACCTGCTGGTCGATATTCCCGTCGGGCAGAAGATCGTCACCGGCATGATGCGCTGGGGCAAGATGGAATACCGCGAGGAAACGGTCGACAAGGAAGGCCAGGTGCTGGTGATCTTTGAATCCGGCGCGAAGAATTTCGACGATATCGTCGTCGGCCGGCATCTTTTCGACCAGAGCAAGAACCCCGATATCACCTTCGCGATGACCGACCCGAAATCGGATTACACCAATCCCGAAGGCAAGTTCGGCCAGAAGTTCGAGAAGGTCGGCGACGCCGGCCATTACCGCTCGCTCGGCAAGCCGTTCCGCGCCAAGGCGGCGGTGGCGCCTTTCTTCGTCGGCGACGGGCGCAGTTACCAGATCGTCTCCCCCGGCGACTTCCTGACCTGCACGGTCGAGAACGGACAGGCGCGGCACGAAGTCGTGAAAAAAGAATGGCTGAAGGAAGGCGCCCGCCGCTGGCTGGCCTCCGACGACAAAGGCAATTTGATCGACCCCACCACGACCGGCGAGGATATCACCGCGCTGAAGCCCCTTAAAATCAACCGTCCGGGGCAGCCCGCATGAAAACCGCCGCCTTCAACGCCGCCAGCGACGCCGGACCGCCCCAGTGGAGCGACGCCAGCGCCCGCGCGCTGGCGGAATTCTGGGCAGGGCGGCTGCCCTCCAGCTTCACCATTGTCGACGACCGCGACGACGATGTCGGCCAGAAAGCCGTCAAGGTCGAGGTCACCGCCGCGCATCTCGCCGCCTTCAAGGACGCCTTTGTGCAGGAGCTGAAAACCGTTCCCCTGCGCACCGGCCGCTACGGCAACGAATTCATCTATGTCAGCAACAGCAACTGCATCGCGCACGATGCGCCCGGCGGCAGGGCGGATTCGGCGCCGCTGGAGGCCGCGCTTGAAAAAGCCGGCATCTTCGACGCGTTCTTCAGCCTTGAAACCATGTGGACACAGCTGTACGCCGACGGGCAGATCTTCAACCTCGACGGCCGCATCGAGCACGCGGCGCAGCCCGCCACAACCTTTACGCAACTGAAGGATCTCGATTTCACCGGCTGCCGCTGGTTCAGGCGGGAAACCCGCTGCCTGGTCGCACCGCTCGATGCGGGGCAGAAGGTCCAGACCTGCAGGCTGGCGCGGGAGAAAGACAGCAAGCGGGTCTATGAAACCGAGCGTGTGGGCGAGGGAAAGGTGCTGGTCATCCCCTCGAACGACACCCCCGATTTCAACAAGCTGACGACAGAGGACGCGTTCAGGCTGCACCTCCACCCCGAAATCCCCTACTGCTTTATCGCGGATGCTGCCACGTTCTCCGACGGCGTCACGCTCGCCGGCAGCACGCTGGAAAAAGTCGGCGACAAGGGGCAGTTCCGCAAACTGTCCGGCCCGCTGCAGATGCTGGAAGTCACCGAAGCCTTCGCCACCCGCAGCCGGGACGGCTATGTCGTCTTGCAGCCGGGCGATTTCGTCTCGAAATTGCAGACCAAAGAAGGCGACTTGTTCGAAGCCATCCCGAAAAGCTGGACGGAAAACGGCCGGCGCATCATGCAGCCCTGCACGCCTGACGGCACACTCATCGACCCGACCGTGCTGGACAAGCCCATCACCACCCGCAAGCCATTGCAGATACAGATGAACGGAGCCAAAAACCCATGACCGATACAAAAACCCCCGCGTTCAACGCCGCCAGCGACGCCTTCAAGTGGCCCGAAGAAACGTATCGCGTGATCGCCAACTGGTGGACGGACAGACTGCCCAAGGAATACCAGACGGGAGTGGGAACAGACATCATGTCGATAGAAATCATCACCGCGACCGTCACCCCTGCCCAGCGCGCGGCCTTTACCGAGGCGCTGGTGGACGAGCTGAAACAGGTGCCGCCCAGCAAATCGCCTGCGAACTGCCTTTACGTCACCAACGCCGACAACCAGCCGCCCGGCGCAACCCGCGCCCCTTCGACGCCGCTGAAAAACGCCTGCGCAAGGGCGGGCATTCCCGATGTCTATGACGAGATGAAGTCCAGCATCGTGGAAACGCGCCTTTACACCGACGGGCAGCTTTTCGCCGCGGGCCAGCCCCTCGCCTATGGCGGGCAGCCCGCGACGCCCTTTATCAAATACGGCGATATCGATTTCACCGGCGCGCTCTGGTTCAGGCAGGAAAGCCGCATGATGATTGTCGAGCTGGAGGCCGGCCAGAAAGTGCAGCTGCCGCGCCGCGCCAAAGACGGCACCCTGACCTACGTGGAGCGGGAGGCAAAGGGAGACGACGTGCTGGTCATCCATGCCGCAGGCACGGAAGGCTACGACAGCCTGACCGCGGCGGATGCGCTCGACCTGCGGTCTCACCCGAACGTCACCTCCGCCTCCGTCTGCCTGAAATCGAGCTACAAGGAAGGCAAGGGTTACGACGGCACGCTGGAAAAACTGGACAACAAGGGCCACTACCGCATGGTTTCCCACCCGCTGCAGCTGCTGGAGGCGAAGCAAACCTTCCTCACCGGCTGGAGCATCGACTACAAGACCGTCAACCCCGGCGACTTCGTGTCGCGGATGGAGATGGACCGCGGCCACCGGCACTTCGTCTTGCCCAAGGCCGCGATGGAAAGGGGCCTCAGCTGCTTCATCCCCTGCACGCCCGGGGGCGAGACGCTGGAGATGAACGCGCTGGACAAGCCGATCACCGCCGGCAAGCCCTTGAAATTAACTCCCGGTAAAACGCCCGCATGAGCAGCAACGACGCTTTCAACAGCAGGGCCGCGCCGAAATCGGGCTGGTGGCCCGACACGGCCCTGCAGGCGCTGGCCGCCTGGTGGGCGAAGCGTCTGCCCGCCGAGCACGACGGCGCAGCGATCACGCCCGAGCAGCTGGCGCTGTTCGAGGCCAGCCTCGTCAAGCGCATGAAAAAGACCGACCCCGGTTTCTCCGAATTTCCCCGCGTCACGATGTCGACGCATGACATGATGATGTTCGGCGCGCTGCGCGATGCGGGCATCGGCGGCGACAGGCCCACGGAAGTCACCAAGGCCCTCCCGCGCCTGTGGACCTTCGCCTTTCCCGACGGGCAGGTCTTCGTGCCCGACCAGATCGCCGACAAAAGCAAGCAGGTGCCGCTCGACTATCCGGGCAGGCCGGAGACCCGCCTGATGCCGCTCATGGACATCGATTTCTCCGACTGTTCCTACTACCGCGACGAAAGCCGCTACCTTGTCGTGCCGCTGAAGGCGGGGCAGGCCTATACGCTGCGGCAGGGCTTCGACGAAGGAAAACCTTCCTACCACGAGGGTGTCGCCACCGAAGGGCAGGTGCTGGTGGTCTGGGAAGACCGCAGGGGCATGCTCGATAAAATGACAACCGCCGATGCGCTCGACCCCCGCCGCATGCCCGATATCAGCTTTTCGCATGTATCGCCCGCCGCCGAATACGCGCAAGGGGCGGTCTGCCCCCGCTCCGGCACCGTCGTTTCCCGCGTCGAGACCGAGGGCGATAAAAATATCGTCTATACCCTCTCCACCCCTTTCCGCGCCTGGCAGGCGGCCGACACCTTCGGCACCGGCGCGGGCTCGATCTACCAGGTCGTTCACCCCGGCGATTTCGTGACGCGCAAGGAAAGCGACGGCGCTTTGGAAGTCAGGCCGAAAGACGCCCGCAGCGGCGGCTGGCAGACATGGCTGCTCTGCGACAAGGACGGCGACCTCGATTTCCGCATGGCGCTGGACACGGCGGCGAAGGTTTCAAAGCCGCTGAAGCTGACGCCCAAAAAATGAAAAGAAACCGGGGCGACCCTGCCGTCGCCGCGTCCGCTCAAAACTTCTTGCCGATGATTGCACTGAACGGAACTGTCCCAAACCACCGGCTGTCAAAAGCGCTAAGACGGTTATCAGCCATGACGAAGAACGCGTCAGCCGGCACGGTAATTGTCACATCGAGTGGCTTGCGGGGCGGGGTCTTATCGAAGGCCACCTCATAGGAGGCCTCGCCAATGCTTTCGCGGAAGATTGTTGTATCGTCAGCCTTGCGGAGCAGTTTCCGTTTGACAGGCTGCCCGTTGATGGAAAGCGCCTCGCCGGCATTCTTCACCGTTTCGCCCGGAAGGCCGATGACGCGCAAGATAAACTTGAATGTTTCTTCCTCTGTTTCGAGGGTAAAGTAAACGATATCCCCCCGCTTGACGTCTGACGGCGCCGCATAGGCGCGTTTATTGGTAAAAATCACGCTCTTTGCCGGCAGGCCGGGATACATGCCGTTGTGCGAGAAGTGATGGATCCCGATAAAGAACTCAAGAGTCGCCAGCACCAGCGCGGCCAGCGCCGGGATGCACCAGACCGCCGCTATCAGGCCTTTGGACGGCGTTGCAGAGGGCCAGACGCCGTTCCTGTCAAACCACTTCAATAACCACCAGCACAGGGCCCCAGCGGCAAAAGAGTAGATAGCAGGCACCCACAAATAAACGTTGAGGGGCGACATCAAACTGAAAAAAGCGCAGACGAGGCCAAGGGCCCCGAGAACCCGTACCCATGTCAGGGCCATCTGCCGCGAGTGAACCTTCCAGAAAATAATCCTGACCAGAACCGGCATTTTTACGGCTGGTTTCTGGGGGGTGCTCATGAAATGAAAACTCGTTCGGAAGGACTGAAAAAAGAAAATGGGGGCAGTTCTGTTGCTAGGCCTGCCCCCACGCCCCACCTATGCTATTGCTAGCTTAGGAATTGAATGCCAACTTCGCTGTTGTCGCTGTTAAGCAACGAGGCGGAGTTCAGCCCTTGCGGGCATGTTGTCGTTAGCATTTATAAAAGTAGCCCGATAACGGCGGAACAATGCCGGACGAAAGCAACCATCTTTACTACGCACGTCGATCCTATTTCGGCCCCATACCGGATGCGAAGACAACTTTCGCAAATCCTTTTGAAGAATGGTGGAGCCGCTGGGTACCGCCCCCAGGTCCGTCTCGCCTATTTTATAGCGCGTTTATCGTCATAGTCCGGATTGCTCCGGACATCTTCAATATAGCGGAAAAAGATTAAAAAACCAGTAGTTTCAGGGGCTTTGCCAGTTTTGGCGCAATATCAGGGGGTTGCGGCAGGCATAACGCGGCCGGGGGTGCGATTGGGAGGGCGGTAAGGGTTGCGCTCAAGGCGCCCGCGCGCGCCCCACATGGTCTTGCTCATGCCCTCGATATAAAGCTTCATGACCGAGGGCGCGACATGCGCCCACTGGCCGTCGAGGGCGATGGCGGCGTTGCGGAAGGCCGTGACGGGGTCGATGCCTTTCTTGAAAGTCACCGTCATATTAAGCATGAGGCTGGAGCGTTTATCCGCCTCGACCTTTTCCACTTCCGTCAGGGCTTTCAGTTTTATTTCCAGCAGGTTCGCCAGCGCCTGGATATCGGACGGCTGGCCGGTGGCGTCGATATGCAGTTGCGGCGTGTCCTGCTTCATCTGCAGTTCTTTTTTACGCAGCGCGGTGAGGAGCTTCGGCGTTTTCGCACCCGCGCGCCAGAAGGTGCGCGCAAGGGACGGATTGTTCACGGTATGCTTGACGAATTCGCGGCGCTTCTTCTCGTTCAGGTAATTGCCGCCCGAGAAAGTCGTGCCCAGCTTCTGGAAGTCAGCCTCGTCGGTCACATCGATCAGCCGTGTTTTCTCGCCCGGCATCATCATCGCCTTGAATTCATATTTGTGGTCTTTCGGCGCCTCGCCCCTTATCCCCAGCACAGTCGCCTCGCGTTTCGCCACCGCCTCGCAGTAAAAGAAGGGACGCGACGTCTGGAACCAGGTTTCAAACCCGCGCCAGAGGTCTCTTTCCGCATTGGCGCACATCTTTTCCATGCGCTTCAGGCGGGTGGCGAGGTCGGGCGGCAGGCCTTTTTCAGCCTGCCGTTTTTGCAGCACGGCGCGCGCGGCCTGATGCGCGGCAAGGGTTTCAAAGGCCATGGCGTCGGCCTCGACCAGCGCGGTGCGGATCGC
This sequence comes from Alphaproteobacteria bacterium, assembly GCA_041287865.1. Classification (GTDB taxonomy): domain Bacteria; phylum Pseudomonadota; class Alphaproteobacteria; order Micavibrionales; family UBA2020; genus JAPWJZ01. Next base: position 39,170 of record JBGGMV010000066.1, on the reverse strand, counting down.
TTCGCCCGCATAATCGGGTTTCATGCTATGGCCCATGATGCCATGCGCGTCCTGCCAGGCGTGGCGGATTTCATGCGTCAGGTAGATCGCCATCAGCTGCGGGTTTTGCAGCGCGCGGTGGTTGACGCCGATCACGCCGGTCGTGCCGGTGTAATAGGCCCCCACGTATTTCGAGCAGGTGCGGTCGACAAAGAACTCGATGCCGTTTTCCTTCGCCCAGTCGAGCGCTTCCTTGAAAACCGGCACTTCGGCGGCAAGGTTGAAAGCCTTTTCCAGCGCGGCCTTGTCCTTGTCGCGGCGCGCCTGCGAAAGCCCGCGCTGGAAGGCGCGGAAATCCCCTCTCTGCCAGCGGCGCGCCACACGCGCGACCGCCTCGGCGCGCGCGAGACGACCTGCGCGGCCTTTGTCCGGTTTATCCAGCAATATTTGACCGAGGACCTTCCCCGTCGTCTTGTCGACAAGGCTGCCGGCCGGAAGACGCGCGGTTTCGGTCGATGTCTGGTCGCTCTCCGCCATGAAGGGCCCTTTTGGGGTTAAGCAAATGAATGCATGAGGGTATCATTTTTGGGAATATTATGTCAAATGCGATTCCCTCCCGAAGACATTCATTCTTCTATCTATATGTAATTTATAGATTTTTTTATTAAAAATTGACAGCAAAGCACAAGGCGCATATAACTGATACAAATTTTCATAATAAAGACAGAGGGACATTCAAAATGGACGACCAACTCAAAAAAGACATCAACGAAGCCTTCTTCGACGAATACCGCAAAGCCGAAGAAGCGAACTCCCACCCCGTGTTTAAGGCATCGCGCGCCGTCATGGATACGGCTGACAAAATCGCCGGCAAGGCGGGAATGAATGCGGGTGTCTTTTTAATCCTGTCCGTTCTCGCCGCAGTCTGGGCGCCCCCCGTCGGTATCCCCCTGCTGATCGGCTTTGCCGGTAGCATGGTCACCAGCATCGTCGCCATGGTCAAGGAAGGCAACCGCGCCCAGAAAGCTATCAACGCCGACATCGACAACGGCAAGCTGACCGCCCGTTATCACAGCGTGCTGGACCAGAAAGAACGCGAACTGGCTGAAACGCAGGACCTTTACAGGGCGCAACGCGCGCAGCTGCCCGCCAAGGGCGCGGCGGCCGAGGCCTTTGCCGGCGCTGTTGCCGGCGGGCCGGCCGAGACGGCGCCCGCTCCGGCACCGGCTCCCTCCGGCAGCCAGCCGAGACCTTAAGGGATTAAGAGAAACATCTAAGTGGCGGAAGGATTTACCCCCTTCCGCCGCTTTTATTTTTGGCTGCCTTCTCTATATTGCCTTGTGATAGAATCGGTTTTCAGCAGGGGGAAGCGCACATGAAACAGTATCTGGAGTTGATGCAGCATGTCCTTGATAACGGGAAGCTGAAAAAGAACCGTACCGGCGTCGACACCATTTCAACCTTCGGCCACCAGTCGCGCTATGATCTGGCGAAGGGTTTTCCGCTGGTCACGACCAAAAAAGTCCATACCAAATCGATCATCCATGAACTGCTCTGGTTCCTGAAGGGCGATACGAATATCAAGTATCTCAAGGAGAACGACGTCCGCATCTGGGACGAATGGGCGGACGAGCGCGGCGATCTCGGCCCCGTTTACGGCGCGCAGTGGCGCAGCTGGCCTGCAGCCGATGGCGGTGCTATCGATCAAATCTCGAACATTTTAAACGAGATTAAAACCAATCCCGACAGCCGCCGCCTGATTGTGACGGCGTGGAATCCCTCCGACATTCCCAAAATGGCGCTGGCCCCCTGCCACTGCCTGTTCCAGTTTTACGTGCAGGATGGAAAGCTGTCCTGCCAGCTTTATCAACGCTCTGCGGATGTTTTCCTTGGCGTGCCGTTCAATATCGCTTCCTATGCGCTGCTGACGCTGATGATCGCGCAGGTGGCAGGGCTGCAGCCCGGTGAATTCATTCACAGCTTCGGCGACCTGCATATCTACGTGAACCATATCGAGCAGTGCAAACTGCAGCTCCAGCGCGACCCGCTGCCGCTGCCGCAGGTAAAGCTTAACCCCGCCGTCAAAAACCTGTTCGATTTCAAGTTCGAAGACTTTGAAATCACCGGTTACCAGCACCATGCGGCCATTAAAGGAAAGGTTGCGGTGTGACGGTGAAAGTTTCGCTTATCGCAGCGGTCGCCGAAAACGGCGTGATCGGCAAGGACAGCTGGATGCCCTGGGAGATTAAATCCGAATTCCAGTATTTCAAAACCACGACCATCGGCCACCCGATCGTCATGGGCCGCAAGAGCTTTGAATCGCTGGGCAAGCCGCTGCCCAAACGCGCGAACATCATCGTCACACGCGATACCAATTACAAAGCCGAAGGCGCCTTCGTCGTCCACACTTTGGAGGACGGCATCGAGATGGCGCGCGGCATTGCGGAGAAAGACGGCGTCGGTGAAATCTTTATCGGCGGCGGGTCGGAAATTTACCGCCTGTCCCTGCCCCATGCCGACCGCCTGTACCTGACCGAAATTCACCTGTCGCCCGAAGGCGATACCCATTTCCCGACCTTCGACAAGGCCGAGTGGAAAGAAGTCAAACGCGAGCATCACCCTGCCCTGCCGGGGGAAACCTGCGACTACACGATCACCGTCCTTGAGCGGAAAAAGTAATAATATTACACCCTAGCCCCTTCCATCAGCTTCCATAATACTGTAATCTTTTGCGAATCCGAAAGCATTACGGTTATTAGGGACGTCATGACCGAGCCTGACAAAAAAGAGCTGAAGAAAGCCTTCAAGGCCGCCACCGGCAAGGGCAAGGAATTCTCGTTTGATGATAACGAGAACGTGGGCAAGGATCTGCACCCCGAACCGCCGAAACCGGAACCCGACAAATCGAAACTCAACCCCGACGACCTGAAGTTCGAGCCCTATCGCGGCATCGACGGCACGGGCCGCCGCATCAGCATTGAATCCGACGACGATGACGGCACCGACATTCCGCTGGGCGACGACGACGAAGCCTTGAGCGACGACGACATGTTCGAGCTGGAACAGGAAATGCGCGCCGAGCAGGAACGCACCTTCGACGCCGCAGGGCACATGCTGCCGCGCCGCCGCGAAATCCGCGATGCGCTTGAAAACGTATCGAACCTGTCGATGGCCGATGTGATTACCGCCGGGATTATCGAGGAAACCTATCGCGGCCGCATGCCCGATGCGCGCGTTGACGCGATGACGGCGGCGGCGCTGCTGATGGACGCCGATAATTTCGACGATATCACCGGCCTGTTCCAGCCTGAAACGGTCGGCATGGTCGACGAAATGCACCGCATGATGATGGCGCCGGAGGAAGACGTCCGCCTGCTGGAGCTTGGCGGCATGGAGCCGGATACAAAACGCCTTTTCCTCGCCAATACCGCCGCCGGCATGGAAATGACGAAATACGAGATGAAGGAATACGGCGACGCGGGGCCCGAAAAAGAAGAACACGAAGCGCTGGCGAAATTCATCGTCGCCGCCGCGAAGGAAGACCTGGATCAGCGCATCGTCAACCGCGCCATCAAATCCTTCAACGAGGTGAGCGAGATGTGCGGCCACGGCACGACGATCAAGCAGCTGGCGGGCGGCGAACTGGTCATCAACGACCAGCCCGATATCGTGGTGAAGGTCGACAAGCCCGAAACGGAAAAACCCGCGCAACGCGCGGAGGGCACGGCAAAACCCGCCCCGAAAAAGAACAACAAAAAACGCTGACTATACCACCCTGCCCTTGAAGGACAGCGGCCCGCGCACGGCGATGGGCTTTTGCGTTCCTTCGGTCGCCTCGGCCTTGTAGTCGATAAGGTTGCAGGCCATCACGTAGTTGACCATCCCGGAATTGCCGCGCGCGACTTCCGCGAAGGCTGCGCCGATCGTGATGTTATTTTCCATCGCCCGCGTTTCCGGAAGGTCGCCTACCATTGAAACAGCAGTGATCATGTCATCGATGAGATTCCTGGCGCCCTCAGGGTCGAGCAAACTGCGCTCGCCGCGCAGCCGCGCGCCGCGGATGAGGAAATCGTTGACCTGCGCAGAGGCGTCGGTGTCGGTGCTGTCGACATAGACAACAGCAGGGCCGCAACTGTCAGGGCGCGGTCCGGGGGCCACGACAAGGACTTCCTGCAGCAGGGAGTCTTCGACGACGGGCAGGAAAACCGGCTTGTCGTTATGCTCCGCCTGCACAATGGTGATTTTGAAGCCGTTGACATGGCGACCCGTCAGGATATCCAGCGCGCCTTTAGGCAGGTCGGTGGCCTGGGTGCCTATCGCCTTGTCGATGCCGGTGAGGAAAAGATCCTGCCGGTAAAAATCCAGCGCCGCGATCACATTGCCCGCGGGCGCAAGCTGCAAGGTTTCCACCCGCTCGGCCGTGTCGTAAGTCGCGACCGCCTTGAATCGCCTTTTGATATCTGTTTCGTTTGCCATGTTTATCTCCTCATGCCTTCGGCTTGAAACTGAAAGGCTTGCCGACCTTGATGTCTGACGTGACGCCCTGCATCACCTGGGCGTCCGCCTCTTCGGGATTGAAGTGGGGCCGCGCGATGATGCAGGTGTCCACATCCGCTTGCCCGGCAGCGACCGCCTGGAAACATTTTCCCAGCGTCGTGCCTGACAGCATAGGCACCATCTCGGGCGACTGGCCCTTGGGCGCCATGTTGATCTCTTCGGTGAGGCTCGATAAATCGGCAACGAGACTGATCGCCTGTACCAAGTGTTGATTGATTTTGTGGGCGCTGGCCGGCTTGATGCCAACAGCCCCGCGCTCGAGGATGCCTTTGTCAATGAAACTGTTAATCGCCTCTACGGCGGTCGAGGAACTTCCGTCGACATAAACGAGTTTTTCCACCGGCGCGCCGCCATAGTTTCCGCCGCCCGGTCCCACCACCAGCAGCCGCCCGTTGTGCATGTCTTCACAAACCGGCAGGAATACGCGCTTTCCGCCGTCTTCAGCCATGACGATGCTGACACGGAACTTGTCAACATGCAGGCCCTGAAGCGCCTGCAGCGGTTTGTCCGCGTCGGAATCCGGATCGGGGTCGGGATGTTCGTTCATGTAATCAGCGATATCGCCCATGAAGAATGGCGCACGGCTGCCGGTCGCAAGCTCGCTCACGACTGCGCGGTAATCGGTAAGGAGCATGTCACGCTTGATTCCCTTGCCCAGCGTATAGGAGGCAACCGCCTGAAAAAGTTTCGTTTTGTCGCTGTCACCGGCCATGGGAAATCCTTTTGCTGCTGATGCTATATTAGGGAAAAAAGTTTAAGCTTGGCTTAATTCGCCAAAAACTATTTATACAAATGAAAACATTGAACAATTCAGGGTATGTGAACGCCCTGCCTGTTATCGGATGATCGGCAAGTGACTGTTTTCAGGCGAGTCTCCGCCTTATCCGTTTCAAAGCGTTTCAGAGCGTTTCATGTCAGCGGATACCCCACTTTAAGGCGCCTGAAACACGCACATATAAAATGGCCTATGCGGCTGGGAAATTTCTGCATTCGCGCTTATGCGTTTCAGAGCGTTTCAAACCGTTTCACAGCGTTTCAAAAACTCTTCGCACAGCTTCAAAAAAATGCGTCACCATTAAAGTATGGGAATGTTTTTCATCGCCGCGCAAAAAATCCGGATGCGGCTCCGGGAGATAAAGGAGAAAATCGGGAACTTGCTGAAGGGGCCCCTATTTCGTCTTCACCTTCGCGGGCGGCGCGACGGCAAGCTTGGCGGAGACAGTGTCCGCCAGAGCACGGAACGCAACAGCGGCGGGATGCGCGGGATCGGCCACCACAATCGGCTTGCCATTGTCGGCGGCGATACGGATGGCGGTGAGCAGCGGAATTTCACCAAGGAAATCCACGCCCAGCTGGGCCGCGGCGGTTTTCACCCCGCCATGGCCGAAGATATCCTCGCGGTGGCCGCAGGACGCGCAGTTGTGGTAACTCATGTTTTCCACCATGCCCAGCACGGGCACGCCGGTTTTTGCAAACATGTTGAGCCCCTTGCGCGCCTCGTTCAGCGCCACATCCTGCGGGGTGGAAACGATCACCGCGCCCGCGACAGGCACGTATTGCGCGAGAGAAAGCTGCGCATCGCCCGTGCCGGGCGGCAGGTCGATCACCAGTACGTCGAGATCACCCCAGGCGACGTCGCGGAGCAGCTGTTGTATTGCCGCATGAACCATGGGCCCCCGCCAGATGACGGGCGCGTCGGGTTCGACGAAGAATCCCATGCTCATGAACTTGATGCCATGCGCGACCGGCGGCACGATCATATCCCCATCATCGGTTTCGGGTTTTTCACGCAGGCCCAGCATCACAGGGATGGAGGAGCCGTAGATATCGCCGTCCAGCAGCCCCACGCGCTTGCCCTGCGCATGAAGTGCAAGCGCGAGGTTGGCGGACACAGTCGATTTGCCGACGCCGCCCTTGCCCGAAGCAACGGCCACGATTTGTTTTACGCCCGGTGCCACGGGGCGCTGCGAAATGCGGTGCTGGGTGGAAGGATGCTGCGGTTTCTGCCGCACGTTCAGCGGCGGGGGCGATTTGCGTTCAGCGGTCATGACCACCGTGGCCTTGGTGACGCCGGCGGTTTTCGCGGCGGCGGATTCGGCCGCCTGACGGAGCGGTTCCAGCGCCGCGCCCTTGGCGGGGTCGACCTCGAGCGTGACAAAGGCCGCGCCGTCCTTGATCTCGACCGCGCTCACCATCTTGAGCGATACGATGTCTTTTCCGGAAGCGGGCTCGATCACCGTCTTCAACTGTTCCATAACCTGATCTTTTGTAACGGAAGACATAATCATTTTCCCCTTGTTGGGCTCTTGCCTAAAAGCCTTGCAGACACAATATAAGCCATGCTCAAGTATATTGCTCTTGGCGCGAGTATATATAGCGCTTTTTTTGCGTGTCATAACAGGGGATAAGAATGGCTTCTTCATCATCAGGCGACGGCACGATTTTGGCGAACCAGGGCCCCTGGGGCGGACGCGGCGGCAGCAATGACGGCGGCGGCAACGGTGGCGGCGGCGACAAGAACGACAAGCCCAATCCCTGGGGCCAGCGTCCCTCGAATAATGGCGGCGGTGGTGGCGGCGGCGGCCGTGACAACGAACCCGATCTCGACGACATGCTGCGCCAGGCGCAGGAACGTTTCCGCGGCACCTTCGGCGGCGGCAAGCGCCCGGCGTCGGACCTCGATCCCGGCAAGGCCTTTGGCATCATCCTCATCATCCTCGTCGCGCTCTGGCTGGGCACGGGGTTCTATACCGTGCAGCCGCAGGAAGACGCCGTCGTACTGACCTTCGGCAAGGCGCGCAAGACCATCACCGATCCCGGCCTTGGCTATCGCCTGCCCTGGCCGATCGAGGACGTTTTGAAAGTGAACGTGGAAGAAATCCAGAAGGTCGATATCGGCAATGCGAACCGCGATCCTTCGGAGAGCGCCATGCTGACGGGCGACGAAAATATCGTGAACATCCATTTCTCGGTCTTCTGGCGCCGCACGGATGCGGTGAAATACCTCTTCTCGATCCAGAACCCCGACGAGACGGTGCAGAAAGTGGCCGAAAGCGCGATGCGGGAAATCATCGGCCGCACGCCGATCCAGCGCGCGCTGACCGAGGGCCGCGCCGAGATCGAAAGCAAGTCGAAAGAGCTGATGCAGAAGATGCTGGACGATTATAATTCCGGCGTGATCATCAACTCGGTCCAGCTGCTCTCGGCCGATCCGCCGACGCCGGTCATCGACGCCTTCAACGACGTGCAGCGCGCCCGCACGGATAAAGAGCGCCTGAAGAACGAAGCCGAAACCTACCGCAACGATATCGTGCCCAGCGCGCGAGGCGTGGCGCGCAAGACCATTCAGGACGCGGAAGCCTATAAAGAAGCCGTCATCTCCAAGGCGCAGGGTGACGCGGAGCGCTTCCTGTCGGTCTACAAGGCCTATTCGGTCGCCAAGGATGTGACGCAGAAACGCCTGTATCTGGAGACGATGCAGGAGATTTTGAAGAACAGCAAAAAAATCATCGTCGGCGAGGGCGGCGGGCAGAACGTGCTGCCCTGGCTTGACGTCGGCAAAACCGGCGGGCGCATTCCGCCCCAGCCGCAGCAGTAAAGGGTAAAGCCATGAGCAAGAGTTTTTCATTCCTGGGTTTCCTGCTGGTGGCGGGTTTCCTGATCGTCTCGCAATCGGCCTTTATCGTCACGCAGGGCCAGCAGGCCATGGTGCTGCAGTTCGGCAAGCCCGTGAGCATGAAGGAAGAACCGGGGCTTTACTTCAAGACGCCCTTCATCCAGAACGCGCGCTTCTTTTCGCAAAAAGTTTTGTCGGTCGATCCGCTGCCGGAGGAAGTCATCCTTGCCGACCAGAAGCGCATCGTGGTCGACACCTTCGGCCGGTATAAAATTACCGACATGCTGAAATTCAACAACAACCTCGTCAGCGAGGACATGGCGCGCGAACGCCTTGCCAACATCATGAACTCGATGACGCGCGAGGTACTGGGCACCGCGACGCTGGCCGACGTGCTGTCCGAAAAACGCGCGCCGCTGATGAACGCGATCCGCGACAAGGTGAACGAAGGCGTCAAGGGCAACCTGGGCGTCGAGATCGTCGACGTGCGCATCGGCCGCGCCGAGCTGCCCGAGCAGACCAGCCAGGCCATCTATGCCCGCATGCGCACCGCGCGCGAGAAGGAAGCGGCAGACTTCCGCGGCCAGGGTAAAGAGACCGCGCAGGACATCAAGTCGAAGGCCGAGAAGGAACGCACCGTGACGCTGGCCACCGCCGAGAAAGACGCGCAGATCCTGCGCGGCCAGGGCGACGAGGCGGCGATCAAGATCTACGCCGACGCCTTCGAGCGCGACCCCGAGTTCTATGCCTTCTACCGCTCGATGGAAGCGTACCGCGCGACGCTGGGCGACGAGAACACCACCATGATCCTCTCGCCCGACAACGACTTCTTCCGCTTCTTCAAGAGCGGGCAATCCGCCAAGAAGTAAGCCTTGGAAGACCTGTTCACAGCGGCGGGAGTGACGCAAGCGCTTCTTCTGATGGGCATCATCGAGGGGCTGACCTATGCGCTTTTCCCCAATGCGATGCGCAGGTTTGTTACCGACATGCTGGCAATGCCGGTTATCAAGCTGCGTACTGCGGCGGCTGGCATCGCGATTGTCGCGGCCTTTCTGCTCTGGCAAATAAGAAGCTTCTGAGGGCGGATTCTGATACCCCAATCTGCTGGAATTGTTGAATTTTTGTGCAATCTATTGACCACAACCGAAAACAGGCCTACCTGATCAATATCAACCGCGCCCGTGATCAACGAGGCGCTTTCCAACGTGAAAGAGGGATTTTCATATGATGAGAATCGTCAAGACCGTGCAGATCGCCGCTGTGGCGGCATGGCTGTTCCAGATTGCCCCCGCACAGGCCGCAGCACCGGAAGGTTTCGAGACGCTGGCCGAAAACCTGCTGCCGACCGTGGTGAACGTATCGACCACGACCAAGATTGCCGACCCGCGCCGCGGCGAAATGCCGCCGATGCCCGAACTGCCGCCGGGTTCGCCCTTCGAAGATTTCTTCAAGGATTTCTATGACCGCTATAAACGCCCGCCCGGCGAAGGCGGCGAGGATGAAAAAGTCTCCGCGCTCGGCTCGGGCTTTATCATCGACGCGGCCAACGGCTATGTCGTGACCAACAACCACGTCATCAAGGACGCGGATGAAATCAAAATCATTCTTCACAACGACGAAACGCTGGACGCGACGCTGGTCGGTACCGACGAGAAAACCGACATCGCCGTTCTTAAAGTGAAACCCGATCCCTCGATGATCGCGACCCAGTGGGGCGACAGCGATCAGGCGAAGGTGGGTTCGTGGATCTTGGCCATCGGCAACCCCTTTGGCCTTGGCGGCACTGTCACGGCGGGTATCGTTTCCGCCCGCCAGCGCGATATCAACGCCGGTCCCTACGACGACTTCATCCAGACCGACGCCTCGATCAACCGCGGCAACTCGGGCGGCCCGATGTTCAACATGAAGGGCGAGGTGGTGGGCATCAACACCGCCATCTTCTCCCCCTCCGGCGGCTCGGTGGGTATCGGTTTTGCCGTGCCCTCGAACCTCGTGAAATCGGTGGTCGAGCAGCTGGTGAAATACGGCAAGACCAAGCGCGGCTGGCTGGGTGTGCGCATCCAGATCGTCACGCCCGAAATCGCCGAAACCCTGCAGATGGGCAAGGCGCGCGGCGCGATGGTCGCGGGCGTCACCGAAAACGGCCCGTCCGACGAGGCCGGCCTGAAATCAGGCGACGTGATCCTGACCTTCGACGGACATAACGTCGACACCTCGCAGAAACTGCCCCGCATGGTGGCGGAAACCGAGGTCGGCAAGAAAGTTAATCTCACTGTCTGGCGCAAGGGCAAGGAAGAACTTGTCACCGTCACGCTGGGCCAGCTGGAAACGGCCGAGGAAAGCGGCATGATCGAGGGCGGCAAGAAGCCCACGAAGGAAGACGACAAGAAACCCGCCGCCGGCACCGAACTGCCCGCCTTCGGCATGACGCTGTCCCCCATCACCGAAAAACTGCGCACGCTCTACGGCATTGGCAAAGAGCAAAAGGGCGCGGTGGTGACGGACGTGAAGCGTAACGGCGCGGCGTCTGAAAAGGGCATCGCCGCCGGCGACCTGATCGCCGAAGTTGACCAGACCGAAGTCACCTCGCCCGAAGACGTGGTGGCGAAGGTGGAGGAAGCCAAGGCCGCCAAGCACGGCTCGGTGCTCTTCTTCATCGCGCGCAAATCCGACAGGCGTTTTGTCGCGCTTAAACTGAAAGACAAGTGACAGGCGGCCTCAAAACCGTCGTCGTTATCGGGGGCCCGACTGCCAGCGGCAAGTCGGGCCTCGCGCTTTCACTGGCCAGGGCAAAAAACGGCACCGTTATCAATGCGGATTCAATGCAGCTTTACGACGGGCTGCACAGGTTGACTGCGCAGCCCTCGGCCGAAGAACTTGCCGTAGCACCGCATGTTTTATATAGCTGCCTGAAACCTGACCAGCTGTGTTCATCGGCGATATGGCGCGATATGGCGCTGGCGGAGATTGAAAAATCGATTGCGGCGGGACGGCTGCCCATCGTTGTCGGCGGGACGGGATTTTATATCCGCACGCTGCTGGAGGGCATCAGCCCCATTCCCGATATCGACCCGGCGGTGCGGGAGCGCGCGAACACCCTGCAAAAAGAACTGGGCAACCCCGCCTTTCACGCAGAACTGCAAAAGCGCGACCCCGTGATGGCGGAGCGGCTGCATCCCTTCAACACACAGCGCCTTGTGCGGGCCTGGGAGGTGCTGGAGGCGACCGGCAAGAGCCTTGCCGAATGGCAGGCCCTGCCGATGTCGAAACCGCCCGCGCACCTGAAATTCCTGTCGGTCACGCTGCTGCCCGAACGTAAAAAATTATACGAGCAATGCGATACCCGTTTCGGCCAGATGGTGGCGGCGGGCGTGCTGGAGGACGTGCGGCACTTCAGGCCGCAGGCCGGCTGGGCGCTATCGAAGGCCTTGGGCTACCCCGAACTGTCGTCACATCTGGCAGGCAACCTGACATTGAACGAAGCCATCGAAATGGCGCAGCGCGCGACGCGCCACTATGCGAAGCGGCAGGTGACATGGTTCCGCCACCAGATCAAACCCGATCTGGTAATGGATACGCCCGATGCGGGCAAGCTGGTTTCGGCTATTTTTTAAGAATTTCGGTCAGCAGGCGGATCATTTCCTGCTGGTGTTTCAGGCTCTGCTCGGTCAGCGCCATGCTCTTTTCAACCATGGCAAGGCCGCGCTGCTGTTCCGACAGCGCCGTGGCGTGGTTGTCCCAGATTTTCTTGTTCTGCTTTTTCGCCAGCAGCACGACGAACCCGACCAGCGCCGCAAGGAAGACGATATAAACCAGCGTCGTCATGTTGCGCGTCCACCATGTGCTCGCGCAACCGGCGGCGGGGGTAGCCGCGGCGGGATTATTGCGCTTGTAATATTCCTTCGACCAGTCGCCCATTTTATTGGCGGGGAACCAGACACCGCCGACTTCGTCATGATAGAAATAATTCTGCCGCGTCCATGCGCTATAGCTGGCGGCATATTTCTTGAAAAACTTTTCGTCGGCGTCCAGCAGTTCGACCTCGATGATGCCGCTCGACAACCCGTCGTAATAGCCGTCTTCGTAAGGCGTGATGGCGGCGTTGAGCAACCGAAGGCGGCCCTTGTAGGGGAAGAAGGTGGTCTCGAAATTATAGACGCCCTCTTCCTTGGTCTTTTCCAGCTTTTTCACCTGCGGGTCGGATTTAAGCGTGTCTTCCCAGAAGACGATCAGGCGTTCCTTCGTCGGCTGCAGTATCGCCACCTTTTCCTGGTCGGCGATAGCGGGCGCGGCCATCAGGCCGAGCATGACGATGGCAAGGGCGGCGAAAATGCGCATGGGATCCTCCTAGAACAGGCGGTCGATGGTGCCTTTTTTCTTCTCGATGGTGGGGACTTTGCCCTCGTTGACGGGGCGGCCCTCTTCCTCGTTCTTTTTCAGGCGCTCGGCTTCGGCGCCCGGGTTGACGACGGAACTGTCGAGGTCGTCGTCGGCGACGCCTTTTTCCTGCTCGTCCTTCCAGAAAATCAGCTTGTCCACCAGTCGCTCGTTCTTGACGGCGATATAGCCGTTTTCCTGGTTGATGACGGAGCGGATTTCGGGGTTGGCGTTTTGCGCGCCCATTTGTTGCAGCAAGGCGCTTTCGGAATTGCCGGCGGCGACGGTTTCTTCCGCGCCTTCACCCATCAGCGCGGCTTTCGCCTGGTTGGAGGCGTCGGAAGCGGGCGAGACATCGCTGTCGGAAGGCGGCCGCAGGCTGTAATCGGGCGGCAGCGACAGGGGTGCCCGTTTCACCACCATGAATTCATCGGGCGAATTGCGGCCGACGCCCAGTTCCCTTTTCATCGTCGAGCAGGCGGATAGCGCCAGCAGGACCCCGCAGGCGAGCATGAAACGGTTGTACTTCATGACATTCCTCATTTTTTCTTCTTCTGCGGCTCCGCGCCGTCCTTGTTGAAGATCGCGTCGATCCCCAGCAGGATTGCGCCCACCACGATGCAGGCATCGGCAAGGTTGAACGCGGGCCAGTGGTGCTGGCCGTAATAGACATCGACGAAATCGGCGACCGCCTTGAATCTTATACGATCAATCACGTTGGCGACGGCGCCGCCGACGATCAGCGGCACGGCAAAGCCGATCAGGACATGGCGCGCGATGGCCATCCAGATCAGCAGCGCCAGCGAAATGCAGAGCGCAAGGCCGATCAGGGTGATCTGCATGCCCTGCCCGCAGCTGTCGAGCATCCCGAAGCTGATGCCGCAGTTCCAGACCATGCGGAGCGTGAGGTTGGGCGATATTTCCCTGACCGCGTATTCCGTGGCGGTCGCAGCACCTTCAAGGCCGGAGGGGATAGGCTTGCCCGTCACGAACCACTGGCCGAAAGACGGCGTGTCGCCGCCGACGCGCAGCATGGTTTCCATCACCAGCCATTTGCTGTACTGGTCGGCCACGATGACCGCGAGGATGATGCAGAAGCCGATGATGAGAAAACGGCCGGGGCTGTGTTTTTTGGAGATCATTTAATTCGCGCTGCGCACGGTTTCTGTTGGGTTTTTTATAATCTGGTGGATTTCAGCACAGTGAGGGCTTCGGCGCAATCCTGTTTCATCTGCTCGACCAGCGCCTCCAGCCCTTTGAATTCAAGCTCGGGACGCAGGTGGGCGACGGGCTGGACCTGCATCATTTTTCCATAAATATCGCCGCTGAAGTCAAAGATGAAAGTCTCCAGAATCGGCTGCTCCACCCTGAACATCGGACGGATGCCGAAATTGGCCGCGCCCTCCCGCCAGTGGGCTTCATCCTCGATTTTGACCCGCACGGCATAAATGCCATAGGGAATGCGGATATAGCGCTGCACCTGCTGGTTGGCCGTCGGGTAGCCCAGTTCGCGACCGCGCTTGTCGCCGTGGACGACTTCCGTTTCCATCGCCCAGTTCCAGCCGAGCAGGCCTGCTGCCGCCTCGAACTTGCCCTGTTGCAGCAGCTGGCGGATGCGCGTCGAGGAATAGGGCTCCTCCCCCTCGCAGCGCACGGGGGCGAGCGCGGTGAAGCCGAAGAGGCCTTTATCCGCCGCTTCCTGCAGCTGTTTCACGCCGCCAGCGCGGGCCTTGCCAAAGGCGAAATCGGGGCCGGTGACGATATGCCTTGCGCCCAGCTTGTTTTGCAGGAGATCAATGAATTCATCGGGCGATTGCGATGCAAGGCCCGCGTTAAAGGGCAGCGCGAACAGATGCCTGACGCCCAGCGCCTCCAGCAGCCGCGTTTTCTGTGCGGGCAGGGTCAGGCGGAAGGGGTCGGCCTGCGGCTGGAAGAATTCGCGGGGGTGAGGCTCGAAGGTGAGCGCGGCCAGGGGCGCGTTCAGGTTCTTCGCAATCGCGGCGGCTTCGCCGATCAGGGCGCGGTGGCCCTTGTGCACGCCGTCGAAATTGCCGATGGCGACAACGGCGCCCCTTGATGCTGCGGGCATTCCCTCTAAATTGTTATGTAATGCAATCATCGCTGTTCTATTGTGATTCTTCCGGCTGCATAATAGACCGGAAAAACAAGGAAATCGAGATGCGCGCTGTATTGTTCCTGCTACTGTTCATGCTGATAACCGGACCCGCCGGGGCCCGGGAAGAGCGGCCGGTGACCCGGTGCGCCTGCGCGCCCAGCAAGCTCGACACGCGGTGGAAAAACGCGACGGTGATTTTCACCGGTTCTGTCAGCTCGATCGACGTCATCAAGATACAGGTGCAGCGCGGCAACGTCGACCTGCCGGTCAGCGTCAAGCTGGCTGTGGATGACGTCTATAAGGGCAAGGTAAAATCGGGCAGTTCATTCGAGCTGCAGACGAACCTGACGCGTGAAACCTGCACCGGCCATCCCTTCGAGAAGGGTCGCAAGTATCTGGTCTTCGCCTACGAGCGGCAGGAAGACGTCGTCGAGGACTGGTCGCTCTATCCCCTGCCCTCCGGCACTTTCGACGTCGGCGGCCTTTGCGGCGGCACCAAGGACATGGAAGACAAAACCGTGCCCGCCGAGATCGAGCAGCTGAAGATCAAGCACAAGGAAAACGAGGACGAGGAGTAATGGAACTCGCGAACCTGAAGAAGATTCTATTAACTGCATCATTGTGCTTGCTAGTGACAAGTTGCTCGCCCGAAAGCAAAGAAAGCTTTTCACAGCGTATGACGGCCTATCCTGCAGGTTCGGATGAGCAACGGCTTATTCATGATCTGGAAGCAAAAGGATTTAAATACTCTCGAAAACAGAATGGCGCACAGCATCTTTACAGAGAAAATAAAACCATCGCCTGTAAACACAGATACCGCGTGGATTGGCACGCGGATGATCGCGGCAAAATCGAAGATATAGAATCCCGATTAGACTTAGTCTGCCTGTAATTCCTTAAGCGGCGCGGCGGAGACTCAGGCCCTGCCAGACTTCGCAGAGCGCGTCCACCAGCTGCTGCATGTCGGCGTCGGTGTGATAGGGCGTGGGTGTCAGGCGCAGGCGTTCGGTGCCGCGCGGCACGGTGGGGTAATTGATCGGCTGCACATAGACGCCGTGTTTTTGCATCAGCTCGTCGCTGGCTTTCTTGCACAGGCGCGCATCGCCCACCATGACGGGGACGATATGGCTGACGCTTTCCAGCACGGGTAAGCCCGCATCCAGCAGCATTTTCTTCAGCGTCGATGCCCGTTCCTGATGACGCGCGCGTTCCACCTGCGATGATTTCAGGTGCTGCACGCTGGCGGCAGCGCCGGCCAACAATGCGGGCGGCAGGGCGGTGGTGAAGATAAAGCTGGAAGCGTATGAACGCACGACATCGACAATGGCGCGGGTGGAGGCGATATAGCCGCCCATGACACCGAATGCCTTGCCCAGTGTGCCTTCCATGATGTCGATGCGATGCATCTGTCCGTCGCGTTCCGCAACGCCTGCGCCGCGGGGGCCGTACATGCCGACGGCATGGACTTCATCAAGGTAGGTCAGCGCGCCGTATTTTTCGGCGAGGTCGCAGATCTCTTTAATCGGCGCGATATCGCCGTCCATCGAATAGACGGATTCAAACGCAATCATTTTCGGGCGGCAGCGTTCGACCGATTGCAGCAGCTGTTCCAGATGCGCGAGATCGTTATGGCGGAAGATGAATTTTTCGCAGCCCGACGCTTTAATCCCCGCGATCATCGAGGCATGGTTCAGCTCGTCCGAGAAAATCACGCAGTCGGGCAGCACCTTGGCAATGGTACCAATAGCCGCTTCGTTGGAGATATAGCCGGAGGTGAACAGCAGCGCAGATTCTTTTCCGTGCAGGTCGGCCAGCTCGTCTTCCAGCACCACGTGATAATGGGTCGTGCCCGATATATTGCGCGTGCCGCCCGCGCCTGCGCCCGATTTCTGCGCGGCCTCGCACATGGCGGCGATGACTTTGGGATGCTGGCCCATGCCGAGGTAATCGTTGGAGCACCAGATGGTGACTTCGCGCTCCAACCCGTCGTCGCCGCGATAAATCGCCTTGGGGAATTTGCCGGCCTGGCGTTCCAGATCGGCGAAGACGCGGTAGCGGCCTTCCTTGTGCAGATCCGCGATGCGGCCTTCGAAGAAGCTCTCGTAAAAACCCATGGTCGAGTTTTTGCCGCTGCCGCAGGGGCTTTTTTGAACGGCCGATTTGGGGAACTTGGTCAGTGGCATAGGATTTGCAGGATTAAGGGTTATCAGGAGCTCCGTATGGTGTACACCGCTTGGCTTTCTTATGCAATAAAAGGTCTTTTGCCATAAAATACAGACGGATAGCCCTAGACCCTGTAAACGTCTGGGCATACAGTGATTTTAGCGGGGGAGATATAGCATGATAGTCGTTTTCGGCTCTATGAACGTCGATTTGGTCATGCCGGTGAAGGCATTCCCGGCCCCCGGCGAGACCATTCTCTGCACCAATGACTACATCAGCAGCTCGGGCGGCAAGGGAGCCAACCAGGCCATCGCGGCCATGCGCGCGGGCGCGAAGGTGGTGATGGTCGGCAAGGTGGGCGACGATGCCTTCGGCCGCCGCTGCGTCAACGGGCTGAAGTCGCAGGGCATCTGGACATCGGGCATCGGCATTTCGGAGCGCCCGACGGGCTGCGCCACCATCGCCGTCAATGCGGATGGCGAGAATACCGTGATCGTGGCCCCGGGCGCGAACCTCGACGCCACCTCCGATCAGATGCCCGACGAAGTGATGATCCCCAAGAACATCATCCTGACGCAGCTGGAAGTATCGCCGCAGGAAACTTTCACCGTTTTGAAACGCGCCCATGAAGGCGGCGCGAAAACAATTCTCAACGCCTCGCCCGCCGGCAATATCCCGAAAGGCGCGCTGCCCGATATCGATTTCCTGATCGTGAACGAGCCGGAGGCGCTGCAACTAGCCAAAGGGATCGGGTTGAAAGAAACCGACCCGCTGAAACTGGCGCCGCAGATCGCGGCGGCGGGCAAGCATACCTGCATCATCACCATGGGCAGCAAGGGCGCGGTAGCGGCATCGGCGGACGGCGTGTTCCGCGTCGGCGCGATAAAAATCTCCGCTGTCGACACGACAGGCTCGGGCGATGCTTTCTGCGGCATTTTCGCGGCGGCGCTGCAGAACGGCGACAGCTGGCTGAAGGCGCTGCAACGCGCGGCCGTGGGCGCGGGCATTTCCTGCACCGGCATGGGCGCGCAGGACGCCATGCCGTCGAAAGACGATATCGACGCGCGCCTCGGCGAACTGCCGATGCCGGAACGTATTGCTTAAAGCCTGTAGACGAAATTCATCCGTGTTTCTTTGACCAGCGCATAGCCCGCCGTTTGCAGGGCTGCCGGCAAATCCTGTTTCCATTGCTTTGATGAATTTTCAAGGATCAGGAGGCGGGGGAACAGCGTTTTGGGTGCAGAAGCGAAGAAGGGGATCAAGGCCTGATCCTCCGCACCCTCGATATCGATTTTCAGCGCGTCGATGCGCGAGAGGTTATGCTTGGCAAGAATATCGGCCAGCGGATAGGCGCTGACGCTGATCTTGCGGGCCGAGCGTTCGGCGACGATGCTGGAGCCGCCGAGGTTGGTGTCGTCGAGCGTGAGCTCCACCACGCCCTCCGCATCCGAGACGCAAGATTGTTCGACCTGCACGCAATGCTCGAAGCCGTTCAGCGACATATTGAATTTCAGGCGGTCAAGAACGACGGGATTCGGCTCGATCGAGAGCACATGGCCCGATGCGCCGACACAGGCGGCGGCGGCTAAAGTATAAATACCCGCATTCGCGCCGATATCGACGAAGACGCCGCCTTGCTGCAGTTCTTTTTTCAGCAGGTTGCGCTCGTAGCTGTCGAAGAACTGCGGCATGAAGAGGAATTTGCGTTCCGACACATTGTCCTTCATGTAGAGCCGCATTTTGAGGCCATCGACCGCCGCATCCACCGTCGCATGGCCCGACGACAACACCGTCTTGCGCAGCAGCAGCGCGGCGCGGCGGCCGAACCAGCTGACGGGCATGCCCTGCGCCCAGCGCAGCAGCTGCGCTTCGCGTTTCTTGAGGGCATAGGTGCCGAAGGGGGAGGTGAAATCGGACATATCAGGGATTATAGGGCATCGGCTTGGCCCCGTCACCCTCTGCTTGCCACCATGTCTTGGGCTGGAGTTTTTCGGGCACTTTCACCGCTTTGGGCAGCAAAACGTAGGATTGGCCCGCGCTTTTCATGATGCCGGCGTTATGCGCCGCATCTTCGCCCGCACCCCAGAAATAATCGCCGCGCACCGCCCCGCGAATAGCCCCGCCGGTATCCTGCGCCACCATCAGTTTCTGGATGCGTCCTTCACCTTCGGGCGCCGCGGCGTCAATAAACACCGGCGCGCCATAGGGCAGTTTCTTGCGGTCGACCGCAAGGCTGCGCCCCGGCGTCAAAGCCACGCCCTCGGCCCCCAGCGGGCCATCGCCTTCAAGTTTATTGAAGAAGACGTAAGACTGGTTAAGGTTCATCACCTCCTCCGCCTTGTCCGGGTTTTCTTCCAGCCATTTGCGGATGCTCTGCATCGAGACGTTTTCTTTCTGCAACTCCCCGCGCTTGATCAATTCCTGCCCGATGGCGTAATAGGCGCGGCCATTCGCTGCCGCGTAGCCAACGCGCAGGACCTTGCCGTTTTTCATCACCACCTGCCCCGAGCCCTGGATATGCAGGAAGAAGGCATCGACGGCGTTATCGACGTAAATCACCTTTTTCGATTTCTTCAAGGCACCCTCCTCGATCTCCTCGCGCGTGTAATAGGGCACCAGCTTGTCCTTCTTCACGCGGCCCATGATGCTTTCGCCCTTCAGAGCTTCCTTGAAATCGCCAAGGTTGACGCTGATTAAATCGGCGGGGCGGGCGTAGAGGGGGATATTGTATTTTTTGCTTTTCTTCAGCGAGCCGTGGAGCGTGGGTTCGTAATAGCCGGTGAACAGCCCGTCCCTGCCCTTGTCGCCCCAGATTTCGTAAGGGATAAAGTTTTCTTCGAAATAGGCGCGGGCATTCGCGGCATCGGTCGGCAGTTTCGCGCAAGTCTCCTGCCAGTCAGCATAGGTGCCGATGTCGGTGGGGCCGAAGGTTTTATCGGCATCCTTCTTCGCAATGCGGGCACAGGATTTTTCGAGCGCGGGCAGGATTTCGCCCTGGCTGTCCTGCTGCCAGCCGGGCAATGCGGCGAACGCGGTCGGTTTCAGGAAAAACGGTTCTTCCTTTTTCTTCACGCTTTCCGCAGGCATAGCGCAGGCGGCGAGCAGCAGCGGCAATATCAGGAAACAGATGCGCATGGAAAAATCCCCTTCGGAAATACAGGGGACAGATTACTTCTCTACGGCCCGCGTCTCAATAAGAATCCAGTTGGGGTCGGAGGAGCGTACGTCGCGCGTAAAGGTCCAGACGTCTTCGATGGTGGTGATTTCATCGGGGCTGCCGGAGACAACCACGCCGGCACGGTCGCGGGTGACGGAGGTTTCCTCGACTTCAAAAGATACCGTGATATAGGCCATCAACCCGCCCATATGGGCGTCGGTCAGGCGCGCGGATTTGATGCGGTGGATGGTAACATCGGAAACATGGCCCGCCTGTTCGCGCGCGGCCACACCGGCCTTGAAATCGCCGTAGAGCTTTTCGCTGAGCAGCGGTTGCAGCGCGGGCAGGTCGCCCTTCGCATAGGAGGTCACGACCATTTCGAAGGCATAGCGCGCGCCCTGCATGAAGCTATTGATCTCGAAGCTGGCATCTTCGGTGATGATATCGGCAAGGCCTTGCTCGATGCGGCCGTCCTTGTTGGCTTCGCTATCCACCATGCCGAGGTCGAGCGGCTGGGGGGGCAATACGGGGCGCTGGTGTTTCAGCGGTTGCACGACAGCCTTGGCCGGCTGGGGCGCATCGGATGAGAAGGGGTTCGGGCGCTGGCGTTCGTCGGGATTGCCGGGTTTCGAGCCCAGCACGGAATGCAGCCTGTAGACGAGAAATGCCGCGATAACCGCGAAAATGAGAATATCCACCCTAACCGTCCTCTTTCTGCCAAACTCTTGTAATTTTGTAGCGCGGCCTTTGTTTTTGATGCTGTAAAGCTAACGCACAGCTCTTGCAGGTCCTTCATTAGATTCTATCTTATTTTGGTGTATCCATCCAGTTTTACACCCATTATAAATATAGGCGTAAAACGTAAAGATTCCCTCTATTCCCAAGCGGCTGAAATGATTAACTTTTTATCACCCCTGACCCTGCTGCCGCTGGCCGAGCTGCTGGGCTTTATCTTTATCGGCGGCAGCATCGGTTTTTTCGCCACGCTGCTCTGGCTGTTCTTTGCGGCTTCTGCCGGTTTTTACCTGCTGACCATGGGCGGATCGATGGCGCTGTCGCGCGCGGCGGCATCCGACGATGCGGAAGTATTCGGCGGCGAAAGCATCTTTGCCAGCCTCTGCATGCTGATTGCGGCGCTGCTGCTGATTTTCCCGGGCTTCATCAGCGATTTTATCGCTGTGCCGCTGCTGGTGCCGTCGCTTCGCCAGTGGCTGTTCACCCGTACGCAGAAAAGCCCCGACCATGTGCTGCGCCGCAGTTACCGCAGCTGGTCGCATATGCGCCGGACGGATAGCGCCGGTTCACCCCCGAAGACGACCGTGATCGAGGGCGAATACCTCCGCGTCGACGATACCGAAAAACTGCCCTAAACTGCGGGTTTCAGGCATATCTTGCGGTCATATAAGGCCCATGCTACGCATTGGGCAGGTAAAACGCAGTGACCATCCAAAAGGATTAACAAATTATGGCAAAAGACAAGAAGCCCGAAGCGAAGCCCGCGACCATGCCTTCGGCCAGCGCGCAGGCGAATAACGCCCCCGGCATCCAGGTCGTGGCGCAGTACATCAAGGATTTCTCGTTCGAAAACCCGAACGCGCCGGAAAGCCTGATTTCGAAATGGCCGACGCCCGAAACCAACGTGCAGATCTTCCTGCGCCACCAGCCGATCCGCGAAGACGCTTACGAGTGCAGCGTCAACTTCCGCATCGAAGCCGTGAAACCGCTGGAAGAAAAAGACAATGGCCAGCGCAAGCCCTGCTTCATCATCGATCTTTCATACGGCGCGCTGGTCGTGCTGCAGAACATCCCGCAGGACCGCCACGCCCCCGCCATCATGGTGGAAGTGCCGAAACTGCTCTTCCCCTTCGCGCGCGAGATTGTGGCGAACGTCACCTCCGCCGGCGGCTATCCCCCGCTGTTCCTGACGCCCATCAGCTTCGAGGCGATCTACCTCAACGAAGTGAAGCGCCAGCAGGAAAAAGGCGAAAAGGAAGTCGCGAAAGCCTAAGCTTTACTTACGCAAACAAAACCGCCGCCTCGGAAAACCGGGCGGCGTTTTTGTTTGCGCATAAAGTGCGCGGTTTGTTTGTTTAGTTTAAATCAGCCTTTTGTGCCGTCTTTCTTCTTTTCTTCGGCAGGCGGGGCGGCGCCGGTCAGCTGTGACCAGAGGCTGTTCTTGATCTTCTCGATAAAGCCGCCATGCGTTTTTTCTTCCTCCGCCGTTGCGGGGAAGTGGCGGTGGGCGCGTTTCTGGCGCCTGATTTTGGCGTTTAACTGGACGGAACCGGCGATCGCGGCTTCACTCATCAGGCTGAGGCCATGCTGCCGGCCGCCTTTCAGCTCCAGATACACTTCCGCCAGCAACTGGCAGTCGAGCAAGGCGCCGTGGAATTTACGTTCTGTCAGGTCGATTTTAAATCTGCGGCAGAGCGCATCGAGCGAGGCTGGCTGGCCGGGGTATTTCTGCCGAGCGATGGGCAGGGTGTCGATGACGCGCGCCATCTGCAACGGCTTGAAGCCCGCTTCCTTCAGCTCGAAGTTGATGAACTTCATGTCGAATTCGGCGTTGTGGATCACCAGCGTGCCGTCGGTGATGAAATCGAGGAAGTCGCCGACCTTTTCGGTGAACAGCGGCTTGTCTTTCAAAAATTCGGTGGTCAGGCCGTGGACGCGCGCGGCTTCAGCCGGCACGTCGCGCTGCGGGTTCAGGTAGGTCTGGAAAACACGGCCCGTCGGGATATGATTTTCAAGCTCGACGCAGCCGATCTCGACCAGCTTGTGGCCTTCTTCGGGGTCGAAGCCCGTGGTTTCGGTATCGAGGACGATTTCACGCATGGGCGAAAATTACCAGCCGTTGTGATTCAGTTCAATGTGCATTTCGCGCCCGATATAATATGCATGTTTTCAGGGTCTTGCAGCAGCACGGCGCAGCTCTCCCCTGCCTTGAAGGGCGGGATGGGGGCATTATAGGTTTCCTTGCCGCCGCTCCATGTCCCCACCACCATCATGTCCTTCACGACGTTATAGCCCTTCAGCAGGTCGCCGTTATTTTCGCCCGCCGTTATTTTTGTCTCGGCTTCGGTGATCAGGCGCACCAGCACAACCTGTTGCGGTTTCATGATGCCCTTGCCCGCGCCATCGACCTTGATATCGACGCCCTTGTCTGTCGACGCGGTGGTGATGGTATAGACGCCGCGGCGCAAACTGCGCGCCTGTTCGATCATGTCGTTCACCGCGCTTTTCTTGCTGCCGGTTTCCTGAAAGCGGCCGTCGATTACCATCTCGGGCGTATAGACCCTCGCCTCTTCCTCGCCCGTCATGCGGCGGTTGTATTCCAGCTGCCGCTGCGACCATGCGTTGTCGGAGTAAGGATCTTTCCATGTGCCATGCAGCATGGTTTTAAGATTATCCCAGTAGTCGACATGCAGCTCCAGCGCCAGCACGTCGTCGCGTTTCGCCAGTTCGCCCAGAAAGGCCTGCGCGGGCGGGCAGGAGGAACAGCCCTGGGAGGTAAACAGCTCGGCCACCACGACGCTGTCGGCCGCATGGACGGGCGTTGCGAAAAGCAGCAAGGCGAAAAGAAACTTTTTCATGTCAACGGCGGCGGCGCTGCGTGCGCACAAGGTCGATGATTTTTTGCAGCTGCTTGCGCGTTTCATCGAGACTGATATCCGTTTCCACCACATAGTCTGCCCTTTTGCGTTTTTCGGCGTCGGGCAGCTGGCCCGCGACGATGCGATCGAATTTATCGGACGTCATGCCAGGGCGCGCCATGACGCGCTTCCTTTGTTCGTCTTTCGACGCGGTGACGCAAAGGGTTACATCGACCCGTTTCTCGCCGCCCGTCTCGAACAGCAGGGGAATATCCAGCGCGATGATTTTATGGGCCTTTTGGCGCATTTCTTCTTTAAAGGCGTCGCTTTCGGCGCGCACGATCGGATGCAGGATTTCTTCCAGTTCGCGTTTTTTATTGCGGTCACCAAACACTATTCTGCCCAGCGCCTGCCGGTCGATATAGCTATGGCCGGCTTCGTCGGTGCGCACCGCCTCGGGGAATTTCTGCGCGACCCTTTCCACGCCTGCGCCGTCGGGGCCCAGCAGCTTGTGCACGCTGGCGTCGCTGTCGTGCACGGGGATGCCCATCTCGCGCAGCATGTTGGCCGCCGTGGTCTTGCCCATGCCGATCGAGCCGGTAATACCGATTACGATCATGGTTTAATTCCGGGTGGGTTCGGACGCGCGGCAGGACGCAGCGTATCCACCAGTTTTTTCAACTGCGCGCGCGTATCATCCATACCAACGCCCGTATCAATGATGAAGTCCGATTTCGCGCGCTTGTCGGCGTCGCTCATCTGCGCCTTCAGCACGGCGTTGAAGCGTTCCTCCGTCATGCCGGGGCGGGCCATGACGCGGGCCTTCTGCACCTCGGGCGGGGCGGAGACGCAGATGACCTTATCGACCATCTTGTCCCAGCCGGCCTCGAACAGCAGCGGCACGTCGAGCACCGCCAGCGCATGGCCTTCGGTTTTCTTCAGCGCGATGAAATCAACAGCCGATTGCTTGACCAGCGGGAAGAGCACATCTTCGACCGCCTGTTTCAGGGCGGGGTCGGCGAAAAGATATTTGCCCAGTATCTTGCGGTCGATGCCGCCATCGACATGACATTCGGGGCAGAGCGCGGCGATGGCCGCGACAGCCTTGCCGCCCTTGCCCATCAGCTCATGCACGGTGGCGTCTGAATCGTGGATCGGCACGCCCATCTCGCGCAGCATGTTCGATGCCGTCGATTTGCCCATGCCGATAGACCCTGTTAATCCGGCGATGATCATGCGGCTAGTCCTTCCATATATTTATAAAGCTCCGGCGTCACTTCCGGATCGCGGCCGAACCAGTGACCAAACCCGAGACGCCCCTGATGCAGCAGCATCCCGAGGCCTTCCACCGTTTTGTTGCCGCGCGCCTTGGCCTTTTTCAGCAGGCCGGTTTCGAGGGGGCGGTAGACGATATCGGCCACCACCGCTTCGGCGGGCAGGGTATCGAGCGAAAGATCGAGCGCCGGCTGGTCTTTCATGCCGAGGTTGGAGCAATTGACCAGCAGCGTCGCATCCTTCAGCGCTTCATGGCGCTGATCCCAGGCATAGACCTCGCTCTCCAGCTTGAAGGCCTTGACGATCTTGTCAGCCTTTTCAGGCGTGCGGTTGACGAGCACGAAATGCTTCGCGCCAGCGCCGCGCAAAGACGCGATGATGCCGCGCGCAGCGCCGCCGGTGCCGAGAATAACAACGCGCTCGCCGTTCCAGCCGGGCGCCTGCGCCGTCAGGCTTTCGGCAAAACCGAAACCGTCGCTGTTATAGCCGTGCAACCGGCCTTTATCGATCACCACGGTATTGACCGCGCCCGACATCAGGCAGCTTTCGTCGTGCTCATCCATCATCGACAGCGCGGATTCTTTCAGCGGCAGGGTCAGGTTGCAGCCGCGAAAGCCGCGTTCCTTGAGCAGCGTGAAGGCGTCCTTCAGGTTCGCTACATCGACCGCCATGGATGTATAGGCACCGTCGATGCCGTATTTCTGCAGCCACCAGCCATGCAGTTTCGGCGACAGCGAATGCGAGACGGGGAAGCCCATCACACAGGCTTTAAGGGCATGATCTTCGCTCATGCGCCCTTCCTCTCCGCGCGATGCGCCTCGAGCAGGCCGAGAATCTCCGCCGCCGTCTCCTCGATCGAGCGGCGCGTGACATCGATGACGGGCCAGCCCATGCGGTTGTAGAAACGGCGCGCCTCGCGCACTTCTTCCTGCACGCGGTCGGTGTCGAGGTAGTCGGTCGAGCGCAATTCGCCCAGCTGCTGCAGGCGGTTCCGGCGGATATCGATCAGGCGTTCGGGTGCGGCCGTCAGCGCCACGAACATCGGCTTTTTCAACTCGATAATTTTTTCAGGAAACGGGATGCCCGGCACATAAGGCACGTTGGCCGCCTTGACGCCGCGGTTGGCAAGGTAAATGCAGGTGGGCGTTTTCGAGGTGCGCGAGACGCCGACCAAAATCACATCGGCCTTGGCGATATCGCGGTCGTTCTTCTGCCCGTCGTCATGATGCAGCGCGTAGTCGACCGCATCCATGCGCGCGAAATATTCTTCGTTCAGTTTATGCTGCAACCCGGGTTCGGCCAGCGAGGTCATGCCGAAATAACCCGACATCATCTGCAGCACGGGATGCAAAATCGAAATCGTCGGCACGCCCATGCCCTGGCAATGTTTTTCCAGCGCCTTGGCGAGGCCTTCGTCGACCAGCGTATAAAATGCGAGGCCCGGATGCTTGCGGATACCTTCGATGGCGGTCAGCAATTGTTTTTGCGTACGGATCAGCGGCCAGAAATGCTGTTCGGCCTCGACCCCTTCGAACTGGGCAAGGCAGGCCTTCACCACGCTATTCAGCGTGCCGCCGGTGGAATCGGAGATCAGGTGCAGGTGGTATTTTTTCATCGGCCTTACTCTAGCAATTTTTACCCGCTGCCATAAAACTCTTTGATATTGCATGATTTTTCATATTTCTTGACAAGCGGAGGGGGCAGGAATAGGATAAACGGCATTAAAAACAACCCGTTAAGTGTATCCCCATGCCGCCCTTTATTTCGCCCCAGTTCGCATATCATGGCCGTCGCGGCAACCAGTTTTTCGAGCACGAGCTGACCGAGCTGCTCTGCCCGCAACCGTACTATGGAGAAGCCGCCCTGCCCCGCGCGCTGGCGCTGAATACCGGCTATGCGGTGAAAAAAGAAACCGGCGAATATGCCTATGACCTGAAAAAGTCGGAAGACGGCAAAACCATCACCCTGACCGCGCAGCTGAAACAGGGCGACCAGAAATTCGAAACCGCGCTGACGGCGACGCAGGTCAAAGAAAACCTCTACGAAATCACCGCGCTGACCTTCGACAACCATGTCGAACGCCTCGACAGCCGCTGGGAAATCACCAAGGTGCTGGGCCATATCGGCCGCC
Source organism: Alphaproteobacteria bacterium (assembly GCA_041287865.1). Lineage (GTDB taxonomy): Bacteria > Pseudomonadota > Alphaproteobacteria > Micavibrionales > UBA2020 > JAPWJZ01. Next base: position 12,206 of record JBGGMV010000066.1, on the reverse strand, counting down.
ACCAGCTGCAGGAAGCCTGCCGCGATAAGCTGCCCGCCGCGCACGTTGAGTCCGGCAAGTTCGGCAAGTTCCGCCGCTTCCTTGACCGCTGCCTGCCTGACGACCCCAGCGTTTTCACCTACTATCCCCCCTGCTAAGGACTTCAACCCCGGCGTTTTTACGTTAAAACCCTTGATTTTAAAGCGGTTTTCGCCTATTTCAGTGCCATGACGACGATGCACCAGACAGATGTGATAATTATCGGCGCGGGGCCCGTGGGGCTGTTCGCGGTCTTCGAGCTTGGGCTGCTCGACATCAAGGCGCATCTGGTCGATATCCTCGACCGTCCGGGCGGCCAGTGCGCCGAGCTTTATCCCGAAAAACCGATCTACGACATTCCCGCCCTGCCCATCGTGATGGGGCAGGAGCTGACCGACCGGTTGATGGAGCAGATCAAGCCCTTCGCCCCCGTCTTCCATTTCAGCCAGATGGCCGAGAAGCTGGAGAAGACCGATGGCGGCTGGCGCCTGACGACCGATACGGGCACGGTGATCGAGGCCAAAGCGATCGTGATCGCGGCGGGCGGCGGCAGCTTCATGCCGAAAAAACCGCCCATCAAGGGCATCGAGGAATACGAAGGAAAATCCGTCTTTTACGCGGTGCGCAAGGTAGAGCAGTTCCGCGGCAAGAACCTTGTGATCGCGGGCGGCGGCGATAGCGCGCTCGACTGGGCTTTGAGCCTGCAGCCGGTTGCCAGTGCAGTGACGCTGCTGCACCGCCGCGATGATTTCCGCGCCGCACCCCATAGCGTTTCAAAAATGCGCGAGCTGGTGTCGGCGGGCAAGATGAAGCTGGTTATTTCGAACCTGACCGGCATCAACGGCGAAGGCGGGAAGATGAAATCGCTCTTCCTGACCCATGCCGACAAGACGGCCGACGAGCTGGCCTGCGACACGTTGCTGGCCTTCTATGGCCTGACCATGAAACTGGGGCCGGTGGGCGATATCTGCCAGCAGCACGGTGTTGCCATGAAGGACGGGTTGATCCCCGTCGATACGGAGAAATTCGAAACGAACGTGGAGCGCATTTTCGCCGTCGGCGACATCAACTGGTACCCCGGCAAATTGAAGCTTATACTTTCCGGATTCCACGAGGCCGCGCTGATGGCGCAGAAAGCCTTCCGTTATGTCTATCCCGACCGCAAACTGCGGTTTGAATACACCACCAGCAGCAGCAATTTGCAGGAAAAACTTGGCGTAAAGTGATTCCGGTGGAAAAATAGGGAAACTTTTTTGGGGGCGGCAGCCGAAAGGCTGCAAAACAATATGAGCACCAAATTCAGCATCATGGCGGCCGTCAGGAACGGTTACATCTTCGTCATCCGCGAATGGCGGTATCTGGCGCGTCTCGCCATTTTGCCGACCGGCGTGCTGCTGATCACCAACATGGCCATTTTCTACAACCAGCAATACATGACCGAGTTCATGTACTACGCGCTGTCGCTGCCTTACCTGACGCTGTTCGGCTGGTATCTCTTTATGCTGTCCCGCCTGCTGCTGCTGGGCGAGCGCGCGCCTTTCAAGGGATCGACGCCGGAGGAAATGCGCGAACGGCATCACTGGCTGAAGGTGACGGTGATCGTCTGGCTGCTCTGGTCCGCGTGGTGGGCGGGCTTTAAAGGCTATTGCACATGGTTCATGCAGAACCCGCAGCTGCAGCAAAGCGGCGGAGCCAACATGTTCCTGCTGTTGCTGATCGGTGCTTCTTTCTGGTCGTTGCGTTTCGGGGTCGTGCCCCTTCTCGCCTCGGTCGGCTATTCGATCAAGCGCTATATCTTCCAGGTCAACGGCATTCGCATATCGCTGAGCCTGCTGGGCCTTTCCATCGTCTGCCTTTCGCCGCTGTTCTTTGTCGAGGCCGGGTTGTTTACCCTGACGTCGCCCGAAGCCCTCACGATCAAGACAAAGCCCACGGCCATCACCGTCGCGCTGGCCGCATTGCTGATGCCGATCGAATTATCGCTGCTGGCGGCCTCTGGCTGCTACGCCATGAAGGAAATGCTGGGCCGCATCGACCGGGAGAAAGCGGCATGAAGATACTGGTCACGGGGCGCGACGGGAATGAACGCCAGCTGGAAGGCGTGGAAGGCTGGCGCGTGATGGAGATCATCCGCGACTATGGCCGCGACGATCCGGCCATCGCCATCAAGGCGGAATGCGGCGGCGCGCTGGCCTGCGCCACCTGCCATGTTTACGTCGACCCTGCGTGGCTGCCGAAGCTTGTGCCGCCGCTGGCCGAAGAAACCGAGCGGCTGCAGGATGACGCCTTCGACATTCACGACAATTCGCGGCTGTCGTGCCAGATATTGATGAGCGAGAAACTTGACGGGCTGCAGGTGACCATCGCGCCCGGTACGGAACCTTAAAGAAAGATGACGGACATGAGCAATATCGACGCCCTGCGCAAAGAAATCGTTGAAACGGTCAAGGCCGCCAACGATATCGATAAGCTGGAGGAGGTGCGCGTCTCCGCCCTTGGCAAAAAAGGCAAGGTGACGGGCCTGATGGCGACGCTGGGCCAGATGACCCCCGACCAGCGCAAGGAGATGGGACAAGCGCTTAATAAGCTTAAGGACGAAATCACCGCCGAGATCGAGGCGCGCGCCTTGACGCTGAAAAGCGCCGCGCTGAACGAACGGCTGGCGAAGGAAAAGGTCGACGTCACCCTCTCGCCCCGCGTGCAGCAGAAGGGCACGATCCACCCTATTTCGCAAACGATCGAGGAAATGATCGCAATCTTCGCCGATATGGGTTTCAGCGTCGCCGAGGGACCGGAGATCGAGGACGACTTCCACAATTTCACCGCGCTTAACTTCCCGCCGGGCCACCCTGCGCGCGCGATGCATGACACTTTCTATTTCCCCGACGCACCGGGGCAGGAAGGTCTTGCCGCCAAGCGCCTGCTGCGCACGCATACATCCACCGTGCAGGTGCATGTGATGCAGGAAACCAAGCCGCCGATAAAGGTTATTATTCCGGGCCGCACTTTCCGTTCCGACTATGACATGACGCATACGCCGATGTTCCACCAGATGGAAGGCCTGCTGATCGACAAGACGGCGCATATGGGCCACCTGAAAGGTTGCCTGATTGAATTCTGCCGCCGCTTCTTCGAAGTCGATACGCTGAAGGCGCGTTTCCGCCCCAGCTTCTTCCCCTTCACCGAACCCTCCGCCGAAATGGATATCGGCTGCTCCCGCGCAGGGGGCGAGCTGAAAATCGGCGAAGGTTCCGACTGGCTGGAAATTCTGGGCTGCGGCATGGTGCATCCGAACGTGCTGAAAAACTGCGGCATCGACCCGAACGAATACCAAGGCTTTGCCTTCGGCATGGGGATCGAGCGTGTGGCGATGCTGAAATACGGCATCCCTGACCTCCGCACCTTCTTTGAATCTGACCTGCGCTGGCTGAGGCACTACGGCTTCGGCCCCATGGACCAGCCCAATCCGGCGCTGGCGTAAGGAGAACAGACATGAAATTCACCCTCTCCTGGCTCAAGGATTATCTCGACACCACCGCCTCGCTGGACGAGATTTCGCAGAAACTGACCGCCATCGGCCTTGAAGTCGAAGGCATCGACGATCCGTCCAAGACGCTGGCCGGTTTTGTCGTCGGCCATGTGCTCACGGCTGAAAAACATCCGGAGGCCGACAGGCTGCAGTGCCTTGTGGTTGATACCGGCAAGGAAAAACTGAAAGTCGTCTGCGGCGCGCCTAATGCGCGGGCGGGCATGAAAGGCGTTTTCGCCCCCGCCGGCAGCTATATCCCCGGCATCGACAAGACGCTGGAAAAAGCAAAAATCCGCGGGCAGGAATCGAACGGCATGATGTGTTCGGAACGCGAGCTGCTGCTCTCGGACGAACATAAAGGCATTATCGAGCTGCCCGACACTTTCGCGACCGGCAGCGATGCCGCTACGGCCCTCGGCCTGAACGATGCAGTAATCGAAATCAACCTGACACCCAACCGTGGTGATTGCGCCGGCATTCTTGGCATTGCGCGTGATTTGGCCGCAGCGGTGCTTGGAAAACTGAAACCCCCTGCTGCGGCGCCTGTTGCGGGTAAATTCAAGAGCCCGATTGGCGTGGACATTAAAGACACGCAGGCCTGCCCGTTATTCATTGGCAGGTATATCAAGGGCGTGAAGAACGGCCCCTCGCCCCAGTGGCTGGCCGATCGTCTCAAGGCCATCGGCCTGCGCCCGATCTCGACGCTGGTCGATATCACCAATTACCTCAGCATCGCTTGCGCGCGTCCCCTGCACGTGTTTGATGCCGACAAGCTGAAGGGCAATATCCATGTGCGCCTGTCGAAGAAGGGCGAGAAGCTTGATGCGCTGAACGATAAATCGTACGAACTGCTGGATGGCATGACCGCCGTCTGCGATGATTCAGGCGTATTGGGCCTTGGCGGCATTATCGGCGGCACATCGTCTGCCGTGTCGGATGCGACCGTTAACGTCTTCCTCGAGGTCGCCTGCTTCGACCCCGTGCGCACGGCCAAGACCGGCCAGACGCTACAGATTGATTCAGATGCCCGTTACCGTTTCGAGCGCGGGATCGATCCCGCCTTTGCGGCCACCGGCGCGGAGATTGCCACAAAAATGATTCTCGACCTCTGCGGCGGGGAAGCGAGCGAGAATGTGGTGGCGGGCGCGGCACCCATCGTCGCGAAAAAAATATCCTATGCGCCGGAGCGCCTGAAACTGCTGGGCGGCATGGATTTGCCGCTGGCGCGCCAGAAAGAAATTCTCTCGGCCCTTGGCTTTACTGTCAACGATAACGGCAAGGCATGGGAAGTAACAGCGCCCAGCTGGCGCAGCGATGTCGACGGCAGTGCCGATATCGTCGAAGAGGTTTTGCGTATCGAAGGCTACGACAATATTCCCGTCGTGCTGGTGCGCCCTGCGGCGGACGAGCGCCGTTCGGCTCTGAACCCGTTATCCAAACGCGCTGTCACCGCACGCCGCACGCTGGCCGTGCGCGGGCTCTATGAGACTGTCACATGGTCTTTCATGGACGATGCGACGGCTGACCTGTTCGGCGCGCAACTGCACCAGAACAAGAAGGCGCTGACGCTGACCAACCCGATTTCGTCGGAACTGTCGGTTATGCGTCCTTCCATCCTGCCGAACCTGATCGCGGCGGCGGGCCGAAACGCGGATCGCGGCTATGCCGATGCCTGTTTGTTTGAAATTGGCAATACCTACAAGGCCACTACCGCAGAGGGCCAGCAAATGACGGCAACGGGCCTGCGTTCGGGCAGCGCAGTGGCGCGCCACTGGGCGGGTCCTGCGCGCGATGTCGACGCCTTCGATGCGAAGGCCGATGCGCTGGCGGTGCTGGAAAGCTGCGGCGTGAACCCTGCCGGCGTGCAGGTGACGGCCGATGCGCCGGAATGGTATCACCCGGGGCGTTCAGGCGCTTTGCGTCAGGGGCCGCTGGTGCTGGCTTATTTCGGCGAAATACATCCCGCCGTACTGGCCGCCATGAAGCGTGAAGAAAAATGCGCAGGGTTCGAGGTATTCCTTGGCACCCTGCCCCAGCCGAAGAAAAAGGGTTCGCGTAAAGAGCTGCTGAAACCCTCCCCCTTCCAGCCCCTCAGCCGCGATTTCGCCTTTGTGGTGGATGAAAAGGTCGAGGCCGAAAAGCTGATCCGCGCCATCAAAGCCGCCGATAAGGCCCTGATCGCCGGCGTCGATATTTTCGACGTCTATACCGGCAAGGGCGTCGATCCCGGCAAAAAATCCGTCGCGCTGGGCGTGATCATCCAGCCGGTCGAAAAAACGCTGACTGACGAGGAGATTGTGGCGCTGAGCCAGAAGATCGTCGACAGCGTGACGAAACAAACCGGCGGTGTCCTGCGTTCGTAAGACAGAGGTATCTTTCGATGCGCAATATTATTGCTGTTTTCACCGTGCTGCTGCTGGCCTCCTGCGCCACCGGCCCCTCGTACAAGGAAAAAACCGCCGGCTGGAAAGGCGCTACCGAAAAAGAACTCGTCACCGCCTGGGGCGTGCCCGACAAGACCTATCAGCTGGATAACCGCACGAAAATGCTGGCCTACGTGAAGCGCCGCAAGGTTTTCTACCCCGGCAGCGGCTTCAACACCTGTTTCGGCAGCCGTGCGGGCGTGGGTTATGTGGGTAATTGCTTTGGCGGGTATCCCGAGCGCGAAACACGCGACTGCGAAACAACCTTTATGATCACCAACGGCCGTGTGACGAATACCGGGTTCAAGGGCAACGCCTGTTACTGAAAAAATCTAAACAAAAAGGCCCGGGATCGCTCCCGGGCCTTTTGCATTATATAGCGACGCTTAGCGCTTGCGCGTTGCGGCTTTCGGCTTTTTGGCCGCAGCTTCAGGCTTCATGGCGTCATTGGGCTTGTTGATCGCGCCCATGAACAGCACGGCGCCCGTTTCGATGTCCTGCAGCGCGAACGCGAAGGAGCGGTCGAACTTCACATCGAGGTGGGGGATCGGCTGCGGGATGGAAGCGGAGCGGCGCATGCCGACCACGGTCACGGCGGCGGCTTCGGAGCCTTCCTCGTCCGTCTTGAAGACGGTGTCGTGGCTGATCTTGCCAATCTTGAGCTTGCCGCTGTCCTTCGTGACCATCTTCGAGAAATCGGCCGCATCGGTGAAGGCCTGTTTCATGCCCATGTCCTGCATCGCGGGGATGAGGTCAAAGGTCTGTTTGATGTCGAGGCGGGGCAGTTCGACCGAGCCGGTCGCGTTCTGGTAGGCGTAAGCGTCCAGCCATGCCGGCACCTTGCCGGTCGACTGCGCCGCCAGCCAGTCACGGGCGGAAACGCTGTTGTCCTTCGGGCGAACCAGTACGATGCGCATCGTCGGGTTCTTGCCGTTTTTCGGGTCTTTCTCGCCGTAGTTCAGGGCGACGGCGTCGAAATCCTTGCCCTGCACGATGCGGAAATCCTGCTGGCGGCCGAAATCCTGGTGCATGGTGGCGGTTTTCGAAACAGCGCCGCCGTCCTGCGTATAGCCCTTGTCTTCGGTCAGTTTTTTGTCGAACTTGTGCGTCCACTGGCCCTTGAAATAGAGCGCGGAGGCCAGCACGGCGAGGTCGTCGGGCTTCAGCTCTTTCAGGACTTCGTTGATCAGGCCCTTGGTATTGTCGCCTGCCCATTTGTTGATTTTATCGACGGTGGGCTTGCCGAAGTTTTCTTCGCTGATCTCGGCCTTGAATTCGCCCTTCATGTCCTTGGCGAAGGTGGCGTCCAGCGTGATTTCCTTCTTGTTGACCCAGATGCCGTTGGCGGTGGTGAGCTCGACCGAGCCCTTGTTGGCCGCCAGCACCTGTTCGTTCAGGTCGACGTAAGATTTTGCGGAAGCGTCGAGGTCCTTGCCCTTCACGCCGAACAGCACTTCGGCCATTTCGTCGCGCGTCTTGCCGTTGGCGCCCTTGGCGACCATCGAGAGGGCCGCAAGCGCGTTGTAGGGGGAGACGACGAGGTTGTCGGCTTTGTCCTTCTGGTCCGCGCCGACCGCCTTGGTGAAGGCGAGCGTCAGCCGGATGGTGTTTTTCACCTCGGGCGAAAGATGCGCGCCGTGTTCGGTTTCCTGTTCCGTACCCGTACGGAAGCTTCTTGATCTGCTCATGGTGTTCTCCTGATTTTAAAAAAATTAGCGTTTCGGGGGATAGAGGCAATCGGGGCCGCTCTTTTTGGCCACCGGCGTCATATCGTCGCTGGGCTTGTTGACCGCGCCCATGAACAGCACCGCGCCCGTCTTGACATCCTGCAGGGCGAAGACGAAGGAACGGTCCAGTTTCATGTCGACCTTCTGCGGGGGCATCGCCACGCATTCGAAGCTGGCGACGGCAACCGTCACTGCGGCGGCTTCGGAGCCTTCTTCGTTGGTCTTGAAGACGACGTCATGGCTGACCTTGCTGATGAACAGGTTGCGGCCGGCGGGTTCGATCATCTTCTGGAAGTTGGCGGCGGATTGATCGAAAGCCTGCTTCACGCCCATTTGCTCCAGCGCGGGAATCAGGTCGTGCTTTTGCTTGATGTCGATGCGGGGCAGCTCGACCGAGCCGACCGCTTCGCTATACTGCCAGTTGTCGAGCCACTGCGGCACCTTGCCGTTGGCCTGGCTGGCCAGCCAGTCGCGCGCGCTGACGTTATCGTCCGTCGGGCGGACCAACACGATGCGCATCGTCGGATCTTTCCATTCCTCGTCGGTGCGTTTTTTCTCGCCGTAGGTGAGCGCCACGGCTTCGAAATCCTTGCCCTTCGTATAGGTCATCATGTCTTCTTCGATGTCCTGGCGCATGGTGGGGGTTTTGGATGCCGCGCCGTTGTCCTGCGTGAAGACTTTGTCTTCGGTCAGCGCTTTGTCGAACTTGTTCGTCCACTGGCCCTTGAAGTAGAGCGAGGAAGCGAGCACGGCCGCGTCATCGGCGTCCAGGTTCTTCAGCACTTCCTTGATCAGGCCGTTGGTGTTTTTGTCGGCCCAGTCGTTGATTTTCTTGACCGTGGCGGGATCGGCGTAGTCTTCGGCGCTGATTTCCGCGCCGAAGTTCTTGCGCGCGTCGTCGGCGAAGGATTGCAGCAGCGTGACGTTGTCCTTGTTCGTCCAGATGCCATTGGCGGTGGAAAGCGTTACCTGACCTTTATTGGCGGCGAGGATTTCGTCGTTCAGCTTCGCGTAGTCTTTCACGCCTTGCTCGAGGCCCTTGCCGTCGGTGCCGAAGAAGGTTTTGGCGAGCTCGTCGCGCGTCTGGCCGTCTGCACCCAGCGCCACCATGCCAAGGCATGCGGCTGCGTTGTAGGGAGACACGACAAGGTTATCGCCTTTGTCGGCTTGATTCGTGCCGACAGCCTTTGCGAAGGCCAGCGTCAGCTTAATGATGTTCTGGACTTCCGGTTTCAGGTGGCCGCCGAATTGCTGTTCTTGTTCCTGATTATTCACCGCGCGTTTAGCCATTGTGCTCTTTTCCTTTTTTTGAATGATTTTTTAAGATTAGGTAAAATGCCTAGCGTGGCAGCGATAGCATGGCGGGCGGGGTGGGACAAGAAAAAACGACAATATGAAATATGAACGCCCGTTCTGGCGAAGGCGGGCGTTCTTTATATTTACATAATATTTTAAGTGTGTGCTAAACAGCTCCGCAGGCGCGGGCCGGCTTTATAAATGTGTCTAGCGTGCGGGTGTCGCGGGTTGGGGCGCGGTGACCGTCGGGGCCGGCGCAACGCGGCCGCCGTCGACGGCGATTTTTCCGCCGTTCGTATAAAGCCCCGCATTGTTCGCGGCAGAGCCGGTGATGTGGATGGCGGCTTCAGGATCGTTCTTGTACTTCAGCCCGTCGGGGATGATGCGGGTGCAGGCGTCGTCGCGCAGGCCGTAATGATAGGATATATCGCTCGGCTTTGTATAAGAAGCGCCATAGGCCCAGTTCCAGCAGTCGTATTTTTCGGGGCGCGTGTTTTCGGGTTGCTTCACGCTCAGCTTGGCGCCGCCTGCGACGTTGCCGCTGACGACAAGCTTGCCGTCGACGTTCAGCGTGGTGTTTTCAGGCACGTCACCGTTGATGGTGAGCTTGCCGGTGTAGTTGTAAATGCCGCCGGGCTTCAGCGCCGATCCGTCCAGAACCGTCTGGTACTGCAGCGGGCCGCCCGGGAAAATGGACTGGCGGGTCGAAATGCCCTGCAGCGCGGGATCTTGCGACGCAGGCCCGATCGCCTGAGCGTTGGCGGCGATTTTAAGGTCTTCGGCCATCTGGCCGGCGGCCATCTTGATAAGTTCGGCGATAAGGCTCTGCCCCGTGGCGCCCTCGGCGAGCTGGCCGGCCTGCGGCTGCGCGTAATCCTGCGGGTTGCTGATGCGGTCAACTTTATCCTTCGTCCGAACGGCATCGGCGAATACCTGGTCGAAGGAATTGAGGAAGTTCGTGCCAACATAAGGCGCGCGTATCCCCGCCACGCCGTCGGAAGCAGTCTTGGCGATCGTATTGAATTCTTCCTGACTGATCTTGCCGGCGCGGAAATTACGTTCGGCCTTGTAGGCATTATAATGGAGCACTGCGGCGCTTTCGCCATCGTTGGCGATCCGCCACATGGCGGCGCTGGGATCGGTGCGCGAAAAATCGACTTTCTGGGTCTGGGCGGCTTCGGCCTTGACGTCATTGGCCGGCGTTTCGGATTTAGGTCCGCAACCCGTCAGCGCCGCAGCGAAGGCGAGGCACAACATGCCTTTTGTGAAGATATTAGCAGCCATTACGCGAATCCCCTTACACACCAATATTCTAGCATATTACCCGATTGCCATGAATATGTAAAGGGATATTGCGGACAAGTATATGAATTAATTAGCGTTTTTTGATGCCTTCCTGGATCAACAGGTCGCGCTTGGACAACTTGCCGACCGCGGTTTTGGGCAGGGGCTCGTTGCGGATGATGATTTTCTTGGGCAGCTCGATCGGCGACAGCTTGTCGTGCAGCCAGACGCGGAGCGTCTCGGCGCTAACCGATTCACCCGGGCGGAGCTTTACCCAGGCATGCACGGCTTCGCCGCGCAGCTTGTCGGGCACGCCGGCGACGATGCATTCCTCGATCGCGGGATGCGCGTAGATTACTTCCTCCACGTGGCGCGGGTAGACGTTATAGCCGCCTACCAGAATCAAGTCCTTCACGCGGTCGACGATATAGACGAAACCGTCTTCATCCATATAGCCGACGTCGCCGGTATGCAGGCGGCCGTCGCGCATGACGTCTTCGGTTTCGGCGGGGTTTTTGTAATAGCCTTTCATCACCTGCGGGCCGGTCGCGCAGATCTCGCCCTTTTCGCCGATGGGCAGCGGCGTCTTGCGGTCGGCGAGGTCGATGATCTCGACCAGCGTGCCCGGGATGGGCAGGCCGATTGAACCCGCGCGCGCCTTAGGGCTGATGGGGTTGCAGGTGACAACGGGGGAAGATTCGGTCAGGCCATAGCCTTCTGCCACCAGTTTCGCCTTGGTGCGCTGCTCGAACACGCGCTTCACATCCGCCGGCAGCGGCGCGCCGCCAGAGAGGCAGAACTTGATCGAGGAGAAATCGTATTCGGCGATGCGGTCGTGGTTGGCCATGGCGATATACATCGTCGGCACCGCAGCAACATATCCGGGCTTCTGGTGCTTGATGAGCTCCAGCAGCTCGGGCACGGTGAATTGCGGCATGATGAAGAGCGTCATGCCCTTCATCATCGACATGTTCATGACGACGGTCATGGCGAAGACATGGAAGAGCGGCAGCACGGCGATCATGCTGTCCTCGCCGTCATTGGTGTTGTGGTACCACTTGCCGATCTGCACCATATTGGCGACGAGGTTGTGGTGCGTGAGCATCGCGCCCTTGGGGATACCCGTCGTGCCGCCGGTATATTGCAGCACGGCGATGTCTTCCAGCGGGTTGATCATCACGGCTTCGGGTTTGCCGTCGTTGCTGGTCAGGTCGCAGAACCAGAGGAAGGCGTCGGGCTTGTTTTTCGCGTCCGGGAGGTCGAGCGTCTTGGTGGTGGAGGCTAGGTTCTGCTTCATCGGGCAGACGATGGTTTTGCGGATCTTCGTTTTCTCCAGCAGCGTGGTGGCCTTTTCCAGCAGCGGCGGCAGGTCGAGCGTCACCAGCAAATCGGTTTCGCTGTCGTCGGCCTGCACGATCAGGTCGCGTTCCACATAAACAGGGTTGAAGTTGACGACCGTGCCGCCCGCCTTAAGCACGCCGTAATAGGCGATGACGGAATAGGCGGAATTGGGCATGAACAGCCCGACCTTGACGCCCTTTTTCACGCCCAGCAGCTGCAGGCCCCTGGCCACGCGGTTGACAAGCTGACCCACCGTCTTGAAGTCGTAGACATGGCCCGCGAAGTGGATGGCGGGACGCGCGGGGAATTTCTCCACCGTGCGGTCGAGGAACGAGAACAGCGGCTGCTGCGGGATGTCGATATCCCATGTCGTGCCGGGGACGTAATTCTTCACCCAAGGCATTTCTACGCTGTCTTGCTTCAGCATGGTATTGGCGGACATGTTATCTTCCCTGTTTATTTTTTATTTCCTGACGATGCCTTCTTCGGCCAGCAGGTCTTTGCGTGACAGCTTGCCCACCGCCGTTTTCGGCAGCGGTTTTTCACGCACGATAATCTTGCGCGGCACTTCGATGGGCGAGAGCTTGT